>NZ_JBEZFW010000002.1:0-1012249 GCF_040649695.1 Nonomuraea sp. NPDC048901 | reverse complement strand
GCGCGCTGGTCACCGGCCCGCGCGTGGTCTTCGCCGACGAGCCGACCGGCGCGCTCGACTCGCTGGCCGGCGAACAGCTGATGGACGAGCTCACCCGTACGGCCCGCGCCGACGGCATCACCCTGGTGATCGTCACGCACGACAACCGGGTAGCCGCCTACGCCGACCGGGAGCTCGTGCTGCGCGACGGCGAACTCGCGGCGGAGGTGGCCGCATGATCGCCGTGATGCGCATGCTCGCCAAGGGCGGGTCGCGACGCGAACGGATTCGGGGGCGCCTCATGACCACGGGGGCGGCGCTCGCGACCTTCCTGTTCTGCGTGGCGGTGAGCCTGCTCCAGGCGTGGGACGCCCGCGTCGACGCCGTCTTCAGCGACGAGGGGCGCGCCCTCACCTCGCTGGGGCTCGCCCTGCTGATCCTCCCGGCGATGGCCTTCCTCTACCAGGTGAGCCGGTTGGCCGGCGCCACCAGGGAGCGGCGGCTGGCCGCCCTCCGGCTGGCCGGGGCCACGCCGCGCCACGTGCGCCTGCTCGGGGCGTACGAGAGCGGGTGGCGGGCGGCACTGGGCGGGCTGATCGGCATCGCGGTGTACCTGGTGATCGACCTGGCACTGTCATGGCCGCTGCCGCTGAACCGCCCCCTCCTGATGCCGGCGATCCTCGCCGTAGTGACCTTCAGCGGCACGTACTCAGGACTGAAGGCGGGACGGCACGTGGTGTCCTCTCCGCTGGGCGTGGTCCGGCGGGCGCAGCCGACCGGCCCGAGGGTGCTCGACCTGGTGCTCGTCGCGGCGGGACTAGGGGCGTTCGCCACCGTAGGGACGAACGAGGGCCGAGACTTCCTCGGCGAGTACGTCGAACTGATCGTGCCGTACGGCGCGCCGCTGATCATCGCCATCGGCATGGTGCTCCTGCTGTTCGGCCTGGTCCTCGCCACCGCCTGGCTGATCAGGGCGGCCGCACGGTGGATAGGGCGGCGCGCACGGACGGCCGAGACCCTGCTCGCGGCCCGGCTCGTGGAAGCCGACCCACGGGGCTGGGCCCGCGCACTGTCAGTGGTGGGGCTGACCGTGTTCTTCGGCGCCGCCGAGGGCGCCAACCAGGGGATCATCTTCTCGCATGGCGCCGACGTCGTCCCTTCTTACTTCATGACGGCCTACCTGCTGATAGACATCGCCCTGCTGATCGCGCTGGCCACCTCGGCCGCCGCCCTCATCGTGCATCAGGCGGAGGCGTTGCTGGATCATCGACGCTCGTTCGCGGCCCTGGCCGGCGCCGGCGTGCCCGTGCCCGCTTTGGGCCGGGTTCTCATCCGCCAGGCGCTCACCACGTCGATCCCGGTGTGCCTGATCGCCGCCCTCACCGGGATGGGCGTCGTCCTCATCCCCGTCTTCCTCATCCCCGACGCGTCCGTCCTCCAGGAACTACCGAAAGCGATCCTCTGGGGAACGACCCGCGCGATCCTCACGGTGCTGATCGGCGTATTGACGGCTCTCCTGGTGGCCAGAGCCGCCCGTCCCCTCCTCCGCCGCACCCTGCACCCGGACGAACTCCGCACCGAGTGACGGGCAGAGGGCTACGTCAGGACGAGCCAGGTTCGGCCATCGGTCAGCTCACGGACCGCGTCGAGGTGCCCGGCATGACACGCCGTCTCGGTGATCACATGCAGGATGACCGTGAGCAGGTCCCGGGGCGGCTGGTCACCGAAGAGCTCGTCGGGCCACCAGGCCGGTCCGGCGTCGAGCGGGGTGGCGGCGATGATGGCGTTCGCCAGCTCGATCTCCCGCCGGTACAAGTTCAGCACGGTCTCGACCGGCTCGTCGGGGGCGACCTGCCAGGCGGCGTCCCCGCTTTCGAGCTCGACCGATTCGCCGGCCACGACGGCGCGGAACCAGAACCGCTCGACGTCGAGGGCGAGGTGGCGGACGAGTCCCAGGCACGTCCACCCCGACGGCAGCACCGGCCGCCGCAGCGCGTCCGCCGGAAGGCCGTCCAGTATTCCGAGCACGTGCTCACGCTGGCTGTTCAGGGACGCGAGGAGCGTCTCCGTCTCCTTGGTCATGATCGGTCCTCCACCGTTCGAGGTGGCGCCGATCTTAGCGACCGCCCGCGAAGTGATGACAGACCGCCTCATTCCGCCGTTCGGGGGCGCGGCGGATGTCCGATCATGAACGGCCCGGTGGTCTCGGAGACCGCCACGGGAGAGAGCCCGGCCGCGATGAGCTGGGCGCGCAGCGCGATCACGGTACGCTCGAGGGCGCGGATCTGGGCCTGGAACTGGCGGATCTGCTCGCGCATCGCGGCCGCGCCGGTCTGCTCGCTGGCCAGGTCGGCGCTGACCTGGGCGGCCTGGCCCTGCAAGCGGGCCACCTGCTTCTCCATCTGGGTCAACGCGTCTTCGTAGATCGTTTTGGCGCGGACGAAGGCGTCGGCGTCCACCTTGGAGCGTTCGAGCTCGGCGTGGCGTTCGGCCTGCATCAGCGCCGTCTGCTGCGTCTTCTTGTTGGCGTCGGTGGCCGAGCGGAAGGCGAGGTAGGCCACGCCGAGCGGGACGATGCCGACGGAGAGCTGGATGAGGATGTTACTCAGGTTGGACACTGCCGCCTCCGACTGGCCGCACCACGCCGGTATAGGTGACGCCGTCATCGCTGTGCCAGGCGTTGACGGTCAGGGCGATGGCGAATTCGCTGCCGTCGCGGTGCAGGCCGACCAGCGGGATGTCCCGCCCGGCCAGGTCGGAGCGGCCGGTGGAGCCGACCCGGGCCAGGCCGGCGGCGTGCTGGCCGCGGAAGCGGGGCGGCATCAGGATGGTCAGCGACCGTCCGACCGCCTCGTCGATGGTCCAGCCGAACAGGGTCGCGGCCTGGGGGTTCCACGACTGGATGACTCCGGCGCCGTCGGCGACGATGACGGCCGCCGCGTCGGCCCGGCCACCCGGGAAGCGGCTCACCACGACGGCCTCGGGCCAGGTGGCGATCAGCGCGATCCAGCCGCCGAAGGCCAGCCAGACCGCGCCGCCTACCCACCCGCGTGGGTTGACGCCGGTGAACGTCGAGAGCAGGTAGACCAGGCCGTACATCATGAGCAGCGCGGTGGCGGCGGCGAAGGCCACCCGGTCCGAGCGCATGAACATCTGCACCAGGCACAGAGCGCCGGTGGCGCACCAGACCAGCGCCCAGACGGTCAAGGGGGCGATGGAGGCCAGCATGGCGTATCCGGGGGCGACCCGCTGATCGGCCGGCACGAACGCGAGGGACGCGGCGATGGCCATGCTTAGCAGACCGACGAACGCCAGGGAGGCGCCGCGCCGCCCGATGCGGTGCAGAACGCGAGCGATCGTACGGCGAAGGAGGGGGGCGCCGGCAGCGGCTCTGTTACTCACGGTGGTTAGGTTAATGCACATAGTTAGCGATCGAGCGGTTATCCACACCCCACCCGCGCGGCCCCCTCGGGCATCTGGTCCAGGGAGCGTCAGGCCAGCTGAGAGTGCCGGCGGCTGTAGGTGAAGTAGATGATCAGCCCCAGCACGAACCAGACGGCGAACCGCAGCCACGTCAGCGGGTCCAGGAACGTGATCAGCCAGATCGAGAAGAGCGCCCCGAGGGCCGGCACCACCGGCATGCCTGGTGTGCGGAACGTACGCGGCAGCTCGGGCTGCCGATAGCGGAGCACGATCACCGCCACGCACACGACCACGAACGCCAGCAGGATCCCGATGTTCGTCAGCTCGGCGGCCTCCCGGATGGGCAGGAACCCGGCGATCACCCCCGACGCGACCCCCACGATCCACGTGACCCTCGTGGGCACGCGGCGTACCGGGTGCAGCTTGGCGAACCACTGCGGCAGCAGCCCGTCGCGGCTCATCGAGAACCAGACCCGGGTGACGCCGAGCATGAAGGTGAACATGACCGTGAGGATGCCCACCACGGCGCCGGCCGCGATCAGCGAGGCCAGCCCGGACAGCCCCACGGAGGCGAACGCCGTGGCGAAGCCGCTCTCCGGGTCGATGTCGCGGTAGTTCTGCATGCCGGTGAGCACGAGCGTGGCCAGCACGTACAGGATCATCGAGATGGTCAGCGAGTAGATGATCGCTCTCGGCATGTGCCGCCGGGCGTCCCGCGACTCCTCGGCCGCGGTGCTCATCGCGTCGTAGCCGAACACCGCGAAGAACACGGTCGCGGCCCCGGTGATCGCGCCGCCGATCCCGAACGGGAAGAACGGCGTGTAGTTGGCGGGCTTGATGTAGAAGAACCCGACCACGATCACCAGCACCACGACGGCGATCTTGATGGCCACCACCCACGTCTCGAACCTGGCGGCGGCGCGGATGCCGAGGTTCAGCAGGTACGCGATGAGCAGGCACAACAGGACCGCGAACAGGTCCACCACGTGCCCGGTGCCGGTGCCGGGCGCGCCGAGCATCCAGGCGGGCAGCGTGAAGCCGAGTTGCTGGACGAGGAAGCCGAAGTAGCCCGAGATGCCGATGGCCACGACCGCGACGATGGCGGTGTACTCCAGCAGCAGGTCCCAGCCGATGAACCAGCCGACGATCTCTCCCAGGACCGCGTACCCGTAGGTGTAGGCGGAGCCCGACTTCGGGATCATGCCCGCGAACTCGGCGTAGGAGAACGCGGCGGCGGCGCTGGCCACCCCCGCGATGAGGAAGGACACCAGCACCGCCGGCCCCGCCGTCTGGTTGGCGACCGCGCCGGCCAGGGCGAAGATCCCCGCGCCGATGATGCCGCCCACCCCGATGGCGGTGAGCTGCCACAGACCGAGTGACCTGGACAGCTCCCCCTCGTGCTCGGTGGCGATCTGCTCCACCGGTTTGCGCCTGAAGACACCTTGCGAAGAGACCATGACGCCCCCATCAATGGCTACATGCGTCCCTCTTTCCCCTCTGAACTGGCACTATGCGTGCCGCTGGCCCGCAGGGCGCGGATGAACCAGTCGAGCGCCGGCGCCAGGCTCTCCGGGGCGGGCCAGCCGTTGATCACCGCGAGCAGCCGCAGGTAGCGCTCCCAGCTCGGGTTGTTCGCGCTCTCCAGCCGTACCAGCAGGCGGCGCCGGAGATCGGCGTCGTCGGGGCAGTCGTAGACGTGCGCGTATCGGGCCGTGACCGCCGCCACGACCGCCTCGGCTCGGGGCGAGGCGGGGTCGATGCCGGCCGCCAGGGCCGGACCCGCCTCGTCGCGGACCATCGCGGCGGAGTCGCGGCGCGGGAGCGTGGTGTCGCTCTGGGCCCGCTCGGCCGCGTACTGCTCGGCCAGGTGCCGCACGCCGGCCCGGAAGTCCGGGTCCTGGGACAGCTCGGCGAGCTCCACCCACGCCTCGACCTGCTCGGGTTCGGGATTGTCGGGCAGTTCGGGGGTCATCGAGCGCATGACTCCCGCGAACCCGGGGTGGGCGTCCAGGCCGCCGAAGGCGGTGTCGAGGAAGTCGCCGATCAACCGGCGGCGTTCGTCCTCGGAGAGCTTGGCCAACTTGTGCATGAGATCCATCTCCTCAGGGGTGGACCCGCGCCTGGCCACCGCCGTCAGCACCGCGCGCCGCAGCCGCAGCGTGCGGATCCGCACCGCCAGCGCGTCGGCGTGCGCCGCGGCGACCTCGGCGAGCGAGACCTCCCGGTCCACGACCTTCCGGATCGTGGGCAGGTCCAGCCCCAGGTCGCGCAGCGTCCGCACCAGTTCGAGGCGGGCGAGGGCGTCGACGTCGTAGCGGCGGTAGCCGGCCGGGCTTCGGCCGGTCGGCGGCACGATCCCGCGGTCGGAGTAGAACCGGATGGCCTTGACCGTCAGGCCGGTCCGCCGCGCCAGTTCGCCGATCGAGTAGAGCGTGTCGCCGTCCATGCCTTCCACCCTTGCGCCTCCCCTAAGTGGAGACTCAAGCCCGCCCTTACTCCCAGACGACGACGTTGCGGCGGACCGGAGCCGAGCCGGAGTCCGTGGCGAACAGCTCCGGGGAGTGCTCCCGGATGCGTTCGACGTCGTTGAAGACCGCCCTCAAGTGGGTGCGCATGGCCGTGCGGGCCAGCACCACGTCGCCGCGGACCACCGCGTCGAGGATCTCGACGTGCTGGGCGGCGAAGCTCGTCGGGGAGGTCACATGGAGGCCGAGCCGGCGCGCGCGGTCCAGATGCCCCTTGGCCGAGGCCACGGTCGTCCAGGCGCTGCCGTGCCCGCTCAGCCGCAGCAGGCCCTGGTGGAAGGCCTCGTCGAGGGCGAAGAACCCCTCGATGTCGAGGTCGGGCCGCTGCTGGTCCCTGAGGTTCTGCCGCAGCTCCTCGACCAGGTCGGTGTCGAGCTCGGCGGGCAGGTCGTCGAGTGAGGCCAGCTCCACGGCCTCACGCAGGAACTGCGCGTCGGCCACTCTGGCCGGGTCGACGCGGGAGACGAACGAGCCGACCTGGGGGAAGATCTGGACCAGGCCCTCTTCGGACAGCAGGATCAGGCTCTCGCGGACCGGCGTGCGGCTCACCTTGAGCGCGGCCGCGAGCTCGTTCTCGGACAGGGCCGTCCCCGGCGGGAGCTCAAGGGTCAGGACCTTGCGGCGCAGGGCCTCGTAAACAGTGCGACGACTGGTCCGCCGCTGGTTCGATCCGGCCACACGCTCACCCTACCCGGTCATCGCACAACTAGTATTGCGCATCTGTGCGACAGATGCTTGTATATCAGTACTGCTCGACTACAGAGTGTCGGAGATCGTCCGAAGGAGTGGACCTGTGAGCAAGATCGAGCGTGCCGAGGTGTTCGTGGCCTCCCCGGGGCGGACCTTCGTCACCTTGCGCATCACGACCTCGGACGGTGTGACCGGCCTCGGCGACGCCACGCTGAACGGCCGCGAGCTGGCCGTGGCCAGCTACCTGCAGGAGCACCTCGTACCGCTGCTGATCGGCAAGGATCCGGCGCGGATCGAGGACATGTGGCAGTACCTCTACCGTGGCGCGTACTGGCGCCGCGGCCCCGTCACGATGACGGCCATCTCCGCCGTGGACACAGCCCTGTGGGACATCAAGGGCAAGGTCGCCGGTCTGCCGGTCTACCAGCTGCTCGGCGGACGCTCCCGTGACGGCGTCATGGTCTACTCACACGCCAGCGGCATGGACGTCCCCTCCCTGCTCGACGACGTCGAGCGGTTCCTCGATCTCGGCTACAAGGCGGTCCGCGCCCAGGCCGCCGTCCCGGACGTCGGCGGCACCTACGGGATCCGCAAGGGCAAGGTGTACGAACCGGCCGCGTCCTCGCTGCCCGACGAGCAGCCGTGGGACACCGAGGCTTATCTCGGGTTCGCGCCGACCTACCTCGAAGCCGTACGCGAGCGCTTCGGCTTCGGCTTCCACCTCCTGCACGACATCCACCACCGGCTCACGCCGATCGAGGCGGCCCGCTTCGGCAAGCGGGTGGAGGACTGCCGGCTGTTCTGGATGGAGGACCCGACACCGGCCGAGAACCAGGAGTCGTTCCGGCTCATCCGTCAGCACACGACGACGCCGATCGCGGTCGGCGAGGCGCTGACCTCGATCTGGGACGTCCAGCACCTGATCACCGAGCAGCTCATCGACTACGTGCGCACCACCGTCGTCCACGCCGGCGGGATCACGCACCTGCGCCGGATCTTCGACCTGGCCGCGCTCTACCAGGTCAGAACCGGTTCCCACGGGGCGACGGACCTCTCACCGATCACCCTGGCCGCCGCGGTACACGTCGACCTCTCGGTGCCCAACTTCGGCATCCAGGAGTACATGGGCCACCCCGACGAGGCCGCGGAGGTCTTCCGCAGCGGGGTGACGCTGGCCGACGGCATGCTCAACCCGTCGGAGGAGCCCGGTCTCGGTGTCGAGTACGACGAGAAGGAGGCCGCGCGCTTCCCCTATGAGGCTCGCTACCTGCCCGTCGCGCGGCGCCTCGACGGCTCGGTGCATGACTGGTGAAGACCTCGATCCTGCCCTCGCTGAGCCTCGCCACGCTCGACCGGATCGCTCCTGACCTGCGCCCGGCCGTCGATCCCCGGGAACTGCGCCCGAAGGTCGTCCACTTCGGCCTCGGCGCGTTCCATCGGGCCCACCAGGCGGTCTACACCGAGAGCGCGGCGGCCCGGAGCGGCGAGCCGTGGGGGATCGTCGCCGTGGCCCCACGCTCGACGCGGGTGGTCAAGGCGATGCGCGTGCAGGACTGCCTGTACTCGGTGGCCGAGCGCCGCCCCACGGCTACCACCACCCGCGCGATCGGGTCCATCGTCGGCGCCCTGGGGATGCGCCAGGACGCCGAGCGGGTCGACGAGCTGCTCGCCGATCCCGGCGTCACGGTGGTGACCCTGACGATCACCGAGGCGGGCCACTACCGCCGCCCCGGCGCCGACGGGCTCGACACCGGCGCCCCGGAGATCGCGGCGGACCTCGCGGCGGCGCGGACCGCGGACATCACCACGGTCGTCGGCGGGCTCGCCGTGGGGCTCGCCGCGCGGATGCGCGCCGGTGGTGCCCCGATCAGCGTCGTGTCCTGCGACAACATGGCCGCCAACGGCGCCGCGCTCGGCACGGTGGTACGCGGCTTCGTCGAAGCCTCCTCGTGGCCCGACCGGCGGGCCGTCCTCGACTGGATGGCGACGTCGGTGGCCTTCCCTTCGACGATCGTCGACCGCATCGTGCCGGCGACGACCGACGCGGACCGGGAGGCGGCCCGCGCCGCGCTCGGCGTGTGGGACGAGGTGCCGGTGGTCGGCGAGCCGTACCGGCAGTGGGTCCTGGAGGACTCCTTCGCCGGGCCCCGGCCGTCATGGGAGCTCGACGGCGCCCTGTTCGTCCCCGACGTCGTGCCGTACCAGCTCACCAAGCTGCGGTTGCTCAACGGGTCCCACTCGGCCCTGGCCTATCTGGGCGCGGCGGCCGGCTGCGCGACGATCGCCGACGTCCTGGAGACCGGCTGGGGTGAACGGCTGGTCCGGGCGCTGAGCGCGGAGGTCGCGCCGACGCTGCCCGAGGGCGGCCCCGATCCGGTCGCCTACGCTGATGACCTGGTCAAACGGTTCCGTAACCGCAAAATCCGGCACCTGCTCCGGCAGATCGGCTCCGACGGCTCCCGGAAGATCCCGGAACGCTGGTTCGGCGCCCTGCGCTCGCTGCGCGCCGCCCGCGCCGCCACCCCGGCGCTCGAACTAGCGCTCGCCGCCTGGGCGAACGCCACCCGCCCCGCCGACGACGGCCAGCTGTTCGGCACGACCGATCCGGCCGCCGCGCAGCTGGCGGCCTGCTGGCATGAGGCGGCCGACCACGAAGACACCATCCGCCGCCTGCTTCACGTGCTCGGCGCGGCGGACCTGGCCGGTGACGGCGCGCTCGTCGCCGGCATCGCCGACCGGCTGCCCGCTCTGCGGGCCGGCCACGTCGAAATCTGATCCGGAGTACACGATGACAGGTTCACGATGACAGACAGCACCCACATGGAGCCCGCGGGCGCCGTGACCAGAACGACCCGCGACCTCGTCAGGGCGGCCATGTCCGGCTGGCTCGGCACGGCGATGGAGTTCATGGACTTCCAGCTGTACTCGCTGGCGGCCGCCATCGTCTTCAACAAGATCTTCTTCCCGGACGTCAGCCCGGCCATCGGCCTGATCGCCGCCATGGCCACCTACGGCGTCGGCTACGTCGCCCGGCTGGCCGGCGCCATCTACTTCGGCCGGATGGGCGACCGGATCGGCCGCAAGAAGGTCCTGATCATCACCATCCTGCTCATGGGCGCCTCGACCACACTGATCGGCGTCCTGCCGACCTACGCGGTGATCGGCATCCTCGCCCCGATCCTGCTGGTCGCCCTGCGGCTCATCCAGGGTTTCGGGGCCGGCGCCGAGATCGCCGGGGCGACCGTCATGCTCGCGGAGTACGCCCCTGTAAAGCGTCGCGGCCTGATCTCCTCGCTGGTGTCTCTCGGCACCAACACCGGCACGCTGGCGGCGTCGGGCCTGTGGGCGATCCTGCTCGCCGTCCTCAGTGAGGATCAGCTGCTCACATGGGGCTGGCGGGTGCCGTTCCTGCTGAGCTTCGTGGTCATGGTCTTCGCAGTCTGGGTACGCCGCAATCTCAAGGAGAGCCCGGTCTTCGAGGAACGCCCCGACGTCGTGGACGGCGTCGCGATGTCCCGTACGCAGGCCGAGGCGGTCTTCCAGAAGAAGGATGAGGGCGTGCTCGAGGCCGGGCTCCGCCAGCGCAAGGGCAAGGCGTTCTTCCTGGCCCTCGGCCTGCGGTTCGGCCAGGCCGGCAACTCGGGCCTGGTCCAGACCTTCCTCGTCGGCTACATCGCCGCCACACTGCTCGTCGACCGGTCGATCCCGACCAGCGCCATCGTCTACGGCTCGCTGGTGGGCTTCGTCACCGTGCCGGTGGTCGGCCTGCTCGGCGACCGCTTCGGCCGCCGCCCGATGTACATCGCGGTCACGCTGCTGACCATCGCCTTCGCGTTCCCGATGATGCTGATGATCATCTCCGGCAGCACGGCGGCCCTGATGCTGGGCATGATCCTCGGGCTGAACGTCGGCGTTCTGAGCCTGTTCTCGCTGGAGAGCGTCACGATGGCCGAGCTGTTCGGCTCCCGGACCCGCTTCACCCAGCTCGCCCTGGCCAAGGAGATCGGCGGCATCCTGGCCACCGCCATCGGCCCGGTCGTGGCCGCCACCCTCACCGCCGTCACCGGCAGCTGGTGGCCCATCGCGGCGATGCTCGTCGTCTACTCGCTCATCACCCTGCTGTCCGCCGTCCTCTCCCCTGAGACCCGCGGGCGCGACCTGGTCCGGTTGGAGGACGCGGTATGAAGTCGGCCGTCGTACACGGTCCCGGTGACCTCCGGATCGACGAGCGCCCCGATCCGGAGCCGGGCGAAGGGCAGGTCCTGCTCGCCATGGAGTGGGGCGGGATCTGCGGCTCCGACATCTCGTACTGGAAGAACGGGGCGTCCGGGACCGCCGTGCTCAAGCACCCTCTGGTGCTCGGGCACGAGGTCGCCGGCCGGATCGCCGGGATCGGCGCGGGCGTCAGCGGACTGACGGTCGGGCAGCCGGTCACCGTGCACCCGGCCGAGCTGGTCGGCGACGGCCGCCTGCCCGAACGGCTCGCCGGCCGCACGAACCTCTACCCCCGGGTCCGCTACTTCGGGTCGGCCGCCTTCGACCCGCACACCGACGGCGGGTTCAGCGAGTACAGGGTGGTCCGCGCGGATCAGATCCGGCCGCTGCCCGAGGGCGTGGACACCGAGCGCGGCGCCCTCGCCGAGCCCCTCGCCGTGGCGATGCACGCCGTGCACCGCGCCGGGGACCTGCGCGGGAAGACCGTGCTGGTCAACGGCTCCGGCTCGATCGGCTCACTGGTCGTGGCCGCCGCGAAACACCGCGGGGCGGGCATGGTCATCGCCTCGGACATCGCCGCGACCTCGCTCGCCGTCGCCCGCGCGATGGGCGCGGACGAGACCGTCCAGGTCGGCGGGGACGCCACGCTCCCCCAGGACGTCGAGCTGGTCTTCGAGGCATCGGGCAGCCCGGCCGCGCTCGGCTCCGTCCTGCGGGCGACCGCCCGTGGCGGCACCCTCGTCCAGGTCGGCAGCCTGCCCGGCACGGCCGTCTCCGCGGCCCTCGGCGACCTGGTGACCAGGGAGATCACCTGGATCGGCTCCTACCGCTTCGCCGAGGAGATCGACGAGGCCCTGAGCGCCATGCGGGACGGCCTCGACGTCTCCCCGATCATCAGCCATCGCTTCGACCTCGACCGGGCGGCCGAGGCGCTCGCCATCGCCGCCGACCCCGCGAGCGGCAGCGGCAAGGTGATGCTGCGGCTCGGCGGGGCGGCGCGATGAGCGCGGGCCAAGCGGCCTCGGCCCGCGCGGTGAACAGGGGTCAGGCAGGCTCGGCCCGGGCGGTGAACAGGCGTCAGGCGGCCTCGGCGGCGCGGAAGGTCTTCAGCGCCTCGGGGCCGAAGTAGGCGCCGTAGCTCGTGGTGGTGTTGCGCAGCGCGTGCGCGGAGATCTGGTAGCCGGTGCCGGTGACCTTGTTGAAGTCCTGGAACCACGGCCCGCCGCTGGAGCCGCCGCCCATGTCGCACACCATCGCGTACTTCATCTGAATGGTGGCGCGGAGACCCGGTCCTTCAGGGCCGGGAGAAAACGCCACCCCTCCTTTCGAAAACAGTATGGAAAGACTCGGTCACGTTCGGTAATATGTACGGTGGGTGATGGTCCTGTGACAGGAGGTGCACGATGGCGATCCGCCGCTCCACCACCAAACGCAACGGCCTGCCCACGGTCGTACAGTTGCGGCTCACACCCGCACCCGCCCAGGCCGACGCGCTGGCAGCAGCGGTGCTGCTGTGCAATCAGGCGGCCACCGTCGTCTCCCGCCTGGCCTGGCAGCACCGTGTCTTCGCTGTGGTGGAGTTGCATCGGCTGGCCTATTACGAGGTGCGGGCGCAGGTGGCCGGGCTGGGCGCGCAAGCGGCCGTGCGGGCCATCGCCCGGGTCGCCGGCGCCTACGCCAACCGGCGCGCCACCAAGAAACGCGCCCACATCTTCCGCCCGCACGGCGCCGTCCCCTACGACGCCCGACTGATGAGCTTCAACCGGGACGCCCGCAGCATGTCGCTGTGGACCCCCACCGGCCGCGTCACCGTGCCCTACGTCGGCCGGCCGGAAGACCTCAAAGCCGTGGACGCCCTGCCGCTCGGGGAGGCCGACCTGATCTGCCGGCGCGGCGTGTGGCTGCTGCAGGTCGCCCTCACCCTGCCCAAGCCGGCGTTGCGTGAGCCGGTCAGCGGCTTCATCGGCGTGGATCAAGGGGTGGCCAATTTGGCGGTCACCTCCGATGGCGCGGTGCTGCCCGGTCCGGCGCTGTCGGGGCCGGTCGGCGGTAACGGCCATGTCCGCACCCTGCGGGAGCGGCGGCATCGCCAGCGTCGGCGGTTGCAGAAGAAGGGGACTTCTGCGGCGCGGCGGGTGCTGCGCCGCCTGTCCGGCCGTGAACACCGGATGATGACCGACCTCAACCACCAAATCAGCAAGCATGTGGTGCGCGAAGCCGAACGCACCGGCCGTGGTGTCGCCCTGGAGGATCTGCAGGGTATCCGCGGGCGGGTAAGGGTTCATCGGTTCCAGCGGCGCACCCTGCACGGCTGGGCCTTCGCCCAGCAGATCACCTTCACCCGCTACAAGGCCGCGCGAGCCGGGATCGCCTTCGTCCTGGTCGACCCCGGGTATACGTCGCAGGCGTGTCCGGAGTGCGGGCATATCAGCAGGGCGAACCGGCCGGCGCGGGGCCGGTTCATCTGCACAAGGTGTGGCCTCGCTGGGCACGCCGACCACATCGCAGCCCGCAACATCGCCACACGCGGCATAGCGGGCTGGGCTGCCATCAACCAGCCACACGCTACCGGCCTCCCCTCACCCAGACGGGACCGCGAGAGCAAACCACCAGCCTCACCCGGTGGTAGTTGATGTTGTAGCTCGGCGTCACCGAGGCGCCGCTGCAGTGCTGCAGGGTACGACCGCCGTTGCCGTTGCTGGGGTAACCGAGCAGCAGGTTCGAGGCGCCGGACAATGCTGGCAATTACCGCAGGTCCGCCAAGATCCGCCGCTGGTAGGAGGTGAGGGGCGGCCGGGTCGCCTCGCGCACGACCTGGGCGGCGCGGGCGCGGTCCCCCATCCGGGACAGGGCACGGGCGCACAGGTACGCCACCAGCCCCTGGTCACGCCCCCCGAGCAGGGCCGCTTCCAGCTCGACGCGCCCTGGGCCATGGCCTCCAGGCGGCGCAGCGCCTGCCAGCCGGGGGCGTCCTGATGGGGATCGTCCGGGATGCGTACCGTCTCGTCGCCGATCACCTCCGCCGGGCCGCCCGCGCGCCTGACCGTCGCCGAGGAGCCGGCGGAGCCGGCGAGTACGGCGCGGCCGAGGGACGGCAGCATGATGCCGCCCTCCTCGGCGGGCACCTCGATCTCGAAGTCCATGCCCGAACGGACGGCGGCCGCGGCCGCCACGGCGGCCAGCCGGGCGGGCGAGTGCCCGCCGGACCCTGTAGCCAGCGCGTGGTAGGTACGCCAGGCCCAGGCGCCGACGGCGGGATGACGAAGCACGGCCGCCACCGCCTCCGGGCGATGCCTCTGGGCCTCGCTCAGCAGCCGGTACGCCTCCGGGGCGGCGCGGCCGACCCCGTGGATGAGCAGGACGTGCTTGCTGTGCTGGGCGCTGAGCAGCAGGCGGGCCGCCGGCGCGCCGCCCGCGCCCGAGCCCAGCGCGTGGAAGTGCTCGTCCGGGATGCTGTGGTGCTTGAGGCTCATCGGCGCCCTTCCAGCAGGGCGGCGACGTCGCGTTCGACCTCGCCGCGGATATGGGTGATCAGACGGAACAGGTCATCGCAGTAGACCGAACGGTTGCCGAAACCGCTGTCCGGGTCGTAGCGGTGCGCGTAGAGGCCGCCGCCGCAGACCGACAGGACCGGACAGTCCTGGCATTCCTTCGCGAGGGCCTCGGCGCCCAGCTGTCGGCTCATGACGGCCGGATGCCGGAGCACGGCGTCGAAGGTGTCGCGGGCGACGTGGAACCCGGTGACGGGAGCGCCGGGATAGGCGGACTTCAAGGTGTCGGACTGCTGGATGCCGCCGTCGGCCTCGATCACCACCATCCGGGCCGGGCCCAGCCCGAGGCTCTCGCTCGACGACGTGCCGCCCATGAGGAGGTGCAGGATGTCGGCGAAGAGCCGTACCTCGGTCTCCCTCTGTTGCGCGCCGTACCACCGGTCGAAGATCGGGATCAGCCAGTCGGCGTACGGCGTCGCGCCGTCCTCGGCGGGCAGGCCAGGCGGCGGCTCGGCCCAGTTGCCGTGCGGCAGGAGGAAGTCGATCCGCGGCGGCCCGGACTCCAGCAGCGCCTCGTAGGTGGTGAGGGGGTCGCTGTCGAGGTCGACCGTGCAGAGGAGCCCGCCGTACAGGTGGAGGTAGCGCTCGGTGAGCAGGTCGAGCGCGGCGGAGACGGTCGCGTGGCTACCGCTCCCGTCGGCCCGCCGCCGATGCCGATCATGATCGGCGGCGTCGCCGTCCAGGCTGAGGCCGACGCGGACCCCAAGATCGTCGAACAGCTTCAGGTACGTCTCGTCGAGGCGCATCCCGTTGGTCTGCAGGCTCACGTCGAGACGTACGCCCGGCCCCAGGGCCTGCCTGACGGCCCGGACGGTATGGGCGATGTGGTCGGCACCGGCCAGGAGCGGCTCCCCGCCGTGCAGGATCAGGTGGACGGACGGCATCCGGTGCGCGTGAGCGTGCTCGGCGATCCGGGAGGCGGTGTGCGCGATGACGTCTTTCGAAACCCGACGCGGCTGCTCTTTCCAGCTTTGATCGGCCATTTCGTAGACCTAACAATAATCGCACCTCAAGTCGCATCTACTATGTATTTTTAGGATGAACTGGCACAAAGGCCATGGCTGCCATCCTTCCGGCGGCAGCGGCGTGACCTGGGGCTTTATCTCGCCCAGCCAGGTTTCATGCGAGCGTGGCACGTGGCCGAACCTACCCCGCCATTCGGCGGCGTCCAGCATTAATCGGTAGCATGGCGGTCCTGACGATGTCGCCCGCTGAGAGGACGAAACCCCGAATGTCGCAGCTGGATCCGTTCCGGCACTGCCTGACGTCCCTGCGCTATGAGGGGGACGGTCCGGGAGAGCCCATCACTCTGGAGCAGCGGGCGGCGGACCTGCGGCAGCGGCTGGCCGGCGATCGTGGGCTCGACGACCGGCAGCCCGGCGAGCCGGCCCGCAACGTGACCGTCACGGAGCTCCAGGCGATGATCATCGCCGACCTGCTGGACGAGCTGGCCGCGCGCCTGTCCCCCGGCGCCGCCTTCGGGCCGGGCGACAGCGGGGAGGCGCTCGCGGGTCTGGCCAGGGACCTGTCTCAGGAACTGCTCGGCCAGACGTTCATCGGCACTCGGTGAGTCAGTCGCGTAGGAAGTCGGCGGCCTGACGGCGTAGCCGGTCCGGGGCAGCGGCCCAGACGGGGGCCCGGGTCATCGCCGCCAGCTTGACCTTCTTCACCTCACGGGGCGCGTCGTCGCGCACTCCGAGGTGCTGCCACAGCTGGTCCAGCTCGTCGTACGGCAGCTCCCACGACTCCCCGATCGCGCCCTCCGGCGGGGTCGGCGTCAGGAAGACCTCGTCAGCGGTCTGCGGCGGGTCGACCTGGACGATCGTCAGGCCGAGGCGTTCGGCGGCGTCGCGGAGGAGCCGACGGTGGCTCTCGACGGTCTCCGGCGGCGGCGCCCCATCGGAGAACAGGGCCAGCAGCCAGCCCGACTCGCCGACCCGCGAGAGGTCCAGAACGAGCCGCGCCCCGGCGTCGTCGGTGAAGGTACGGTGTGCCAGGCTCGCCTCCTCCCCCGGCCCTTCGGCACGCGGGACCTCGTCCAGGTCCAGGGCGCCGATCAGCTGCCGCACCTGATCGGCGGCCAGGTGCCCGTGGGCCAGGACACGGAGTGCCGGCCAGAGCATCGTCACTCTCCCTCTCGTCGGGTCGACGGCCCGTCGGTGAACGGTCCATCGACGAACGGCCGGTTGGTGGACGGCCCGTCAGTGGACGGCCGGCCGGGCGGCACGTCCGCCAACGGCCCGCCCGTGTCGGGTGACGGCCAGGTGGTCAGCCAGGCTCTCGGGTTGGCCGGGCGGTGGATGATCCAGTCGGTGTCGCGGAAGTGCGACGAGAGCTCGGAGCCCATGCTCGTCCCGTCGAACGGCCCGCTGGACTCGAACAGGCCCAGCGATATGGGCCGCCCCAGCGCCGTCTCCCAGTCATTCTTCCACGCCGCCAGCTCGGGAAAGGCTCTCATCAGGCTGTCCTTGTCGATGTAGCCGTGGCCGCCCATGAAGTCGCCCGGATAGCGGCCGGGCGGCCAGTGCGAGCGGGCCACCTGCACCATCGCGCTGCTGGAGATGTCCATGTCATAGTCGCTGGGCGGCTGCTCCAGGCCGAGCCGGTACATCGAGTCGAACGGGCGGCGCAACGGACGGTTCGGGTCGTCGCCGAACCATTCCCGGAGCCTGCGCAGCGCCTCCGGGTTGCCGGCCAGCTCGTCCTCGGCGGGAAACGTCTTGTGCAGCCCGGCGAAGAACTCGGCGCCGGTCCCCTTGAGCCGGATGTCCACTTCGGCCGGTCCGATGCCGTCGCGCCCGATCGCGTCGAGCAGCTCGCCGGCGTAGCGGTGATACCGCTCCGGTGTCATGCCCATGGGGGCCTGCCGGGTGACGAGCCACTTGAGCTGCATGGGGGACATGCCGAGGAAGTCGAGATCGCGCTTGGTGACGTGGTAGCCGGAGTCGTCGTGCGGCCACCACGACGGATAGGGTTCCTGCCCCTTGAGCACCCGGTCGATCCGGTGGCTCAGCGGGTCGGTGAGGTCGAGTTCGCCCGTGGTCACGGGGGTCGGCCGCAGGGTCCAGCCGCCGTGGTCGCCGACGGCCATCGGTGGTTCGGCCTCCCCGAAGGACCCGCCGATCCCCGCGGAGATGTGGTCCAGCGTCGCCAGCCGATCGCCCGGCAGCGAGACGAACTCGCGCTGCCCGAAGAAGCCCATCCCCGTGAGCGGCACGGAGATGATGTCCCGCGCGGGCTTCCTGTCGATCAGGAGCACGCCGCGGCCGGGGAGGGAGTCCAGCCAGTCCATGACCACCTGGCGGTCGGCGGACCAGCTCGCCAGCGGCCGGTGCCGCATCTCGAACATGTCCCCCGGACGCAGCCCGGCCCACGCCGAGTGCTCGCCCTCCGGCCACGCCATGCCCCGGTAGGCGATCACTTCCTCGATGCCGCGCCGGGCCAGCTCGGCCTGGGTGAGCTCGTACTGGCGGCGGATGAACTCGCGCAGCGTCTTGCGGTTGTACAGGAGCTCCATGTCGACCGCGCTGCGCGTCTTGCCGTCCATCGGCCAGGACATCGCCTCCGTGAGACCGAACTCCTCCTGGACGACCTCCTGCAGCGCCAGCACCCGTACGTTGCTGTTGGCGTTGCGATGCGCCCAGGCCCCGAGGAGCTCGCTCACCGCGATCCGCCGCACCAGGATCTCGGCGAACGGATCGTCCATCCGTACCACCCTGTCCGGCGCGTGTGCCGGGTCGGCGGGGTCGAGCGCGTCGACGTGCAGGACCCGCGCGCCCATGGACGGATACCGCTCGTTGAACGGCGCGAGGACGTAGTCGCCGTCGCCCAGGCGGTTGACCATGTCGGAGCCGACGTGCAGGCCGACGGCGGCCAGGACCAGCTCCGGCGTCGAGGACCGCATGCTGCCCGCGAGGGCGTTGATGGTGTGCGTCTTGGCGG
This sequence comes from Nonomuraea sp. NPDC048901, assembly GCF_040649695.1. NCBI lineage: Bacteria > Bacillati > Actinomycetota > Actinomycetes > Streptosporangiales > Streptosporangiaceae > Nonomuraea > Nonomuraea sp. NPDC048901. Next base: position 993,924 of record NZ_JBEZFW010000002.1, on the reverse strand, counting down.
GGCTGGTGTCGGTGAACGCGCCGTCCCCGGTCAGGAGCGCCTCGGCGACCTGGCGGTGGTGCGTGCGCTCCGGGGAGCCGGGCGGCGGAGGCGGCGCGTAGTGCCCGACCGGCTCCGTCACGGGCAGCGTGACCGCGTGGTCCGCCGCCCTGGGCAGCAGCGGCCCGGTGCCCCGCGCGTGCTCGGCGACGTGCCAGAGGCGCTGGAGGATCGCCTCGTGCAGGTGGAGCCGGTTCATGCGCTCGAAGAGCGGGCGCAGACCGTCCAGCTGCCGCTTGATGATCGCGATGTCGTTCGGCGGGATCGGGTTGTCAACCCATCTGAACACGCGTGGCTCGGTCTCGCGGAAGAACGTGCGGACGAACGGGTTCGCCGCGTCGGGGAGCAGCAGGTGGGACGCGGCCCCGTCGCCGACCCCGAGGAGGGCACCGCCCCGGCCGAGCGCGAGATCCTGGAGGGTGACGCCGTGCTTGGCGGTCACCGCGTGATACAGGCCGAGGAACACGCCGTCACGGGTGGCGGCGCGCTGCCAGGACTGGTCCGTCGCCTGCTCGCCGGGCATGTGGTCGCTGTAGACGTCCCGGCTGCCGAGCGCGTACGACAGCGGGACCCGCGCGCCGACCGCGCGGCCCACATGCGAGTCGAGCACCTTGACCGTGGCGTCGCCCGCGCGCGCGTACCGCTCGTAGGTCGCCTGGGTGCCGTCGTCGAACGTGACGAGCTCCCGGTTCAGCAGGCCGTCGCCGTGGGCGAGCGGCTCTCTCCTCGTCACCCGGGCGCCGGTGACGGGATGGGCGGGCAGGGTCAGGGCCGGGGCGTCGGCGAACCCGTACCTGGCCGCCGCCGGATAGACGGGCTCGCTCTCCGCCGGGACGGGGGACTCGCCCTCCAGCACCGCTCGGACGCGCGGCCAGCTGGCGGCGAAGCCGGGGTGCAGGTCGAGCTCCGTGACCCTGGAGATCGGGATCCAGGCCATCGCCCCGGACTCGCTCCCCTTCACGGCGACGGGCATCCGCTCGGCGACAGAGGCGATCACCGTGTCGTACGACCAGCCGCCGTGGTCGTCCCTGACGACCTCCTCGACGTGGACCTCGCCGGGCGGCAGGTCGCTCTCCTCGACGGTCTCCCGCAGGGCCGCCTCGGCCGCCGACTCGTGGCTGTCCCGCGCGCCGCCGGGCAGGGACCAGGTCCCCCCTTGGTCGACGGACGGATCGCGCTGCTGCATGAGTACGTGCGTCTCGCCGCCGGGGGCGCGGTGGTGGACCAGCAGCCCGGCCCCGCCGAAGAGGCCCCAGTGGGCGTGGCCCTGCGCGCAGTTCACCCACCCCTCGCCCGGCATCGGCGGCAGCTCGGGCGCCGCCGCGTGCCCCGCCGCGAGTCCCTGCCGGGTCGCCAGGTCCTGCACCGCGGCCACCAGGGACTCGCCGGCGCCCTTCCACGTGGCGTTCGCCTCGCGCAGGAGTTGCTGCAGCTGACGAGCCTTCTCCTGCGCCCTGGGCAGGTCCCCCAGGATCTCCTTCAGGTGCGTGGCCCAGCGCTCGACCGGCACCCTGTCCTCGAACCCCTGCTCGACCAGGCTGGCGCGGGTGAGCTCCGGCGGGAAGCGGCCGGGATCGCCGAGCAGGGCGCCGACGCCGCTCGACCGGGGCACCAGGATGGGCACCGCCGCGCCCGCCGCCTCCAGCCCGACCAGCCCGAACCCCTCGCCCCGCGACGGCATGATCACCACGTCGGCGTTCCGCATGTCCGCCAGGATCTCCTCGCGGTCCAGCGTGAAGGGCTTGATCTCGACCTCACGGCCCGCCACGTTCGACAGCCGTTCCTTCACCTCGGGCACGGTCTCCGAGGCCGCGCCCCGGATGACCAGCCGGACGTCCAGGTCCTTCTGCAGCTCCCGGATCATCAGCGCCGCCTCGTGCCCACCCTTCTGGGCGGCGTCGGCGCGGCCGATGAGCAGGACGGTACGGGTCCGCTCCCCGAAGAAGGGCCGCTGCCGGGACAGCTCGAACGGCACGCCGGGCAGGAGCTCATGGACGGGCGGCACACGATCGCCGGGGTTGGAGTCCGCGAGCCGCTGCGCCTCCGTGGCGAGCACCGGGCCGACGCCGGCCAGCATGTCGGCCTCGGCGACCAGCGCCCGCTCGATGCCCTCGAAGTCGCGGCCCAGCGCCTCCATGTCCGCGATCCGGCCGAGCGCGCCGGTCACCATGTGCAGGACGTGCACGAGCGGCGCGTCCGGATACAGCTGGTCACGCGCCCGCAGGGCCGCCGGGCCGGAGTAGCGGCTGTGTCCGATGACCACGTCCACGTCCGGTGGCAGCTCTTCGCCGTCGAACGCCAGCTGGTCCATCTCGCTGCGCCCCGGGTCGTACTGCCGAGGACCGATCACGTGCAGCCGCTCGCCGCCCGTGCCGCTCGGCACCTCGTGCCCCACGCGGACGTACACCTCATGCCCCGCCTCCGCGAGCCCCTCGACCAGCTTGCGGTTGACGGCGATGATGCCGCCCTTGTGGGGGTCCCATTCGGTGCAGTACGCGAGCACGCGCAGCCCGGCCCGGCCGAGCTCATGCTGCTCGGCCAGGCGGTCCCACTCCTCGGCGAGCTCCCGGCTCAGCCGTTCGCGCTCGGCGGGCGCCGCCTCGGCCAGCCGGCGCTGGTGCTCCTGCCAGAGCCGCTCGCGCTGCTCGACCTGCTCATCTCGCAGGACGCCGTCCGCCTGGGCCGTGTAGCGCTCCCGAAGCCGCTCCGCCCGGCCCTCCGGATCGAGATCCACGCCGTGCGCGGCGGCCATGTCGGCGATCTCGGGCAGCTGGGCCCGCAACTCTTCCGGCAGCCTGCCGTCGAGGTCCGCGTACGTCCTGCGGAACCAGTCGGTCTCCTCCTGGGTGAACGGGCGCTCACGCGCCTCCCGCAGGATCTCCTCGGCTCTGGCCGGGCCGCGCCAGTGTCCCGTGTCGTCGAGGGAGTTGCGGTACACGATCTCGCCGCCCCATTGGTGGAGGGTGATCGCTTCCAGGTACCTGGCCCGGTCGATGGCTCGCATGGTGTCGGGGATGCCGCCGTAGCCCTGGTCGTGGATGTCCTGGGAGACGAGGCGTCCGTGTCCGTCCCGGTCGCGCATCTGCTGGTAGCGGTTGAGCACGGACAGGCGGCTGATCGGCGCCGGAACGGCCATGACGTGGGCCTCGGCGCGGTAACCGAGGGCGTGGAACTGGGCGGCCTCGGCCTCGACGCCTTCGCTGCTGTTCATCGCGCCTTCGCGGATGAGGTTGACCCGCAGCTCGGCGGCCAGGGCGATGACCTTCTTCATCCACGCGTACGCGTCGCCGCCGGCCTGTTTGGCGGCTATTCGGTCGTTCTCGGCCATCAGATGGGCGTACCTCGGGTGGTACTTCAGCAGGCCCTCGAAGTCGGCGATGAGGGCGCGGTCGGGACCCATGCCGTCCATGGCCGACTGCTGGGCGGTGGTCTTGCCCGACGCGGCCTGGCCACCGATGAACACGATGCGCGGGTGCTCCGGCCGTCTGACGCCCGCCATCAGGTCGGGGACGATGTCCCGCCGGAAGATGAGGTCGTTGTCCTCCTCGGTCAGCTTCCACTGGTCGGGGCCGCTGGTCTCGTACTGGTACGGCCGCCCTTGGCTCCGGTCTTGGGCCGGGCCGTACATCTGCGGGGGGACGGCGTCCTTGCCGCTCAGGAGGTCGAAGAAGCTCCGGCCACCGGTCACCGGATCGGCGGTGCTCGCCTGCGGGCGCCGGGTGGGGATGTCCTCGGCGGTGCGCGGGCCGTCACTCGGGGTGCCGCCCGGGATGTCCGCCTGCGCCGTGGCTGTCGGCTCGGCCCGATGAACGGCGTCGGTTTGGGTGGAGCTGAGGTTGTCGCGGACGTGGTCGAACGAGGGATCGTCGTGGACGGGGGTGTGGTCCGGCGGGACAGAGGGCGCCTCGGCCGGTCTGGCCTGCGGGCTGACCGTAGGATCCGCTATCTCGGCGGGAGCTAGCGGGTCGGCGGGAGGTGACGGCTCAGCGTGCTCGCGCGTGTCCACGTGCTCGGTCGTGTCCGCCTGGCCCGCCGGATCCGTCGGGTCCGTCGGGTCCGTCGGGTCCGCCTGCTGTTGTGGCTCCTGTCGGGGCTGCTGTCCCGGTTCCCGGTGCTCTGGTGCCTGTTGTGCCGGTTCCGGGCGGTGTGACGTCCTCGTGCTACCGGCCGGTTCCGGCCTGGACGTCGGCACCTTGGTGTCCGGTACGCCCCGGGGGACCTCCGCACGTTCCCGGGTAGCGGCCACGTCCTGCGCCGGGAAGCCCCTGGCCTCGACCGGCCCACCGAGACCAGCAGGTGTGTCCGGCGGCGCCGAGACGGGCGACGCCGGAGCGGGCGGCGCGGCGGTCGCGGCGGCGCGGGCCGTGTCGCCGGCCAGTGCGGCGGTGGTGGCCGTGTCGAGGGCCTGGCGCGGGTGGATGATCGCGCTCATGACGTCGACGCTGAACGGGCTGATCGTGTTCGTCCGCCCCACGCCCGCCACGACGCCGCCGAGCAGCGATTCCGCGGTCGGCATGTCCCACTTGCCGTACACGATGCCGTTGGAGACCAGGCCGGCCGGCGTCGAGATCACCGCGTTCGTGAGGCCGGTCTGCAACGCCCTGCCGGGAAAGCGCATGACGGCGTTGAGCGCTCCGGGAGCATCGCCCGCGGCGGCGTTGAGCGATCTGATTCCGGGCAGCCGCCCGACGAGCCCCGCCACCGGCCCGGCCACCTTCGACGCGAGCACCGCGCCCGAGGCGTCGCCCAGGATCGTGGAGGCGGTCTTCTGCCCGTCCCACTGGGTACGGGTGCCCCGATCCATCTGCTCCTTCTGGGCGACGTAGTCCATCAGGAAGCCTTCACCGATCTCCTCGGGAATCTCCCTGAGCATATGGCTGGCCGCCGCCCTGGCCAGCAGCCCCTTGCCGGCCTGCCGTCCGCCCAGCGCGGCCAGCTTCGGCGCCTGCTTGATGGCGGCCGACCCGGCGTACCTGCCCTTCGCCACCCGTTCCAGCCAGGTGAACACCTTGTCCATGAACGTCCGCAGCCGTCCGGCGAACTTGCCGATCAACGGCGTCAAAACGCCCGCGCTGGCCGCCGTCGCGAACGCGGAGATGGCGATGGACGAGACCGTGATCCAGAATCCGGCGTTGATCAATAACTTGGCGTACTGCGTCTCACGCGCGTAACTGTCGTGCTGGAGGGCGTACGCGTGCGCCAGCGCGGCGAGGGCCGGGATGCCCTTCCCCTCCGCGAGGAGCTGGTCGGCCTGCCTCTTGAACTCCTCGGCCGCCGAGCCGAAGTAGCCCTGCATGATCAGGTCACGCGCCGTGCCCCCGGCCGCCGCGAACTCCAGCGCCGCCTGGCTCCAGTCCTCGAAGGCGACGGCCAGCGCCGCCTCGCCGGACTCGCTGGCCTCCGGCCACATCTGTCCGGAGGACAGCAGCGCGATCAGCGCGTCGCACCACGCGGGCAGACTCGTCCCCCACGCGGGCGTGATGTCCGTGGCATAACCGCCGCTGCCGATCGTGTCGTCCTGCCCGGCCAGAGGGCTGGTGACCGGGGTGCTGACGTTTCGGGTCACGCCTTCCCTTCCCCACGCATGATCAGGACGGCATCACGCGTCTGGGCGCCACCAGGTCGGCGTCGGCCCCGGCCGAGTTGGCCACGTTCTCCGTCACCGCGGGACCGGCCGCCACCGCGAAGTCCGCCGACTCGGCGCCCGCCCGGAGCATGGCGTTGGGGCCGTCGTCGGCCAGGTACGCCTGCTCGAACTCCCGACCGGCCGAGTCGTGCCCCCACGGCGCGGCGGCGTGCAGGCTCTCGATCCTGCCCCTGGCCTCGGCCAGCTTGTCCCGCAGTTGGACGGCCGCGTCCGTCCATCGCGCCACCCCGCCATCGACCACGTGCCGATGGATTTCCAGCCGCTCCCCCATGGGCCTGTCCTTTACGCGCGTACGCCTGTACCGCGAATAGACGCTAGTGCGCGACGGACCCGACGGAACCACGCTTCACCGATCGTCGAAACGATCTGCTGACACTTCAGAGGCGGGTGACGAACCAGTCCGTGGCCAGCCGGGCCACCTGCTCGAGCGTGCCGGGCTCCACGAACAGGTGGGACGCGCCCGGCACGATCTCCATGCGGACCTCGCCGGGCATCCGCCGCATCGCCCGGAGGTTGAGGTCGATGACCGCCGGGTCCTCGCCGCCGACGATGAGCAGGGTGGATTGGCGTACCCGGGTGAGGACGTCGTCCGCCAGATCGGGACGCCCGCCTCGGGAGACGACGGTCCGCACCGCGTCGGGCCGCTCCGCCGCGGCGACCAGGGCCGCCGCGGCGCCGGTGCTGGCGCCGAACAGGCCGATGCCGAGCTCCGCGGTCCTGGTGTCGGCCCTGGCCCAGTCGGTCAGCGCGGCCACGCGGTCGGCGAGCAGGCCGATGTCGAACCTGAGCTCGCCGGTCACGGCGTCGCGCCGTTCCTCCGCCGCGGTCAGCAGGTCCGCCAGTACGGTGACCAGGCGAGCGGCCTGGAGCCGCCCCGCGACGTAGCGGTTGCGCGGGCTGTGGCGCCCGCTGCCGCTGCCGTGCGCGAACAGCACCGCTCCGCGCGGCTCGGCGGGCACGGCGACGTCGGCGTCCAGGGCCACGTCACCGATCGGGATCCGCACGCCGGCTTCCGCGATGTTCATGATCCCTCCCGAGGCTAGACCGCGAACGGGTACGTCTCGGGCGCCTCGCCCCGCTCCCAGACGGCGGTCCGCTCGAGCGGTTCCAGCGCGCGGGTGTCGTCGATATGGATCAACGCGTCGAACTCGTCGGCCACCCGGGCCTGGAAGTAGTGGCTCTGCCGCTCGGTCTGAGGCCGGTAGATCACCCCGATGGCCCGTTGCAGCCGCGCCGTCCGCAGCACGTCCGCGGCGGGCTTGGCCACGTCGAACCAGAGCAGGAACTCCCCGCTGCTCGCCTGGTGCAGCAGCTCCTCCACGCTGCCGGGCAGCGCCGGCCGGACCATCTTGCGCTCGGCCGGGCCGCCCCAGTCGTCGGCGGCGGTGACCGTACCCGAATAGGTGGTGAAGCCGATCAGGCGGCATTCGCCGGGGTGGCGCTCGCGGATCAGCCGGCCGACGTTGAGCTCGCCCCGGGCGCCCATCTCGGTCGCCCGCGCGTCGCCGAGGTGGGAGTTGTGCGCCCACACCACCAGCTTGGCGGGCTCACCACGGACGCGGCCGAGATGGTCGGCCAGGGCGTCCAGGGCGTCGGCCATGTGCTCGTCGCGCAGGTTCCAGGAGGAGATCCGGCCGGTGACCATCGAGCGGTAGTAGCGCTCGGCCGACCGTACGCTCACGGCGTTGCGCTGGGCGTGGAACAGCTCGTCCTCGGCCGGCAGACCGTCTTTCCTGGCGTAGTCGTACGCGTGCCGCTGCAGGTCGGCGAGCTGGGCGACCACCTCTTCCTCGCACGACTCCCCCGCGCCGAAGGCCGCCGCCAGCCCGTACGACTGGGCGTCTCCGTCGGCGTGGTCGAAGCACGCGTACCGCTCGCGGGCCCGCGCGGCGGCCTCAGGGGAGACCCGGTCGAGGTAGTCGATGACGTCCTGCATGGACCGGTACAGGCTGTACAGGTCCAGCCCGTAGAAGCCGGCCTTGCGCGTCTCGTCGCCGACCCGGTCGTTGTGATCGCGCAGCCAGCCGACGAAGTCCACGACGGCCGTGTTCCGCCACATCCAGGTCGGGAAGCGCTCGAAACCGCGCAGCGCCTCCTCCACCGTCTCGTCCTCGCCGCGATCGCGTACGTAGCGGTTCACCCGGTAGGCGTCCGGCCAGTCGGCCTCGACCGCCACGCCGTGGAAGCCGCGCTGTTCGATGAGCTTCCTGGTCATCTCCGCCCGTGCCGCGTAGAACTCGGCGGTGCCGTGCGAAGCCTCCCCGATCAGCACCAGCCGGGCATCCCCGACCAGCCCGAACAGGGTCTCGTCCGGGGGCACGCCGTTCTCGACGACCGCGGCGGCCATGCGGATGATCGCCGCCTCTGACCGCCCGCCGCCCGCGCGCGTACTGTTCGTGTTCCCGGGTCGTGCCGCCGCCCGCAGCAGCTCCCGGACCTCTTCGTCGGTGACCTGGTCGAAGTCCCAGTACGCCTGCCCGACGGCGAAGAACGGGGACGGCGTCGTGGCGCACACGACCTCGTCCACCTCCAGCCGCAGCTCCTCGCAGGTCGAGCTGGGCGCGGCCGGCACCGCCACCACGATGCGCTCCGGCCGCAGCCGCCGCACCGCGAGCAGGGCCGCCCGCATGCTCGAACCAGTGGCCAGGCCGTCGTCGACCAGCATGACGGTCCGTCCGCTCAGCTCCGGCATCGGCCGCCCCTCGCGATAGGCCAGCTCCCGCCGTACCAGCTCGCGGCCCTCCCGCTCGGCCGCCCGCCGCACGACCGACGGTTCGATGCCGAACCCGCGGACGACCTCCTCATTGAGCACGATCACCCCGCCGCTGGAGATCGCCCCCATCGCGAGCTCCTCGTGCCCCGGCACGCCGAGCTTGCGCACGAGGAACACGTCCAGCGGGGCCTCCAGCGCGGCGGCCACCTCGTAGGCCACAGGTACGCCGCCGCGCGGCAGCCCGAGCACGATCACGTCGTCACGATCGCGGTATTGAGTCAGTAGACCGCTCAGTGCCCGTCCGGCGTCCCGGCGATCACGAAAGGTGTGATCTGCCATAACCGTCCCATCCCATCTCGTGACAGAGCATGTGACCTGCTCCTACTCCCTCCCTTCCCTCCCTTGGACAATCAGTCCCTTCCGTGGATTAATCACTCGTGTCTCGTCCCAGTGGATCGGTGATTTCAGCCAGGGATCGTTCAGTAACAAGTGGTCGCGACTGTCACTGCCGCGACGGGACCGACCAGCACGGCGGCAGGACCCGATGCCACGGTGCCCGCAGTGCCTCCGACCACCGCGGCCCAGCAGTTCAGGCCCTTTTTGATGTTCTCCCAGCTGTAGTCCTTGGGGGCCCTCATCGCTATATCCATGTAAGTAGTGGTGCTGACACCGCCCGGATTCTTAATGCTGTGGTTGAGGTAATCGGCCTCGTAGTCGAGAATCCAGGGGTTGTCCCCGAACCCGAGCTTGATGTACTTGCTCTCCTTGGTCGTCATGCCATCGACCTTGGTGACCACGGTCTTCGTGCTCCCCTTGTCCGAATACGTGGTGGTCGTTCCCGTGGGTGCGCCGCCCACATGTCCGCGTGGGCCGCCCGCGCCGTTCCAGTCGTGCTGTGCGGCACGGCTCCGCGCGGCCAGCAGCGCCGGCAGGCTCTCGCAGTAGAGCCGGTCCGCCACGCAGCTGCCGCCGAAGTCCTTCAGATGGGCGATCGACTTCGGCTTCTTCGCCTTCTTCAGTGGCATCCGCACCGGCTTCTTCGCCGGCCTCTTCAGCTTCTTGATCGGCTTCTTCGGCTTCTTCGCCGGAGTGGGCTTGTGGCTCACGGGCGGGTTGTCGCCCTCCAGGTACCTGAGCCCGTCGGGGTCGCTCATCGTGGCCGGATTGTTGTTGCCGTAGGCGTAGGCGTTCATCTGTTGCGGGTCGAGTGGGTCGATGACCGGGTCGACCGAGAGGAACCTGCCCATCGCCGGGTCGTACTCACGGGCACCCAGCCGGGTCAGGCCGGTGTCCGGGTTGATCGTGCCGCCGACGAAGCCGCGGTCGCCTGCGGGCCAGGCGGTGGCCGCGCCGCGTGGGGCGCCGAACAGGTCCAGGCGCCGGGAGGTCGCGGCCAGAGTGGTGGAGTTGATGGCGGTCTGGGAAGTGCCGTGGTGGTCGGCGACCGTCCAGGTGAAACCGTCACCAGTGCGGGTGCCCAGGCCGTCGTAGTAGCGGGTTCCGGTGGTGGAGCCGGTGGCGGTGTTGAGCCGGAGCTCGCCGTCGTCGAGGAACAGCGTCACCGAGCCGGGGTCGCGGCGGATCAACTGGTCTCCGTCCGCGGCGTACAGGTAGGAGGTGGTCTTGCCGCCGGCCGTGATCGACGCCAGGAGGCCCTCGTCGTCCCAGGTCAGGGTCTGTGCGCCGCCGGCCGCCGGCCGCGTGATCGTGTTGCCGGCCGCGTCGTAGGCGTACGCCGCGTTCGTCGAGCCGGTGGTCGTGGCGGTGACCGCGTGGGGCCGGACCACGCCGTCGCCGGCGGTCGGATAGGAGTAGGTCGTCGCCACGTCCGCGGCGCCGCCGAGACCCTTCGCGGTCATGGTGCGCCGGTTGCCGGTCTGGTCGTAGCCGTACTGCTGCCAGTAGGGCGCGGGGCCGCCGACCACGGACGCCGACGGGGTGGTCGCGCAGGTGTCGGTGCCCTGGGCCCAGGCTTCGGTGACGCGGCGCAGGTAGTCCACCGTGAAGCACTGACTGTCCTTCGCCGCGCCCACGGTGCGGTCGGTGATGCGCGTGACGTTGCCCATCGGGTCGTAGCCGTAGGTGAGGTCGTTCACCATGACGCCGTTGGACTTCTCACGTTCGGTGAGGGTCTCGGTGACCCGGCGGGTGCCCTCCTCGTAGTAGGTGGTGCTCCACAGCCGTTGCCCGGCCGGGCCGAGCTCACGCTGGGCGATCTCGGCGAGTTCGTTGTACTCGGTGTCCGTGACGTAGGTCAGGTCGCCGGCCACCGTGTCCGGCCGGCCGAGGTCGTCGTAGCCGTAGGTCAGCGTCTCCTGCGGGAGATCGCCCAGTTTGGGGAGGGTCTTGGTCGCGGGGCTGCCGTCGGCCGCGTACGTCAACGTCGTGGTGTAGGTGCCGGCGAGCTGGTTCTCCGCCGCCGGGATGGTCACCGACGTCGCTTCCGGGCGTCCGGCCGCGTCGTAGCCGGTGACGGCGTTCACATAGCCCTGCCCGTTGACGTACCGGGTCGAGGAGGTCAAGGCGCCCTTGGCCAGCGTGTCGTAGACGGTCTTGGTGAGCAGCGTCCCGGTCGCCGAGGTCAACCGGGTCTCCGCTGCGCGGCCGAGGTCGTCGTACACCGACACGACGGTCTTGCCGCGCGCGTCGGTGGTGGTCAGCAACTGGTCGGCGTCGTCGTAGGTCATGGTCGAGGGGCCCTTGTCCGGGTCCTCCGCCTTGGTCTTGCGGCCGAGCACGTCGTAGGTGTAGCGCCACACGTTGCCCGCCGGGTCGGTGACCTTGGCCAGGTCGCCGGCCTTGGTGTAGGCGTAGCGGGTCACGTCGTTCGGGCCGCTCAGGGTCCTGCCCTGCCACTGCACCAGCGCGTAGACCTGGTCGCGGGCGTCGGTGTACGTGGTGGTCACGGTCCCGCCCTCGGGCGGGATGACGCTGACCCAGTTGGCGCTGTACGACGTCTCTGTGCGCCATCGCTCGCCCATGGTGCCATCGGGCTTGAGCGTCATGGTGATCTCGGCCCGCTTGCGTTCCGCGCCGTCGTAGGTGGTGACCAGCGCGTTCGGCACGTTGCCGCCCTCCGGCTGGTACAGCGTCGTCCCGGGGGCGTCGGCGTGGTGGTAGGCGGCCCGTTTCACGCTGACGAGGCCGCGCGAGTCGTACAAGGTGTCTGTCAGGATCCGGCCCCCGCCGGGACTGGCGGCCTGGGTCTGCCGGGGGCGGAGGAAGCCGTCGTACAGCGCGTACGTCACGACGCGGTTGCCGTTGGGGCCCAGCGTGCTGGTGAGCACCCAGTTCGGCCCGCCGCTCCGGCGCAGGCCGTACTCATAGCGCGTGTTCGGGGTGTCACCGCCCGCCTCGGTACGGCCCGGCTGGTACACCTTCACCAGCCGGCCGAGCGCGTCGTAGGTCAGCGAGGTGGTCCGCTGGTTGGCGTCCTTCTCCTGGACGGTGCTCCCCCACGCCGGGTCGAGGGTGGTGGTCACCGTGTGGCCGAGCGGGTTGGTCACCTTGGTCTCGGTGGTCAGCCCGTTGACCTCGGTGTACGACGTCGTGGTCAGCCGGAGCAGCGCGTCGCGCGCCTCCTTGACCCGGCCGTAGGAGTCGAACGTGGAGGTGTCGCTCACCCGATAGGCGGGCGTGGATCCGTTGTAGGACTTGGCCTCCTCTGTTTTGGTCACGTCTCCCCGGAGCGGCGCCGTGCCGAACTCCTGCCCGTCGTACGACAGCCGCGTGTCGGAGATGGCGTCGGCCGGGTAGGACGGGTCGGTGCCGCAGGCCACCCCGACCGTCGTGGTCCTGCTCGGCAGCTCCACCAGCATCAAGGCGACATTCTGCGCGTACGTGGTGACGGTGCACTGATCATCGGAGGTCACGGCGACGTCGCCGAGGTCGTTGACCTTGGTGGGGTTGCCGTAGTCGTCGTAGGTCGTCTCCACGCGGGTCACCCGGTAGGTGCCGGTGGTGTAGCGTTCGCGGGTCTCCGTCCGGGCGGTCTCCACCTGATTGGCCTGGAGACTGCCCTGGGTGGCGGTGAGCCGGGTCCACGGGTCGTTGATCGCGCCGGTGACCTCGTTGACGCCGTCGTAGGTGATCTGCTCGCGCAGGAAGCCCTTCAGCGGCTCGGCGTCGGCCAGCGCCACGCCCGCGGAGTCGGTGACGTTGGCCTGCTTGGCGCCGCCGCCGGTGTTGAGCCGGTCGCCGTTCATGCCGCGGAAGTACAGGTACTGGGTCTTGGACTCGGGTTTGTTCTCGTCGTTGGCCGGGTCGCCCTTACGGACCGTGACCTTCTGGAACCCGCGCCAGTCCGACCAGGTACGTTGGTTCTCGGGCACCAGCGGGTTGTCGTTGTACGCCCAGGCGCCGCCCCCGACGTAGTCATAGCTGGTCACCATGTCCTTGGTGTCGGTCACCAGATCGTCCTGGACGACCTTGCTCACCACGTACTTCTGGAACCAGTCGTTGACCGGCGTGGTCGCGGGCGGCATCGTCCACCGCTGCGGGAAGCAGCGCTTGATGTTGGTCTCCGCCGCCGTCGGCAGGGCGCCGGTGGCGCAGTCGGGCGGCGCGTAGCTCACGTTGATCGCGCCGCCGGACTCGGAGACGATGCTGGTGATCCGGGGTTTGTTCAGGGCGGGCAGGCCGTCGGCGACGAAGTTGACCCGGTTGGCCATCATCGTGCCGTCGAACGTCACCGCGTCCAGCTTGATCGCCGTACCGGCCAGTCCGGTCTGGGTGACGCTGTTCAGCCACAGCGCCTTGTCGCCGGTGCCGTCGTTGGCCGGCGGATAGGTGTAGGCGAATTCCCACTGGTCGACGCCGCGGTAGTTCCCGCCGCCGGTCGACACCTGGGTGGTCACCTTCGCCAGGCGCTTGGTGGACCAGAACGTCGGCGAGTACCTGTCCGCGCAGGCGATCGACGCGCAGTCGGTGTCCCACGGCACGTCCGGCCAGACGGCGGTGGTGTGGGTGGCGCAGTTCTGGCCGGGCACGCAGCGGTCGGCGGAGTCGAGCACCACCCGGGCCGGCGCCGGGCCGGAGTACTCCTGGCCGGCGCGGGTGCCGTAGTCGATGCGCGCCAGGGTGCCGCCACGGGTGTAGGTGCCCGTGCTCGCGCCGTTGTTCTGGGCGTACCGGTTGCTCTCCTGGTTGTAGAAGTAGCTCATCGAGTTGCCGTGGGCGTCCACGACGTAGTCGAGGTTCCAGCGGTAGGCCTGCTGGCACGCCGAGGCGGCGAACGTGGTCGCCTTGCACGGCTCGTCGGTGTCGTTGCCGTACACCGGCACCGTCCAGGCCGACTGCGTGATCTCGCGCCCCGTCGCCCAGCCGGGCAACCGGTTCAGGCCGAAGAAGTACTGCGTGCCGTCGCTGGTGGTGACCTTCCAGTACTCGCCGTTGTCGTCGCCGTTGGCCTGGGGATCGGCACGGAACAGGTGCTCGACCCGGGTGCCGTCGTCGTCCTCCGGCCGCCACACGCCGTTCTGGTAGACCAGCGGCCCGGACTGCTCGCCGAAGGACAGGGTGGCGTTCTCGGTCTCCCAGCACAGGTCGCCGGTCTTGGTCTGGCCGTTGTTCCCGCCGAGATCCTCCGCGCAGCTCTTGTACGACCGCTCGATGAACCCGGGCGCCAGGTTCCAGCCCTCACCCACCCACGACGGCTGGTTGTTGGTCGCCACGGTGTGCCCGTCCACCGCGCCGGAGGAGTAGGAGAGCGCCAGGGGCGGGTCGAGCTCTCCGGGCACCGGTGGCGTCCGCATCGGGTACGACCAGGCGAAGTCGCCGCTCTGGGTCGAGACCTGCCACTGACTCGACGGGGACAGTGAGGTGGCCTTGTAGTCGCCCTTCGGCCCGTTCGGCGCCGCGGTCAGCGCCAACGTGCCGCCCGCGTCGCCGACCGACACCTCGGCCGACACCGTCGCGGCTTTGAGGTCGTTGCGTACGGCGGTGACCGGTGTCTGATCGCCTGAGGCCGGGGCGAGCCGCAGGCGGGACGCCCAGTCAGCGCCGTACGCGTCCTTGAAGGCCGAATAGTCGACCGTGACCGTCACCGGCCCACGCTCGGCCTTGCCATCCGATCGCTTGATGGACACGAGCAGCCCGGACACGCCGGCCTTGTCGGCGGCGCTCCTGTCGAGCACCTCGACCTTCACCCGCCCCGGCCCAGGCCGCCCCGTGGCCGCCACCCACACGGGCAGCGACCCGGCCCTCGTCTTGGCGGCCGCCGCTGAGCGACCCGACAGTGTGACCTCGGCGGCCCCCGTCTCCGGCCAGTCCGCCTTGGCGGCGGGCCGGCGGCCGGACGCCGCCTCCGGGTCGGGCCGGGCGGCCGGCGGCGCGAAGTCCGCGCCGGGCACGGACTCGACCTTGTCCGGCTCGCTCGGCTTGATCGGCCCTTGGAGGGCCATGACATCCACGACCTGGGCCGGTGTCGCCCCGGCCGGAGTGCTCGCCATGAGCACGACGAACAAGCAGGCCAAGGCCGTGATCGGCCACAGCCGCCATCGGTTACGGCGCATCAGTCGAGATCCCTTTCCGGGTCAGAGTCCAGTGACGGCGAAACCGAGGGAGCGGTCCTGCGTCTGTCCCTCGCACTTGGGATCACGTGAGTCGAACAGGTCGCCCCAGCTCGCCCGGCAGCGGAACAGCTCGACGCCGACGGCGTTCGGCGCCCCGGGCACGGACTGCGGCGCGCTGGTCCAGATGAAACCGAGCCTGCGCACGACCGTCTTGCCCTCACAGGCGGCGTCGGCGGAGGTGAAGGTGTCGGTGCCGTCCTGGCAGCTCATCAACGCCGTGGTACCGGGCAGCTGGGTCATCGACAGGGTCCCCATGTTGCCCTCCGGACGGTAGTTCGCCGGCAGCCGGGCGGTATCGCTGGCGTGGTCGTACGGGTAGCCCGTCGTGTTGTGCCTGATCAGGTGGGTGTAGGCGCGCGTGTAGCCGAGCTCGAACTCCTTCGTCTGGCCCTCACACCCGGGGTCCGTGGAGGCGAAATGTCCCACGCCGGGGAACTGGCACCGGTAGACCAGGCGCGTGGGCACACCGGCGGGCGGCGTGATGTAGAAGCGCCCGACGCTGCCGAGGTTGAGGTAGGTGCCGCAGTTGTCCGGGTTGAGGAAGTAGTCCGCCGTCCCGCTACGGCACGAATAGATCACGCGGGTGTTGGGCTCGTCCGCCCCGGCCGGCAGGCCGAGGGAGAACTCGAAGTGCGAACCCGCCGGCACCGGCCCGTCCGTCACGATGTGCGGCCCGGCGAGGTTGACGTACCGGGCGATCTGGCCCCCGTAGAGGCTGCGTCGCTTGGTGACGGGCTGCGCCTTGTCCGCCTTGATCTGGTCGGCGGTACGAACGCCGGTCCACGCGTGCACGTCGTCGACGTCTCCGGCGAACGGTGTCGCCGCCGCGCTGTTCTGCCGGCCCCGGCCGATCTGGAAGGCGCCGGTGGCGTTCACCGTGGCCGTGGCCTTCTTCCAAGCCACCTTCGCGCCGTCGACATAGAGCTGGATCTCCTGGGCCGCCGGGTCGTAGACCCCGGCCAGATGCGTCCACGCTCCGGCCTGCGCGCTCTCGCCCGAATCGGCGCTGAGGGCGGTCAGCTGGGTGTCGGTCGCCGACTGCGGCAGCGCGAACGACCACTTGTGGGTGTCACCGCGATAGCGCAGCTGGAAGCCGCTCCCCTGGCCGGCGTCCTGGCTGAGGACCGTCCGCCACTGATCGTCGGCCGCGTCCAGCCTGGCCCACGCGGTGACGGTGAAACCGGCGTCGGTACGGAGCACCGGCACGCCGGTCGCCAGCGTCTCGGTGCCGCCGCCGAACCGCAGCGCCCCGCTCCCTACCTTGCCGGTGGTCCAGGAGGCGGCGCTGCCCAGGGCGCCGACCCGGTAGCCGCCGGACACCTCCTGCGCCGTCGTGCCCGTCCCGTCGTCGAGCGGCAGGAACAGCTCCTCGGCCGCCGGGCTGCCGGCCAGGTCGTGAATCTCCTCGGTGGCCAGGGTCCGGTCGTAGATGCGCACCTCGTCCAGCGAGCCCGGCCAGTAGTCGACCGGCCCGGCGGCGTATCGGGCCCGGCCCAGCTGCACCGTCCCGCTCGCGCTCCACGGTGTGGTGTGAGCGGCGGGCGCGCCGGCGACGCCGTCCACATAGAGCTTGATCTCCTTGGCGGCGGCGTCGTACTCGCCGACCAGATGGGTCCACCGCCCGGCGACCGCCGGGCCCGCCGATTCCGCGACGTGACGCGCGGCGGCGTCGGCGTCGGAGGCCGGCATCATGAAGTTCCACTTCTTGGTGTTCGGGTTGTACTGCAGGAAGAACCCGCTGATCCGGGTGCCGTCCTGGCTGACCGCCGTCCGGTAGGCGGTGTCGAGCCGGTCCAGCTTCACCCAGGCCGAGACGCTGAACGTCTTCGCCGTGTCCACGGTGGCGCCGCCCGTGGTCTCCGCGTAAGCGGTGCCGCCGTCCAGCCAGAGCGCGTCACCATGGCGGCCGGTCCGCCAGCGCGCCGCTGCGGAGATGGTCGCGTCGTGCTGGGCGGGCGACTCGTCGACGGCCTTGGTCTCGACGTACCCGTCGAGCTTCCAGTGTCCCCTCGGCGGCGTGCCCGGCCCGACGATGAAGTGGTAGCGGTACAGCGGCCCCAGGTTGTCCGCGCGGTCGACGCTGCGGGCGTACAGGTCCAATGAGCCGTCCTCCGGCGGTGTGACCAGTATGTTCGCGCTGCCCGAACTGGCGGTGACGGAGGAGAAGGTGTTCTCCTGGCCGTACAGGGAGTACTCGAACCCCTTCACGTCACTGACGCCGTCGGCGCTCAGCGTGAATCCGCCGGTGCGTCCGATGCCGCCGCCTCTGGGGCAGGGGTCGTAGTCCGGTGGCGGGCATTCGGGGTAGGTCACCGAAGTGACCTTCGGCGCCTTGTCCGGGCCCTTTCTGTCGATGGTGACGTCACACCACTGTCCCCACGGCCCGAAGTCGACGCCGTCGGCGCCCCGTACGCGATAGGCCAGATTGGCGCCGTCCGCGGCGTTCGCCGTCGGCACGTCCATGGTGAAGGTGGAGCCGGACGCCTTGTACTCCGTGGCGGCCACCCCGAGCCGCGCGCCGAACCTCGTGTACCACTCGAACTGGGCCTGCACCGGGCCGCCGTCAGGGTCGGAGACGACCGCCGACATCTGCGGCCCGCGCGGTCCCTTGTTGGGGTCGTTGTCGATGTAGGGGTTGATGTACGGCTCGTTCGGCTGCACGGCGCACGCGGTGTTCTCCACCGTCTGGCCGGTCGGCGTGCTGGGGTAGCTGTTGTACGTGATGACCAGGCTGGGGTTGGTGTTGAACTTCTTCCAGGCGTACGCGTCGCCCTCGTTCGCCGCCTTCAGCATGATCGCCGTGAGGCCGTTGTTGTACGTCACCGCCGCGTTGACCGCGGCGGTCGCGTCGAACCCGACCCAGTTGCCGGGGCAGGCGGAGCTGTAGCCGTAGGCGACGTTGACCGTCCCCAGGCCGATCGGGCCGCCACCGGCGAAGGGCTGGTTGTTCCAGGTCGTCCCCGCGCTGACGGGGTTCGTCCCCCACGCCTCGACCGGCCGGGCCGAGCATGAGGGGGCGTAGTTCTCGAAGGCGTTGAACTCCGCCACCTGAACGTGCTTGCCGACCATGAACGACGCGTCGTACTGGAAGTACGAACGGGCCACCCCGATGCCGTTGCAGCCCGCCCAGTTGCAGTAACCGACCTTGGCCAGGTTCTCCCCGTCACCGCCCCAATAGGCCTGCGACGGATGGCCGGACAGCACCATGGCGAACCCCGTCTGGCCGGCGGCGAAGTCCGGATCGATGTACATCGGGAACGTCGCCGCCGGATCGGTCAGCAGCTTCTTGTCCGGCCGCAGGACCAGCGTGTCCTTGCCCAGCTCGAGCTCGCCCACGGCCCGCCTGGTGGCCGACGGCGTCGAGTCCCACGTCATCGGCGCGCCGGACCCGAAGACCTGCTTCCCCTTGTCGTCGTAGGCGCCGATGTTCCCGTGCCCGTCGTCGCGTACCGACACGCCCTTCGCCGCCAGGCCGAACGTCAGCTCGGCCAGCTTCGGATTCGCCGCCGCGGCCTTGTCCTTCACCACCAGCACCTCGGTGAAGCCCTGTGCGGTGGCGGTCATGCGCAGATCCACCCCCGGGATGACGCCGGGGTACGTCGCGGAATCGCGGCTCACCACCGGCTTCGGCAACGGCGCCGGCCAGCGCAGCTCGACCTGTGCCTTGCCCTGCCCGAGTCGTACGAGCGGCTGGTCGCCGCCGCCGGAGAAGACGACGGGAACCGTGGTCGCGCCCGGCTCCACCCCGCCGTCGGCCCGCTGCCGCAGCGCCGTGTCGACCGGCACCCACCCGGAGTCCCGCTTGACGCGGACCGGGATGGTCCGCAGCTCGGCCGTGAACGATCCGTTCGGGTTGGCGTAGACGTCCCGGCTCTCGGCCTGCTCCGCGGTCACCGCGACCCGCTTACCGGACCGCTTCGCCTCACCGACCGCCCAGGACGCGGAGCCCACCGGATCGTTGACGGTGAAATTTGTTGAACTCGCCGTAACCGCCGACGCGCTCGCGCCAGCCGGTGCCGCCACGGGTAATAAGCCGGCGCATACGGCCGTCAATCCCACGAGCGGAGCACGCAAACATCGCCACACTGTGTCTCCAAAAGGTAATCGGGGGCAGCCTGAAACGGCCCTGTTGAGCTGCCGGTTCGACAGAAGAGGCCGCACGTTTCGGCCAGGCTCAGTGTCAGCCGCCGAAGATCCTTGAGCCAGGGCATACACCGGACATTTGGCGGACTTTGTCCTGCCTTATGCACCAGGCCTGGCCGGGGGCCGTGACATCACTCGCGGTGATCTCAGGACGTACGGGACACGTCGTGTCCCGGTAGCCGCTTTCCGGCTCGGCTGGTGGCTCGGTTGGTGGCCGTGGTTACGTCCAGTCCGGCTCTGATCACCATTCGCTGACGCTCGCGACCCGATCCCTTTACTATCTGATGTGCCCGCGCTGAGCCGGATATCGACAGGAGACGACGGATGGTCGGAAAGTCCGGAACGTCGGCAATGGCACTGTGAGGCGGCTCGCGGGTCGCTACCGGCTGCTGTCGCAGCTCGGCCAGGGCGGCATGGGCACGGTCTGGCGGGCGACGGACGAGCTCCTTCGTCAGGAAGTGGCCATCAAGGAGGTGCGGCTCCCGTCGGACCTCGACGAGGCATCGCGAGCCGAGCTGACCGAACGCACACTCCGTGAGGCGCGCGCCGCGGCGACGCTGCGTTCCCACCCGTCCATCGTCACCGTGCACGATGTGGTCCTCGACGACGACCGGCCGTGGATCGTCATGGAGTTGGTCCGCGGCCGCTCCCTCGACCGGGCCGTACGCGACGACGGCCCGCTGCCGCCGCACCGGGTGGCCGAAATCGGCCTGCGGATGCTCGACGCCCTCACGGCGGCGCACGCGTCGGGCATCCTGCACCGGGACGTCAAACCCGCCAACGTCATGCTCACCGACGACGGACGGGTGCTGCTGACCGACTTCGGCATCGCGACCGTCGCCGGAGACACCGGGCTCACGCAGACGGGGATGCTGACCGGCTCGCCGGGCTACATCGCCCCGGAGCGTCTGCGAGGTGAGGCCGACGGCCCGCTCGCCGACCTGTGGTCGCTCGGCGCCACCCTGTTCACGGCGGTGGAGGGCGGCCCGCCGTTCGCCCGCCCGAACGAGGCCGCGGTGCTGGCCGCGGTGCTGATGCAGGAGCCTGCCCCCTTCCGTCTGGCCGGCCCGCTCGCCCCCGTGCTGGCCGCGATCCTGGACAAGGACCCGGAACGCCGCTGTCCCCCGGACGAGGTGGCCGGGTGGCTGGAGGCCATCTCGCGCGGAGATCCCGCGACGGGCCCGGCTCCGAGACAAGAGCGGACCTTGCCGGGCCGCTCGCCTCAGCGCCCGCCTCGACTCGTCCGACCCCAGGTCCTCGTGGGGGCCGCGCTGGCGGTGGTGCTGACCGTGGCAGCGGGGGTCGTGGTCGTGCCGATCCTGTTTCCGAACATCGTCCGCCTACTCGGCTACGCGCTCACACCCCGGACCACCTACTCTGCGACACCGAGGTTCAGCCCGTCGTCGCCGACGACGGCCACACCGCTGATCACCCGCGACTTCGAGGCATGTGACCTGCTGACCAACGCCCAGACGCGCTCGCTGTTCGGCACTGCGATGAAGCGCCAGTACGTGCTCGACTCTTCCTGCGGCTGGTCCGCGGCGGACGGCACCGGCCTGCGCGTCATGGCGTTCCGTCTGCCCAATGCCTCGGCAGCCGGTCTCTACTACGAGGGCCTGGTCAAGTACATGAAGGACGAACCGAAGCGCAACCCGGGGACCAAGCTCCGCAAAGGGCCGAAGGTCGGCGACGAGGCGTACAGCTATTCCCAACGGCGCACCTGGGGGTTCGCGCCCTACCAAACCCACACCGCCTTCCGCCTGTTGAACGTCTCGGTGGTCATCGACGTCTCTGCCCGGCAGCCCGGTCACGCCACTGCCGATCGAGCGGCCAAGCTCGTCGCGGCGTCCGTCAACAGATATCGGTAGCCCGGTATCCGCACGTCCAGTAGCCGATTCTGTCGACCTGCCGCTTCTCACTCGATCACCACACGTCGACATCCACGCCGATCGCGATGGTCCGCAGGGCGACCCGTTGCGGCGAACGGCCACAAAAGCCCGCTGCTGATATACTAATTCTGATTCGTATATACAGGCGAGGTGGTGTCATGACCAAGACCCTGATCGACCTCGACGACGAAGCCTTGGCCGAGGCCGCGAAGCTCCTCGGCACCTCGTCCAAGAAGGACACGGTCAACGCCGCCCTACGAGAGATCGTCGACCGACGCAGACGGGCGGCGGCCGTGGCTCGCATGCGCGAGATGGTGGCCGCTGGAGAGATCGACTTCTCCGTCATCGACAAGGGTGACAGCGCGCAACAGGGCGTGGCGTGACGGAGCTCTACCTCATCGACACCAGCGCATTGGTCCGCTTCTACCGCCGCCAGGTCGGGACAGAATGGGACCAGACCGTCTCCGCCGGGCTCGTCGGCATCTGTGAGCCGGTCAGACAGGAGTATCTTCGCGCCGTCGGCGGCCGACCCGCCTTCTATGAGGTCGGCAATCTCCTCCACGAGACCTTTCCGTACTACTTCATCCCCGAATCGGCCTGGAACGAGACCGGCGAGTTGCAGCGCGAACTCGCCGACAAGGGCTGGCACCAATGCGCCTCGCCGGTCGATCTGCTCATGGCGGTAACGGCCCGGCACCACAAGCTCACCGTGCTGCACGCGGACGCCGACTTCGACACCATCTCCCGCCTGACCGGACAGCCGGCGCGCTGGATCAGCTGACCGATCGTCCCCTGTCGCCGCGAAACCGCCCTATATCGCCCTTCGCCGGTTAATTGATCGCGCCCCGGACCCGTTCCGGGACATGCGCCCGCATCCGCGACGAGGCCGGCGAATCGGGACATGTAATATCCCTGATATGTTCATGGGCGAGGGCGTCGAGTGGGGCCTGCACTGCTGTCTGGCACTGGCATGGCTGGAAGAACAGGCTCCCGTGGCCACGAGCCAACTGGCGGAGATCTTCGAACTCCCGCCCGCCTACCTCAAGAAGCGGCTACAGCCGCTGGTCCGGGCGGGCATCCTGGCGTCCACCCCAGGCGCGCGCGGCGGCTACCGCCTGGCCCGTACGCCCGAGCGCATCACGCTCATGGACGTCGTGAGCGCGATCGAAGGGTCGGCCGAGGCGTTCCGCTGCACCGAGATCCGGCAGCGCGGCGCCGGCGCGGAGACCCCGGCCCGGGAGTTCGAGCGTCCATGCGGCATCGCCACCGCGATGCGCCGCGCCGAGCTGGCCTGGCGGCGAGAGCTGGCCGCTCAGACGCTCGCGGACCTCATCGCCGCCAGCCCTGCCGGCGCCCCCCGCCGAGTACAACGCTTCCACCAGCGGCTCGGCAGCTGACGGCTCGGCCCGGTCAATCGGCCGGGCTCTCTTACGACTGACAACACAGCCTGGCCGATCGGCCAGGCTCTCTTACGAAGGAGAATCGGGATGCCAAATGTCTCGATAATGGGCGGCCAAGCCGCCGCACCTACCGATCGTGTCGGCCGGGGCAGGGCGGCCCACCAGCGCCCATTCCGGCAGGGCGGACTGGGCCCGGTCCTGGTCCTGGCCCTGGGCACCTTCTCCGTGGGCACCGACGCCTTCGTCATGGCAGGCTTCCTGCCCAGCACCGCCGCCGACCTCGACATATCCACCGCCACGGCCGGACAGGCCGTCACGGTCTTCGCCGCGGCCTACGCCTTACTGTCCCCGCTCCTGGCCACCGCGACCGCCCGCGCCCCACGCCGCGCGCTCTTGGTCACCGCCCTGCTCATCCTGGGCTTGGCCAACCTCGGCTCCGCCATGGCCCCTGACTTCGCGCTGCTGATGGCCTCCCGGATCGCCGCCGCCGCAGGAGCCGCCGCGTTCACCCCGAACGCGGGCGCCGTCGCCGCCACCCTCGTACACCCGGAACGACGAGCCCGAGCACTGGCCGTGGTCATCGGCGGGCTGACCATCGCCACCGCACTCGGCGTGCCGCTCGGCGACCTGGCGGGCCACTGGCTGGGCTGGCGCTCCGCCCTCACGCTGGTCGCCGGCCTCTGCCTGATCACCGCGATCGGCGTGGCCCTCCTGCTGCCCACCCTGCCCGCCAACCCGCCGGTCCCGCTACGCACCCGACTGTCCGTCCTGGGCAACCCCGCAGTCCGCGCCATTCTCCCGCTGACCGTGCTCGGCATGGCAGCCGCCTACACGGTGTACGCCTACAGCGTCCCCGCCCTGTACGCCGTCGGGATCAGCCCCTCGGCCACCGTCTGGGTCCTGGCCCTGTACGGGGTGGGCGCCGTCGCCGGCAATCTCACCGCCGGATACGCCACCGACCGCTGGGGCAGCGTCCGCGTCCTGACCACCGGCTACCTGACGATGGCCACGGGCCTGGGCCTTCTCGGCGCGATGGCCGCCACCCACACCACCTCCCTGGCCATGGTCGGCCTACTCGCCATGGCCTGGGGCGCGGGCAGTTGGTGCCAGACACCGCCGCAACAGCACCGGCTGATCGCCGTCGCCCCCCACGAGGCTCCGCTGGTCGTGGCTCTGAACTCCTCCGCCATCTACGTGGGCATCGGCGCCGGAACCCTCCTCGGCGGACTGACTATCTCCTCGGGCACCACGACCATGTACGCCACCGCCACCGCCCTGGCCATCCTCGCCCTGACCTACCTCCTGGCCACCGCCGGCAAAGCTCGGGGGAAGAAATCCGAAGACACCCCCTGACCGGCTTGGTGCTCAGTCTGTGGGCGCTTGGTTCTCGGCGCGCTCGGTGCGGACGATGGCCGGCTGTGATCAAGTACCTGTCAGGAAGGCCAGCGCGTCGGGGGCGAAGCGCTTGTCGGTGAATGTTCCGCTATGGCTGCGGCCTGGGTAGACGACGAGTTGAGCGCCGGGAATGCCCTCGACTGTCCGCCGGGCCAGTTCCAGAGGGTAGACGAGGTCCTTGCCTCCCTGAATCAGCAGCGTGGCCGCCTTGATGTCGTGCAACCGGCCGCACAGGTCGAAGCCGTCCTCGGCGTTGAGCACGGTGACGGCGTCCGCGTGGTCTTTCTGGCCGCTGTCTGACAGCCACAGCAGGCCTTTGAGCAGTCTTTGCCCAGTGGCCGATTCGGTGACGATCTCGGCCAGCGCGGGGCTTGGCCGCCTGCCTTGGCGTGCGCGTTCGATGTAGGCGCGCTGGGCTCGCTTGCCGACCGGGCCGAGAGTGCAGGCCGTGCCCGCGAGGACCAGGCGGTCGACCAGGTCGGGATGGTCGGCGGCGAGTTGCAGGGCGATGGAGCCGCCGGTGGAGATGGCCAGCATGTTCACCGGGCCCTCGAAGGTGGTTTTGATCGCTTGCGCATAGACGGCGGCGAGGTCGGGCATCGTCGTGGTCGGTGGCAGCCCTGGCGGGCGGTTGACAACATAGACGGTGAATTCCTTGGTGAACGGTCGTACCATCCGCATCGTGGACCAGCGCGCCAGGCCCGTCGGGTTGGCCGCTTGCGGGGTGTAGAGCAGGACGACCAGGGGCGATCCTTCACCGGCCGACAGGTAGGGCAGGCCGTTCAGCATGTGGTGATCCCTTCTGTGACCGCGTCGATCAGGCGGTCCATCACGGCCGGGTAAATCTCGGCGCCCAGCTGTTCGGCGTGCAGCGGGGTAAGCAGGACCGCGCGCAGGACGCCTAGCAGTATCTGAGGGTCGCCTTCCAGATGGGCGTTGAGGAACTGGAGCAGGTCGGCCATCGGGCCGCCCGCCGCGGCGGCCATGCGCTCAGGGGTGAGCTTGGCCGCGACAGCGGCCATTTCCTGGGGGTGGGACATCAAGCGGCGGTAGAGCGGATTGGTGTCGAGTTCGGCGACGGTGGCGTGCAGGAAGCGCCGCAGCGCGTCGCGAGTGTCACTGCCGCGGTTGAGGCCTTCGTCGATCACGCGCCGCCGTACCTCCTCGCTCTGCCTCAGCATCGCCTCGAAGTACAGGTCTTCCTTCGAGGCGAAGAAGGCGTACAGCGAACTCTTGGCGATGCCCGCAGGAGCGGTCAGCTCTTCCAGGGACGTCTTGCGCAACCCTTGGGTCGAGAAGAGGCGGGTGGCGGTGTCGAGTAGCTGCTCGGTGATCCGCGACCGCTCTTCCGCGGAGAATGCCGATGGCACAGTATCTCCATATGAACAGATTGGTTTTTTGTTCACAGTGTAGCGCTCGGCGAGCAGCCCGACGCAAGCCGCCACCTGCGCCCTGAGAGGCCCGCCGGTCAAAGGACGTGCTGATGACCTTGCCAGGCACTTCCTGGCCCCAGACGGTCAACCCCCGGGGAGCACGAGGGGCCGGGGCCCCAATGAGCACAGTCTGAGCGCAGCGAAGGCCATGCCTGTTCAGCTGGGAAAACCGCCTGAGCGCAGCGAAGCCCATGCTTGCGAGCAGGGGAAACAGCCTGAGCGCAGCGAAGTCCGTGCTTGAGGGATGATGGGCTGTGGCTGAGGACCAAATGAGGAGGCTCCGGTGACTCGTCAGATCGTCTCCGTTGTGGGTGGCAAGGATGCCGCCGGCACCGACACGTACGAATCGACCAACCCCGCACGCATCGCCGAGGTCGTCGCCCGCGTCGGCCTGGTCGATGCCCAGACCTTCGCCGACGCCTGCCGCACCGCCAAGGAGGCGCAGCGGGAGTGGGCCAAGGTGCCGGCTCCGGTGAGGGGGCGGGTGATCGCGTCGATCGGGCGGCTGGTCGAGGCCAATGCCGAGGCGCTGGCGCACCTGGTCACCCGGGAGATCGGCAAGCCGTACGCCGAAGCCCTGGGTGAGGTGCGGGAGATCGTTGACACGTGTGACTTCTTCCTCGGCGAGGGCCGCCGGCTGTACGGGCAGACCGTGCCGTCGGAGATGCCGGACAAGAAGCTTTTCACCTTCCGTAACCCGGTAGGCGTGGCGGCGGTGATCACCGCCGGCAACTTCCCGGTCGCGGTGCCGTCCTGGTATCTGGTTCCGGCGCTGCTCTGCGGCAATGCCGTGGTGTGGAAGCCGGCCGAGTACGCGGCGGCGTCCGCGCATGCGATGTACCAGCTGTTCGCCGCCGCCGGGCTGCCCGACGGGGTGCTGAACATCGTGTTCGCCGACGGCGTCCAGACCTTCCAGGGGCTGGAGCTGGCCCTTGAGGAGGGCACGGTGCACAAGGTCGGGTTCACCGGGTCCAGCGAGGTCGGCAGGAAGATCGGGGAGCTCACCGGGCGGCATCTGCAGGCGGCCTGCCTGGAGCTGGGCGGGAAGAACCCGATGGTGATCATGCCGGACGCCGATCTCGATCTGGCCGTCGAGGGGGCGCTGTTCTCCGGCTTCGGTACGGCCGGTCAGCGCTGCACCAGCCTGGGCACGGTCATCGTGCATGAGAGCGTGCACGATGAGTTCGTCGAGCGGTTCGCCCAGGCCGTACAGAACGCCAAGATCGGTGCCCCGGAGCAGGACGTGCTGGCGGGCCCGCTGCTGGACCAGAAGTTCGCGGATCGGTACGAGGAGTACCTGACCTGGATCCAGCCCCACCACCGCGTCGTGTCCGGAAATATCGGGAAAATTACTGACGACGCCCCGCGCCGCGACTTCACCGGCGACGGCGGCCTCTACTACCACCCCGTCGTGGTCGATGGCGTCAAGGCAACCGACCAGCTGTTCCTGGAGGAGACGTTCGGGCCCATCGTGGGCGTGACGACCTTCGAGACGATCGACGAGGCCATCGAGCTGGCCAACCTGCCCGGCTACGGCCTGTCCAGCTCGATCTATACCACCGACGCCCGCCACGCGTGGAAGTTCCGCGAGGGCATCTCCGCCGGCATGGTCAGCGTCAACAACTCGACGTCCGGCGCCGAGGCGCACCTGCCCTTCGGCGGCAACGGCAAGTCCGGCAACGGCAGCCGCCAGTCCGGCATGTGGGTGCTCGACCAGTTCACCCGCTGGCAGGCGATGAACTGGGACCACTCCGGCCACCTGCAGAAAGCCCAGATGGACGTCGCGGACATCGCACCGGATATGAACTTCCGGCTCTAGGTCCTTCTACTTTGAGGGAAGAAAACCACCCCGCCGGGAAGCACGCGCTTCCCGGCGGGTGATGGTCGTGTCACGATAACGGCGCCTTCGATTACAGGGAGAAGCCGATGCGTGACGATCCGACACCATTAACCGAGGCGCCGACCACCACGGTGCCGTCGACCAAGGCGCGGACTGCCCGACGGACGACCCAAGGGGCTGCTCAACAAACCGCCCAGCAGACGATCCGGCTGCGGGCCGGCTTCCCCTGCCGCTGGAGCGTCTGGAGCGCCGACGGCAAGGGCTGGTTCCCGCGCGACACCCCGCCGGCCCGCGACCTCGACGGCCTGCCGTACTTCCACGGCGACGACCTGGTGCTCGACGTCCCACGCGAACCGCTGACGGTCAGGGCGGCCAGAGGCATGGAGTACGACTGGGCGGAGACGACCCTCGTGCCGGGCGACGGCGAGACGCTGGTCGAACTGGCGCCGCGCCGCATCTACGACGCGGCGGCCCGCGGCTGGTACGGCGCCGACCTCCACGTCCCCCTCAACCAGCCGTGCTGGTACGGCGCCGACCTCGACGTCCCCCTCAACCGGCCGTCCCAGTGGGTGGCCGACTCGCAGCACGGCGAGGACCTGCACGTGATCAACCTGCTGCCGGGTGACCAGGACGCCGTCGAGCGCTGGTCGGGGCGCGATCTGCCGTGGTCGGACGAGACGCACGTGGCCAGGGTGGATCTCGCCCACCACGCGCTCGGCCCCGAGGAGGGCTACGACAACGTCCGCAAGCTGCGCGAACGAGGCGCGCTCATCGGCTACGCCAACGCCTTCCGCGGTCCGGTCGAGACACCCGAGCAGCTCGTCGGCGACGGCGATCCGGGCTACGACGCGCGGCTGTCGGTGGTCGACGCGGCGCTCGGCCTGGTCGACAGCTTCTGCTCGGCGATCGGCTCGGACCGCGCCTACCGCAGGCTGATCGGCGCGGGCAACCGCGTCGCCGCCGTAGCCGGTACGGGCCATAGGCTCGGGCCGATCGGCCGCGAACGCACCTATGCGCACGTAACCGGGCCGCTGACCGCCGAGTCCTACGCCGACGCGGTACGGTGCGGCCGCACGTTCGCCACAACCGGCCCCTTCCTCGAGCTGTCCATCGAGGGCCACGGCCCCGGCGCCACCCTCGACCTGGCCCCCGGCAGCAGGGTGCGCGTCGTCGGGCGGGTGATCGGGCCGCTGGTGGAGAACGTACGGCTGCTGACCGCCGACGGCGAACTGGCCGCGGGCCCGACCGGCGAGGTGGCGGCGGAGCTGACCGTGATCTGGCCGACCTATGTGGTGGCGGTCGCCGAGGGCGGCGGGCAGGTACGGGCGCACACCAGCCCGGTCTACCTCGACGTCGAGGGCCGCCGGGTGGCCAGGGAAGAGGATGTGACGTTCTGCCTGCGCTGGCTGGAACTGCTCGAAGAGCTCATCAGGAACCGGGTGAGCGCCGACTACCTGGCGGTCGTGGAGGAGGCCCGCAGGGTCTACCAGTCCCGCCTGGCGTGAGAGACGGAGGAACGCGGGCCCCATATCGGGGGTGCCCGCGTTCCTCTCTACTCGCTTACCGAGATCAGACCTGGCCGGCCTTCTCCAGGGCCGAGCAGCAGGTGTTGACCAGCAGGCGGGTGACCACGTAGGGGTCGACGTTGGCGTTGGGGCGGCGGTCCTCGATGTAGCCCTTCTTGTCCACCTCGACCTGCCACGGGATGCGTACGGAGGCGCCGCGGTTGGAGACGCCGTAGCTGTACTTGTTCCACGGGGCGGTCTCGTGGGCGCCGGTCAGGCGGCTCTCGATGCCCACGCCGTACTGGGTGATGTGCTCCATCGGCTTGTCACCCTCACCCAGGGCCTCGCACGCGGTGATGATGGGCTCGTAGCCCTCGCGCATCGCCTTGGTGGAGAAGTTGGTGTGCGCGCCGGCGCCGTTCCAGTCGCCACGGGCGGGCTTGGCGTCGAGGGTGGCCTCCACGCCGAACTCCTCAGCCGTACGGTAGAGCAGCCAGCGGGCGATCCACATGTGGTCGGAGACCTCCAGCGGACCGGCCGGGCCCACCTGGAACTCCCACTGACCCGGCATGACCTCGGCGTTGATACCGGAGATCGCGAGGCCGGCGGCGAGGCAGCGGTCGAGGTGGAGCTCGACGATCTCGCGGCCGAAGATCGCGTCGGCGCCCACGCCGCAGTAGTAGGGGCCCTGCGGGGCGGGGAAGCCGCCCTCGGGGAAGCCCAGCGGGCGGCTGCCCTTGAAGAAGGTGTATTCCTGCTCGATGCCGAACCAGGAGTCCTGGTCGGCGAACTGCTCGGCGATCGGGCGGAGCAGGGCGCGGGTGTTGCTCTTGTGCGGGGCGCCGTCGATCTCCTCGACCTCGCACAGGACCAGCACGCTGGAACCGCCACGGATCGGGTCGGGACAGGTGAAGACCGGACGGAGCACGCGGTCCGAGGAGTGACCCTCGGCCTGGTTGGTGCTGGAACCGTCGAAACCCCAGACCGGCGGCTCGGCTCCGTCAGCCAGGATTCTGGTCTTCGAGCGCAGCAGGGCGGTGGGCTCGGTGCCATCGATCCAGATGTACTCAGCCTTGTAGCTCACGTCGGTCCTTTCAGGGTGTCTCACAGCCACGCCGAGTCTTGCGGTCAACCGTTTCCCGGTTTTTGCCCGAATGTGAACGTCGTGTTAATCAGTACGGAGAGTCCACCGGGCTATAAGATCATTTATTACAAAATGGGGGGATCTTCATGTACGACCTGTGGTCCGCGCCGGAGGCCGCCGGGCTGGAGCGCCAGTGACAGTGACCGACCTCGACGAGGCGCGCAGGCCACGCGGCCACAAGCACGATCCCGAGGCTCTCACGCCGGGACAGCGGCAGCTCGGCCGGCACCTGATCGACGTGCACAACGGCTACCGCCAGGAGATGCGGCAGGTCCTGGACGCGCTCGACCAGGTCGCCGCGGGCGCCCTCGACGCGGCCGCCCTGCGCTCGGTGATCAACCAGCTGACCATGCGCCAGAACTACTGGACGCTGGGCGCGTTCTGCGCGACGTTCTGCCGGCTGCTGACCGTCCATCACACGATCGAGGACGAGGCCATGTACCCGGCGATACTCGAGCGCGACGGCTCACTCGGGCCGGTGATCGAAAAGCTCAAGGAGGAGCACGAGGTC
Source organism: Nonomuraea sp. NPDC048901 (assembly GCF_040649695.1). NCBI lineage: Bacteria > Bacillati > Actinomycetota > Actinomycetes > Streptosporangiales > Streptosporangiaceae > Nonomuraea > Nonomuraea sp. NPDC048901. The sequence goes on along the minus strand of NZ_JBEZFW010000002.1, from coordinate 963,693 downwards.
ATCGCCGGGCTGCTGACCCGGCTCGACCAGGCGTGTGTGGACCTGGTGGCCGGCGACACCGGCCTCGACCGGGTACGGGCCGAGGCCGAGCAGCTGGCCGCCGTCCTGTCCTCGCACTTCACCTATGAAGAGGAGGAGCTGGTCGAGCCGATCGGCCGGCTGGATATACGGGTCTAGGGCCTCCTGTCCGTTCCTCTGCCGTCGTAGCCGAGCAGCCGCATGGCCGTGTCGGGGTCCATCGCGGCGGCCAGCAGTTGCGCCCTGGCGTGGGCCTGGTCGCGTTCGTGTTCCGCCTTGGCCTGCGCCGCTCGTACGGCCTTGATGGCGATGAGCGCCAGGCCCGCGCCCACGATCACCGCCACCACGACCACGAACAGGACGAGCAGCAGTCCGGGCGAGGCCATCCCGGCGACCGGGGTCGCGCCCGTCAGGACCAGGCCGGTGAGGAGCGCGAGCACGACGAGCGCCAGCAGGCTGGCGACGACGACCCACGCCCGGCGCCTGGGTGGCGGCGGCTCGACCGGCTGGGGCGACGGCGCCGCGTAGACGGGCGCGGGGTCAGGCGCCCACGGCACGAACTCGGGCCGGCCCGGCTCGGCGACGATCTCGGCGGTCACCACCACGGGCTCGGCGGCCAGGACAGTCCCTACCGGCTCGGGTTGAAGAACCGGCCCGACCGGCCACCCGGCGGTCTGGCCGTTGGGCTGGTAGGCAGGCTCTTCCGCCTGCCCAGGCAGGTCGCGCTCGATCCGGCTGTGCTCCTTGTGCGCCCTGGCCGCGTCCCGGTGGTACTCCTCCAACTCCTGGTACAGCTCGTCGGAGGCGTAGATCGTGCCGTCGATGAGCGGCCCGGTAGCCCGCTCGATGATCGCCACCACGTCGTCGCCGTTGAGCGTCTTGTGCGTCTCCAGCGCGTGCGCGAGGCAGAGCACGTCCCGGCGATGCTCCTCCAGCAGCCGCTCGGTCTTCTCCAGCAGCCGGACCAGGTTGAACTCGATCCGCTCGCCCAGCACGTCAGGCGCCAGCTCGGCCTGGCCCCGGCTCGGCTCCCGCTCGGTGATGCCGATCGGGCCGCCACCACCGCCGCGCCGTGGCATCGCCTTGCCGCCGTGGATCTCCAGTTCCTGCAGCGCGGGAAGGGAGGTGACGCCCGAACCCATCCCCCAGTACGACTCCATGAGCGCCGTCAGGAACGTCGCCGAGTGCAGGTCGCTGGAGACCCCGGAGGAGTTGTCCTCGCCGAAGAACATCCGCTCCCCCGCCAGAGAGGCGAGCGAGACCATGATGTCGGCCTCGTACTCGGACTTCCACCGGGTGAACTGGTCCTCGGGCTTGATCGAGGCGACCATGCCCAGGTAGTCGGCGCCCTTCTCGATCGTGGCGATGTCGATCTCCAGGTGGAAGCGGGTCACGTAGGCCACCACGGCGTGGCACGCCTCGTGCACGGCCACGGCGTGCCGCTCCCGCTCGATGTACTCGACGTCCTCGGGCGGGCCGAGCTGCTTGAGCCGCTTGGCGCGCAGGACGTCCGACCAGGAGATGACCTCCCGGCCGTCGCGGATCGCGGTGATCAGCGACTCGTTCACCAGGTCCTTGATCGTGGCACCCGTCGCGTACGGGGTGATGGTGGCGAGCTTGTCGATCTGCTGCTCGGTCAGCTCGTGGTCGACCTTGTCGAAATAGCCCTGGTACGTGCGGACCCGTCCGGCCTTGGAGGGGTAACCGACCTTGTAGATGCGGTCGATGCGGCCGGGACGCAGCAGCGCCTCGTCGAGCGCGTCGGGCCGGTTGGTGGCCATCATGACGAGGATGCGGAACTTGGGCGGCGGCTTGGGTCGCATCCCGAGCAGCCGTCTGACCAGGCGGTTGAAGAAGCCGCGCGGCTTCTTGAGCCCGGACAGCTCGGTGAGCAGGGCCTGCAGGGTGCCCGGGTCACCGCTGTTCATGCCGCCGCCGCCCATGAAGAAGCGGTTGCGGGTCTCCGGCTCCTCCACCTCCCGCCGGGCGCGGAAGGCGAGCACCGAGCGGGTCTCCTCGGACAGATAGTTGGCGCCGTGACAGCCGGAGAAACCGCCGCCGCCCTGCCCCTGCGGGCCCTGCTGGGCGAGCCGGCCGCGCTTGCCGAGCGAGTCGGCCTCGTCGAAGAAGACGATCACCCCGCCGTACCTGAGCGCGAGCTTGCGCAGCTTCCTGAAGAGCGTCTTGACCTTGAGGATGCCGATGCCCATGAACATGTTCGTGAAGGCGCCGGGGTCGACGAACACGTACGGCTTGCCGGTCTCGCCGGCCACCGCCTCGGCCATCAGCGTCTTGCCGGTGCCCGGCGGCCCCCACAGCAGCAGGCCGCTGGGCACGTACCCGCCGCGCTTCTCGATCTCGTCGGGCCGCTCCAGGAAGACGATGTTCTCCTGGACGCGTTCGACGACGTGGTCCTGTCCCCAGACGTCGGAGAAGCGGGTCTTGATGTCGTCGGGGAAGTACGTCTCGACGCCGCCTCTGGACAGGAACCAGAACAGGCCGACGAACTGGATGATGACCACGAAGAACAGGAACACGATCTGGATCAGGAACGGCATCGCCTTCCAGATCAGCGCCGGCGCGCTGAACAGGGCGAGGAACGGGCTGGTTTCGAGCACCGCCCCGAGCACCAGCGCGATCAGCACCACCCAGAAAACGATCTTCGCGGCGCGGGAGAAGCGATACCTGGTCCAGTCGTCGAAGCGCCGGTGGGACCAGCGCTCGAACCCGCCGAAGACCCGGTGGCTCCAGAAGCGGTGGTAGGCCGACCACCGCTCGCTGACGAAGAAGTGGAGCTGCCGCAGCGCCTCGACGCTCAGCAACCAGAAGATCCACTGATAGGCGTACGCGATGGCCCGCATGGCCTCGCCGAACGACACGATGCCCTCGTAGTCGGCCATCACCTTCCAGGTGAGGACGAGGAAGGCGAGGACCAGCCCGATGAGGAACTTGCTGCGATCCCAGAACCGCATCTTCTTCCTGGTCACGGCTTCGGGATCGGATGGGCCGCTACCGGGCGCGCGCAGCCCGCCGTGATGCGTGGTCGTGGTCAATGACGCTCCCTCATCCGGGCAGCCGGAGCAGCTTGAAGGTTTGCTCGATCTTGTCGAACTCGGCCGCGCGAGCTCGGAAGCAGATCGCCTGGCAGCCGATGAGCATCACGGAGACCGTGGCTCCCTGCTCGTCGAGGATGGCGGTGTGGTCGAAGGTCTGGACGTCGCCGCCGATCTGGTAGTTGAAGCGAACCCGTACTCCCCTGGCACCATGGTCCAGCTGGAGGATCTGATCGCTGATCGACTCGAACCGGTTGAACAGCGGCTGCCGCCCGGCCTCGGTCGCCTTGGACAGGTACATCGCGCGGATCTGCGCGGTCACCGGCAGGATGAAGTCACGCAGCCGATCCAGCGACATCCCGTCCCGCTGCTCGTCGGTGAGCTTGTGCACGGTGGCGTAGATGAACGGATCCGTCGAGCTGAGCAGGTGCGCGACGGACGGCTGCGCGGACTGGTCGAAGGCCGTGGACCAGACCCGCTCGCGCCGCAGCCGGGCCGCCTCCGAGTTCGGATGGTCGCCCGACAGGGAGAGTTCGATCGGATAGGCGTTGAGCTGGCTGAAGGAGGACGGCACCTTGAAGTAGGTGGTGCCTTCCCTGTCACGTACGTAGGTGAAATCCGGCTGCCCGCACGCTGACAGCATGACGATCGCGGTCATGAGCGCGATCCAAGCCCGTGTCTTGTTCACCAGGGCTTACCTCCGCTTTACGGACCAACGGAGTTGTTGTGCCCGCTTTCATGCGGAATGAGGCCGAGTGTACGGTGATAAATCTTGACCAAATCTTGGCCGTACCTTGGCTTCAGTTGTTACAGATCCGCTCGGAGCGGACGTCCGTACTACGTTGGCGTGCCCCCATTGGTTCAACCGGCAAAGTAGCGAAAGATAGAGGGATCCCCTGCTACCCGGAGCGGACAATGACAGAACCGGCCATGGAGACAGTGGACAGCTTCGGCATGACGGCGGAGCGGGCGTTCGCCGACCTCTGGTCGCGCGGCGTCCTCTCGGCCAAGGAGCGCCACCTGCTCTTGCTCGGCCTGCTCGTCGGGCAGGGCATCGACGACCAACTGGAGGTGCGACTCGACGCCGCGTTGCGCGCGGGCGACCTGAGTGAGAGCGAACTGCGGGAGGTCGTGGTCTTCCTCACCCACTACGCGGGCTGGACCCGTGGCTCGCGGCTGAACAATCAGGTCGAGGATCTGATCGAAGCCGTCAGACGGGGTCGATCAGGTAGACGGGACCTTGGTGGCTGAGCGCGTAGAGCTCCCGTCCATCCCTAACCGGACATATCACCGCGCATAAGCCTCTCCGCCATCGATCGGGGCGCTTGGTCGTACGATGGCGGTATGAGGCGTAAAGCCATCGCACTTGTGGCAGCCGCCGCGGCCCTCGTGGCGGCGGCGACGGTGGTCGTGATTTTCCGTTCTCCCGCTCCCGACGAAGCGGCGACGGGGGTCCAAAATACGCGCGCTCCGCAGGACATCGCGTCCCACTGGACCAAGGAGCGCATGAATGAGGCCAGCCCGGGATGACGAAAAGCGAGGGGCCGTTAAGCCCCTCGCTTCTTTTATCGTGATTAGTGGGCTGTTACATCGTTATAAACGTTGACAGCCCCGTCACCGTGGTAGGGCGACTTGTAGACGATATTGGTGGGGTTCTGGTTGGCGTCGACGTCCCGGTGGCTGTTGGCGCCGATGATGTAGCCCCAGCCTCGGCTCAGCTGGAGGTCCTGCAGCCAGGGGCCGCCGCTGGAGCCGTGGAACATGTCGTTGTTCATGTGCATACGGTCGTCGGAGGAGCTGGCGCGGGTGACGTTGCCGAAGCAGTACCACAGGTCGTTGCCGGTGAAGTCGGTGCGCTGGTAGCCGTCCTGCGGGAAACCGAAGGCGTTGATGCCGGTCCACGCCTGGCCCTGGTTGAACTTGTAGCCCTGCGAGCCGGTCCAGTCCTGAAGGTTGCCGTGGGCCGGCTGCGGGTTGAAGGCGATGGCCGCGATGTCGTAACTCCAGTTGTGGTTGTTGAACCAGCCGTTGGTCGTGTTGGCGTATCGCCAGGTCCAGCGGCCCTGAGGCTCTAGACCGTTGTCGGCGTCGGGGACGAAGATGAAGTCGCGGAACCAGCCGGACGCGCCACCGCTCCCCGCGTGCACGCAGTGGCCGGAGGTCCAGACCGTGTTCTTGTTGGCGGCGTTGATCACGCTGCCGGTGCAGTAGCCGGAGCTGTTGTCATTGCGCGTGTAGTAGATCTTGCCGATCGTGAGGGCGGGCATGCTCCCCTGACGCCCCCAGCGCTCGGCCCGCTGGCCGGCGAGCAGACCGGCCGACGGGCCGGCGGACCGGCTGATCTTCCTGGTCGGCAGCGACCCCTCGGCCGAGCGGCTGGGCAGGACGTTCTTGACCTGCTCCGGCGCCGCTTTCGCGTCCGGGACCGCCACGACCGGCTCCGGCGTGGCCGCGCGCATGCGTTCGGCGGTCCAGTGGGCCTGGATGCTCTTGCTGTCGGACTTGTTCACCGCCCCCGTGGCGGATGCGGCAGGGGAAGGTGCTGCCGTCGCAGTCGCGGTCGCGCTCAACCCCGAGACTGCCAGCAATGTCGCAAAAGCGACAATTGCGGCGCGCCTTGAGCGTGCACTCATGAATCTTCCCTTCCATGAAGCGATTCTGGCGAACTTTTTCATCTTGAGAGGTCGCCGCTTCAATGTGAAGGGGTAAGGGAATTAATTTTCGCCGACGTCCGAATGACGACGCTGATTTTGATATCTAACATTTCACATGACAATAAAGGGTATTTGTGACAGTGCTGGTGGCTGGCGAGTCAATAGCGGTGTTTGTTACTCCGGCGCCCCCTGGGTCAGCCATTCCCGGCCCCCGCCCGGGCAGGCCCCATCGAGACGACGCACAGTGAAGGAACGGATACAAAGGAATTGATGATGCGAAAACACGCCAGCGGCCCTATTGTCACCCCTCGTGAGAAAATTTCCGATCATGGCGCTGACCGTCGCGTCGATGCTCTCCTTAACCGGTACGGCCACCGCCGCGACGACCGCGGCCGACCCCGTCAAACACCCCAAGCTGATCGCCAACCCCCTCTACGAGGCCGGCGCGCTGCCCGCCACGACCTGTGACGAGCCGCCGGTCAAGCGCAACAACCGCAAACTGGCTCGTGCCTATATCGACGCGATCGTCGCCTGCCTCGACACCACCTGGGAACAGCACCTCACCGCCGCCGGCCTGCCCTTCAGCAAGCCCAAGGTGCGGCACGTGGACAAGCTCCCGAAGACGTACTGCGGCATGAAGATCGACAGCGGCGACTCCCTGACCTACTACTGCGACCGCACCAACACGATGATCTTCCAGGTCGGCAAGACGTGGCTCAACGACCCTTCCGACATGTGGCTGCTCAGCACGGTCACCTACATGTACGGCTACCACGTCCAGAAGCTCGTCGGGATCGCCGACGCCTTGGACGTGGTGCCGGCCCGCACCAAAGCCGCGGGCCGGGAGCTGGGCCGGCGCGGCAACCTCCAGAACGAGTGCCTCTCCGGCGCGTTCATCAAGAGCGTTTGGCCGCTGAAGGGCAGGACCACCAAGGACTGGACCTACCTGCAGAGCATTCAGGAGGGTGACGCACCCGGCGAGGCACGCTGGTACGGCAAGAGGGCCAACGTCGTCGCCTGGACCAAGCGCGGCTTCGCCACCGGCGACCCTGGCTCGTGCAACACCTGGGCGGCACCCTCCTCGAAGGTGGCCTAGCTCTTTTCCGCGGGGGGCGTCCGACCGGTCGCCCCCCGGCGCTCGCCATGAAGGCCGTCCGTCGCCGAGGCAGGCGGTCGGACGCGGCAAGCACGACAGCGGCGGTGGGGGTCGCGGCGAGAAGTGACCGGGGGCCACTGACCATCGGCGCCGCCGCAACCAGTTGACAACTTCACCCGGAGGAAACTTATAATTCCAGCTGTAGGTTTCCTCTTGGACGGAGGATAGGTAATCCGGGGGACCGAGGAGCCCCCGGGCGTTCTTCGGAGGTGAAGCGCGATGCTGCTCACGTCGATCGACCCGTTCATCCAGGAGTTCGAGCGTCAGTTCGACCGTCTCGCCCGCCAAGCCGGCGCTCAGGGCAACGGGGCGACGATGCCGATGGACGGAATCCGCCGCGCCGACGATGTGGTGCTGCGGTTCGACCTGCCCGGCGTCGACCCCGACTCCATCGAGGTCACCGTCGACCGCGGCGTCCTGTCGGTGACCGCGCGGCGCGAAGAGGAGTACGAGCAGGACGAGCGTGTGTTCGTACGGGAGCGAGTGATGGGCTCCTTCACACGCCGGGTCTACCTGTCCGAGCACCTGGACGCCAACGCGATCGAGGCCGCCTACAACAACGGCGTGCTGGCGGTGCGGATCCCGGTCCTGGAGCAGGCCAAGCCACGCAAGGTGGCCATCCAGCGCACCACGACCGAGTCGCACAAGGCGATCAAGAGCTGACCGCCCACGCAGCGCCCCTGCACCTGGACAGGCTACGGCCCCGCCCCGGTACGGCCCCTACGTGCGCCACCGGGCGGGGCCGCCCGCATTCCGACAGGAGGAACGGTCATGAAACTACCCATGGACGACGAACACGCCGCCCTGTTCACTGTCGGCCAGGTGGCGAGCATGCTGGACGTACAGCAGGCGTTCCTGCGGCGCATCGACGACAACCAGGTCGTCTCCCCCCAGCGCTCGGCGGGCGGACAGCGCCGCTACAGCCGCCACGAGATCGGCCGCGTCCAAGAAGTGGTGACGATGATGGACCAGGGCATGACGCTGCCGGCCATCCGTCGCATCATCGAGCTACAGCACGAACTCGCCGAGATCACCCGCGAACGCGACGAACTCGCCCGGCGCCTGGCGGACGCCCAGTCCCAGCCAGGCGCGACCCCGCTCAATCCTTGATGTTCGCCTCGGACTGATACTTGTCCGCCATGTGCGCGACCGCCGCGAGCTGCGCCTCGGCGTGCTCTTCCCGGACGGCGCTCGCGCGGTCCCGTGCGTCCAGGGTCGGCTGTGCCTGGCCCTGGAACTCCGGGCCATGAATACGCCGAATCGAAGCCTGCTCACCGCTGCTCCTCGTGATCTGGGCTGTGGTCTCAGTCCACTCGAGAATCCCCACCACGGCAATACGCCCCCACCGGACGGTGACGGGAGAGGCGTTAAGGTGCTGCCATGCCTACCGCATTGATCACGGGCGCGACCGCCGGCATCGGCGCCGCCTTCGCCCGCCGGCTGGCCGCCGACGGGTTCAGCCTGGTCCTGGTGGCCCGCGACGAGGCCCGGCTGGGCGAGATCGCGGGCCAGCTCAAGCTCAGGTACGGCGTCAGCGTCGAGTCGCTGCCCGCCGATCTCGCCACCGACGACGGCCTCGCCCGGGTCGAGGCGCGGCTGCGCGACGGAGTCGATCTCCTGGTGAACAACGCCGGCTTCGGCCACCCCCAGAAGTTCCTGGAGGTGCCGGTGGAGGACGAGCTACGCATGCTCAAGGTCCACTGTGAGGCCGTGCTGAGGCTGACGCTCGCCGCGCTACCCGGGATGAGGGAGCGTGACCGGGGCGGCGTGATCAACGTGGCCTCCGTCGCGGCGTTCTTCGTCCACGGCACCTACAGCGCGTCCAAGGCGTGGGTGGTGAACTTCAGCGAGGCGACCGCGGCCGAGGTGGGCAATCCGCGTATCAAGGTGATGGCCTTGTGTCCCGGCTTCGTACGGACGGAGTTCCACGACCGGGCGTACATGGACACCTCCCACATCCCCCGCTTCCTGTGGCTCAAGGCCGACAACGTGGTCAACGCGGCCATGCGCGACCTGGCCCTGGGCAAGCGGGTGTCGATTCCGGACCTGCGGTACAAGGCGGTCGCGGCGATCGGCAGATTCGTCCCTCGTACGGTGGTGAGCAGCGCGGCGGCGAAATTCAACCGCTGAGGTCGTACAAGCAAGCGGGCCCCCGCCGCGGGAGGGGGACGCGGTGGGGGCCCTGTCCGGGTGCGGGATGATCGCACCCAGGCGGGTGTGAGGGGGACTCACGCCCAGTCCGGTCGTGAGCGGGCTCACGGCCGAGATTCGGTGGAGATCACTTGCCGACGTTCGCCTCGTGGCCGATGGCCAGGCCGGAGGTCGGGTCGAAGAAGTGCAGGTTGTGCGTGTCCAGCACGAGGTCGAGGCTCGAGCCCGGACGGGCGTGGCTGCGGGCGTTCACGCGGGCGGTCCACAGCGACTTGTCGCCCACCAGCGGCAGCGCCGCCTCCTCGTCGTCGCCCGTGTCGGCGGCGGCGACGGTGTCCTTGTGCTCGACCGGCGGGGCGTCGATCAGGAACAGGACGTTGATCTCGGAGCCGAGCTCCTCGGTGACCTCCGCCTTGACGGCCAGCGTGGCCCAGCCGTTGGCGTTCTGGCCGGCGGACGCGGCGTCCTCGAAGTCGGACGGGCGGATGCCGAGGATGACCTGCTTGCCGATGTACTGGTCGAGGCCCGGCTTGTCGCTGAACGTCGACTCCGGGATCTCCAGCTTGATGTCGGCGAACGTGACGGCGGTGCCGCCGTCGCGGACCAGCTCGGCGGTGACGAAGTTCATGGCGGGCGAGCCCATGAAGCCGGCGACGAACAGGTTGACCGGCTTGTCGAACAGGTTCTGCGGCGTGTCGACCTGCTGCAGGATGCCGTCGCGCAGGACGCAGACGCGGTCGCCCAGCGTCATGGCCTCGACCTGGTCGTGCGTGACGTAGACGGTGGTGACGCCGAGGCGCTCGTGCATCTGGTTGAGGGAGGCGCGCATGGAGACACGGAGCTTGGCGTCGAGGTTCGACAGCGGCTCGTCCATGAGGAACGCCTGGGGCTCGCGGACGATGGCGCGGCCCATCGCGACACGCTGGCGCTGACCACCGGACAGGGCGGCCGGCTTGCGCTTGAGGTACGTCTCCAGGCCGAGCATCTTGGCGGCCTCGTTGACGCGCTTCTGGATCTCCGGCTTGGGCATCTTGCGAAGCTTGAGGCCGAAGGCGAGGTTCTCCTCGACCGTCATGTGGGGGTACAGCGCGTAGTTCTGGAAGACCATGGCGATGTCGCGGTCCTTCGGCGGCAGGTGGTTGACCACCTTCTCGCCGATCGCGATCTCGCCACCGCTGATGTCCTCCAAACCGGCGATCATCCGGAGCGCGGTCGACTTACCGCAACCGGATGGGCCGACCAGCACCATGAACTCGCCATCCTTGATCTCAAGGTTGAGCCCGTTCACAGCCTTAACGCCACCGGCGTAGATCTTGTCGACATTGGTCAGAACGATGGATGCCATGACATTCCTTCGCGCTCCCGGGCGGGTGACCCGGATGATGTGCGGGGGGTATCCATTTGCATGGATACGTTTTCAAGCATCTCACCCGAAACGGACATGTGTGTCAAGAGATCAGCGCATGTCAGTGTCCTGGTCTTCCTGCGCGGCGGAAACCATGATGGAATCGTTTCCATGGAATCGAGGCGGGCCACCATCAAGGATGTGGCCGAGGCGGCGGGCGTCGGCGTCGCGACCGTGTCCCGGGTCTTGTCCGGCGGCTCGGCCAGCCCTGAGACAAGGGAACGAGTGCTGGCCATCGCCGCCCACCTCGACTACCGGCCGAGCGCGCTCGGCCGCAACCTCCGCCAGCGGCGCACGGGCGGCATGGGGCTGTTCGTACCCGACCTCACGGACACCTTCTACGGCCAGCTGGCCGAGGGCGTGCTGGCCTGCGCGCGCTCGGCGGGCGAGCCGGTCGTGCTCGGCTCGACGGGCGACGATCCCGAGCAGGAGGCCGAACTGGTCGGCATGCTGCTGGAGCAGAGCGTGGACCGGGTGATCGCGGTCCCGTCGGGCGGCGCCGAGACGTGGGCCCCGGCGATCAAGGCGGGCATGACGGTCGTCTTCGCTGACCGGTTGCCGTCCGACGCGGCGTCTGATGTGCCGTCCGACAGGGACTCCGCGTCGCGTGGTGTCACCGACCTCATGCTGCTGGACGGCCTGCCGCCCGCCTCGCGGGCCCGGCCGCTGGACGTTCCCGCCGTACTGGCGGACGACCGGGCCGGCATCCGTACGGCGGTGCGCTACCTGAGAGGGCTCGGCCACCGGCGCATCGCCTTCCTCGGCGGCCCGGGGCACGGCAGGCGGGTGGCGGCCTTCCGCGAGGCGGTCGGCGCGCCCGTGGACGAGGACCTGGTCGTGTTCGCCACGGGCAGCCGCGACTCGGCCTACGCGGCCGCGTCCGGGCTGTTCCAGAGCCGCCCCGACCTGACGGCCGTGGTGACCGGCGGCAACGTCCTGGGCGAAGCGGCCGTCCTGGCGGCCAGGGAGCTGGACCTGCGGGTGCCACGGGACGTGTCGCTGGTGATGTACGACGACGTCCCGTGGGCCGAACTGTGCTCCCCACCACTGACCGTGATCGCCCAACCGGGCCGCGACATCGGCTACCGAGCGGCGGAGCTGGTGCTGCGAGCGGGAAGCCGCCGACCCCGGAGCGTACTGCTCCCAACGGAACTCATCGTCCGAGGCAGCTGCGGCCCCCGCCACTGACCCCCAAACGTCCGCAGCGGCCGGGGCCACGCCACTGGCCACCCCCGCCGACCGACTGCCGCCACCCCCTGGCACGGTGTCCACGCACGTTCGCCGGCCATCCGTCCTTCCCCTCCCCCGAAGGGGGTATCTCTCCCAAGGGACACCAGCCACCACGGACCGTCACAGGGAGCGAGGCGGTCGCGTGACGGGCCATCCGGGGAACCCTCAGACCACCTTCTCGATCGCCGCGATGACCGCCGGGTCGTCCGGGGTGGTCCTCGGACGGAAGCGAGCGACCACAGCCCCCTCGCGGTCGACGAGGAACTTCTCGAAGTTCCACTGGATGTCGCCGCCCGTCCCCTCCGCGTCGGGCGTCTCCACGAGCGCCTCGTAGAGCGGGTGCCGGCCGGGCCCGTTGACCTCGGCCTTCTCCAGCAGCGGGAAGTCCACGCCGTACGTGGTGGCGCAGAACTCCTGGATCTCCTCGGCCGAGCCGGGCTCCTGGCCCATGAACTGGTTGCACGGCATGCCGATCACGCTGAACCCGCGCTCGCCGTACTGCCGCTGCAGCTCGACGAGGCCGGTGTACTGCGGGGTGAGGCCGCACTTGGAGGCCACGTTCACGATGAGCACGGCCTTGTCGCCGACGAGCTCGGCGAGCGTGGTGGGGGCGTCCGCGAGGGTGCGGACAGGAATGTCACGAAGACTCATGAGCCGACCCTACAGAACGCCCCGTCTCCCGGTTTGTGATGCACTCCACATTTTCCCGACATTTCCCCTGAACAGCCCTAAAGAGTGATCTTTGCCAACGATCTACCTTTTCATGGTCAATTCGCGGTAAATCGGGCGGATAGGGCAGGGTGGCGCGGTCCCCCGAACCCATCGAAAGGGAACCCGCATGCCCATGCTCCGCCGTACGAGCGCCTTGATCCTGTCCGCCACGTTCGTGGTGGCAGGCGGCGCGACGGCCGCACAGGCGCAGAGCTCCCAGGCAAGCTCCGAAACAAGCACGCAACGCGCCATCAGCAAGAACAAGACCATCGCCAAGCACATGGTCGCCAAGCGCGGCTGGACCAAGGCCCAGTACCGCTGCCTGGTGCGCCTCTGGTCGCGAGAAAGCGGCTGGAACCACCGGGCCGGCAACGGCTCGGGCGCCTACGGCATCCCGCAGGCGCTGCCCGGCCACAAGATGGCCACCAAGGGCCGCGACTGGCGCACCAACCCGCGCACGCAGATCGCGTGGGGCCTCGGCTACATCAAGCAGAGGTACGGCTCCCCGTGCCGCGCGTGGGCGCACTTCCAGTCCCGCCACTGGTACTGATCCGCCGCCCCCTGCCTGTCCCTGTTTTCACGAAAGGCCAGGTCAACGCGCGAGCGGGCCGCGCCATGGCGGCCCTGCGAGCAGGCTAAATATCTCTAGCGATCACGCCATCGTCTTCCCAAAGCCAATCACCGAGAGTGATTGACAGTGACTGTGCGTAATAGAAACCGGGCTAGAGAAACGTCGTGGAGCCCTCCGGGCCGCCCAGCACCATGGGGCGTCAACGGAAGCCCGGGGGGCCGCGCGGACCCTCCTCGTCCGAGCCACGGACGCGGACCGGCAAGGGCGCCGGGGAAGCAAGAGCGCCTGTCCGCACGCGACCTGGCAGCAAGGATCGACATGGACAGCAACCGCGCCCTGCGCTACACGTTCATCACTCTGACCACGCTCACGGCCGTCACCGGCAGTTCAACCCTCGTCTGGGCCGAGGCCGGACCGCGAACCGCACAGCCACGAACAGCCCAACCAAGAGCAGCACAACCGCGAGCGACCGCACCGCGGATACCCGAGCCCCGGATCATCGAGGGCTCATGGCACGCCCCCGTGATCAAGACCCGTTCCTGGACCACCTCCGCGCGGCCGAAGATCAAGATCAAGGCCAAGGCGCCGAAGAGCCGGAACAAGGGCATCGCGCTGAACCAGGTCGTCCAGCGAGCCTGGTCCTACCAGGAGTTCCAGTGCCTGGACAACCTCTGGACCAGAGAGAGCAACTGGAACCACCACGCGTACAACAGCTCCTCAGGCGCCTATGGCATCCCGCAGGCGCTCCCCGGAGGAAAGATGCGGGGAGCGGGCGAGGACTGGAAGTCCAACCCTGAGACGCAGATCCGCTGGGGCCTGGGTTACATCAAGGGCAGATACGGCAAACCGTGCGGCGCCTGGGGCCACTTCAGAGCGCACAACTGGTACTAGAGCAGGAGGGCATCCGGGATCACCGGGTGCCCTCCCTCTTGCGCTTCGGCAGCACCGCGATCGCCTGGATCAGCAGCTCGACGCCGAAGTCGAAGTCGGCGTCGTGGTCGCAGCTGGACAGCAGCGGAGCCAGCCCGTTCACCTCGGGGAACAGGGTGGGATCGACGTCGTCCGGGTTGACCATCTGCCCGCGCGGCGGGGCGAACGTGGGCGTGACCCCGACCTCGCGCAGCAGGGAGCCCACGATGTAGGCGATGAACATCCGCAGCACCCGCACCGCGTCCGGCCCGTCGAACCCCGCGCTGCGCAGCGTGGCCAGGGCCCGCTCGACCGGCAGCAGCCCGGCGTTGGAGTGGAGCTGGCGGCTGACGACGAGCATCGTGCAGCGCGGGTGGCCGTGCGCGATCTGGCGGAAGGCGCGGGCCTGCATCCGCACCCGGTCGGTCCAGTGGGCGTCGGGGTCGTCGGTGAACTCGATCTGGCTGAGCACCGCCTCGGCGACGCCGTTGAGCAGGGCGTCCTTGTTCGGCACGTGGTTGTAGAGCGACATCACACCGACGCCGAGGTCCGCGGCGATGCGTCGCATGGACACCGCGTCGGCCCCCTCGCGCTCGATGAGGTCGATCGCCGCGGCGACGATGCGGGTCCGCGAGAGAGGCTCGGTGGGCATAGCTCATTCTATTGACGTACGTACGCCGTACGTGCAAGCCTCGACAGTGGACGTACGGTGTACGTAGCCCCCCTGCGGAGGACCCCATGTCGACGCACGATCTCTACACCATCCCGGCCGAGCTCTCCACGTGGGACGTGGAGATGTCCGGTGCCAGCAGGTTTACGTGGGAGTACGACGACGGCAGGGATCGGATGCTGGCCCTGTACCAAAAGGGCAAGGACAAGCAGTGGGACTCCACCAAGCGCATCGACTGGGATCTCGAGGTCGACCCGTACAACGTGCTCGGCATCCCGGACCAGACGATCGCCATCTACGACACGCCGCTCTGGCACCGGATGGACGAGAAGCAGCGCCAGGACGTCCGCCTGCACGGCGCGGCCTGGCAGTTCTCGCAGTTCCTGCACGGTGAGCAGGGCGCGATGATCTGCTCGGCCAAGATCGTGGAGTCGGTCCCGGATCTCGACTCCAAGTTCTACGCCGCCACCCAGACCATGGACGAGGCCCGGCACGCCGAGACGTACGCCCGATTCCTGCAGGAGAAGGTGGGCCTGGCCTACCCCATCAACGAGCACCTCAAGTCGCTGCTCGACTCGACGCTCAGCGACTCGCGGTGGGACATGCCCTACCTGGGGATGCAGGTGCTGATCGAGGGCCTGGCGCTGGCGGCGTTCGGCGTCATGCGCGACATCACCACCAAGCCGCTGCCCAAGCAGATCCTCGCGTACGTCATGCAGGACGAGGCCAGGCACGTGGCGTTCGGCCGGATGGCGCTGCGCGACTTCTACGGGAACTTAACCGAGGCCGAGCGGCGCGAGCGCGAGGACTTCGTCATCGAGGGCTGCTACCTGATGCGCGACCGGCTCAGGGGCCGGGAGACCTGGGAGAACCTGGGCCTGTCGAAGGCGGAGGTCGAAGAGGCCGAGGTGGCCACGGAGCACTCGGAGTATCTGCGGCTGTTCCGATCGCTGCTGTTCAGCCGGATCGTGCCGTGCGTGAAGGACATCGGGCTGTGGAGCCCGCGGTTGCAGCAGGCGTACGCCGACATGGGCGTGCTGGAGATGGCCGGCCAGTCGCTCGACGCGCTGATGCGGCAGGACGAGGACATCGCCGACAAGCTCGACGAGGCCCGCTTCGCCGAGGAGGAGGCCGAGCGGCACGCCGAGGTCGCCGAGACCATCGAGATGGGCGCCAACTGAGAGAGCTCCGGCGAGTGGTTTAAGAGTTGCCTCCTGTGCCATATGCACCCTATGAGCATCCGCCGGAGGGGGCATCTCGCCATGGTCCAGGAACCAGCACGGTCCACCAGGCCGCATGTCGTCGTCGTGGGCGCGGGCTTCGCCGGGCTGAACGCCACCAGGGTGCTGGCCCGCGGCGGCGCGCGCGTCACGCTCGTCGACCGCCACCCCTACTCCACCTTCCAGCCGCTGCTCTACCAGGTGGCGACGGCCGGGCTCGCCGCCGGGGACATCACCTACCCGACGCGGGCGTTCGCCGCCAAGTATCGGCGGGCGCGGGCCCGGCGGGGCGCGCTGACGAAGCTGCACCCGGCCGAGCGGCGGGTGGAGTTCGACGACGGCACCTCGCTCGACTACGACTACCTCGTGCTCACCACCGGCGTGACCACCAACTGGTACGGCATCGAGGGCGCGCGGGACAACGGCTACCCGATCTATTCGGTCCAGGACTCGATCGTGCTGCGCAAACGGCTGCAGACCCTCCTGGAGCAGGTCGCGGGCGGCAAGCGCGAGAGCGCGCACGCCGTGGTGGTCGGCGCGGGCGCGACCGGGGTGGAGATGGCGGGCACGATGGGCGAGCTGCGCCAGCGGACGCTCCCGGTGACCTATCCGGAGATCAAACCCGATCAGACGAGTGTCACCCTGGTCGAGCGCTTCGATTACGTGCTCTCGCCGTACAAGCCGCGGCTGCGCGACGCGGCCGCGAACGCGCTGCGCAGGCGCGGCGTGCGCCTGCGGCTCGGCAGCACGGTGGCCTCGGTCGAGCCCGACGCGGTCGTGCTGAGCGACGGCACCCGGCTGCCGAGCGACGTCACCGTGTGGGCGCTGGGCGTCGCCGCGCCCGCCGAGGTGTCGAACCTGGGCCTGCCGCAGGGCAAGGGCGGCCGGATCGAGGTCACCCAGGCGCTCAACGTCGCGGCGTACCCGGAGATCTTCGTCGCCGGCGACCTGGCCGGGCCGCCCAATCCGCTGCCGCAGCTGGCCCAGCCCGCCATCCAGATGGGCGAGCACGTGGGCAAGCAGATCCTGGCGCTGGCCCATGGCCGTCCCGCGGCGCCCTTCTCCTACAGCGATCCCGGCATCATGGCCACGGTCGGCCGGGGCTCGGCCGTGCTGCAGCTGTCCAACGGCATGACCATGCACGGCCCGCTCGCCTGGCTGGCCTGGATCGGGCTGCACCTGACCTACCTGCTGGGCGGACGCAACCGGCTGAGCGTCCTGGTCAGCTTCTTGGCGCGGTACGCGGGGCCGCGCCGCAGCGCGGCCACTGTCGTCGAATAGCGGATATCACTTCGTTACGCCCGTTAAGCCCTATCGAGGCTCTGCTGCTATAAATCTGCAAAGTGATCAAGACCAGGGAGGGGAGCATTTGGACCGGTCCTTCCTGCACGGTCTGGCCGAACGGATGCTGAAACGCCGCGTCCGGCGAGGTCGCCGATGAGCCCGCTGGAAGACCTCATGCGGCACCGGGTCGGCCAGGACTGCCTGCATGTGCCGTCGGCCCGCTTCGGCCTGCTGCTGGCGTTACGCCACTGGTTCGACCCCGGCGACCGGGTGCTGATCGCGCCGACCACCTCAGAGGCCGTGCTGTTCATGGTGCTGGCCGCCGACCTGGAGCCGGTGATGGCGCCGGTGTCGTGGCGCGACGGCAACATCGACGCGCCGCGCGTCAACTGGAGCGGCCTGGCCGGCGTCATCACTACCCACCTGTACGGCCAGCCGGACCGGATAAGGGATCTGATCACGCAGTGCGAGCGGCGCGGCCTCGTCCTCATCGACGACGCCGCCCACGCCTTCCAGACGATGGTCGGCGGGCGCCTGGCCGGCACGTTCGGCCAGGCCGGTGTGTACAGCCTGGCCAAGCACGGCCGAGCGTCCGGCGGCTTCCTGACCACGCCCAACCCCGGCGCGCTGGCGGCGCTGGCCGAGGCGAGAGACGCGTTGCTGCTGCCCGGCGAGCCGCGCGACCAGCTGGCGGCCGTGGTGCAGCCGATGCTCCGCGAGACCCTCCACCGCACCGGCGCGGTCCGGCTGATGTGGCACCTGTCGCGCCAACTCGGGATCGTCAAGTGGAGCGGGCACCGCCCCGCGCCCCATGAGGACGCCCTCATGGCCGTCAGGGGCAACCTGTCGGCCATGGACCCGTGGCTGGGGATCGACCACGACGGCTGGCGGATGCGCCCGGGGCCCGCGCTCTGCCGCTACCAGCGCGCGCGCCTGCGGGCGATCGACCGCGAGCGGGAGCTCCGCCTGGCCGGGGTCGAGGTGCTGCGCAGGACCCCGTGGGTGGCGGCGGGCGTCCGCGAATCCCCCGTACGTCCGCTCCTGCGGGTGCCGCTGCTGGTCGAGAACCGCGACGAGATCGTCGCCGGGCTGGAGCGGCTCGGCGTGGTGCCCGGTTTCGTCTACGATCCGCCGCTGGACGACTATCTGCCGATGATCCAGCAGGGGCCCACACCCGAGATCGCCCGCTGGTGGACCGGCCACGTGCTGCCGGTGGATCCGCTCGACGCCCCGCGCATGGTACGGCTGCTGACCAGGCTGGGTGCCCGCCCGGCGGAGGGCGCCGGATTCGCCTGATCCGCCGGGGATCACTATCTGGCAAAGCAGGACTTATCCCTTTATATCGTCAGATAAGGTCGTTCAACGCATGAAGCGGGCTATCTCGCTAACCGCCCGCCGAAGCGGAACAGTGTCGTTAGCATCCCCGGCAATGCCGGTGAAATTTCCTCCCAGGGGTGACCTTGACCGTCGATGCCGATGTCGCCAGGCGACGTATCGAAGAGCTGCTCCGCGAGAACGAGACGCAGATCCTGCACCGGTGGACGCTGATCTCCAAGGCGTCGAGCGAGGAGCTGAACGACATCTACCGGGCGCTGCTCGCCTCCCTCGAACAGGGCGGCGACCTCGCCGACATGCGCGGCCTGCTCGCCGAGTTGTCACGTTCCCGGGCCCGCCAGGGCTTCACCCCGGCGGACACCGCCAGGGCCGTCTTCGGCCTGAAGGAGGCGATGTACGAGGCCGTCGAGAGCGACGGCGGCGCCGAGGCGCTGCGCGGCTTCATCTGGTTCTCCAGGCTCGTCGACGACCTCGGCCTGTTCACCTTCGAGACGTACACGACGGCCCGCGAGCGGATCATCCTCGACCAGGCCGAGCAACTGCTGGAGCTGTCGACACCGGTCGTCAAGCTGTGGGAGGGCATCGTCGCGGTGCCCCTGGTCGGCACGCTCGACTCCGCCAGGACCCAGGTCGTGATGGAGAAGCTGCTGCAGACGCTGGTCGACACGGGCGCCGAGCACGCGGTGATCGACATCACCGGCGTCCCGGCCGTCGACACCCAGGTCGCCCAGCACCTGCTGAAGGCCGTCGTCGCCGCCCGGCTGATGGGCGCCGAGTGCGTCATCTCCGGCATCCGCCCGCAGATCGCGCACACCATCGTCACGCTCGGCATCGAGTTCGGCGACATCGTGACCAAGGCCTCGCTGGCCGACGCGCTGGCCCACGCGCTCAGGCGCAGCGGCATCGAGGTGATCGCACCGAAGCCGACCCGCCTCGCGGTGCGGACGGAGAACGTCTGATGGACCGGGTGCCCATTCTCAAGCTCGGCGACATCCTGATCATCTCCATCCAGATCGACCTGGACGACCAGAGCGTGCTCGCCCTGCAGGAGGACCTGGCCGACGCCGTGGTGACCCACGGAGCGCGCGGCGTCATCATCGACATCACCGCGGTGGAGATCGTCGACTCCTTCATCGGCAGGATGCTGGCCACCATCGCCGCCACGTCGCGGCTGCTCGACGCCCAGACCGTGGTCGTCGGCATGCGGCCGGCCGTCGCGATCACCCTGGTCGAGCTCGGCCTGTCGCTGGGCGGCGTACGCACCGCACTCAACCTGGAGAAGGGAATCGCGCTGCTCGACCATGTGAGAGGCGCGACACCGTGACCAGCGGCTGGGAACTGCCCATCGCCAACAACTCCGACGTCGTGCTGGTCCGCCAGCGGGTCCGGAGTGTCGCGGTCGAGGTGGGACTGTCCCTCATCGACCAGACCAAGGTGGTGACCGCGGCCAGCGAGCTGGCCCGCAACGCCCTGGTGTACGGCGGCGGCGGCCTGGCCCGTATCGAGATCGTCGAGAACGGGGCCCGCCGCGGCCTTAAACTCACCTTCAGCGACGAGGGGCCGGGGATTCCCGACATCGAGCAGGCACTCACCGACGGCTGGACCACCGGCACCGGGCTGGGGCTGGGCCTGAGCGGATCACGACGGCTGGTCGACGAGTTCGACCTGGTCTCGGCTCCCGGCAAGGGCACGACGGCGACAGTGACGAAATGGGCTCGATGACATGGTGCCGGTGAGCTACACGCGTGACGACACCTGGGTGCGAGCGGAGAACTCCAGTGCGGTGGGCGCCGTACGCCGGATGGCCGTCGAGCTCGCCGAGGCCGCCGGGTTCGACGGCGAGCGTACGGGGCAGACGGCGGTCGCGGTCACCGAGGCCGTCTCCAACCTGGTCAAGCACGCGGTGGAGGGCGTCGTCATGGTCCGTTCCCAGCCCGGGGACCCGGCCATCGTGGAGCTGATCGCCATCGACAAGGGACCGGGCATGCCCGACATCGCCCGCGCCCTGCGCGACGGCTACTCCACCTCCGGCACCCTCGGCATCGGAATGGGGGCGATGGCCCGCATCTCCTCCTGGTACGACGTCCATTCCCTGCCCGGCAAGGGCACCGTCCTGGTCATGCGCTTCGCCGCCACCGGCGCGCCCACCTCGGCGCCGTACGCCAGCGGCCTGCGCCGCCCCATCGGTGAGGAGGCGGTCTGCGGCGACTCCTTCGCGATCGCCGCCACAGGTGACGGCGGCACGCCCGAGACGACGATCCTGCTGTGCGACGGCCTGGGCCACGGCGAGCCGGCCGCCCAGGCGTCCAGGGCGGCGGTGGAGCTGTTCCTGCGGGCGGCGGACGAAGAGCCGCTGGCGACACTCGAACGCCTGCATCGGGGCCTCGTCCATACCCGGGGAGGCGCGGTCGCGGTGGCCCGCGTCAGGGCCGCCACGGTCTCCTACGCCGGGCTGGGCAACATCTCCGGCTGGATCGTCGACGCCGACGGCCGCCGGGGGATGATCTCGGTGCCCGGCATCGCCGGACACCAGGCCCGGCAGCTGCGCCAGTACGAGTTCGAGCTCCCCGAGCACGCCACCGTGGTGCTGCACTCCGACGGTCTGACCGAGCGGTGGAACCCCTCCGCCATGCCGGGCCTGTTCGCCCGCTCCCCCGCGGTCATCGCCGCCGGGCTGCTGCGGGAGGCGGGCAGCCGCCGGGACGACGCCTGCGTGGTGACCGTGAGGCCCAGCGATGACCGCGACTGAGCTGGCCAGGACTGCGCTCGAACACGACCATGACGTCTTCGTGGTGCGCCGCCTGGGCAAGGCCGTCGCCGAGCTGGCCGGTCTGGAGGCACAGGACCAGGTCAGGGTGGCGACCGCGCTGAGCGAGGTCTGCCGGGAACTCCTCGGCACCGGGGCGGCCGTCGTCTTCTCGCTCGAGAAAGGGAAACTGCTCATCACCATGGATCACGCAATGGGCGCGGATTTCGCCCGATCCGAGGGGTTGGCACTGGCCGGCCGCCTGGTCGACGTGGTCACCCTTGACGCCGAACACGGTCGCGTCACCATAGCCAAGCGGCTGCCACCCCACTCCCCACGGCTCCCGATCGACGAGATCCGCGAGCGCCTGGCCGGGATGGCGCCGGTCAGCGCTCTCGAAGAGCTGCGCCAGCAGAACAAGGAGCTCGCCGCGACCCTGGAGGACGTCCTGCAGCTCAACGCCGAGCTGCAGGAGACCAACACCGGGGTGCTGGCCCTGTACAACCAGCTGTCGGCCGAGTTGGAGGAGACCAACCGCGGCGTGGTCGCCCTGTACGGGGAGCTGGACGAGAAGTCCTCCCAGCTCCGCGAGGCGGCCGAGGCCAGGAACCGGTTCTGGGCGACGGTCAGCCACGAGCTGCGCACCCCGCTCAACTCCATCATCGGCCTGGTCAGGCTGATGGTCGGGCCCGGCAGCGAGCCGCTCAGCGAGGAGCAGTCACGTCAGGTGCGCTTCATCGGCGACTCGGCGGAGACGCTGCTGGAGCAGGTCGGCGAGCTGCTCGACATGGCCAAGGCCGAGTCCGGGCGGCTCGACCCCCAGTCGTCGGTCGTCCACCTGCCCACGCTGGCCGAGCACCTGCGCCTGACGATGCAGCCCACCAGCGAGCCCGGCGACGTCACGCTGCGCGTCGACATCGCCCCCGAGGTCACCGACGTCTACACCGACGAGGGGATGCTGATCCGCGTCCTGCGCAACCTGCTGTCCAATGCCCTGAAGTTCACCCAGAAGGGCGAGGTACGGCTGAGCGCGCACGCCGACGCGGCCACCGACGAGGTGGTCATCACGGTCACCGACACGGGCATCGGCATACCCCAGGAGTACCTGGCGAGCGTGTTCGAGGAGTTCTTCCAGGTGCCGAGCGCGCTCCAGGTCAAGGTCAAGGGCACCGGGCTCGGCCTGCCGTACGCCCGCCGGCTCACCGAGGCGCTGGGCGGCACGCTGGAGCTGGCGAGCGACGTCGGACGGGGCACCACGGTGACGATGCGGCTGCCGCACCACGACGGCACGCCCGAGATCGCGCGGGTGCTGGTCGCCGACGACGACGAGGCGTTCCGCGCCGCCGCCCGCAGGATGCTGTACGGCTTCGCCGTCGAGGTGGAGGAGGCGGCGGACGGCGTCGCCGCGCTGGAGATGATGACCGCGCGCCCGCCGGATGTGATCCTGCTGGACATGCTGATGCCGCGGCTGGACGGCACCGCGCTGCTGCAGCGCATGGCCGAGGACCAGGCCCTGGAGCGGGTCGGCGTCGTGGTGGTGACGATCCGGCCCGACGCCGCGCCGTCCGGCCACCCGGTGCTGTCCAAGCAGGGGCTGCGCCGCGACCAGCTGCTCCAGGCCATCCGGGGCGCGGCGGGGACGGATCATGACTGAGCACGTGGCCGGGGCGGTGATCGAGCCCGCCGGCGGCGCCGCGACGGTGCTGGTGGTCGACGACACGCCGACCAAGCGCTACATCCTGTCGAGCTGGCTGCGCAGGGCGGGCCACATCGTGGTCGAGGCGGCCGGCGGCGAGGAGGCGCTGGCCATGCTCGCCACGAACCGCCCCGACCTGGTCGTGCTCGACGTACGGCTGCCCGACATCGGTGGCTTCGAGGTGTGCGAGCGGATCAAGGCGAACCCGGCGACGACCTCGATCCCGGTCATCCAGGTGTCGGGCAACGCCATCACCTCGGCCGACCGTACGGAAGGGCTCGAACGCGGCGCCGACGCCTACCTGTCGGAGCCGATCGAGCCGGCCGAGTTCGCCGCGACGGTTGAGGCGACGCTGCGCTACTACCGCGCCAGGCGGCGGGCGGAGCTGATGGCCGAGCGCCTGGCCAAACTGGCCGACGTCACGCTGCGGATGAACGGCGCCGACTCCTTCGACCGGCTGCTGGCCGTGGCCGTGGAAGGCACGGTCGGCGTGCTGGGCCGCCACGCGGGCGCGCTGGCGCTGCCGCCCGACGGCCGGATGCGCCGCTTCCGCGCCCGGCCCGGCGAGACGGCCAGCAGCAGGTCCGCCGCTCCCCAGCTGCTGGACCGGCTCAGCGCGATGTCGCTGGGCGAGCCGGCGGGCGCCAAGGTCTTCACTGTGGAGGCCGCCGAGTGGCTCACGCTGGTGAGCGACGTACAGCTCAACGCGCCGGTGACGGGCGTGCTGTGCCGTACCAAGAGGGGCCAGCCACCCGTCTACCTGGGGCTGGAGGCCGACCCTCCGCTGGACGCCGACGAGCTGAACGTGCTGCGGCAGCTCGGCCAAGGGCTGGCGCTGGCCGTCGACGCGCTGCGCGTCTACACCGAGGAACACACGATCTCGCTGACCCTGCAGCGCAGCCTCCTGCCGACGCGCATCCCTGAGGTGCCGGGGCTGAAGGTGACCTTCCGCTACCAGCCGGCCGTGGACAACATCGAGGTCGGCGGCGACTTCTACGAGGTGCTGCGGGTCGGCGACCGGGTGCTGGTGGCGATCGGCGACGTGGCCGGCCACTCGCTGCACGCGGCGACCATCATGGCCGAGCTGCGGCACGCGCTGCGCGCCTCGCTGATCGACTCGGTCGACCTGAGCGCCTCGATGGACCTGCTCAACAAGGTCCTGCGCCGCTATCACCCCGGCATGACGGCCACGGTCTGCCTGCTGCTCATCGACCCGGAGAGCGGCGAGGTCGAGATGGCCAACGCCGGGCACATCCCGCCGATGCTGGCCGGACCCGGTGCCCACTACCTGGGGCTGGGCAACCTGCTGCTGGGTGTGGCGCACGAGGAGTACAAGGTCAACCGGCTGGAGCTGCCCGCGGGCGCCACGATGCTGCTGTTCACCGACGGGCTGGTGGAGGACCGCGGCATCCTGCTCGACGACAGCCTGGAGCAGGCCAGGCAGGTGGCCGAGACGGTCGAGGACGACCTGGAGGAGTTCTGCGACCGGCTGCTGGCCGCGTTCGGCTCGCGGGAGGACGACGTGGCCATCGTGGCGATCCGCCGCGGCGCCTGACGCCGATGGGTCAGCCGGATTTGCGCTTGCGGTAGGCGCGCTGCTGGCAGGCCCGGGAGCAGTACGCGCGCGGACGTCCCGACGCGGCCCGCTCAACCGGCGCACCACAAATCTGACAAGTTTCATCACGCGTTTCATCACGCTCTTGGACCAGCATCTCGATGCCGTCCAGCACCCGGCGCAGGCCGAACTCGAACGGGTCCTCCGGCTCGTCGTAGCCGCCCTCCTCCCACAGACGCGTGAGGGTCGGGTAGCGCTCGAGCCGCGCGTAGAGCGTGTCGCGGGAGCCCCACCACTCCTCCTCGCTCACCCCGCTGAGGCGCTCGGTACGCGCCACCTCCGCCAGCCGCAGGGCCTCGGAGTCGACGAACCGGGCGACGAGCCCGACGACGGCGATCATCTCGGCCGGCGTGAGACCGGTGCCGGAGACCGCGCTCAGCATGTACTCGTAGTGGGCGACCGCGTTGGGCCCCGGCACCCGGCGAGTGCCCCGCACCTCGGCCAGCCAGGGATGCCGTTCGCGCAGCCGCCACCCTTCACGCGCACACGCCTCCAGCCGCGCCCGCCACCCGCCGGCCTCCTCGGCGCCCGCGCCCCGCACCTGGCCATCCGCCTTCTCGGCCACCGCGCGCCGCCCTTGGCCGCCCCTCTCGGAGGGGACCGCGCCCGGTGAGCCCATGACGGCGTCGCGCATGAGGTCGAGCAGGTGATCGCGGCTGGGCACGTGACGGTAGAGCGACATCGTGGTGAACCCGAGCCGGTCCGCGACCTTGCGCATCGACAGCCCTTCGAGCCCCTCGGCGTCCGCCAGCTCGATCGCCGTCCGGACGATCCGGCTCAGACTCAGCCCTGGTCGCGGCTCGACGTCACCCTCTCGCCACAGCAGTTCCACCCCGTCGTCGGGATCTCCCGCGCCGCCTCTCGCCATGGACACCTCCCTTGTTTATGGTGTAGTACCTCGCGTACACCATAAACTACAAAGGGGCGGTACATCATGACCGAGTTCCACGTCGATCCCTCGGGCGACGACTCCTGGCCCGGCACCGCGGAGCGCCCGTTCGCCGGCCTGCACCGCGCCCGCGACGCCGTACGAGACCTCATACGGGATCCCGCCGGGACCGCGACCGGAGATGTCGTCGTCCGGTTGCGGGCCGGCACCCACGTGCTCACCGCGCCGTTCGAGCTCACCGAGGCCGACTCCGGCCGTGACGGTCACCGGATCGTCTACCAGGCCCACGGCTACGGAACCGCCGGCCAGGAGGAGGTCGTCGTCAGCGGCGGTCGCGAGATCACCGGCTGGCGGATCGAGGACGGCGTGTGGCTGGCCGACGTGGGCGACCTGGACACGCGCCAGCTGTACGTGGACGGCCGCCGGGTCGAACGCGCCGCCATAGACGGCCTGCCGGGCACCGTGACCATGACGGAGACCGGCTACGAGAGCGACAGCGCGGCTCCGCGAGCCTGGCACAACCCCGCCGACGTCGAGTTCGTCTACCGCGGCGTCTACCCATGGACCGAGGCCCGCTGCGGCGTCGCCGCGGTCACCACCAGGACGGACAGTGGCGGAGCGACCGTGATCACCATGGCTCAGCCCGGCTTCGGGTGGGCCCTCGACCTCTACAACTCCGCGTGGGAAGGCAACATCAACCGCGGCCCCGGCCTGCCCACCCGGGTCGAGAACGACGTCACCTTCCTCACCGAGCCCGGCACCTTCGTCCTGGACCGCTCGCGGCCCGGCCACCACGTCCTCCGCTACCTTCCCCTCACGGGTGAGGCGCCGGACCGTACGCGCGTGGTCGCCCCGGTTCTCGAGACGCTGCTGCGGGCCACCGGCACGAGCGGGGTGTCCTTCCGCGGCCTGGTCTTCGCCGACGCCACCTGGCTGCGGCCCGGCCGTGCGGAGGGCTTCCTGCACTACCACGGCAGCGGCTACTACGAGGGCGGCCCCGTCGACAAGGTGGAGCTCGTCGAAGGGCAGGCGTGGGTGACGGTGCCGCGCGAGTCGGCCAGGATCCCCGCGTGCGTGGTGATCGAGGACGGTGTACGCGTGGCGGTCGAGCACTGCCGTTTCACCCGCATGGGCGCCGCGGGCCTGGAGCTGACCGGCGGCACGGACGTCAGCGTGCGCGGGTGCGACTTCGACACGCTCTCGGCCGGCGCCGTCTCCGTCACCGGCGCCGCGAATCCCCTGGTCGAGGACAACTGGATCCATCACACCGGCCTGGAGTTCACCGGCTCCCCAGGCATCGCGGTGCTGGGCACCAAGGGCTGCACGGTCGCCCACAACCAGGTCGAGGAGGTGCCCCACTGCGGCATCGTGGCCGGGCCCGCCGAGGGCACCCGCATCCTGCGTAACCTCACCGTCGGCACCATGGGGGTACTGGCCGACGGCGGCGGCGTCTACCTTTCGGGGCCGCAGGGCGACTCGCACGAGAACGGCGCGGTGATCCGGGGCAACGTCATCAAGGACACGCGCACGCCGTACAACTTCGCTCTCTACACCGACTACGGCGCCGCCTGGGTGACCGTGGAGGAGAACGTGGTCACACGCGCCGACAACACCGCCGTCCTGCAGGTGGCGCCGCCGCTGGACAACGTGATCTACCGGGGCAACTTCTGGGACGCCGACCCGGTCGGGGTGGACGACGTGCCGGCGGGCGTCACGTACGAGGACAACACCACGCTCCCCGACGAGGAGAAGCTGGCCGCCGCCACAGCCGCCATCCAACGGGACGCCGGCCTGCTCAACCCCCGCTCCCGCTGAACGCGAGCACATGAACGCCGGACGCCCGTGAACGCTGGACGCGGGCGTCAGCGGACGCGGCGCCAGCGTGACTCGCCGAAGCAGTAACCCGCGAACAGCACCAACCCCAGGGCGACCACCACGAGCAGCCAGGGCCCCACGGGCGTCGCGGCGAACGCTCTGAGCGTCGCGTCCAGCCCGCCCGCCTTGTCCGGGTCGTACGTGATCGCCGCCTCGACGACGAAGACCCCGGCCAGGCCGGCGATGACCCCCCGGGCGACGTACCCGGCGAGGCCGAGCTTGTCCATCGCCGAGCGGGCCCGCAGGGACATCTGGCCGAGGTTCAGCTCGTCCCGGAACCTCTTGGTAACGCCCTGGTGCCCCCAGCGGACGCCGAGCGCGACGAGGCCCAGCCCGATCGCGCCCACGATGAACGGCCCGCCCGGCAGGCCGAGCAACGCCTCCGTCGCGTCCCGCGACTTCTCGTCGTCAGAGGTGGCCTTCCCGGCTCGCAGCACGCTCAGCAAGGTGCCGCAGATCAGCGCGTACACGCCGGTCCGGCCGACCGTTTCCAGCCGGTCCGCCACGCCGAGCCCGCCGAACAGCGCCTCCGACAACTGCCAGAGCGTCAGCGCGACGAACCCCGCCACCATCACCCACAACACCACCTCCCCGAACGGCAACCGCGCCACGGTCGAGATCGCGCCCGCCTTGTCCGCCTCCCGTCCCCCTCCTTCGCCCAGCGCGATCCGCACGGCCACCACCCCGATCAGCGCGTACAGCACTCCCCGGCAGGCCAGCCCGACCCTGGCGAGCCGGTTCATCGCCGGATGCGCGGTCGCCTTCCTGGCGGCGGCCCGAGCCTGCCGCCCCGCCTTGTCCGTTGCGGTCACCGTCTCCTCCTTTGCGCAAGGACCCTGCCAAGTGCCCTGACGGCGGCCGTCTAGGCGCTCCACCCCGCTTCTCCACCCGTATCTCCACCATCTGGCGGTGCCGCTCCACCCGCCCCGATCCGTAGTTTCGCGGTCATGGACAGAAACGAACTGCTCAGGTTCGCAGCCGACAAAGCGCAGGAATCGCTCAAGGGAGGCAAGATGCACGGCAAGACGTGGGTCGGGATCGCGGTGGTGGCCGGTGTGGTGCTGGTGGGGTTCATCGCCTACCGGCTTCTTCTCATCGAGCTCATCACCCGCCTGCGCTGACCAGCCCGTACCTGGTGGAATCAAGCGCATGGAACAGAAGCGGTCGCTGCCGGACACCATCGCACCGGGCTGGCTGGTGGTGCAGGTGTTCGGCACGCTGTTCGTCATCATCACCCTGGTCACCGCGCGGGAGAGCGCGCTGTGGATCTGGGCGCTGTACGGGGTCAGCGCCGCGTGCTGGCTGCTGTTCGTGGCGCTCGACCGGTCCCGGCCACGGCTCACGGCCGGGCTGCTGGCCGCGGCGACGCTGCTGCCCGCCGTGGCGCTCGGAGCCGCCGAGGACAGTACGGCGCTGCTCCTCACGGCGATCATCCTCGGCCGGTTCGCCGCGCTCGCCACCCCGTCCGTGGCCGCCATCGTGGGCGTCGGCGCGGGGACGATGGCGCTGGCCATACTGACTTGGCCGATCTCCGGGGAAACACCCGTCGGCGCGTTCGGGCAGGCGCTGGTACTGCTGGCGATCACGCTGGTCGGCGTCAATCATCGACAGCACGTCGTACGACGGGAGCAGGCCGAACGGCTCCTGGAGCAGACCCGGCTCGCGCAGGCCGAGCAGGCGCGAGCCGCCGCGCTGGACGAGCGCACCAGGATCGCCCGCGAGATCCACGACGTGCTCGCGCACTCGCTGGGCGCGCTGGGCGTGCAGCTGGAGCTGGCCGAGGCCCTGCTCGCGGAGAAGAACGACGTGACCGGCGCGCTGGCGACGGTGCGGCGCTCGCGCGGGCTGGCCGCGGACGGTCTGGCGGAGGCCCGCGCCGCGGTGGCCGCGCTGCGCCAGGACATCCCCTCGCTGGCCGACGCGCTCGCCACGCTGGCCGAGGCGCACCGGCGCGACCACCGGTCCCCGGTGGACTTCCGCGCGGACGGGATCCCCCGTGGGCTGTCGTCGGCGGCCACCGTCTCGCTGGTCGGGACCGCGCGTGAGGCGCTGACGAACGCGGCCAAGCACGCGCCGGACGCGCCCGTGTCGATGACGCTCGACTTCACCGCCGATGTGGTGCGATTGCGGGTACGCAACCCGCTGCCCGCCGAAGTCCCGGCGAAGGGCGGGTTCGGATTGACGGGCATGCGCGAACGGCTCGCACTGGCCGGCGGCACACTCGACTCCGGCTACGAAGAGGGGACTTGGCAAGTGACCGCGGAAGTGCCGGAGTGAGCAGAGCGGTGGGTGTGGAGCGATCGATCGTGGAGGTGCGGAAGTGATCAGAGTGGTCGTGGTGGACGACCAGCAGGTCATGCGCGAGGGCCTGGCCGCCCTGCTCGGCCTGGTCGAGGACATCGAGGTCCTGGGTACGGCCGGAGACGGCCGCCAGGCCCTCGACCTGCTGGCCGCCAACGCCGCGGCCATCGCGAACGGCACGGACGGCGCCCACCCCGCGGACGTCGTACTGATGGACCTGAGGATGCCCGTGATGGACGGCGTCGAGGCGACCGGCCGGATCGTCGGCGAGCATCCCGGCATCGCGGTCATCGTGCTCACCACCTACACCGACGACGAGTCGATCGCCGGCGCGCTCCGGGCGGGCGCGCGCGGCTACCTGACCAAGGACGCGGGCCGCGCCGAGATCGCGGCGGCGCTGCGCTCGGCCGTCGCGGGCCAGTCGACTTTCGCCGCCAAGGTGTCGGACCGGCTGGTGGAGGCGATGCACTGCGCGCCGCGCCCCAGAACCCGGCAACTGCCCGACGGCCTGACCGCCCGCGAGGCCGAGGTGCTGGGCCTGATCGCGGAGGGCCTGAGCAACCCGGAGATCGCCGAGGCATTGTTCATCGGCGAGGCCACGGTCAAGACGCACATCAACAACACGTTCACCAAGATCGGCGCCCGCAACCGCGTCGAGGCCACCCACTACGCGACCCGCCACGGGTTAACGGGCTGAGCAGGACAAGTGGGTCGCCAGGAGTACAGGAGGCGGCTTCTGGTGGTGTCGTGGAAGCCGAGGCCACGATACAGCCACGCCAGGTCCGCCCGGTACGGCCAGGCGCCCCATACGACCCGGTAGCTGTCCTCCGTCACCCGTGAGGGGTGGAAGGCGGCCCGATGCGCGGCGACGCGGCCGGGCACGTCGGCGTCGCGGCGAACCAGTCCAGCACCTCATCAACGAGACCGTGCCCGTCGTACGCTGGATCGACCGCCAGGTTGAGGTGGTCGGGCAGCTCGATCCAGCCCCACGCCACGACCCGCTCCCCCACCCGCCACAGCCGCGTCGGCCACTCCGGCTCCCTGCCGGTGTGCTGGAAGCGGCCCCAGGCCAGATCGCCGACGTGCCAGCGGGCGGCCGGCGACCACAGGCGGCTGCTCAGCTCCTGCATCGCCCGCAGATCCGCCTCGCCCGCGTAGTCGCTCACCGAAGCTTTCATGCGGGGCAGTCAACTCCATCGGCGGCTCGCGCCGCATCCGGATATATCACCTCATGGGTCTCGGACCAGGGCACTCAATGGGCTGGGCGGATGCAAAACTGTTCCGCTTTGGCCGCAGGGAGCAGGCGGTGGGCGCCAGAAAATCGGTTGATCCAACGTATTAGCCTGGATGGGATGCCTCCCGATACGCGTTCTCCTCGCCGCCCCCTGCCCATCTTCACCTCTCTCTCCTCCAATGCCCTGTGGCGGATGAAGCCCTATCTCCGCCCCTATGTCACCAGGTTGGTCTTCATCTGGCTGGCCGCGATCATCGGCATCGGGGCGAGCATCGCCCTGCCTCTCGTCGGCAAAGAGGTCGTCGACGGTCCCGTGCTCCACGGCGACTCCGGCGCCCTGCTCCCCCTCGGCCTCGTCGCCCTGGGCGTGGGCGTGCTCGAAGCGTTCCTGATCTTCTTCAGGCGCTGGACGCAGACCGGCCCGGTCCTCGGGCTGGAGACCCAGATCCGCGACGACCTCTACGCGCACCTGCAGCGCCTGCCGATGGGCTTCCACGGCGACTGGCAGTCGGGCCAGCTGCTGTCGCGGGCCACCACCGACCTGTCGACGATCCGCCGCTTCCTCGGCTTCGGCATGCTCTTCCTGGTCATGAACATCCTGCAGCTGACCACCGTGACGGTGCTGCTGCTGAACATGTACTGGCCGCTCGGACTGCTGGTGGCCGCCTCGGCGGTGCCGATCATCCTGGTGTCGCTGAGCTTCGAGAAGAAGTACATCAGGATCTCCCGCCAGGTGCAGGACGAGCAGGGAGACCTCGCCACGGTCGTCGAGGAGTCGGCGATCGGCATCCGGACGATCAAGGCGTTCGGCCGCCGTCACCACGTGTTCGACCAGTTCGACGACTCGGCGCGCAAGGTCTACGGCACCTCGATGGACAAGGTGCGGCTGTCGGCCCGCTTCTTCACCTTCCTCGAGGTGATCCCCAACTTCACCCTCGCCCTGGTCCTGCTGCTCGGCGCGCTGGCCGTCGGCGGCGGCTCGCTGACGCTGGGCACGCTGGTCGCCTTCACCACGCTGATGCTGCAGCTGGTCTGGCCGGTCGCCAGCCTCGGCTACATCCTGGCGATGGCCCAGGAGGCGATGACCTCCGCCGACCGGGTCATGGAGGTCATGGACACGGTCCCGGCCATCGAGGGCGGTTCCGGGTCGATCGAGCGGCCGCGCGGCCACCTGCGCTTCGAGGGGGTGGAGTTCCGCTTCCCCGACTCCGACCAGCCGGTGCTGCGTGACGTGTGGCTCGAGGTACGCCCGGGCGAGACGGTGGCCATCGTCGGCGCCACCGGCTCGGGCAAGACGACGATGACCTCGCTCGTACCCCGGCTCATCGACCCCACCGCGGGCCGGGTGACGATCGACGGCCACGACGTACGCGACCTGTCGCTGCCCGCGCTGCGCGAGGTGGTGGCCACGGCGTTCGAGGAGCCGACGCTGTTCTCGATGAGCGTGCGCGAGAACCTCACGCTCGGCCGCCAGGACGCCACCGAGGAGGAGCTCGACGAGGCCATCCGCACCGCCCAGGCCATGTTCGTGTACGACCTGCCGTGGGGCCTCGACACCCGGATCGGCGAGCAGGGCATGTCCCTGTCCGGCGGCCAGCGGCAGCGCCTCGCTCTGGCGCGGGCCGTACTGAGCAGGCCACGGATCCTGGTCCTCGACGACACGCTGTCCGCGCTCGACGTCGAGACCGAGGCGCTGGTGGAGGAGGCGCTGCGCCACGTGCTGCGCGAGGCGACCGGCATCGTGGTCGCCCACCGCGCCTCCACGGTCCTGCTGGCCGACAAGGTGGCGCTGCTCAGAGACGGCACGATCACGCACGTCGGACGGCATCACGACCTGCTGGACGAGGTGCCCGAATACCGCGAGCTGCTCGCCCAGGACGCCGACTTCGACCCTTCGGAAGGAGCCCTGCGATGACGACCACCACGACGACGTCGAGCGCGGCCGACTGGCGGGGTGTCGCCTCCGAGAACCAGGACGACCTGTCCGAGACGGTGACGGTGTTACTTCGGGAGCGCTCCCGAAGGCTGCTCGGCGACCTGCTCACGCCGCACCGCAAGGCGATCGCGCTGCTCACCGGGATCATCATCGTGTCCAACCTGGCGGGCCTGGCGATCCCCTACCTGGTGAAGGTGGGCATCGACGCGGGCATCCCGCCGATGCTCAAGGGCACCGGCCCCGGCACGCTGCTGACCGTCGTCGGCGTCATCCTGGCGGCGGCGGTGACGCAGGCCCTCACCCGGCAGGTGTTCCTGCAGATGGCGGGCCGCATCGGCCAGAACATCCTGCTGGAGCTGCGCAGGCGGGTCTTCGACCACTTCCAGCGGCTGTCGCTGAGCTTCCACGAGAAGTACACCTCCGGCCGCGTCATCTCCCGGCTCACCTCCGACATCGACGCCATCGCCGAACTGCTGCAGTCGGGCTTCGACGGCCTGGTCACCGCCGTGCTCACCATGTTCGGCACGGCCGCGCTGCTGCTGGTGCTCGACGTCCACCTGGGCCTGGTGGCACTGATCCCGCTGCCGTTGCTGCTGCTGTTCACCCGGTGGTTCCGGCGCCAGTCGGCGATCGTCTACCGGCGTACCAGGGAGACGGTGGCGCTGGTCATCGTGCACTTCGTGGAGTCGATGACCGGCATCCGCGCCGTGCAGGCGTTCCGCCGGGAGCCGCGCAACCAGGAGATCTTCAAGCAGCTCAACGACGACTACCGCGGCGCCAACGCCAGCAGCATGCACCTCATCGCGGTGTTCATGCCCGGCATCAAGCTGATCGGCAACGTGACCGTGGCGGTCGTGCTGGTCTACGGCGGCTGGCTGGCGCTCCACGGCGAGGTCACGGTCGGTGTGCTGGCGGCGTTCCTGCTCTACCTGCGCCAGTTCTACGAGCCGATGCAGGAGATCAGCCAGTTCTACAACACGCTCCAGTCGGCGGGCGCCGCGCTGGAGAAGCTGTCGGGCGTGCTGGAGGAGGAGCCGGCCGTACCGGAGCCGCGCGAGCCGGCGGCGCTGCCCAAGGCCCGCGGCAAGGTCAGGTTCGAGGGCGTCAGGTTCGCCTACGTCGAGGACCGGCCGATCCTGCCGGGGCTGGACCTGACGATTCCGGCG
Organism: Nonomuraea sp. NPDC048901; assembly: GCF_040649695.1. Classification (NCBI taxonomy): domain Bacteria; kingdom Bacillati; phylum Actinomycetota; class Actinomycetes; order Streptosporangiales; family Streptosporangiaceae; genus Nonomuraea; species Nonomuraea sp. NPDC048901. The sequence continues at coordinate 929,868 of NZ_JBEZFW010000002.1, read as the reverse complement.
GGGCAGAGCGTCGCGCTGGTCGGCTCGACGGGCGCGGGCAAGACGACGCTGGCCAAGCTGATCTCCCGCTTCTACGACCCGACCGCGGGCCGCGTCCTGCTCGACGGCGTCGATCTGCGTACGCTCGACGAGCCCACGCTGCGCAAGGCCGTGGTCATGGTGACGCAGGAGAACTTCCTGTTCAGCGGTACGGTCGCCGACAACATCAGGTTCGGCCGCCCCGGCGCGTCCGACCGTGAGGTACGCGAGGCCGCCAAGGCGATCGGCGCGCACGAGTTCATCTCCGCGCTGCCCAACGGCTACGACACCGAGGTGGGCAAGCGGGGCGGGCGCATGTCGGCCGGTCAGCGTCAGCTGGTGGCCTTCGCCAGGGCGTTCCTGGCCGATCCGGCGGTGCTCATCCTCGACGAGGCGACCTCCAGCCTCGACGTGCCGAGCGAGCGGCTGGTGCAGCGGGCGCTGCGCACGATCCTGGCCGACCGCACGGCGCTGATCATCGCGCACCGGCTGTCGACCGTGGAGATCGCCGACCGGGTGCTGGTCATGGAGAGTGGCGAGATCGTCGAGGACGGCCCGCCGGACCGCCTCATCGCCGCCTCCGGCCGCTTCGCCGGCCTGCACCAGGCCTGGCTGGACAGCCTCAGCAGCTGACGACAGGACAGTGGGGTGCAGTGCACCCCACTGTCCTTGTCGTCAGTGCGGGTGCACCACGCGCGTCATGTTCTCGTACAGCTCGTAGCCGACGAACAACGCCACGGGCAGGCCGACCGCCAGCAGAAGCCGGCCGGGGAGGGGTGCCCGTGTCATGGGCACCCGCCTCGCCGCCGCCGCGGACCCGGCGGACACGACGGGCGCCTCCACCACGGGCTCCGGCACCGGCACCGGCACCAGCTCAGGGTGGCGTGACAGATATCCCGTCGGGAACGACGTGACGTGGTACGCCCCGCAGCCCGGACAGGACATGCCTGACCAGGGCGGTTGCACGGTCACGCCGGCCCGCAGCCAGATCGTCACCTCGTTGCCGTAGTCGTCCATGAGATGCCTGACGACGTACTCCTCTTCCCAGACATGTAAACAGCGCATGCACTCGAAAGGCCATGTCTCCTGGGTGTTGAACCCATCGCGCACCAGGACCACCCCCGGTCACGTGCCACCATCCGATTAGAGTGTCCACCCCGCCTCGTCACCCGACAAGACGGCACTATGACACTCAGGGCTATGAAATGCTCACCTACTGTCAGGTTAGAGCGGGTAAACCCGCCTCTGAACCGGACTGAGGAGCGGTGTCGCGTCGGGCGTAACCGGCTCGGCCGGTGGCCTCAGCTCGGGATGCCGGCTGAGATAACCCTCCGGGAACATGGTCGCCTGCTGGCAGCCGCAGTTGGGACAGATGGCGCCCGACGAAGGCGGTGGGACCGGCACACCGGAGCGCAACCAGATCTCGCGCTCGTTGCCGTGACGATCGTCGAAGCGCCTGACGAGGTATTCCTCTTCCCACACATGCCAGCACCCGCGGCACTCGAATGGCAGGATCTTGAGCTCTTCTTCCATGAGTCACCCCCTCCTTCGAGTGTCGTCCTATTTGTCGCGAACTGGCAACCGCCCCCTATGACAGCCGCCATACCATGGAGGCATGGGCGCTGACCTGGTGACCCTGTGTCTCTGCGGCGACGTCATGCTCGGCCGAGGGGTGGACCAGGTCCTGCCGCATCCCGGTGATCCCGCCCTGCGCGAGCCGCACATCGACGACGCACGCGTCTACGTCGAGCTCGCCGAGGCGGTCAACGGACCGATTCCGCGCCCCGTCGGCTTCTCCTGGCCCTGGGGTGACGCGCTGTCGATCTTGGACGCGCACGCGCGGGCCGTCCGGGTGGTCAACCTGGAGACGACGGTGACCACGAGCGGCGCGTACGCTCCGGGCAAGGCCATCCACTACCGCATGAACCCCGCCAACCTTCCCTGCCTGGCCGTGGCGCGGCCGGACGTCTGCGTACTGGCGAACAACCACCTGCTGGACTTCGGACGCGACGGGCTCGCCGAGACGCTCGACGCGCTGGCCGCCGCCGGGCTCGCGGCCGCCGGGGCGGGCAGGGACCAGGACGAGGCGCGCCGTCCGGTGGCCGTGTCTGTGCCGGGAGGGCGGCGCGTGCTGGTGTTCTCGTTCGGCATGCCGTCCAGTGGTGTGCCACCGGACTGGGCGGCGGCCCCGGACCGCTCCGGCGTCGACTACGTGCCGCAGCCGTCGCCGGCCGCCGCGGCCGACATCACCGAACGGGTACGGCGGGCCAAGCGGCCCGGCGATATCGCGGTGGCCTCCATCCATTGGGGCTCCAACTGGGGGTATTGGGTCTCCCGGGAGCAGATCGAATTCGCGCACGCCCTCATCGAAGGCGGCGTCGACGTGGTGCACGGGCACTCCTCGCACCATCCGCGCCCGATCGAGATCTACCGCGGCCACCTGGTGCTGTACGGCTGCGGCGACATGATCGACGACTACGAGGGGATCGGCGGGTACGAGGAGTACCGCGGCGACCTGCGGTTGCTCTACCTCGCCTCGCTCGATCCGGACTCCGGACGGCTCGCCGCCCTGCGCATGGCGCCGCTGCGGGTCCGGCGCATACGGCTCAGCCACGCCGCACCCGACGACGCCGAGTGGCTTCGCGCGACCCTCGACAGGGTAGGCCGCGGTTTCGGGGGCCGGATCCGCAGCGAGCCCGGCGGCATGCTCACCTTGGTGGCGGACTGATCCAGGCGGCAGTGATCCATTGGGACCGACGTGACGAATAGGCTCGCGGGGCCTTGTGATCGGCGCCCCCAGGGGAGGATCAATGGACTGGCGGGCGATGGTACGGCTGACCGGCGCGGGCCTGGTCGCGCTCGGCGGGATCGGTGTCGTGGCGGCGTTGTTCGTTCCGTGGTCCTGGGCCGGCCTGCCCAAGGATCCCCCGGACACGACGACGTGGGTCGTGATCCTGGCTCTCGTGCCGGTGACCAGCGCCGGAATGGCGCTGTTGGCCATGCGCCGGGATGACGAGACGGCGACGTTGCGTGCGAGGCTCGAAGCCGCGCGCGGCGGCGGAGCCTTGTCGGCCCGCACGACAGCCGACAACAGCCCGACGGCGGGCAGATCCATCGGCGCGCCGCTGACGGCCGCGGGGGCCGCCCTCCTGGCCGGTGGGATCGCCACGGTGGTCCTGCTGGACATCACCCCGGACGAAGGCATCCGAGCGGGCGGGCCGCTGACCGTGCTCGCCTGCGCCGCCGCTGCCGCCGGCTGGCTACTGCTCCTCCCGATCCGCCGTAGATCGCCGCTGCTCCCGGCACGCCGTACGCCGCTGGAGCTCCCGATCCGCCGCACGCCGCCGCGCCGGGCACCGATCCCGATCGCCGCGGCTTCGGCGGTCCTGCTGCTCGTGGGGCTCGGCGCCGTCCCCGCCGTCGGCTGGTACACCGAGGGCCGCTTCGTCCGGCACACCACCAGCACGGCGCTGCCCGCCTTACCCAGTGCCCCGCCATCCCAGCTCGACCGCTATCGCTGGCAGGCACCCTCGGACCCGTTCCGGCTGATCGTCGAGCCCGTCGCCGCCGGTCGCCACGTGATCGTCCCGGAGGGCGGGGGCGTACGTGCGCTGGACGCCGTCACCGGCCACCCGTTGTGGTCCTATGAGCGTGACGACGTCACCAGGGACGAGGACCTCGCGGGCGTCGTGGTCACCTCCGACGGGCTCATGACCGTCCTGTCGTACCACTTCTTCACCGGCGCGCTGGTGGTGGCCCTGGACACCGCCACCGGCCAGGAGCGCTGGCGGCGCGAGCTACGGATGAGCCCGGTCGCCGGGCTGCCCCGCCTGGTCGACGGCGGTGAGGTGCTGCTGCTCGACAACACCGCCCTGGGCGGCGAGCTCGTCGCGCTGAAACGCCGCGACGGGCTGCCCCTGTGGCGGTGGAGCACGGCGAAGCTCGAGAACGGCTGCCGTGAGGTCGCCACGGCGGTGGCGGTGGCCGGTCCCGTCGCCGCGCTGCTGGCCGGCTGCCGCGGCAGGCCCGAGGCGGACATGGTGATCGCGCTGTCCACCACCGACGGGCGGCAACGCTGGACATGGAGGCCGCCGGTCAGCGCGGGAACGCGGCCCCTGGGACTGGAACTGCCGATCCATTCGGCCGGAGACCGATTCTGGGTCGCGTACTCCCGGACATCGGCCGACGAGAAGACGGCGACGCGGTCCGCGGCGCTGCTCAACGCGGACACCGGCGCGATGACGGCGGAGCACCCGCTGCCGTCCGAGCAGCTGGAGCACTACCGGTTCCCGCTGGTCGCGGACGACACGATCATCTATCCGGGCGAGCCGGCCATCGGCGTGGACCTGGCCACGGGCCGGGTGCGCTGGAGGCAGCGGATGACCGAGCTTGCGGGCTGGGCGCCGATCGACGCGGTGAGCCGCGACGGCATCGCGTACCTGCTGCTGGGCCCGGCGGAGGACGCGGCGGACGACCCGGCCCGACCCGCTCTGCTGCTGCTCGCGCTCGACGTCGCCACCGGCCAAGTACGCGCCCGGCAACCCTATGACCCCTCAGGGTGCGGATCGAGCTGCGGCCGCAACACCACGGCCCGGCTCATGGCGGGACCGGGCCTGCTCGTCGTGGGCTCGCTGGAGAAGGACGGGACCCGGCTGCGCGGCATCGGATGACCAGGTCAGGATGTGACCGCCCGTACCAGCTAGGCGAGAGCCAGGACGAACGCGAGCGCTCCGGCCGCCACGCTGAGCGTGCCGAGCCAGGCGAACAGCGCGTCGAGCCCGGCATCGACGGGCCGGCCGCCGTGCAGCGCCTCCTGGACGCGGCGGAACCGTGTCCTGGTCCTGAGCAGCAGCGCGGCGCCGCAGAGCGCGGCCGGTACGAACGTGACGACGACGGCGAGGGGCAGCCCGTGCCGCGCGGACAGGCCCATCGCGCCGAGCCCGCCCGACGACAGGGCCACGGCGGTGCGTACCCAGGCCAGGCGGGTCCGCTCGCTCTGCAGCCCGGGGTCCCAGATCTCCTCGGACATGGGCGGATCAGGCGCCCATCACGATGACCACCAGGGCGATCACCGCCACCGCCGCCACGCCGTAGCCGAAGACGGCGGCCAGGGCGGGCGGCGGCAGCGGCGCGCGCTCGCGCAGCGCGCGCTGGATGTTGCGCCAGCGCGGATAGGCCATGCCCGCCGCCAGCGCGGAGAGCGAGACCAGGACCACGGCCAGGGCGGTGCGCACCCAGGGGACGAACAAGTGGTCGGGGAGCGCCGCCATGGCGACGCCCCCGGCGCTGAGTGCCAGCGCGGTGCTCAGCCATGTGAGGAAAGTACGCTCGTTCGCGAGCGTGAAACGCGGGTCAGGCTCCATACGAACGACGCTAATTGGCACACATTCCCCCTAGAGAAGCCGGGTTAGCCGCCGCAGGCCTTGGCGACCTTCTCCAGGTAGGCGGCGGTCTCGGAGCCGACCTTCTGGGCCGCGTCGACGGCGTCGTTGACGTCCTTGACGTTGATGCCGCTCAGTGTCTTGGCCAGGTCGTCGGAGGCCTGCTTGAGCGTGGTGTTGGCGGCCTTGTCGGCCACCTCGTTGAGCTTGGCGGCGCTGTCGTCGAGGGCCTTCTCCATGGCCTTCGGGTCGTCCTTCAGGTCGGTGAGCTTGGCGCCCAGCTCGGTGACGATCTTGGGGGCCTCCAGGCAGGACTGGGCCTTGTCGATGGTGTTGTTGACCTCACCGCAGCCCGCGGCGAAGACGAACATGGTGAGGGCGGCAAGGGGCACGAACTGACTTTTGAGGCGACGCATACTCCGAACCTACCCAACGGGTTCACGCCCCGGCGGGACCAAGCCGGAGGGGTGCGAGCTAAGTGCCGTGTCGCGGAAGCTCTAGGATTTCACCTATGGCAACGTGTGAGCATATTTCCCAAGCGGACGACCCGGCCCCGCGCACGCCCGAGGGCTGCGAGGAGTGCCTGGCGGCGGGTGGCCGGTGGGTGCACCTGCGCCGCTGCCTGGAGTGCGGTCATATCGGGTGCTGCGACTCCTCACCCAACAAGCACGCCACCAAGCACTTCCACGCCACCTCGCACCCGGTGATGCAGTCGTACGAGCCGGGCGAGAGCTGGAAGTGGTGCTTCGTCGACAACGCGATGGCCTGATGCGGACCTGACGCTGACAACGCGATGGCCCGACGCGGCCTAACGCTCCAGGATGGCCTCCTCGAAGTCGAGCTCGGCCATCACCTCGCGCAGCACCTCGTCGTCGAGGCGGCGTTCGTCGCGTAGCCGGACGAACGTCTCGCGCTCGGCCTGCAGCATCTCCCGGCGCAACCGGCGATAGAGCGTGCTGGGCGTCTCGGCGCCTCCTTGAGCGGTGCCGCCGCCCAGACGCTCCCACGCGGTCAGCGAGCGCCGCCACGACTTCTCCCTGAGCTGGTCGATGACCTGCTTCTGGATCTCGTCGGGCTCGCCTTCTGCCTCGATCAGCCTGTCGAGCACCTCGGTGCCCGCGGCGAGCGCGGCCTGCTGCGCCGCGGCCTCGGCCAGCCTGTCCTCATACTGCTCCTGCTCGCTCGACACGCGCAGCCGCCTGATCAGCGCGGGGAACGTCGTGCCCTGCACGAGCAGCGTGCCTATCACGGTGGTGAAGGTGAGGAAGAGCAGGATGTCGCGGTCGGGCATGCCGACCGGAATGGCGAAGGCGGCGGCCAGCGAGACGACCCCGCGCATGCCCGCCCAGCTGATGATCACGGTCGGCGCGGGCGCGGGCGCCGGTTCGTCCCTGCGCCTCCCGGTGAACAGCCACGTCAGGTACGTGACGGGGAACATCCACACGAACCTCGACAGTACGGTCACCAGGAACACGACGACCGCGTACAGCGCCACCTCCCAGGCGCCGTAGCCGCCGATCCCCTTGATCACCGTGACCAGCTGCAGGCCGATCAGCGCGAAGACGATCGCCTCCAGGAAGAAGTCGGTCACCTTCCACACCGCGTCGGACACCAGCCGGGTGCCGAACCCCCGCTTGTGCATCTGGTTGCCGAGATAGAGCCCGACGATCACCACCGCGATGACGCCCGAGGCGTGCACCGACTCGGCCGCAAGGTAAGCGGCGAACGGGATCAGCAGCATCAGCGTGTTCTCGACCAGGGAGTCGCGGGTGTGCCGGAACACCCAGGCGAACAGGAACGCCAGCGCCAGCCCGATCGCCACCCCGGCCGCCGCCGAGTAGAGGAACTCGCCGACCCCTTCGAGCAGGTCCACCGTGCCGCCCACGGCGGCACCGATCGCCACGCGGTAGAGGGTCAGCGCGGTCGCGTCGTTGAACAGGCTCTCGCCGATGAGGATCGTCAGCGCCCGGCGCGGCAGCCCGAGCCGCCGGCCGACCGCGACGGCGGCCACGGCGTCGGGCGGCGCGATGATGGCGCCCAGCGCGAACGCCGCCGCCAGCGGCAGATCGGGCAGCAGCAGGTGGACGACCAGCCCGACGACGGCCGTCGTGAACAGCACCAGCCCGACCGACAGCAGCGCCACGGCCCGCTTGACGTCACGCAGGCGCAGGTAGGAGCTGTCGAGCGCGGCCGAGTAGAGCAGCGGCGGCAGGAACACGAACAGCACCAGCTGCGGGTCCAGCGGCACGGCGGGCACCAGCGGCGAGACCAGCAGCCCGGCGGCCACCAGCAACAGCGGCGCCGGCCAGCCCTTGCGCCGGGCGACGGCGGCGACCGCGACCGCCCCTGCCGCCACCAGCAGCAGTTGCAGGCCCATCGTGGGGTTCACGGCGCTCCTCCACCTCGGCACGGGCACGCGAAGGCAGCGTACCGCTCATGAGATGGGCCGCCCGCCTCGGGCTCACCACTCCCTGCGGCGGTCCCTGTCGTCGTCGTACTCCTGGTCGGGACGGAGCCGCTCACCGGTGGAGAACATCGGGTCGCCCACGTACGGCCGGGACAGGTCCGTCTGGTACGGCGTCCCCTGCTGCTGGTTGCTTCCCATCGAGAACAGCGGGTCGACTGGGTTGGGCGGGGTCTGGTAGGCGGGGAAGCCGTCCGTGGAGGGGTAGGGCACCTGCGTCGGCGGGTACGCGTCGCGCTTGGCGTAGGTGATGGGCTCCCGGGGCCGGCCCGCACCCGGAATGCCGTGCATCGGGGTGCCGAGACCGGCCGGGTCCGGCTGCTGCGCCGGTTGCTGCTGGTATCCGCGCTGGCCATAGGGGTCGTGCGGCTGCTGGGCGAAGGGCTCGGGCTGCGGCCGGCTCGGCGCGGCCGTTTGGGAGGGGAAGCCGAGCGGATCGGTGTTGGGCGCCTGCCGGCGGCGGTTGCCGGGCATCTGGTAGACGGGCTCGCCGGGGTCCTGGACCGGCGCCGGCTGCGCGTACTGCTGGGGCTGCTGGGGGCCGGTGAAGGGGTCGCCGGTGTACTGGGGGGCGCCGCTATAGGGGTCCGGGGCGGCGGGGACCGCGTACTGCGGGCCGGTGAAGGGCTCGGGCGGCTCGGGTTCGGTGTACTGGGGGCCGGTGAACGGCTCGCGGGGATTCGGCTGGCCGTACTGCTGCGCGCCGTAGGAGCCCTGCTGGCCGTACTGCTGGCCGAGAGGCTCGCGCGGCGCCGGCGCGGTCGTCTCGCCGTAGGAGGCGACCAGCTTGTCCTGAGGCGGCGGGGCGCCCCTGGCCACCAGGACGTCGTTGGGGGACAGAGCGGCGGTGGGCCGGTCCTCGTGCGGCGGCGGTGGAGAGCTCTGGTGCGGCCGTTGGTATTGGCCGGTGCCGGGGATCACCTCGGTGCCCGGGTCGTGCGCGGGCACGGCGGGCTGCTCGCCCGTGGCCTCGGCGAACCCGTCATCGAGGGTGTCGAGCAACCGGCCGACATCGTCCATCGGCATGCGGAAGCTGGCGGTGCACATCTCACCTCGCCACAGGCTGAGCACCAGGGTGCCCTCATGCCACGTGACCCGGAGACACCGCTCCTGACCTCGAGCATCGAAGAACACTTCGCCGAACGACGGCAACGGGACAACTTCCGACATGGCAGACATACTGCTTTAACCAGCCTTTATCCGTCCACTCAACCCCGGTAAACCCTACTGAACCGGCTCTCCCCATCTGACCTCATACCCCACTGGCCACTTCCAGGTAGGTCTTTTGGGCCAGTTGGAGTTCCGATCGTTCAGTGTGCCACGCGAGCCGCTGTGGACGTCCCAGAACGCCGGGATGCGTCTGCACGATCACACGGCGTTCGGCGCGTCGACCCCCGATTGCAGGTACCGTTTACTGCCGTGCCGGACTCCCATCTTCCCTCAGCCGAAGAACTGCTCAGCATCGCGGTCAGCGCTCTCGGAGGGAGCGAACGGCGGGGCCAGATCACGATGGTGCAGGCCGTACAACGGGCCATCGAAGAAGAGGAACATCTGGCGGTCCAGGCCGGCACCGGCACCGGAAAGTCGCTCGCCTACCTGGTGCCCTCGATCAGGCACGCCATGGAGGCCGACAAGCCGGTGGTCATCTCGACGGCCACGATCGCGCTCCAGCGGCAGCTCGTGGACCGCGACCTGCCACGGCTGGCCGAGGCGCTCGGCAAGGAGCTGCCGCACGAGCCGACGTTCGCGATCCTCAAGGGCCGGCGCAACTACCTGTGCCGCTACAAGGCGACGGCGGGCTGGCCCGAGGACGACGAGCAGGACCAGCTCTTCGACCCCCGCGAGGTCGGCGCGACGGGCCGGATGGTCCAGCGCATCCAGGAGTGGGCCGAGGAGACCGAGACCGGCGATCGCGACGAGCTGGTGCCCGGGGTCAACGAGCAGGCGTGGCGGCAGTTCTCGGTCAGCGCCCAGGAGTGCCTGGGCGCCACTCGCTGCCCCAGCGGCGCCGAGTGCTTCGCCGAGCTGGCCAGGAGCCGGGCCGGCGAGGTCGACGTGGTCGTCACCAACCACGCGCTGCTGGCGATCGACGCGATGGGCGACATCCCGGTGCTGCCCGAGCACGCCATGGTGGTCGTCGACGAGGCCCACGAACTCGTCGACCGGGTCACCTCGGTGGTGACCTCCGAGCTGTCGGAGAGCTCGGTCGCGCTCGCCGTGCGCCGGGTCGGCCGGCTCATCGAGCAGCCGATCGCCGACCAGCTCATGGAGGCGGCCGAAGACCTCAAGGCGCTGCTGGCCGCCGCTCCCCCCGGACGCGTCGACGAACTGCCCGAGGTGCTCGGGCTCACGCTGGCGCTGGTGCGCGACGCCTCGGCGCGGTGCGTCTCGGCGCTCGGCCCGCGCGGCGGCGACAAGGACGATCCGGACAGAGCCGGCCAGCGCAAGGCCGCCTTCACCGCGCTCGACGAGGTGCACGACACGGCGGTGCGCATGCTCGAGGCCTACGGCCACGCCTCGGAGGAGGACCGGGCCGAGGTGGTGTGGCTGGAGGGCGCCACCGACCGGCGCCCGCCCGTGCTGCGGGTGGCCCCGCTCAACGTGGGCGGCATGCTGCGCGACCGGCTCTTCGGCGACCGCACCGTGGTCCTCACCTCGGCCACGCTGGCGCTCGGCGGCACCTTCGACGGCCTCGCCCGCCAGTGGGGGCTGGGCGACAAGGGCTGGCAGGGCATCGACGTCGGCTCGCCGTTCGACCATCCACGGGCGGGCATCCTGTACGTGGCCAAGCACCTGCCACAGCCGGGCCGTGACGGGCTGCCACAGGCCTACCTCGACGAGATCGCCGAGCTGATCGAGGCGGCGGGCGGGCGCACGCTCGGCCTGTTCTCCTCGATGCGGGCCGCCAAGGCCGCCACCGAGGCGCTGCGCGACCGGCTCGACGTGCCGCTGCTGTGCCAGGGCGACGACTCCACGATGCTGCTGGTCAAGCAGTTCGCCGAGGACGAGGCGACCTGCCTGTTCGGCACGCTGTCGCTGTGGCAGGGCGTCGACGTCCCCGGCCCGTCGCTGCGGCTGGTCATCATCGACCGGGTCCCGTTCCCGCGCCCCGACGACCCGCTCACCTCGGCCCGGCAACGGCACGTGGCGGCCAAGGGCGGCAACGGCTTCATGACGGTCGCCGCCACGCACGCCGCCCTGCTGCTCGCCCAGGGCACCGGGCGGCTGCTGCGCGCCCAGCACGACAAGGGCGTCATCGCCGTCCTCGACCCGCGTCTGGCCACCGCCCGCTACAGCGGCTTCCTGCTGGGCTCCCTGCCACCGTTCTGGCGCACCACGGACCCGGCGATCCCCCGAGCCGCCCTCAAGCGCCTGGCCACGGAAGACTGACCCGCCCCCGCCTGCCCGGCAGGGGTTTTGAGAGCCGTGCTGGGCAGGGAGCCGTGCCGGTCAGCGGGCCGTGCCGGTCAGCGGGCTGGGCTGGTCAGTGGACCCAGGGGGCGAGGTCGGGGCGTTTCGGGTCAAGGCCGTCGCCCGAGGAGGCGCCGCGCAGGCGGCGGGTCACCCACGGCACCAGGTGCTCGCGGATCCACTGCGCGTCCTCGCGGCGCCGGGCGCGCGGGTCTATGGTGCGCTCGGGCCACACCTTGTGCCAGTCGTCGAACGGCACGCCCAGCACGTCGAGGACCCGGGCGGCCACCAGGCGGTGCCCGTCCTGGTTCATGTGCAGCCGGTCCTCGCTCCACGCCCGCCAATCCCGCAGCCCCTGCATGGACCACTGGTCGACGAGCCGGCACCCGTACAGGTCGGCGATGGAGCGTACGTGCAGATAGAAGATCGCGAAGCGACCGCGCAGCCGCCGCATCACCGGCGTGTCGCGCGGGTCGACGCCGGTGAACAGCAGCACGTCGGCGCCGGTGGCCCGCAGGTCGCGCACGGCGCGGGCGAGCCGCTTGGCCATCACGTCGGGGTCGCTGCCCGGCCGCAGCAGGTCGTTGCCGCCCGCGCACAGGCTGACGAGGTCGGGCGCCATCTCGACGGCGATCGGCACCTGTTCGGTGGCGATCTGCTCGAGCAGCCGGCCGCGCACGGCCAGGTTCGCGTAGCGGAAGGACGGATCGTCGGCCGCCAGCCGCTCGGCCACCCGGTCGGCCCAGCCACGGTAGTGGCCGTTGGTGCCGGGGTCGTTGAGACCTTCGGTAAAGCTGTCACCAAGAGCCACGAAAGAGCGATATTGCCTCATGACCTGCTGTTCATCTCCGCCGTGCCGTGGTGCGTCAGGACATCTGACTGTAGTGCGAACCCCGCCGCCACGCCCGCCGCCACCCCCACACGCGTGCAAAGTAATCGAGCGGAAGACGGTTAAGGAACGACGATCGGGGAAAAGACGTCGGCTCTGCGGCCCGGGACACTGCTGGCTGCCGCAGCGTCACCGGCCGACCGCCCGGTAGGCGGCCTCCAGGAGCTCCTCGGAGGGCCCTTCCAACCGTCCCGGCTTCGCCAGCCCGTCGAGCACGACGAAGCGCTGCTTGGCGCCCCGGTTCTTCTTGTCCAGCCGCATGTGGTCGCGCAGTCGCGGCCACGCGTCGGCCCGGTAGGTCGTGGGCAGGCCGACCGAGGTGAGGATCGTCCGGGTGCGCTCGACCAGGTCGATCCCGATGCGCCCGTCGAGCCTGGACAGCTCGGCGGCGAACACCATGCCGATGGCGATGGCCTCACCGTGGCGCATGGTGTAGTGCTCGGCCCGCTCGATCGCGTGGCCGAGCGTGTGACCGTAGTTGAGGATCTCGCGCAGCCCGGCCTCGCGCAGGTCGGCGCCGACGACGTCGGCCTTGATCTGGATCTTCCGCTCGATGAGCTCGCGGGTGTGCGGCCCCTCGGGCGTGGCGGCGGCGTCGGGGTCGTCCTCGATCAGCATGAGGATGGTGGGGTCGGCGATGAAGCCGCCCTTGATGATCTCGGCGAGCCCGGCCGCGTAGTCGGCGCGCGGCATGCTCGACAGCGTGCTCAGCTCGCACAGCACGCCCGCCGGAGGCAGGAAGGTGCCGACGAGGTTCTTGCCCTCGGGGGTGTCGATGCCGTTCTTGCCGCCGACCGCCGCGTCGACCATGGCCAGCAAGGTCGTCGGCACCAGCACCACCTGGACGCCGCGCAGCCAGGTCGCGGCGATGAACCCGGCCAGGTCGGTGGTGGCTCCCCCGCCGACGCCCACGACGGCATCGGAGCGGGTCACGCCGTAGCGGCCCAGGGCGGACCAGAGCTCGGCGGCCACCTCGATCGACTTGGCCGCCTCGCCGTCGGGCACGGGCAGCTCCACCACGTCGTATCCGGCGCCGGACAGCGCCTCGCAGACCGGGCGGGAGATCTCGGGCAGGCCCGCCGGGTGGATGACCGCGACCGTGCGTACGCCCGGCTTGAACAGCCCGGCCAGCTCCGGCAGCACGCCGGTGCCGATCACCACCTCGTAGGGGCTGTCGCCGCGGACGGCGATCCTGGTCGCGCTCACGACGGGAGCCCCTTCATGATCTCTTCGGCCAGCTCGGCGGGCTCGCGCTTGTCGGTCACGACCGTCAGGACGGCGAGCCGCTCGTAGATCGGGCGGCGCTCCTCCATGAGCTTCTTCAGCTGGCTGCGCGGGCTGAGCACGAGCAGCGGCCGGGCGGAGGCCAGGCCCACCCGCTGGACCGCGTCGGACAGGCCGACCTGGAGGTAGACGACCGGCTGGCCGGCCAGGAGCCGCTGCGCCTCCTCGTTGAGCACCGCGCCGCCGCCCAGGGCCAGCACGCCGTCGTGCTCGGCCAGCGCCTTACGTACGGCCAGCAGCTCGAGCTCGCGGAAGCGGGCCTCGCCCTCCTCGATGAAGATGTCGGCGACGGGCTTGCCCGCGGTGGCCTCGACGTCGGCGTCGGTGTCGCGGAACGACACGCCGAGCAGGCCGGCGAGCAGGCGGCCGAGGGTGGTCTTGCCGGACCCCGGGGGGCCGATCAGCACGGCCTTGATCATTTGATCACCATCGATGACAGGTAGCCGGACAGGTTGCGGGCGACCTCCTCGACGGAGTCGCCTCCGAACTTCTCGAGCGCCGCGTCGGCCAGCACCAGCGCGACCATGGCCTCGGCGACGATGCCCGCGGCCGGGACCGCGCAGACGTCGGAACGCTCGTGGTGCGCCTTGGCCGCCTCGCCGGTCTTGACGTCGATCGTGGCCAGCGCCCGCGGGACGGTGGAGATGGGCTTCATCGCGGCGCTGACCCGCAGGATCTCGCCGTTGGTCATGCCGCCCTCGACGCCGCCCGCGCGGTTGGTGATGCGCTTGACGCCGTCGGCCGCGGTGTATTCGATCTCGTCGTGGGCGCGCGAGCCGGGCCGGCGCGCGGTCTCGAAGCCGTCGCCGACCGCCACACCCTTGATGGCCTGGATGCCCATGAGCGCTCCGGCCAGCCGGGAGTCGAGGCGGCGGTCCCAGTGGGTGTAGCTGCCCAGGCCGGGCGGCAGGCCGTAGGCGAGCACCTCGACGACGCCGCCGAGCGTGTCGCCCTCCTTGTGTGCCTGGTCGATGACGGCGACCATCGCGGCACTGCCCTCGGGGTCGGCGCACCTGACGGGGTCGGCGTCGATGCGCGCCAGGTCGTTGGGGCCCGGCAGGTTTTCGGTGGGCGTCTGGGCGCCGCCGATGGAGGTGACGTGGCTGACGATGTCGACGCCGAGCGCCTGCTTCAGGAAGCGCCTGGCCACCTCGCCGAGCGCGACACGGGCCGCGGTCTCGCGGGCACTGGCCCGGTCGAGGACCTGGCGGGCGTCGTCGAAGCCGTATTTCTGCATCCCGGCCAGGTCGGCGTGGCCCGGCCTGGGGCGCGACCTGGGGGCGTTCCTGGCCAGGCCGTCGAGCTCGGCCGGGTCGACCGGGTCGGCCGACATGACCTTCTCCCACTTGGGCCACTCGGTGTTGCCGATGCGGACGGCGATCGGGCTGCCCATCGTGCGGCCGTGCCGGACGCCGCCGGCGATCGTCACCTGGTCCTGCTCGAACTTCATCCGGGCGCCGCGGCCATAGCCGAGCCGGCGGCGGCGCAGGGCCTCGTCTATGGCGGCCGTGGTCACCTCGACCCCGGCCGGCAGGCCTTCCATGACGGCTACGAGCTCGGGGCCGTGGGACTCTCCGGCGGTCAACCAGCGCAACATGCGTACAAGTCTTCCACGTGCCGCCTAGTGGGATGTCCGGTGTTCACTGGCCGAGACAGAGCGCCGTGAAGGCGCCGAGCAGCATGAACGGGCCGAAAGGGAACTGTGTGTCGCGAGTGGCGCGTCTGGTGACGAGCAGGACGATGGCGTAGAGAGCGCCTGACAGCTGGCCCGCGACGGCCGCGACGACCCACGCCTGCCAGCTCATCGCCGCGGCCGCCATGCCGATCAGCCCGGCGAGCTTGACGTCGCCCAGACCCATCGCCTCCGGGCGGGCGAACCAGAGCACGGCGTACGCGGCGGCCAGCGCCAGCGCGCCCAGCAGCGCCCTGGGCAGTTCCCCCGTGGGCAGCAGGGTCAGCGCCAGGATCGGGTACGACGGCAGCGTGATCACGTCGGGCAGCCTCGTGGTCCGCCAGTCGATGAGCGCCAGGGCCGTACCGGCCAGGGCGAAGTAGACGTACGGCAGGCCCGCGCGCCAGGCGACCAGGGCGGCGACGGCGGCGGTGGCCACCTCGACGGTGGGCGGCCAGCGCGGCACGGGCACCGTGCGCAGCACGGCGTCCAGGGCGGCGTGGGCCTCCTCGCGGGTGTCCGGGGGGTTCGGTACGAAGCAGCCGGCGAGCGTCCTGATGTAGCGGCCGACGATCAGGCCGAGGAGCGTGACGAGTGCCACCACTCGCCGAACCCTACTTCCTGGAGAACCAGCGGCGCTTGCGTACCGGCTCGACGTGGGCCACGGTCACGCCGGAGACCTCGTCGAGCGTGCCGGACTCGACGGCGGCGAGCGCTTCCAGCACGCCGCCCTCGATCACGAACGGCACCGGCCCCGCCACGTCCACCACGACCGCCGCGACCCGCTCACCGGCGGCGGCCCGGCAGACCTGGAGCAGGGTGGCCTGGATCGGCCGGGCGTCGGGGCGCCATCTGGCCAGGGACTCGGCGCCCGTGAACGCCGGCACCGCCTCCCTGCCGTCCTTGCCGACGAGCTTGGGGAGCGCCATCTCGCTCTCCTTCTCCTGGCGCAGCCCATGCTCCCCCATCTCGGACTCGGTCAGCAGGGCGACCACGGGGACAAGGAGCCGGGCGCCGGTCAGGGCGTTGAGCACCTCGGTGGCATCCGCCGCGCCTCGCTCGTAGGAGGCCAGGGCGGCGGCCACGGCGGGCGCGGCCGTGCCGTCGTCGCCGGGGTCGAGTGGCTGCGGAATGCTGGGCACAACGCCCGAGACTACCCTTGTCCCAGGTCGGCGATGGCGGCGACCGGGCCGCCGCCCGACGGGCCCTGGTGAACCGCGGCGACCGAGACGAACACCGCCGGATCGCCGGTGACCGCCGCCGCCACTCCCCCCACCGTGGCCTTGATCTGGCGGTGCCAGTGCACGTCGGAGTCGTCGAGCATGATGTTGCGCCGCCCCCGGACCCGGCCCGAGGGGTCGGCCTCGCACTTCATGAAGACGTTCACCAGGCGCTCGCCGAGGTCGGTGTGGTGCGGCCGCTCGGGGAGCGGAAGGCCGGAGTCGCGGATCGCGTCCCAGATGCCGTCGGCGTCCAGGGCGTCCCGCATCACGCCGTGGCCGATCCGGTAGCGCCCGCCGATTCCCCGTACGTTGCCCACCAGCACGATCTGCGCCCGGTCCAGCTCGACCCCGGACGAGCACGAGGCCACCGAGGAGTACAGGGACAGGTCCTTGTGGATCTGGTCGGCCCGCGGCGGTTCGATCTCGCCGAGGGCGACGGCGATGCCGAGGGCCGTGGTGGAGTTCGACAAGTCCATGGAGGGGCCGGTCTCCTCGATGGCGGTGTCCTGGCCACGGCTCTTGGCGTCGGTGATGGTGGCCAGGGTGAGCAGGGGCGTCTTGGTCTGCACGTAGTGGACGTCGCGCGGGTCGTCGATGCCCGCGATCTTCATCGCCTCGCGCACCCCGGCCGCGACCTTCTCCACCATCGCCGGGCGGCCGATGTCCTCCGGGAGGATCACGTCGCTCATCGCCACGCCGACCGACACGCGCGGCTCATCCGATCGCGGCGCGCCGGCCGGGTCGGTGGTGGCGAACACGGTGGCGTGCGGGCTGAGCACGCCGTCCGTCCCTCCGGACCACACCAGGGGTACGGTCTCCGGCGCCGGATGCCCCTTGGCCGCCAGCACCTCACGGAAAGCCCGGTCGGCCAGGATCCGGGTGTAGTCGTTCACACCCCCGTTGCCCTCGGTCTTGCCGATCACCGCGAGCACCCGGTGCGCCTCGATCACCCCGTCGTCGATCAGCCGGGCCAGGCCGGAGGCGTCCGTCACGCTCTCGATCGGCACCTTGCGCACTTCTATCGGATCCGGCATCACAACCCCTATTCGACGATTCGGCGGTTCAGCAGTTCGGCGGTTCGGCGGTTCGGTGGCGAACACGCGCGACTCCCAGACCTACCCCGGCGGCACGCAGAACACGCTATCCACCAGCCGATCGGGCTCTCACCGGCAATGTCTGCCCAACGTGGCGGCCGGCCTCGGGGATAGGGTCACCGGTGTGATTCGCGAAGCGCACGTAAACGGGATCAAGCTCGTCTATCGCGAGGAGGGCGACCCGGCCGCTCCCCCGCTGGTGCTCATCCACGGGCGGACCGCCGACCACAACGACTGGAACGGCATCACCCAGCACTTCGCCGCCCGCTATCACGTCTTCGCCATCGACCTGCGGGGGCACGGCGCCAGCGACTACCCGGGCGCGTACGCGCTGGCCGACATGGCGCGCGACGTCGTCGCGCTGCTGGACGAGCTGGGTTTCGAGCGGGCGACGCTGGTGGGGCACTCGCTGGGCGGAGCGGTGGCCTATCTCGTGGCCATGACGTGGCCCGATCGCGTCGAGCGGCTGGTCCTGGAGGATCCGGCGCCGCCGTACGCGATGAAGAACCGCCCGCCGATCGTGGAGGAGGGCGAGTCGCCCGGCTTCGACTGGCGGATGGTGCACGAGACCGAGCGGCAGTTCCTCGCGCCCGATCCGGCGTGGGCCGAAGGGCTCGCCTCGATCACCGCGCCGACGCTGGTCCTGTCGGGGGCCAGCCATCTCGACGTCGAGGCGGTGGCCGAGCGGATTCCGGGGGCCGAGCTGGTCACGATCGAGGTCGGGCATCTCATCCACGTCTCCGCGCGGGCGGCGTTCCTGCGGGCCGTGGACGAGTTCCTGGCCGATGGAGCGCCGCAAGCTGGGTAGGCGAGGGTTCGTGCAGGTGAAACGCCGGCTGAGCAGGCTGGTCCTGATGGCGCCGACGGTCGGGCAGTGTGCCGTGGCCGCGGCGCTGGCCTGGTTGGTGGCCAAGGACGTACTTGGGCACCCCAGCCCGTTCTTCGCGCCGATCGCGGTGATCATCTGCATCGGCGTGGGCCTCGGGCAGCGGCGGCGCCGGATGGTCGAGATGGTCGTCGGGGTCAGCCTCGGCGTGGGAGTCGGCGACGTGCTGGTGTCCTGGATCGGCTCGGGCGCCTGGCAGATCGCGCTCGTGGTGGCGCTGGCGATGGCCATGGGCGTGCTCCTGGACAGCGGTTCCCTGATCGTCCTGCAGGCCGGGTCCTCGGCGGTACTCGTCGCCACCCTGCTGCCCCCGACGGGCGTCGGCGGGGTCAACAGGATGCTCGACGCGCTGGTCGGCGGTGTCATGGGGATCATCGCGATGGCCCTCCTGCCGGCCAGCCCGTTCGCCCTGGTGGCCAGGCAGGCGTCGGGGATGTTCGAGGCGCTGGGCGACGCGCTGCGGCGGATCGCGGAGGCGATCGAGAAGTCTGACCCCGGCCTGGCGGCCGAGGCGCTGGAGGCCGCGCGGGGGACGCAGACGAGCGTGGACACCTTCCGGCAAGCGCTGGGGACCAGCTGGGAGATCGCCACCATCTCACCGCTGCACTGGCAGAGCCGCCACCGGCTGGAGGGGTACGAGAGGGCCGCCGTACCGCTCGATCACGCGGTCAGGAACGCCAGGGTCCTGGCCAGGCGGGCCGTCGTGGCCCTCGAGGGGCAGAGCCCGCCGCCCGCCTGGATGCCGGGCGCGCTGCGCGACCTGGCCGACGCGACCCAGCTGCTCCGGGAGGAGCTGGCCCTGGGGCACGAGCCGGATCGGGCCCGCGAGGCGATCCTGGCGGTGGCGTCGCGGCAGGTGGCGGATGAGCGATGGGGGTTCTCGGCCGGGGTGATGGTCGCGCAGTACCGGTCGATCGTGGTGGACCTGCTCCAAGCTAGCGGCGGCGACCGCGAACAGGCGATGGCCGCCCTCCCGCCCCTGGACACGGGCGAAGAGGACGTCCCCTAGCGCGGTGACCCCCTGGGGATTCGTCCCACGACCGTCTCGGTCTCTGTGACGGTCCGTGGCGGCTGGGTCCTTTGGGAGAGATACCCCCTCCGGGGGGCGAAGACGAAAACGGTCCGTGGCGGCTGGGGTCCTTCAGGTGGGATCACCCTCCGGGGGCGAAGAAGCAGACGGCCCGTACCGGCTGAGGTCCTTCTGGAGGGATCCCCCTTCGGGGGAGCGGAAGAACGGGTGTCCGGCCTTCGGGGGAGCGGAAGAACGGCCGGTCGGCGAACCTGCCGACACGCCCGAATACGGGCAATGTGACCTTAATGTCACAAAGATCCGCCAAGGTAGAGGGGTGCGAACGAGGCTCAGCGATCATGTACGGGAACGGCTGAGCGGGTTCGGCCTGATGGCGCCCTCCATCGCGCAGTGCGCGGTCGGCGCGGCGCTCGCCTGGACCGTCGCCATCCAGTTGCTCGACCACCCTCGCCCGTTCTTCGCGCCGATCTCCGTGCTGATCTGCGTCGGCGTGGGCCTCGGGCAGCGGTTGCGCCGGGTGGCCGAGCTCGTGGTCGGGGTCAGCCTCGGCGTCGGCGTCGGCGACCTGCTGGTGTCCTGGATCGGCTCGGGCGCCTGGCAGATCATGCTGGTGGTCGCGCTGGCGATGACCGCCGCGGTGCTGCTGAACAGCGGGGCGCTCTTCGTGGCGCAGGCCGGGTCGTCCGCGGTACTCGTCGCCGCCCTGGTGCCCGCGGACGGCGCCGGGGGCTGGGATCGGATGGCCGACGCGCTCACCGGCGGCGTCATCGGCATCGCCACGGCGGCGCTGCTTCCGGCCAGCCCCTTCACGATCGCCGCCAAGCACCTGTCGGGCGTGCTCGACGCGCTGTCCACGGTGCTCGAACGGGCCGCGGAGGCGATCGAGAAACGCGACGTGGACCTGGCCGCCGAGGCGCTGGAGGAGGCGCGCAACACCCAGGCGGCGGTCGCGGAGTTCGAGCAGGCGGTGGAGACCAGCAAGGAGATCACGCTGATCTCGCCGCTGCACTGGCACCGCCGTGGCCGCCTGGCCAGGTACGAGACCGTGGCCGTGCCGGTGGACCTGGCCCTGCGCAACGCCAGGGTGCTGGCCCGCCGGACGCTGGCGGCACTGGGCGAGACGAGCCCGCCGCCGACCTCGCTGGCCGAGGCGATGCGCGAGGTGTCGGAGGCGGCGCTGCTGCTCCAGCTCGAACTGGCGGCCGGCCGCGAGCCCATGCTGGCCCGGCAGGCGCTGCTCGCCGTCGCGGCGCGGGAGCGTCCCGAACGGCTGGGCTTCTCGGCGCACGTCATCATCGCGCAACTGCGCTCCATCGCCGTGGACCTGCTCCAGGCCACCGGGATGGACCACGAGGAGGCGACGGCGACGCTGACCCCACTGGACGCGCCGCAGGTCGAGGACGCGAACGACACCAACAGCGCCAAGGGCTGAACCGTGGCGGAGGTGGACACCCGGAGAGCCCACCTCCGCCACGGAAGCGCGGACGGCGACCGCCCGACCGGCCACCGCGCGACCGCGCGACCGCACGACCCTGACCGCGCGACCCGGCCACCGCCCGACCGGCCACCAACCGACCGGCGGCCAACCGACCGGCGACCGTCAGAGCGGCGGCCGTCAGATCGTGATCAGGGCCGCTTCGGCTTCGAGGGTGGCGGCGGTGGCGTTGATCACGGCGGCCACGCGCAGCGCCTCCTGGATGTGCTCGCGTGGCAGGCCGGAGCCGCGCAGCACCCGCTCGTGCGACTCCAGGCACCGGCCGCAGCCGTTGATCGCGGAGACCGCCAGGCACCACAGCTCGAAGTCGCCCCGGTCCACGCCCGGATCGCCCATCACGGTCATCCTGAGCCGGGCGGGCAGCGTCGCGTACGTCTCGTCGCCGATGAGGTGGGTGGCCCGGTAGTAGACGTTGTTCATCGCCATGATCGAGGCGGCGGCCTTGGCGGCGGTGAACGCCTCCGCCGACAGCTTGCCGGCGGCCTCCTCGCAGACCGCGGCGATGACCCGCCCGGACCTGGTGGCCAGCGCGCTCGCCAGCACCGTGCCCCACAGCTGCTGGTCGGTCAGCGGCGAGGTGGTCGTGACCGAGCCCAGGTTGAGCCTGATGTCCTTGGCGTAGCCGGGCAGCGCCGCCTTCAGCTCCTCGATGCTCATGCGCCACCGTGTCCGTAGGTCAGCTCGCTCACTGGGCCAGCAGCATCCGCGCGTCGAGACCGGCCTCGCCCTTGGTCCAGTTGCAGGGGCACAGCTCGTCGGACTGCAGGGCGTCGAGGACCCGCAGGACCTCCTTGACGTTGCGGCCCACGGATCCGGCGGTCACCATCGTGAACTGGATCTCGTTGTGCGGGTCGACGATGAACGTGGCCCGCTGGGCCGTGCCGTCCTCGCCGAGCACCCCGCACGCGCCGCTCAGCTCGCGCTTGACGTCGCTCAGCATCGGGAACGGCAGGTCGCGCAGGTCGTCGTGGTGCTTGCGCCAGGCGTGGTGGACGTACTCGGAGTCGACGGAGACGCCGAGCACCCGCGTGTCGCGGTCGGCGAACTCGCCGTTGAGCCGGCCGAACTCGGCGATCTCGGTCGGGCAGACGAAGGTGAAGTCCTTCGGCCAGAAGAACACGACGCGCCACTTGCCCTCGTAGGTCTTGTGGTCGATCTCCGCGAACGCCCGCTCGGGGTCGAGGCCGACGCACGCCTTGAGCGCGTATTCGGGAAAGCGGTCACCGACGGTGAGCACGATTCCGTCTCCTTCGGGGGGTCGGGGCCCAGAGGCGATCCCTGTTTGGGGGCGGCTCCTACCCTAGCTCACCTGCGCTCATTCCTCGCCGTAGCCGAATAACTACACTTCCGGGAGGTCGTCAGGCCGACAGGCGCTTGAGCCGGGTGACCGCCTCGTCGATGACCTCGTCCTTCTTGCAGAACGCGAACCGGACGAAGTGCCTGCCCCGGTCCGGGTGGTCGTAGAAGACCTGCGTCGGGATGGCCACCACCCCCACCAGCTCCGGCAGCCGCCGCGTCAGTTCCAGCCCGTCCTCGAAGCCCAGGGGCCGGATGTCGGTCTGCACGAAGTACGTTCCCGACGGCCTGAGCACCTCGAACCCGGCCGCCGCCAGCCCGTCCATCAGCCGGTCCCGCTTGTGTCCCAGCCCGTCGCACAGCGCCGAGACCCACTCCAGCTCGTTGCGCAGGCCATAGGCGACCGCGAGCTGCCACGGCGCGCTCGCGGTGAAGGTGAGGAACTGCTTGACCGTCTGCACCGCCGTGATCAGCGAGGCGGGGGCGCAGATCCAGCCCGTCTTCCACCCGGTGACGGAGAACGTCTTTCCCGCCGAGGAGATCATCACCGTGCGTTCGCGCATGCCGGGAAGCGTCGCCAGCGGGATGTGCTCGACGCCGTCGAACGTCAGGTGCTCGTAGACCTCGTCGGTGATCGCGGTCAGCCCGGCCTCCTGGCAGAGCTCGGCGATGACGGTCAGCTCGGCGCGGGTGAACACGGTCCCGGTCGGGTTGTGCGGGGAGTTGACAAGGATCGCCCGGGTACGCGGCGTGACGGCGGCGCGTAGTTCGTCCGGGTCGAAGGTGAATCGTCCCTCCACCGGCCGCATGGTCACCGCGACCAGCCGGGCCCCGGCCAGCGCGATGGAGGCGGCGTAGGAGTCGTAGTAGGGCTCGAAGGCGATCACCTCGTCGCCCGCCTCGCACAGCGCCAGCACGCTGGCCGCGATCGCCTCGGTGGCCCCCACGGTTACCAGGATCTCGCCGTCGGCCGCGTAGTCGAGGCCGTAGTGGTCGGCCCGGTGCTCGGAGACGGCCTGCCGCAGCTCAGGGACGCCGGGGCCGGGTGGGTACTGGTTGGCGCCGGACACGATGGCCTGCACCGCCCGGTCGAGCATCGCCGCGGGCCCGTCGGTGTCGGGGAATCCCTGCCCAAGGTTGATCGAGCTGGTCTGTACGGCCAGCGCGCTCATCTCCGCGAAAATCGTCGTACCGAAGGCCCGCATCCGAGATACAAGTGGTTCCGTCACGGCCCCACACTATTAGTCTCTTCCCGTGATCATTCGGGTCCTCCTCGCACTCGCCCTCTCCGCGCCGCCCGTCATGGGTCCGGGCGGTGTCGAGAAGAGCGCGTGTCCCGTCGCCATGCCCGACAATACGACCTGCGGTTTCCTGGTCGTCCCTGAGCGAAGGGACACGCCGGGCAAGACCATCAAGGTCGGCTACGCCGTGCACGCCTCGACGGCCAAGGACCGCAAGCCCGACCCGGTCGTCTACATGAGCGGCGGCCCGGCCTCGGCGTCGATGCAGCTCACGGGGTTCTTGAGCCAGATGTTCCCCGACCGTGACGTGGTGGCTGTCGAGCAGCGCGGCAGCAAATACTCCCAGCCGACCCTGGGCTGCCCGGAGACGGCCGAGGCGATGCTGGACCGGCTGCGCGAGCCGTCGGCCGACGTCGGCGCCGCCGCGCTGAAGTGCCGGGAGCGGCTCACGCAGCAGGGCGTGGACCTGCGCGGCTACAACACCAAGGAGATCGCCGCGGACGTCGTCGCGCTGCGCAAGGCGCTCGGCTACCCCACCTGGAACCTATTCGGGGTCAGCTACTCGACCCGGGTGATGATGGACGTGGCCGCCGCCGACCCGGCGGGCGTGCGCTCGGTGGTGCTCGACTCGTACCTGCCGGAGAAGGTCGGCTGGTACGACGACGCCGACCGCAACTTAACCGACACCGTGGCCAAGCTGGGTCTGCGCGAGCCGTTCGAGGCGATGGTGAAGCGGTTGAACGCCCGCCCGGCCCGGGTGCCGACCACGGATCCGCTGCTCGGCACGGGTTTCACCGCCCGGCTGACCGGCGACGACGTCTCGACGATCATGGCGGAGGCGCTGCACGAGGCCGACGTGCTCGCCGTGGCGCCGGCGATGATCGACGCGCTGAGCAAGGGCCATGACGAGCTGCTGCGCCCGCTCGCCGACGCGGTGGGCGACGGGCTGGTCTCCCACGAGTTCGGGCTGTACAACGCGGTGCAGTGCCAGGACGAGGTCCCGTTCAACACATTCGCCACAAAATCCCGACTTTTCACCGTAAATAGTGACAAAGCGGTGTGTGATGCTTGGAAGCTTCCCAAGTCGGCACCCGTCAACGCCACCACGAAGGCCCCGGTGCTCGTGGTGGGCGGCCAGTACGACCCCACGACGCCGACCAGGACCAGCGAGCCCGCCGCCAAGAGCCTGCCCAACGCCCGCTTCGTGGAGTTCGCGGGCACGGGCCACGCGGTGTTCCTGGCCAACGCCTGCGCCCGCCGCCACATCCTGGCCTTCGTGGACACCCCGTCAGGCGGGGCGGCCGCACCCTGCTCGCCCGAGAAGGCGACCGTCTACCCCCGGCTGAACCCCGGCGACGTACACGTGACCGGCGCCCCCTACCAGATCTCGCTGTCGCCCTGGCTGGCCGCCCCGTTGGCGCTGTTCGCGCTGGTGTCGCTGATCCAGCTGGTCGCGGGCGCGCTGAAGGGCCGGGCGCTGGCCGCCTTCGCCGGGCTGGCGGGGACGGCGTTCACGGGGCTGCTCGGCTCGGCGGTGTGGGGCATGCTCAAGGAGAACGAGACCGCGCTGGCCGTCGGCCTGCCCGCCTCGGCCTGGCCGTACACCTGGGTGGCGGTCGGCTCGGCCGTACTGACGCTCGGCGCGCTCGCGCTGCGGCGGGGATGGCCGCAGGCGGTGGCCGCGGTCACGGCGGCCGGATTCCTCGTATGGTGGTTCGCCTGGATCCTGTGAGGCGTATCCGAGAGCTCGACGCGCTCCGCGGCTTCGCGGTGGGCGGCATCATGCTGGTCAACACCTGGCAGCACGCCGTGCACGAGCCCAAGAACGGCATCGACTGGACCATCGACGCGCTGTTCCAGAGCCGGTTCTACCCGATCTTCTCGCTGCTGTTCGGCATCAGCTTCGTCCTGGTCCTGGAGCGGGCCGGGCGGTGGGTGCTGCTGCGCCGGCTGTTCTGGCTGCTGTGCTTCGGGCTGCTCCAGCGGACGTTCTACAGCGGCGAGGTGCTGACGGCCTACGCGGCGTTCGGGGCGCTGGTGCTGCTGCCCGCCTCGTTCCTGGCCGGCGGCCTGCCCATGGTGATCCTCGGGGTGGCCGCGGTCGTGTGGACGGTGTCGGTCGGGGCCGGGCCATATCTCATCCCGGCGCTGTTCCTGCTCGGCATGGCGCTGATGGAGTCGCGCCCGTCCGGGCGGCTGCTGCTGCCGGTCTTCGCGGTCAGCGCGCTGGCCTCCGCCCTGCTCACCGCCGCCTGGACCACCAACCACAACTGGACCGTCTACAGCACGGCCGCGCTCGCCGGGGCCGCCGCCTACTCCACCGGCCTGCTGCTGGTCCTGCGGACCCGGTGGTCGGCACCGCTGTCGGCGGCGCTGGAGCCGCTCGGGCGGATGGCGCTGACCAACTACATCTCCGGCACGCTGGTGATCGCCCTGACGACCCACCTGCTCAAGACCGATCCCACACGCTGGTGGGTGCTCGTGATCACCGTGGCGACGCTGGCCGTACAGATTCCGTTCAGCGCCTGGTGGCTGACGAGATTCAGGTACGGCCCGCTCGAGTGGATCTGGCGATGCCTGACCTGGTTTCGACGGGTGCCCAACCGGTTAGAGTCGGGCCGTGACCAGAATCGCCCTCTGCCAGATCCCGGTGTCTCCTGACCCGTCTGCCAACCTCAAGAGGGTCCGCGAAGCGCTCGCCAAGGCCGAAGGCGCCGACCTGGCGATCTTCCCCGAGGCGACGCTGACCCGCTACGGCAGCCGCATCACCGACCTGGCCGAACCGCTCGACGGGCCGTTCGTGTCCGGCGTGGCGCAGGCGGCCCGCGAGCACGGCCTCGCGGTGATCGCCGGTGTGTTCGAGCCGGGCTCCGGCCGGGTGCACAACACCGCCGTGGCCATCGACGCGCACGGCTCCGTCAAGGCCGCCTACCGGAAGATCCACCTGTTCGACTCCTTCGGCGCGAAGGAATCCGAGCTGGTCGCCCCCGGCGCCGAGCCCACGGTGGTGGAGCTCGCGGGGCTCCGTGTCGGGCTGATCACCTGCTACGACGTCCGCTTCCCCGAGCTGGCCAGAGCGCTGGTCGACCAGGGCGCCGAGCTGTTCGCGGTCATCGCCGCGTGGGGATCGGGCCCGCTCAAGGAGGACCACTGGACCACGCTGGTCCGGGCGCGGGCGCTGGAGAACACGACATGGACCGCCGCCGTCGGCCAGGCACCCAATCCGGCCGAGTCGACCGACGGTTTCGGGGTGGGCCGCAGCATGTTGGTCGACCCGCTCGGTGTAGTCCGCGCCGATCTGGGCACCAATCCGGGCATTCAGCTCGTGGAGGTGGATCCAGAAGTGACCGCAGCGGCCAGGACCGCCCTGCCGTGCCTCGAACATCGCGTACTAGGTGTCAAGCGATCGTAAAGTAGAACAGTGAGCAGAACGCAGATGCAGAAGGTCGTCCCGCCGCGTCTGCTCGTGCCATACCTATCGGGTAAACGCACGGTCATCTCCGGCTACGTCTACCGGCTTCAGGACTGCGTCCGGCTGACGACCCCCAGACAGCTCTACTACGGACTCGACCTTTCGTTCGAGGGATCGGAGCTGACGGCCGACGTGCCCGAGCTCTATGTCATGCGCTGGTACGCCCGTGACGCCGACACCTACGCCGTTCCGTACGGACCGCATATGGGCGGTGACTGGAGCGACGCGCCACCGTTCGCCGGAAACGGGTTCACCACCTCGCGCGAGCACGTGGTCCCGCAGTTCCACACCACGCCGATCCCCATCCCCGCGGGGGCGGAGATCGTGCACATCACCCCCGAACAGGAGCGGCCGTTCGCCACCTACGACGGGCTCACCTGGCGGCCCGCCGCATGAGTGACGAGATCACCCCCGTGGCCGCCGGCTTCGTCGCGCGGTTCGCCGAGCGCACGCTGCCCGCCGCGCTCGGCCCCGACAGCGACCAGGTGGTGCTGTTCAGCGAGGAGGAGCTCGACGGGTTCGAGCCCGGCTCCGGCTACTGGCGGCGTACGGTCGGCCGCGCCGAGCTCGACTGGCTGGTGCTGATCCGCACGGTCGGTGCGTTCGGCGGCGAGCCGTGCATCGTGCTCGACGAGGACGACGACGGCCTGCACATCGCCTACACCGGCCACAGCGGCATGAAGGCGGAGGCGCTCGGCTACTGGATGGTCGACCACGGCGCCTATGAGGTCGTGGTGCCCCGTGAGGAGGTCTTCTCGATCCGCGTCGAACGGATTCCCGTCCCCTAGTCAACCGACGCCCGTCTTGGGTGTCTCTGTACTGTGATCGACTCCTCCACCATGGCGCAGCCGTCATTCGCCGAGCTGTTCGCCGCCCACTACCACCCCCTGGTACGGCTGGCGGGCCTGCTCGGCGCCGACGACCCGGAGGACATCGCCCAGGAGGCGTTCTCCCGGCTGCACATCAGACGGCTGCGCGACGACGGGGCGGCCGTGTCGTACCTGCGCACGATTGTCTGCAACCTCACCCGCAACCGCCTGCGCCACCTCAGGCTGGTCCGGCTGCGCCGCCCCGATCCTCCCGAGCATGAACGCAGCAGCGAGCACGCGGTGATCGTCGCCGAGGAGCACCGCGAACTGCTCGCGGCGCTCGACCGCCTCCCGCGCAGGCAGCGCGAGGCGCTCGTCCTGCGCTACTGGCTCGACCTGTCCGAACGCGAGATCGCCGACGTCATGGGCGTCTCGACGGGTTCGGTCAAGACCCACGCCAGCAGGGCCCTGGCCGCGCTGGGCAAGGCGCTGAAGGAGGAGGACCAGTGAGCGACCTCGAAGCACGCCTGCGGGCGGCACTCGAAGCCCGCGCCCAGACCTACGAGGCCGATCCGAACGCCTGGCTCAAGGTCCAGCGCCGCACTCCCCCGCCGGTGCCGCGCGGGCGGTGGCTGCTCGCCGCCCTGCCCATCGCGCTGCTGGCCATCTTCGTCCCCATCCTGCTCAACGGGGGTCTGGGCCGGAACAGCGCGAGCGACCCCGACGAGGTCTACAAGCAGCTCATGCAGGGCAAGACGGCGGCCGGAGAACAGGTCGTGGTGAACGACCCAGCGCGGGGCAAGCCGCTGCGCCTGTGGTTCGCCCGGGGTCGGCTCGGCTCCCCCGAAGTGTGCTTCGTCGCCGTCCCGGCGGACGGCGATCCGTACGGCTCGTGCCACGACCTGCTCATGGCCAGGATCATGGAACGTAGCGGCATGTACGAGGGCTCCACCCGCGCCGACACCCCGTCCGCCTACGTGGACTACGGCATCGCCGACAACGACGTGGCGAAGGTCACGGCCGTGCTGGCGGACGGCCGGCGCGTCGACGCGACCGTGCACCGGTCCGAGGGCGCCCCGATGGTCATCTGGACCCTGGCGCTGTCGGCCGGGGACAAGGTGTCCACGGTGGAGTTCACCGACGCGCGTGGCAGGCGAGGCTCGGACACCTCGCCCAGGCGCCTCGCCGGCGAGAGCAGCAGGCACACACCGATCGGCCAGCCCATGCGGCTGCCCGGTGAGGTCATGGTGCGCCCCTACGACGACAAGGTCCAGGGCCGCAGTGTGTTCTGGTTCCGCGGGGCCAAGGAGCTCGGCTGGGTCAACCTCGACCTGAAGGATCCGATGACGGCCAAGGCACCCATGATCCATTCCGAGGACGGGCTCATCTACACCGCCACGAAGAGGGACACCGTCAAGATCCAGATAGTGCTCGGCTCCGACGCCCCGATCACCATGCAGGGCATACCCGATCCGTGGAACCTCGACCGCAACCTGTTCACCCTCGCGCACCTGCCACCGGTCGACTGGTCCCTCGGCGGCTGGTGGGCGGGCTACGACGCCGCGGGCAAGCAGCTCTGGCGTGAAGACAGACCACGCAGCACCGCGTCTCCGAAGTCGAACTTCAAACAGACCGGCGAGCCCATCACCGTCCCCGGCACCGACGACTTCAGCAACGGACCGGTACGGCTCTCCTTCGGCAAGTACCCCTACCAGGACGACCTGCAGCTGTGCGGCACCGGCGGCACCGGCGCCGACGGCGGGGAGCAGATCGGTTGCGCCCGGGTGCGGCCCGAACCGCCGTCCGACAGCTTCTCCAGCGGCCGGGTGGAGACCTACCTGCCGCTGCCGGGAAGCGTCCTCGCCTTCGGCGCGGCCGAGGACGACTGGCTGTCGATCGACGCGGTGCTGGAGGACGGACGCCGCCTGCCCGCCACCCTGACGCGCGGCAAGGACCTGCCCGCGCCCGTGTGGTGGGTCAGATACCCGAGCGACGCGAAAGTGCGCGCCTTCGCGTACAAGGTGCGCGGCAAGCAAATCGAACAGGTCGACCTGACGCGGCGCGGCTGGTGCTGGGAGGACAAGAAGCCCCTCGACGCCGGCCATGTCTTCCCCGGCGGGCTCACCGCCCACCTGTACGCCGACACGTGCGTCAAGTGGACGAAGGACGGCAAGGAACAGCCGGGCTCCTTCCAGGCCGTCCCGGGCGGGAAGCTGAGCGACATGATCGCCGCGCCGGAGCTCCCGCTGCAGTGGTCGGGAGGCCGGCAGGAGTGGTACGGCTTCACCGTGCCCGGCACGGCCAAGGTCGACGTCACGCTCAAGGGCGGCGGGCGCCTGACCGCGAGCACGGTGCCCGACCCCTGGGACCAGGGCGTGCTGCTGTTCGCCGGGCCGGTGCCCAAGGCGGTCGGCAACCAGGGGCTGTCCTGGCCGGGCATGCGGTTCACCGGCTACGGCGCCGACGGAGGCGTGCTCTGGACGTACGAGCCGAAGGAGCCCTCGCGGTAACGGGCCCCAGGCTAGCCGCCCAGGTTGCGGTAGCGGGCCTGGCGGGCCGCTCGACGGTCCGCCGGGCTGCGCGCCAGCAGCCCGGCGATCTCGTACTCCAGCGCCCGTCCCACCCGCTCGCAGAACGCGCGCGGCTCGTACGCGGCGTCGGGCACCTCCGGGATCACCCGGTCGACGATCCCGTCACGCCGCAGGTCGGTGGCCCGCACCCGCTGCTGCTGAGCGATCTCCGGCGCGAAGTCCACACTGCGGTAGAGGATCGCCGAAGCGCCCTCCGGCGGCAGCGGCGACAGCCACGCGTGCTGCGCGCACAGCACCCGGTCGGCGGGCAGCAGGGCCAGCGCCGCGCCGCCCGCGCCCTCACCGAGCAGCAGACACACCGTCGGCGCGTCGAGCATGACCAGGTCGGCCAGGCAGCGGGCGATCTCCGCGGCCAGCCCGCCCTCCTCGGCCGCCTTCGACAGCGCCGCGCCCGCCGTGTCGATCACGGTGACCAGGGGCAGCCCCAGCTCGGCGGCCAGCCGCATACCGCGCCTGGCCATCCGCAGCCCGCCGGGGCCGAGCGGCGAGCTGGGCCGCGCCCGGCGCCGGTCCTGGCCGAGCACGACGGCCGGCGCGCTGCCGAACCGCGCCAGCGCCAGCAGCAGGCCCGGCTCGTTCTCGCCCGCGCCGTTGCCGGTGAGCGGGGTCACGTCGGTGGCGGCCAGCTTGAGCAGCGTGCGCGCGCCGGGACGGTCGTCGCGGCGCGAGCGGGTGATCGCCTCCCACGCCTCCACCGGCCGCAGGTCCTCCTCGGGCGGCTCGCCGGCGACCAGCCCGGTACGTTCGGCGCACAGCACCGACAGCGCCCTGATCGCCACCTCCCGCGCGTCGTCGGCCGACACCACGGCGTCGACCAGCCCGTGCTCGTGCAGGTTCTCCGCCACCTGTACGCCTTCGGGGAACGGATAACCGTGCAACGACTCGAACACCCGCGGCCCCAGGAACCCGATCAGCGCCCCCGGCTCCGCGGCTGTGACATGCCCGAGCGAGCCCCAGGACGCGAACACCCCACCGGTCGTCGGATGCCGCAAATACACCACGAAGGGCAGCCCCGCCCCGCGATGCGCCTGCACCGCGGCGGTGATCTTCACCATCTGCACGAACGCGAGCGCGCCCTCCTGCATCCTGGTGCCGCCCGAGGCGGGCGCGGCCAGCAGCGGCAGCCGCTCACGGGTGGCCCGCTCGGCGGCGGCGACGACCCGCTCGGCCGCCGCCACCCCGATCGACCCGGCCATGAACGAGAACTCGGAGACTACCACGGCCACCCGCCGCCCGTCGAGCAGGCCCTCGCCGGTGACGACGGACTCGTCGTAGCCGGACTTGGCGCGGGCCGCGGCCAGCTCGTCGGCGTAGGAGGAGCCCGGCGCCACCGGATCGGCGGGCGGCGCGTCCCACGACTTCCACGATCCCGCGTCGAGGACCGTTTCGATCAGTGTGCGCGCGTCCGGACGGCTCACCATGGCTCCCTACTAACCGGCGATGTTGGAATGTTGACGCACCAGAGCGCCCGCCGGTGCCATCGGATTCGCATCACCCCTCGCGCTCTTCCAGCCAGCTGAGCACGGCGTCGCCGTCCTGGCCCAGGGCGGGCGGCGCGGTGTGCGTCACCTCGGTGGCACTCTCTTCGTGGCCGTCTTCGAAGCGCAGCGGGGGGCCCGGCAGTTCGATGCGGCCGAGTACGGGATGGTCCACCTCGATCACCAGGCCCTGCGAGCGGGTCTGGTCCCAGGTGTAGACCTCGTCGATCGAGCGGATCGCGCCCGCGGGCACTCCCGCCTCGCCGAGCCTGGCCAGCCAGTGGCCGCGGTCGTGCGCGGCCAGAGCCTTCTCCATGTCGGCGATCAGCTCATCCCGGTGCGCGAATCGCTCCCTGTTCGTCGCATATTTAGCCACATCTGGGTCTATGCCCAGTAGAGCGGCCACCTTCTTCCACTGGCCGTCGTTGGCCGCCGCGATCTGCAGCATCCCGTCGGCGCAATGGAAGGCGCCGTAGGGGGCGATCGAGGCGTGGTGGTTGCCGTTCGCGCCGGGCACCTGGCCGCCCACGGTCCACGCCGTGCCGTGGTAGGAGTGCACACCGGTGACGGCGGCCAGCAGCGACGTACGCACCACCCGGCCCCTGCCGGTCCGCTCGCGCTCGTACAGGGCTCCGGTCACGCCGTACGCGCCGTGGATGCCCGCGAGCAGGTCGGCGATGGACGCGCCCACGCGGTACGGCTCGTCGCGCGAGGGGCCCGTCAGCGACATCAGGCCGGCCTCGCCCTGGGCGATCTGGTCGTAGCCCGGCCGGCCGCCCTCGGGCCCGTCGTGGCCGAAGCCGGTGATCGACAGGATGACCAGGCGTGGATTGAGCTCGTGCAGCCGCTCGACGGACAAGCCGAGGCGGTCGAGCACGCCGGTACGGAAGTTCTCGATGAGCACGTCGCTCTGGCGTACCAGGCGCTCGACGAGCTGTTTGCCGTCGGCGGACTTCAGGTCGATGGCGATGGACTGCTTGTTGCGGTTCGCTGCCAGGAAATAGGTGGAAATATCGTGATCCGGCCCGACGAAGGGCGGCCCCCAGCCTCGAGACTCGTCTCCTCCGTCCGGATGCTCCACCTTGATCACCCGGGCGCCGAGGTCGCCGAGCATCTGAGCGGCGTGCGGGCCCGCCAAGGCCCTGGACAGATCCAGCACCACGATGTCACCAAGGGGTCCGGGCAAGGTCAGCCTCCAGAATTGCGTTCGTGGCGAAAGAGTAGTCTTTCAGGCTTCGTGTCTCCTTCACCTACCCTGGGAGCCGTGGAATCGCCCGCCCGCCGCATCCAGGCGCTCGATCCGTCGTGCGGGCCGGTCCGGCTGGTCGCCGTCGACGGCCCCGCCGGGTCGGGCAAGACCACGTTCGCCGGCGAACTGGCCGCCGAACTCGGCTGCCAGGTGGTGCACAGCGACGACTTCCCGGTCCCATGGGACGAGGGCCCCGGCGGCTGGTTCGACGCCCTCGACACGCAGGTGCTCCGCCCGCTCCAGCGCGGACTCCCGGGCGCGTTCCGCCGTTATGACTGGGTACGCGGCGAATACACGGACCTGATCACGGTCCCTGCCGCACCGGTCCTGATCATCGAAGGCGTGGGCACGGCCCGCCGATCGGCGGCCCATCTGCTGGCGTTCACCATCTGGGTGGAGGCCCCCGAAGAGGTGCGGCTGCGCCGGGTGATCGAGCGCGACGGGCCGGAGCTGGAACCGCGGTGGCGCGTGTGGTTCGCCACGGAGCAGGCCTGGTTCGACGCCGACGACACGCGGGGCCGGGCCGATCTCATCAAAAGCGGTTGAGGTCGCTATAAGGACCACAGGTGGTCGAGGTCGCTATAAGGACCGCAGGTGGTCGACGTCATTGAAGGACAGCAGCTCCAGACGGCCGTCCAGCGCCTCCCACGTCGAGACGGACGCGTTGAGCACGGGCGCGAACTCATCCATGGCGGCCAGCTCGGCGTCCGGCGTCTCGGCGATCACATGCCGCAGGGTCAGCACCACCGCGTCGTGCGCGACGATCAGCACCCGCCGCCCAGCGGCCCGCGCGCCCAGGTCACCGACCGCCGCACGCACCCGGACCGCCACGTCACCCACCGACTCACCGCCCGGCGGCCGATAGTCGTAGTCCCCCGCCGCCCGCTGGCGGGCCAGTTCCTCGGGATGGCGCCGCCCGATCTCCGCCTCGTTGTACGGGGCGAGCATCCCCCGCTCCCGATCCCTGAGCCGCTCGTCCGTCGTCACCGGCAAGGTCCGCCACACCTCTGAGGCGCTCGCCCAGGTGTCGAGCGCACGCTGGTAGGGCGAGCACCACACGAACTCGGGCGCCTCCTCCTCCGGCAGCGCCCCCAGCAAGTGCCCGAGCGCCCCGGCCTGCCGCCGGCCCAGGTCCGTCAGGGTCACCTCGTCATCGCCACGCTCGTAGACGAGTGGCGTGTCGCCCGCTCGCCGGTAGGCGGCATTCGCCTCGCTTTCGCCATGTCGTACGGCGAGGATCCGCGACGGTCCCATGTAGTGCATGGTGTCATAGATGCGCCGGGCGCCTTTACAAAGTAGATCTGTCTCTGCGGAGGTGGGCCTGACCTCCGCCGCACCCTCTCCCCCGAACGTGAAACCATTCCCGGCGAAAGGGCAACAACTGGCGTGATAGTGCACAATCCCCGTTACGGAGCGGAACGCTTACCGGTTCCACCAGACCTCTTCGACGACTACTTCGCCGACATCCACCGCTACGTCGCCCGCCGCCTGTCCGAGGACGTGGCCGACGACCTGGCCGCGGAGGTGTTCGCGATCGCCCTGCATGGGGGATACGACCCGTCGATCGGCGCTGTACGGCCCTGGCTGTACGGCATCGCGACCAATCTCGTCGCGCGGCATCGCCGTACCGAGATCCGGCGGTGGAAGGCGATCGCCAAGGCGGCGGAGCGCGATGTCGCGAGCCACGAGGACGAGGTGCTCGACCGGGTGGACGCCGCCCGCTACACCGGGCCGCTGGCGGGGGCGCTGGCCGGGCTGAAGCAGCGCGACCGGGACGTGGTCCTGCTGGTCGCGCTGGGCGGGCTGAGCCATGCCGAGGTGGCGGCCGCCCTGGGAATCCCTTTCGGAACCGTCGCGTCCCGGCTGAACCGGGCGCGCAAACAACTGCGCAGGGCACTCGGCTCCGTCAACCCGCTGAAGGAGGACTCCGATGGATGAGATGGACCTGCTCGCTCGCGCCCTGCCCGACGCTCGACCGCCGTCGCCCGAAGTCGTGGCGCGCGCCCGCGCCCGCTCGGCCGCCGCCCCGGTCTCTCGGGCCCGGCCTCGCCCGTGGGTCCTGTGGGCGCCACTGGCCACGGCCGCGATCGTGGCCGTGGTCTTCGCGCTGGTGACGAACCTGGCCTCCGCTCCTGCCGTGCTCAAGCCGCCGAAGGTCAACCAGGAGCTGTTCGACCTGGCCGACAGGATCGAGAAGCTCCCGGCGGAGAGCAACACCTACTGGCGCGAGGTGGAGATCGACGGCAACTACCTGTCCACCGGCGGCTACACGCTCGTGGTGAGCGGGCGACGGGAGACCTGGCAGCCGCGCGACCCCGCCGATCTGGCGCTCATGCAGGTGTGGCGGCGGGAAAGCGCCCGCCCGGCCACGACCGCGGACGAGCGCGCCTGGCAGGCGGCGGGAGCTCCCGGCCGGGTCAAGGGCCGCTGCGAGTACGGCGGGCCGTGCCCTTCCGTTCCGATCGCCGATCAGCCGCAGGACTGCAGGTACAGCTCAAAGATTGATCCCACGGGAACGTATCCTGACCGGACGATCAGCGAGTTCACCATGGCCGATCTCGCGGCCATCCCCGCCGATCCCACCAAGCTCATGGAGCGGCTTCACTCCTACCACGAGATCTGGAAGGGCCGCGGCTTCACGGAGCCTTTCGAGAAGTTCCTGCCTACTACCGCGAACCTCCTCCACATGCCGATCAGCCCCGCCACGCGCGCCGCGATCATCCGCGTCCTGGCCGGTCTGCCGACCACCAAGGTCGTCGGCACGGTGACGGACCCCCTGGGCAGAAAGGGCATATCCGTGGACACCGGCGAGGCGGGCGGCTCCCTCGTGTACTCCGACAAACCACGTAAGGAGCTACCGGTCTACCACAGGCTGATCCTCAACCCCGGGACGGGGGAGACACTCTCCTCCATCACCTACGCGGCTCGCACGGCTCTGGGGGCGACAAAGGGTGAGGTCATGAGCTACCACGCTCGCGGTCCCGAGTCGGGCTGGTCCGGCCCACCGGCTTCTCCCCCGAAGGGATGCACGAAGGGGAAATAGGGGGTGTGAACCCCAGCGGCGGAGGGCGCGCGGCCGGGGTTCAGTGGTCACACCTGGCCGCGCGGCGGCATGGCGGCCAGCACCTTGGCCAGGGCCTCGGCCAGGTGGGCGGCGTGGCGGGGATCGTCCATGAGCATCGACTGCCGGACCCAGACCACCTCCCGAGCCGCCGCCTCGGCGGCCGGGCACGGCTCCACCCGCGCGCCCTCCCTGACGAGCGCCGCCATCGTCCCGAGCGGCGGGTACCCGCCTTCGAGCGGCACCCCCTCGGCGGCCATGGCGGCGAACAGGAACTCCCGGTCCACCGGCTCGTGGAAGCGGAGCATGAGCAGATGGCGGGAATCCCGGGTGGTACCAGGCGGCCGCGGCACCACACTCACCGAACCCACACCCGCCGACTCACCGCCGTGCGCTACGCACCACTCGGTGCCCAGTTCGTGTTCGGCGGCGGCGCAGAAGGCCTCGCGGCGGGCGATCTCGGTGTCGAGGCGGTCGAGCCAGGGCAGCAGGAGGGCGGCCTGGATCTCGGTGAGCCGGAGGTTCCAGCCGACCGATGGGTGGCCGTACCACTGACCGCCGAGCCGACGGCCGAGGTTGCAGACCGACCAGATCGCCTCATACGCGGCCTCGTCGCGGCAGACGATCAAGCCGCCCTCGCCCGCCGTCATGGCCTTGGTCGCCTGGAAGCTGTAGACCCCGGCGTCGCCCAGGCCGCCGACCGGGCGGTCCTTGTAGGTCGCGCCGTGCGCCTGGGCGGTGTCCTCGACCACGACGAGGCCGTGGCGGGCGGCCAGCGCGTTGAGGGGGTCCATGTCGGCGGGGCTGCCGGCCAGGTGGACGGGCATGATGGCGGCCGTTGTGTCCGTCACCGCCGCTTCGACGGCCTCCGGGGAGAGGTGCAGGTCCACCGGGTTCACGTCGGCGATCACGGGCGTGGCACCGGCCAGGAGCACCGCCGTTGCTGAGGCGACGAACGTGCAGGCGGGCACGATCACCTCGTCGCCCCGCCCCACGCCCAGACCTCTCAGCGCGGCGAACAGGCCCAGTGTCGCGTTCCCGACCGCCACGCCGTACGGCACGCCGGACCTGTGGGCGAACGCGGCGGTCAGGTCCGTGACCGTGGAACCACCCTGGGTGGCGCCCCACTGGCCACTCTCCAGGACCTCGGTGACGAGAGCGCGCTGGGCCGGGTCGAGCGGCGGCGGCCACGCGGGCCAGGGCGCCGAGCGGACCGGCGTACCGCCGTGGAGGGCGAGTGTCACGGGGAACGTCCCTTTCGATGCGACGTCGGGGAAGGCCGGGGAAGGTCGAGGAGGCGGGCGAGGTTCGCGCCCTGGACGAGGGTGCGGTCCGCGTCAGTGAGCGGGGCGAGAGCGATGCGGCCGAAACCGGTGCGTAGGTCGAGGAAGCAGGCGTCCGAGCCGAACACCACCCGCTCGGCCCCGATCATGTCCACGAGCCGGGCGATCCAGCGGCCGGTCATCTTGGAGCCGCAGATCTCCAGGTAGAGGCTCGGGTGGTCGGCCGCCAGACGGGCGGCGCGGGCGAAGCCGTACGCCCAGAGCCCGGTATGCCCCATCAGCAGCGGCACCGCCGGATGGCGGGCGGCGACGGCGGCGAACTGGGCGGGGTCGCTCCACGGCGAATCGGTCTGGCCGTGGGCGAGAACGGGCAGGCCGAGCTCCCACACCGGGTCGTAGAGCGGGTCGTCCAGACGGCACTGGTGTACGTCGGGATGCAGCTTCACGCCCCACACGCCCTCCAGGGTCAGGGGCGTGCGGTGGTGCGGGTTGTAGACCTGCCAGACGCCGAACCGGCCGGGGAAGCGCTCGGCGATCTCGACAGCCAGCCGGTTGCCGCGTACGGCGTCCGGGCCGACGGCGAGCAGGTGGCTGATGCCCATCGCGGTGACGCCGATCCGGTCCATCGTGGCCACCAGGCCGTCCGCGGACGGATCGGGGATGAGGAAATCGGGCCAGTCGCCGACGTGACCGTGCGCGTCGAGCACCACATCAGCCCGCCCAGGAAGAGGGCTCACGTCGGCCGGCTCAGGAACGAGGGTCACAGCAGCCCGCTCAGGGAGCCGGCGGCGATCAGGTCGACGGCGGACGGCTCCAGGTCGAGGTGGTCGAGGAGGAAGCGAGGGCCGCAGTCGTCGGCGATCGGTGCGCCCGTACCGAAGACCAGCCGGTCCGCCCCGAACCGGTGGGCGAGCCATTCGACGCCGCCCTGGGTGTTGACGGTGCCGATCTCCAGCCAGAGGCGGCGGGTCTCCGCCATCAGTTCGGCCACCGCGCGCAGGCGGCGGTAGCCGGGGTTGAGCAGGAGGACGCGCTGCTCGGGCAGCCGCTCCAGCAGTGTGCGGAGCTGGGCGGGCGACGTCTCGTCCAGGTCGATCGCGATGGGCAGGGCGATGGCGGCCAGCCAGCGCAGGGCGATCGGGCCGGTGAGGTCGAAGCGGTGGCGTTCGGGGCAGAGCCTGATCATGCGGACGTTCCACCCCAGCACCTCGTGAACCGCGACCGGCGCGGACGCCCCCGTCACGCCGGGCACCACGACGGGCACCGGGATGAGCCGGGGGTCGTCCAGTCTCAGGAGGGCCTCGTTGCCCGCCTGCGCGTCCGAGTAGAGGCTGAGCGTGTGGGTCACACAGGCCCGGTCGATGCCCAGCCGGTCCATCTCGGGCCCGGGGTCCGACGGCAGGGCGTCGAACGGTACGGGGCCGATCAGCCGGTGGGCATCGATCACTGATTTCGGCACAGACCGAAATCTAGCCAGCGGTCGCCGGGATGGTCAAGGGCGGGCAGCCGGGGTCGAGCCTGATCCGGGCCAGGTTCCGCCCCACCAGGGCCCAGGCCCGCCAGCTGCCGGGCTCGAAGTGGAGCTGGGGGTTGGTGTACCACTCGTCGCCCAGGCCGGTGGCCAGCAGCTTGGCGTCGGTGCCCAGTTCGTAGGCGTTGCCGCCGCCGAAGAAGGTGGACACGAACACCTTGCCCCGATGCGCGGTCAGCTCTCCGTAGCCGGCGAGCTTGCCCTGGCTGACCACCTTCTTGGTGGCCAGGTCCAGCGCGATCCAGGCTCCCGAGTCGCGCTTGTACACCCCGTACAGCAGCCCGCGGTGCACCTTGATGTCCTGGAACGTACGGAAATTGGCGACGGGATCGACCTGCCAGAGCACCTTGCGCTTCCTCAGGTCGAAGGCCGCCACGGACGCCGAGGTCTTGACCGGCGGAGTGCCCCCGCCGCCGAGCACGTCGCCGCCCAGGTAGACGACGCCGGCGCC
The DNA here is from genome assembly GCF_040649695.1 of Nonomuraea sp. NPDC048901. Classification (NCBI taxonomy): domain Bacteria; kingdom Bacillati; phylum Actinomycetota; class Actinomycetes; order Streptosporangiales; family Streptosporangiaceae; genus Nonomuraea; species Nonomuraea sp. NPDC048901. Next base: position 890,559 of record NZ_JBEZFW010000002.1, on the reverse strand, counting down.
CAGCGACAGGCTCATCAGGCTCTGGCCGGGGATGACGTCCACGTACACGTCCATCTTGCCGGTGTCCGGGTCGACCACGGACAGGGCGCCCGACAGCTTGGCGCCGAGCGGCGCGGAGGCCACCAGGAGCTTGTCGGTCAGCGGGTCGTACTCGATGTCCCACGGCCGCTGCTGGTCGTGGCCCAGGTAGCCGAGCCCGCGCACCTGGTCGGTGCGGATGTCGATGGAGAGGATCTGCCCGCTCGGGTACATCGCCGCGTAGATCTTGTTGCCACGCCGCACCAGGTCCTTGGGCTCGCCGGGCAGGCGGAACCTGCGCTTGGCGCCCGTACGCAGGTCGCGGACCTCCATGGAGAAGTGCCCGCCGATGTAGAGGGCGCGGTTGGGCACGAGCAGCATGCTCTGCGGCCGTTCGGCGCCGGCGGGTATTCCGGCCTCGATCAGGTCCACGAACTCCGACTTGCCCGTACGCAGGTCGAGCCACCACATGCCGCCGCTGCCCGAGACGCCGAACAGGGTGTTGTCGTCGAGCAGTTGCAGTCGCCTGGTCTCGTCGCCGAGGGACGGCGGGTCGGCGATCTTCGTGAGCGTGGCGTCGCCCGTCCGGTAGCGGTAGACGGCGCCGTCCGGGCGGGTGGTGGCGTAGACCGTGCCGTCGGCGGCCACCGTGAGCATGTCCAGGCTGCCCTCCGCCAGGGCGGGCTGCCGGAGGTCGGTACCGTCCTTGCGCACGTCGATGAGGGTCCCGCCGCTGGCCGCGAGCACGCGGTCGCCGTACTCGGCGACGGCGCCGAAGCCGGTGGGGCCGGTGGCGAGCCGCGTGACCGCGCCGGTGGCCCGGTCGATCGACATGAGCTGGGCCTTGTCGAGCAGGCCCGCGTAGACATGGTCGGCGTCCGCGGCGATGGCCCTGACGTAACGCTCGCCGGGCGCCAGTACGCCGAAGTTCCGGACCGCGCCGGTGCTGGGAACGTACTCCCAGACCTTGCCGTCCGGGTACGTCCCCGCGTAGAGGGTGCCGTCGGGCGCCGCGGTCAGGCTCCAGACGAAACCGCCGTTCTTCCCGAACGAGTACAGGTGCTTCACCTCACCCGTCGCCGGGTCGAAGCTGTAGAGGTCGGGGACCGGGTACGTGCCGACATAGATCTTGCCGCCGGACACGGCGGTGGCCCAGCCACCCTCCGCCTCGCCCGCCGCCGGGCCGTCGGGGAGCGTGACGCTCCTGACGACCTTGCGGGTGGCCAGGTCGATCTCCGCCAGTACGGGCGGCTTGGGGCCGCGTTCGACGACGTAGGCGTGTCCTTCGTGGACGACGGCGCCGACGATCGCACCGGTGACCGACGCCGGTCCGAACGTCTCCACCGCCGGGCTCTCACAATTGGCGACGGCAGCGGCTTCGGCGGTGGGGGCTGTGAGGAGGGCGGGTAACAGGCCGGCCACGACGACCATGAGTGAGCGGAGCATGTGGGCCTCGCGTTCATTTCTGAGCAATTATGGCCCTGACCGTAATCTTCTGCGCGCCGTTCGTCAATGGCATGATTGGCCGCATGGCGATTAGGGACAAGGCCGGTATGGTGTTCGACGCTTGGGGGCTGATCGGTGGGCTGGAGGTGGCCCTGGACGTCGACGTGCTCGTGGGCGCCTACCCGGACCGCGACGGGCCGCCCGGGACGCCGGCCACCGTACGGGCGATGCTGGCGGCGCACCGGATCCGGGCGGGGGCGGTGGCGAGCCTGCGCGCGGCACTCTTCGACGTACGCTCGGGCAACGACGCGACCCTCGCGCTGGCCGCGCCCGATGATCTGACGGCGCCCGGCGCGGCGGCGTCCGGCGGAGGTTCGTCTGCGGCGTTCGTGCCGGTCGGGGTGGTGGATCTGCGGGATCCCGTGGGTGCGGGACGGGAGATGGACCGTCTCGCGGCCGCGGGTGTGCGGGCGGTCCGGCTGTTTCCGGACGAGCAGGGTGTGGAGGCCGGTTTTCCGTCGGTCCGGCATGTCGCCCGGCGGGCGACGCGGCTGGATATGACGGTCCTGACCGGTGGCGACGTACGCAGGTTCTGGCAGCCGTTCGCTGGACTGGAGGCCAGGGTGGTCTTCCTCGACACGCACTTCTACCATCTGGGCGACTTCCTGGTGGCCGCCGCCGACGAGCCCGGCTTCCACACCTCCACCCGCCTGCTCAACTCCCCCGACGCGCTGGAGACGGTCGCCGCGGAACTCGGCGCCGACCGGCTGCTGTACGGCTCGCGGACCCCCCACTACGAACCCATTGTCCCGCTGCTCAGGCTGGCGACCAGCGGCCTGAAGCCCGACGAGGTGGCCGCCGTGGCGGGCGGCAACGCCAGGAGGCTACTCGGATGATCATCGATGTCCACGCCCACTGGGGCCCCTGGTTCTTCACCATGGACGTGGCGGGGGCGACCCTCGCCACCATGGACCGCTACGGCATCGACCGGGCCATCGTGTCGTCGACCGAGGCGGTCATCTACGACGCCCCGGCGGGCAACCGCGCCCTGGCCGCCGCCCTCAACGACCAGGGCAACGGCGGGGTGGGCGGGCGCGGAGACAGCCCGGACGGCGGGGTCGAAGGCGGCCGACATCGGTTGTACGGCTATGTCACCATCAATCCCCGCAGGCTCCAGGAGGCGGTCCGGGACTTGGCCGAGTACCTGCCTACCGGCCGGTTCGTCGGTGTCAAGATCCACACCGACTACACGGGCTCGCCCGCCACCTCGCCCCAGTTGCTCGACGCCCTCGAACTGGTCGCCTCGGCGGGCTGCCCGGCGCTGGTCCACACCTGGGGTCCCTCAGTGCTCGACCTGGCCCAGGTCTGCCTCGACACGCCGGGGCTTCGGGTGATCGCCGGGCACATGGGCGCCGACGGGTTCAGGTACGCGATCGAGGCGGCCAGCGCCTGCGACCGTCTCTACCTGGAGCCCTGCTGGTCCCACGCCCCGGCGGGCCGCATCGCCGAGGTGGCGGCGAACGTGGACGCGCGGCAACTGCTGTTCGGCACCGACGCGACGCTCATCGACCCGTCATCGGCCTTCGGCTCGGTCGCCGCGGCGAACCTCACCGGCGAGACGGCCGAGCGGATCGCGTGGCGCAACGCGGCGGAACTGTTCGGCCTGGAGACGGCCCTCTAGCGGCCGTCCGGGGGATCCGAGGCGGTCCGGGGGATCCGAGGCGGTCGGGAGGGGTCCGAGGCGGACTGCCAGAGGGGCGGCGGCCTCAGCGGCCCGAAGCCTTCTGGACATTACGGCCTGGTCCGTTATAGCGTGCGGCGCAACTTCACCAAGGGAGCCGCACATGATCCCCCGTCGTCGTTTCCTGCGAGCGGCCGCCGCGGCCGCCTCCCTCACCGCCGTACCGGTCATCCAGGCCCGGACCGCCGCAGCCCAGTCCGGCGCGGAGACCAGGAGCAGCCGCGAGCCCGAGGGCACCGTCACCGGCCTCGGGCCCGCGAGCGTCGCCAGCCCGCTGGGCAACGGCGAGTTCGTCGGCGGCGTCCTGTACGTGGGCTCCCGCGGCCTGTCTCCCAACGTGGTGGGCGCCTACGACCTGGCCAAGGATTCGGTCACCACCCATTTCGACATCCCCACCGGCGTGGGGATCTGGGCGATGTGCCGGGTGGGCACCGACGTCTACGTGGGCACGCACGCCCGTTCCGACCTCTACCGCATCGACACCGTCGCGGGACAGGTGACGAAGGTCGCCGAATACCCCGACCACTACATCTGGACCATGGCCTCCTCCCCCGACGGCAAGGTCTACATGGGCACGTCGGAGCCGGGCCGCGTCTGGGAGTACGACCCGGCCACGGGCACCAGCCGCGACCTGGGCCAGCCCGCCCCCGGCGAGGCGTACGTACGCAGCATCCAGGCCGACGACAAGTACGTCTACGCGGGCGTCGGCTCCCACGCCCACCTCGTCGCGATCGACCGGGCGACCGGCGAGAAGCGGGAGTTGCTCCCGGCCGCCCTGGCCGACCGCGACTGGGTGTCGAGCATGAACATCTCCGACACCCACATAGCGGGCGGTATGAACTCCCTCGCCGAGCTGGTCGTCCTCGACAAGACCGCGCCGGGGGACTACAAGCTGGTCAAGGCCACGGCTCCGGGCGAGAAGTACGTCGTCGCGGTGCTGATCCACGACGGCTACGTCTACTTCTCCGGCCGCCCTTCGGGCACCTTCTACCGCTACGAGCTGGCCACGGGCAAGCTGGAAGCGCTCGGCGTGCCGTACTTCGAGGCGCTCACACACCGGCTGCTGGCCCACGAGGGGCGCGTCTACGGCATCCAGGACAGCGCGGTCTTCGTGTACGACCCCGCGACGGGCACCCTCGACTACCTCAACCTGGTGCAGCGCGGGCTCAAGGCGGCGCCGGAGGAGCCGATGTCGGTCCATTCCGACGGCCGCCGCGTCTACGTGGGCGGCAAGGGCGGCGCCGACGTCCACGACCTGGCCACGGGCAAGGTGAGCAGGCTGGGCATCTCGGGCGAGCCGAAGACGCTGCTGACCGTCGGCGGCACCACCTACCTCGGCGTCTACACCCAGGCCGCGCTCTACTCCTACCGGCCGGGGGACGCGGAGCCGAAGCTGCTGGCCCGTACCGGCAACCAGCAGGACCGGCCGCGCGACCTGGCCTACGACGCGCGGACGGGCCTGGTCGTGATGCCCACGCAGCCGGAGCCCGGCCACATGAACGGCGCGCTGTCGCTCTACTCACCGCGTACCGGCACGTACGAGACTTATCGTCCCGCCGTCGAGCGGCAGACCGTCTACTCCGTCGCCACCCGCCTCGGCACCGCCTACCTCGGCACCACCACCCAGGAGGGCCTCGGGCTGCCGCCCGTCACCACGAGCGCCAGGCTGGCCGCGTTCGACCTGGTCAAACGGAAGCTGCTGTGGCAAGTCGAGCCGATCGCGGGCGCGCGGTACATCGCCTCCCTCGCGCTGGGCCCGATCACCCTGTACGGCATGGCGAGCACGGGTGAGGTGTTCGAGTTCGACCTGATCCGCAAGAAGGTCACCAGGACGCTGAAGGTGGGCGCCAAGGGCGGCGAGCTGTTCGTCACCGGCCGCGTCGCCTACTGCACCGACGGCGACAAGGTGTACAAGCTGGACCTGGTCACGTTCACGGCGAAGACGATCGTCGAGGGTCTGGCCGGTCAGTGGTTCGGCGGCGAGCCCAAGCTGGCCCTGGACCCCTCCGGCCAGGCCCTGTACGGCGTGCGCGGCCGCGACCTGGTCCGCATCGCCATCTCAGGCCGCCGCTGACCCCGTCAGACCGAGAGCCGTCGCTGAGCCGACAAAACGAGCGCCAAGCCCGTCAGATCCACCCACGTTCCCTCGCCGCCATCCCCGCCTGGAAGCGGGTGATGGCGTTGAGGTCCTGCATGAGGTCGTGGATGCGGCGCTGCACGGTACGCAGCCCGAGCCCGAGCGCCCGCGCGATGCCCTCGTCGGTCAGTCCCCCGGCCATCAGCGCCAGCAGGTCCCTGGCCAGCTCGTCCGGGCCGTCGGCGGCGGGCGGCCGGGGCACGGCGCGTAACGGGAAGCCGCGCAGCCACTCCCGCTCGAACAGCGCGATCAGCGCGTCCAGCAGCGCCGAGTGGTGCAGGATGAACGCCGCGTCGATCGAGTACGCCCCGTTGCGGATGGGGATCAGCGCCAGCGCGTCGTCGGCGATCCACATCTTCACCGACGCGTCCGCCACCACGCGCGCCTTCTCGCCGCGCGCCGCCGCGTCCTGGATCAGCTCCAGCCGGCCGGGCATCGCCAGCACCTCAAGGTCGTAGACGCTGCGGTAGTCGACGCCCGCCTGGATCATCCGCTGCTCCCGCTCGACGTTGTTCGAGTGGTCCGGCATGACGTACGGGGGCTTGTCGATGTTGCGGAACATGCTCTGCGCGCTGTCCTGCAGCGCGTACGCCCGGCTGATGATGTTGTCGGTGCCCATGACCACCTCCACCTGCTCGGCCGGATGCGCCGCGTAGCGCGAGGCCCGCTGGAACGACGCGGTGAGTTCGTGGATGGCCGTCCGCACCTGGTGCAGCTCCTCCTCCTGGCGGCTGAGCATCGGCCGGATGGCGATGTCCGGCGCGACCGCCACGTACCGGGCGCGGCGGCCGGGCAGGCGGCTGGCCAGCCCGCGCCTGGCGAATCCGGCGAGCGTGCGCGCGGCCAGCGGCGTCGACACCCCGCAGTGCGTGGCGAGCTCGGCGGCCGATGACCGCGGATTCTCGACGAGCATCGTGTACAGGCGGCTCTCGGCCGGTGACAGGCCGATCGCTTCGAGCATGGCGGCACCCTTCTGACCGATGGCGGGATACCGCCACCTGGCGGGTTTTGGCCCCTCCGGCGTACTTGTGCCCTGACTGATTCCCAGATTAGGTCAGCGAGGAAACGATCTCCACCGCACAGGAGAGTGCCGTGCGCATGCTGTCCACCCCCCGGCGACGCGGTCTCGGGGCCTTACTCGCGTTCGCGCTGGCGGTGCCGCTGGTCGCCGTAGCCGAGCCGGCCACCGCCGCGCCCGCCGCCGCACCCGCCGAGGCGCCCGCCAACGGGTCCGCCAACGCGCCCGCCGCCGTCAAGGCACCGGGTACGGCGCCCGTCAAGATCACCCTGGTCACCGGGGACACCGTCACCTACTCCAAGGACGCCGCGGGCCGCGCGGCGGTCGTCGTGGACCCCCGCGACGGCCACGAGGCGACGACCTACCAGGCCCAGCAGGACGAGCACGGCTACTACGTGATCCCCGCCGACGCCGGGCCTTACGTCAGCAGCGGTCTGCTGGACAAGGAGCTGTTCAACGTCGACTACCTGGCCGTCAACGGGTACGGCGACGCCAAGGCCGATCGGCTGCCCCTCATCGTCCAGTACCAGCCGCAGGTGAAGTCCGGCGACGTCGCGGGCAAGGCCCGGTCTCTGAAGGGCGGCGCGGAACCGCTGGTCCTGAAGAGCATCGACGGCGCCGCGCTGAAGGTCGACAAGAAGCAGGCCCGAGCGTTCTGGCAGTCCGTAACCGGGGAGACGACCCCGTCGGAGGCCAAGGCGAAGGCGGCCCCCGCCCTCGAGAGCGGCCTGCGCAAGGTGTGGCTCGACGGCAAGGCCAAGGCGCTCGACGACGTCAGCAACCCGCAGATCGGCGCGCCGAAGGCGTGGGCCGCCGGGTTCGACGGCACCGGCGCCACGGTCGGCATCATCGACACCGGCATCGACGCCCGGCACCCCGACCTTCAGGGCAGGATCGCCGAGGCGCGCAGCTTCGTCCCGGCGGGCAGTCCCGGCGGCGGCGACCCGGCCAACGTCTCCGACAAGTTCGGCCACGGAACCCACGTGGCGGGCATCATCGCGGGCAGCGGCGCCGCGTCCAACGGCCGCTACAAGGGCGTCGCGCCCGGTGCCCGGCTGACCATCGCCAAGGCGCTGGACGACACCGGCAGCGGCAACAACTCCGAGATCATCGCGGCGATGGAGTGGCAGGCGGCCACCGAGCACGCCCGGGTGGTCAACATGAGCCTGGGCAGCAACGGCGCGACCGACGGCACCGACCCGCTGAGCCAGGCGGCCAACGACCTGACCGCCGAGTACGGCACGCTGTTCGTGGTCGCGGCGGGCAACTCGGGCCCTGACCGGTTCACCGTGGCCGCGCCCGGCGCGGCGACCTCGGCCCTCACGGTCGGGGCGGTCGACTCCGCCGACAAGATCGCGTCGTTCTCCAGCCGCGGCCCGCGCCTGAGCGACGACTTCGCGATCAAGCCGGAGATCACCGCGCCCGGCGTGAACATCATCGCGGCCCGCGCGGCCGGGACCTCGCTCGGCGAGGGCAGCAGCGTCCCGGGCGGCGGCCCGATCGACGACAACTACACGGCGGCGTCCGGCACCTCGATGGCCACGCCGCACGTGGCCGCCGCGGCGGGCATCCTGGCCGCCCAGCATCCCGACTGGACGCCCGACCAGCTCAAGACCGCCCTGGTGGGCACCGCGCAGCCCCTTGACGCCACCTCGCCGTACGACCAGGGCGCCGGCCGGCTGGACATCGGCCGGGCCGTCACCCAGCAGGTCTTCGACGACCTGTCGGCGGTGTCGGCCGGGTTCACCGACCCGTACACCGGCCAGACGCTCACCAAGAAGGTGACCTACCGCAACACCGGCAAGGACCCCGTCACGCTGGCCCTGTCGGTGGCCCTGACGCACGACGGCACGCAGGCGCCCGCCGGGATGGCCACGATCACGCCGTCGTCGGTGACCGTCCCCGCCGGCGGCACCGCCGCCGCGGACCTCACCATCGAGCCCAAGCTCGGCGACCCCGGCTGGTACGAGGGCCGCCTGACGGCGACGGCCGGGACCGACCGGCTGACGGCCCCCATCGCCTTCCGTAAGCAGGCCCAGATGGACACGGTGCACGTCAAGCTCGTCGGCAAGCCCGAGTGGACGAAGCTGAACCCCGGACCGCTGGCCGTGATCAGGGTCAGCGACACCGATCCGATCCTGGCCGGCGAGCCGCTCACCGTGGTCACCGAGAACTGGCGGACCACCGACGTGCCCGGCACGGTGCAGGTGGACGTGAAGCTCGCCCACGGCGGCGTCTACTCCATCAGCGCCCAGCCGTGGTGGTACACCATGCCGGCCCGCCAGCTCCAGTACGGCCTGCTGATCGCCCCCGAGACCAAGCTCACCGGCGAGACCACGATCACCCTGGACGCGACGAAGACCGAGCAGTTGCGGATCAGCACGCCGCGCGAGTCGGAGCCGGTGTTCCTGAACGTGATGAACGTCCGCACGACCGCCTCGGGACGGATGTACGCCGGCGCCTCGCTGCTGAGCTACGAGCCGGCCATCACCGGTAACTACTGGGTCACGCCCCTGACGTCCAAGCCGACCGTGGGCACCTTCACGTTCCTGTTCGACCAGATCCGCCGGGCGCCGGAGGTCTCGCTGAGCGTGCCGGGCCTGTCGCTGCACCCGCGCTACGTCAGTGAGCACGACGCCCTGGTGCCCAAGTTCGCCGCCGACCAGCGGCTGAGCCTGACCACCATCGGCGCGGACATACGCGGCAAGCTGGTCTACCTCCCCGCCAGGAACTCACTGCAGCTCCTCCTGACCGACATGGAGACGGCGATCAAGGGCGGGGCCGCGGGTGTGATCACCAGCGACCGCTTCGCCTGGATCCTCAGCGCCGACGCCTACCTCGCCCAGAACAAGCTGCCCCTCCTGTGGCTCGACAGCGCCGAAGCCGACACCCTCGGCAAGGCCATGGCCCGCAAGCCGTACCCGGCCGGGAAGCTGACCGTCCAGCCGACCAGCCCGTTCGAGTACAAGCTGGCCTACTACGTGAAGGGCGTCACCGCCGGCCGCCTGACCTTCGCCCCGAAGGCCCGCGACCTGACCGCGATCGACACCACCTACCACGCCCAGTTCCCCATGCAGGCGGGGAGGTGGGGGCCGTACCCGAACTTCAACGAGGTCGACCACACCTACATCCCCGTCCAGCCGCTCAGCGTCCGCGGCTCGCACCTCTTCAACGCGCCCGTGACCCGGACCGAGTACTACAACACGACCGGCAGCGAGGTGCTGTGGCAGCGCGGCTATCAGTTCCGCGACCCCGCCACGGACACCACTCGCCTGGCCATGTCCGAACGGGGGTTCACCCGCGCCACCCAGGAGCGGGAGGACTGGAACGAAGCCCTCATGCCCACCCAGATCACCGCCGGGCCTGACCGGCCGGACTGGGTCGATCCGGGGATCTTCTGCGACGGCTGCCGCCAGGGCGACCGGATGCGGGTGCGCGCGCTCGTCCCGGCCGGCCTGGGCTACTACACCGACGCCTCCGACCCCAGCCACACCTACGTGGGGGCGCCGGGCGACGAGCAGACCCACCTGTTCAGCGGCGAGACGGAGGTGCAGCCCCAGTACGACGAGATCGGCCTGCCGTACTACAGTGTGCCGGCCGGGTCGGGCACGTACCGGCTGACCGATGTGTGGAAGGACGGGTTCACCGGCAAGCACCCGGGCACCAGCGTCGAGTCCACCTGGACGTTCCGATCCGCCCGGCCGGCGAAGGACAACGCCCCCTACCCCTGTCTGGACGGCTTGCTCTTCGGCGACAAGCAGCCGTGTGCCCGGTTGCCGCTGATCCAGCTCCGGTACCAGCTCAACCTGCCGGGGAACGACACCGTGGCGGCCGGCCGGCCGTTCGCGTTCACCGTCAAGGCCGAGGGCGGCGCGTCCGCGCTGCGGGTCTGGACCTCCGCCGACAAGGGCGCCCACTGGACGCCGGCCGTGGTCCTCCCGGCGCCGGGCGGCTCCTACAAGGTCCTGGTGGTCAACCCGGCCGGCAGCATCACGATCAAGGCCGAGGCGAAGGGCAAGGACGGCAACACCGTCACGCAGACCGTCGCCGACGCCTACTTGGCGAGGTAGCCCCCCGCCCTCGCCACCGCGGCCCGTTCCTGCTCCGGCAAGGGCGGGCCGTACGGGTCGTGGGCGTGGGACTCCGGGATGCGGCCCTCGGCCGCCGCGAGCCACAGCATGCGCTGGACGTAGCCCTCCATGGGCTCGGTGAAGGTGGCGGTGGCCAGGCGGTCCAGGCGGCCCGACGCCGCGTCGAAGGCCCGCAGGTCCGAACCTCGGTAGGCGGCCATGACCGCGGCCGTGACCGGGACCGACGCGGCCGCGAGGCCCACCAGGGCGGCCTCGGCGCCCCACAGGAGCGACGGGCCGAACATGCGGTCCTCGCCGGTGATGGCCAGCCTGTCCGCCTCCCTCGCCAGGGTGATGGCACGCTGGCAGCCCATGGCGTCGGACAGCAGCGCGGTCTTGATCCCGGCCACGCCGGGATGCCGGAGGAGGTCCCGCATGGTCTCGGGCGGGCAGGGCCGGGTGTAGAGGTCGAAGGCGATCATGGGGATCCCGGCCGCCCGCCAGATCGCCTCGTGGCCGCCCAGCCGGTCGCCCTCGGCGGGGAAGACCAGGACGCCATCGGCGCCGAGCCTCGCGGCCACCCGGGCCTGCTCCTCGGCCTGAGCGACCCCCCCGGAATGCGCCGACGAGCCGCCGACGCCGACGATGACCGGCACGCCGAGCGCGACCGCGCGCTCGATCACGGCGGCGCGTACGTCCGGGCTCAGGTACGGCCCGCGGCCGGTGTGCGCGAGCACCGCCAGCCCGTCGGCACCGTCCTCGACCAGCCCGGCGAGGTAGCGCGACACCACGCCGAGATCCACCTCGCCCGACTCCGTCATGGGGGTGGCCGCGGCGGCGAGCAGCGTGCCGCGAAGACGATCACGGAGGACTTGTGCCGAAATATCCACCCGAGAGAGCTTATTTCAGCCCAGTCATCGCGATGCTGTTGACCAGGTACCGCTGCAACAGGAAGAAGACCAGCAGGCACGGCACCACGGAGATCGCCGCCGACGCCATCAGCACCGACAGCTGCATCTCCTCGGTCCGCAGCGTGGTCAGGCCGACGGTGAGCGTACGGGTGGCGTCGCTCTGCCCCACGACCAGCGGCCACAGGAAGTCGTTCCAGTGCCACAGGAACACGAACACGCCCAGCGTGGCCAGGACGGGCCGGGTCAGCGGCACCACGATCGTCCAGTAGACCCGCAGCTCGGAGGCGCCGTCCACCTTGGCCGCGTCGAACAGCTCGTCGGGCAGCCCCATGATGAACTGCCGCATCAGGAACACGGCCTGCGAGTTGGCCAGCGTCGGCACGATCAGCCCCCAGAACGTGTCCACCCCGTCCAGGCTGTTGACCAGCACGAACGTCGGGATCAGGGTGGCCTGGAAGGGCACCATCATGGTCGCGAGGAACGTCCAGAACATCGCCTGGCGGCCGGGGAAGCGCTTCTTGGCGAACGCGTACCCGGCCATCGAGGCGGTGAGCAGGATGATCACCACCGAGACCACGGAGTACACCAGCGAGTTGACCGTCCACCCCACGAAGCCGGAGGCGGACAGCACCCGCGTGAGGTTGTCGAGCGTGAGCGAGTCCGGCCACTGCGCGGGCAGGGTCGGGGCGCCCGCGGGCGACAGCGCGACGATCAGCATGGCGGCGAACGGGCTGACGGTCAGCACCGACAGCACGCCGAGCAGCGCGACGAGCGGCCATCTCTGCCGCGTGCGCGTCATGTGTTCCCCCGGTCCAGGAAGCGGCGCTGGATCAGCGACACGATGAGCACCAGGGCGAACAGGACCATCCCCCACGTGGCGGCGTAGCCGAAGTCGAAGGATCTGAAGCCGTGGTCGTAGATGCCGTAGATGAGGGTGTAGGTGGCCCTGGCGGGACCGCCACCGGTCATCACGTAGACGGTGTCGAAGGTCTGGAAGGCGCTGATCGTCTCGATCACCAGGACGAAGAAGAGCGCGGGCTTCAGCAGCGGCAGCGTGATCCGGCGGAAGCGCTGCCACGCCGAGGCCCCGTCGACCCGGGCCGCCTCCAGGTAGGAGCCGGGGATGGCCTTCAGCCCGGCCAGCAGGATCAGCATGGAGTAGCCGAAGCCCTTCCACGCCGACACCACGGCCAGGGCCGGCAGTACCAGCGACGACTGCTCCAGGAAGGCCACCGGGCCGAGCCCGGCCTTGCCCAGGACGCCGTTGATCAGGCCGTCGAACTCGTAGATCCACCGCCAGATGACGCCGGCCAGCACGAAGCTGGTCACGTACGGCAGGAACAGCATGCCGCGGAACAGGCCGCGCAGGAACACGACCTGGTTCAGCAGCAACGCCGTGCCGAGCGAGACGAGCAGGGTGAGCGGCACGTAGACGGCCACGTACACGAGCGTCACGCGCAGGCTCGTCCAGAAGATCGTGTCGTCGAGCAGCCGGGCGTAGTTGTCCGCGCCGACGAAGCTCCACTCCCCGCCGATGTTCCAGTTGGTCAGGCTCATCCCCGCCGCGCCGAGGGCGGGGAAGATCCGGAAGATCAGGAAGAGCACCAGCACGGGCAGCACGAACAGCAGGCCCGTGACCGGGTCACGCAGGCGTTGGCGCATCCCTATCCGCCGTTGCCCAGCAGCGCGTCGGCCTCCTTGGCCGCCGCGTCGAGCGCCGTCTTCGCGTCCTCCTTGCCGAGCAGGGCCGCCTGGATGTGCGGGGCGATGACGCCCATCACCTGGCGGGCCTTCGGGTGGGTGTCACCGGGGAAGGCGTACTGCAGCGACTTGGCGAACTCCGTGGCCGCGGCCGACTGCCCCGGCACGGTCACGTCGGTACGGGCGGGGAAGAAGCCCGACTCCGCGGCCAGGCTCGCGGCGACCTCGGGCGAGGACAGGTAAGTGGCGAACTTCTTCGCCGCGTCCTTGTTCTCGGCGTGCTTGGCCAGCACCAGGGCACCCGGGATGCCGAACGCGACCCGCTTGACGCCCTCCAGCGGCAGGCCGATGCCGACGTTCTCGGCGCCGATCGCGGCGCCGAGCTGGGTGGCCTGCAGGGCGGTGGCCGCGTGGTACATCGCGCTCTTGCCCTTGGCCAGGGCGCCGCCCTCGACCTCGTTGCCCTTGCTGGCGGTGTCCTCGGGCAGGCCGCCGGCGGCCTTCAGGTCGAGCAGCAGTTGCAGGCTGTCGACGCCCTGCTGGCTGTTGAAGGCCACCTTCTTGCCGTCGGGGGCGAAGACGCTGCCGCCGTTGGCCCACAGGATGGGGTAGAAGCTCTGGTTGAGGCTGACCTCGGGCTTGCCGGGGTAGTCGAGCACGGCGACCTTCTTGGCGGCCAGCTTGGGCGCCGCCGCCTTGAGCTCGGCCAGCGTCTCGGGCACCTTGTCGACGCCCGCCTCGGCGAACAGCTTCTTGTTGTAGATGGGCGCGGTGATCGTCTGATAGATCGGCACGCCGTACAGCTTGCCGTTCACGGTCAGCGCGGTGAGCGCGCTGGGCAGGTAGGTCGCCTTGTCCTTGCCCACCACGTCGTCGACGGCGTCGATGGTGCCCTGCTGGGCGTACTGCGGGATCTGGTCGGGACCCAGGACGACGAGGTCGAAGCCCTTCTTCGAGACCAGTGCCGTGGTGACCTTCTCCTGACGGCCCTCCCACGGCTGCTGGTCGATCTTGATGTCGATCGTCGCGTTCTTGGCCTCGAAGTCCTTCTCGACCTTGGCCCAGAACGCCTGGCTCTTGGCCTGGTCCCCGATGACGGGGTACATCCAGAGGGTCACGGTGCTCTTGTCCGAGCCGCTGGATCCGCACCCGGCGGCGGCGAGGGCCAGGGCGGCCGTCAGGCCGAGTGCCGCTGTCTTCCTCATCGGCGGATTCCTTTCGAGTAATACCGGTCCTGACCGAAACCTAATGACGAGGACCTCGTGCGGTCAATGGGCGATACCTGAACGTAACTACGGCCTCCACCGTTAACGCGCGGTGAATCGGGTGATCTCGCGGGCGACGGCGTCGGCGTGCTCGGCCGTGTAGTTCTCGTTCCATTCGATGATCAGCAGCGTCTCGGCGACCAGCCGCTCGGCCTCGGGGCACGGGTTCGGGACGTAGCCGTCGAGCGGGTAGCGCGAGGAGCCGTAGATGGGCCGATCCCACAGTGGGGCGCGGTTCAGCGGCTCCTCCAGGTAACCGGCCCGCGCGGGTATCCCGGCCGCGGCCAGGTGCGCGGCCAGCTCCCGGGCGTCACCCTCGGGCCGCACGATGGGGAACAGCCACCAGGCGTGCCCCTCCGGGCGCGGCAGCCGTACCCCTGGCAGACCCTGAAGGGCGTCGAGCAGCCGTACGGCCGTGCTCCGGCGGGCCGCGACGACGCCGGGCAGCTTGGCGAGCTGGGCCCGCGCCACGGCGGCCTGCAGCTCGGTCATGCGGTAGTTCAGGCCGAAACCGGCGTGCGAGCGCCCGGCCGCCCGGTCCCAGCCCTTGTCGGCGAACAGCCGCATCCGGCGCGCCAGCTCGTCGTCCTCGGTGAGCGCCAGGCCGCCGTCGCCGCAGGTGATGTGCTTCCACTGCTGCAGGCTGAGGGTGGCGACGTCGCCCACCGTGCCGGCCGGCCGGCCGTCCGGCAGCTCGGCGAGCCACGCCTGGGCACAGTCCTCGATCAGCGCCAGGCCGTGCTCGTCGGCCAGCGCCCGCAGCTCGGCCACGCGGGCGGGCGCGCCGAACAGGTGCACGGCCATGATCGCCCGCGTTCGCGGGCCGATCAGCTTGGCCACCGCGCCGGGGTCGAGATTGCCGTCCGAGGGATCTACATCCGCGAAGACAGGGACCGCGTTCTGCGCCAGGATGGGGGCCACGGTCCCGAAGTCGGTGATCGGCGTCGTGATGATCTCGTCTCCGGGGTCCGGCGCAGCCGCCACGACCGACAGATGGAGGGCCGCGGTGCCGGAGCCGCACGCGACCGCGTGGCGCACGCCGTACAAGGCGGCGACCTCGCGTTCGAGCGCTCTGGTCTCGGTCCCCCAGACGGAGCTGAGCATGCCCGAGCGGATCACCCGCGCCGCGGCGGCGACCTCTTCGTCGCCGAGCGTACGGCCGGCGGCCTCGGCCATGGACGGGAACTTCACAGGGGCACCTCACAAGTTATAATTGCGGTCTTGACCGAAAACAGCGAGAGGGAGGCGTGGGTGGGAATCGTCATCGGGGTCGTCGGCCCGCATGATCTGGTCGACGACGTCGCGGCCACCTGCGAGGAGCAGCCCGCGATCACCGCGCTGCGCCTCGACTACGACCACGAGTCGCAGGCGCCCGCGATCGTCGAGGCGCACGCCGCCGCCGTGGAGGGATGGCTGTTCACCGGCATCGTCCCCTACATGCTCTCCCGCGACGCCGAGGTGCTGAGCCGGGCCGCCGCGTTCGTCGACTACTCGGGCGCGACACTGCTCAGCGCCCTGGTACGCCTGCAGCACGAGGGCCAGGACGTCACCGGGCTGTCCATCGACACGCTGCCCGCGGCCGACGTGGTGGCCACGTTCGCCGAGGCCGGGCTGCCCGCCGACACGCTCAGGACGCTGCCCTACCGGCCGGAGATGACCTCCAAGAAGGCGATCGCCTTCCACCGGCGCGGCCCCGCCCATCCGGTGATCACCTGCCTGAGCTCGGTGCACGAGGCCCTGCGCGATGAGATGCACGTGCTGCGCCTGGCGCCGTCCGTCCACTCGGTCCGGGTGGCGCTGCGCCAGCTGCTGCTGACCGCCGAGGGGCAGGCGCAGGAGGACGCGCAGATCGCGCTCGGGCTGATCGAGGTCGAGAACGAGGAGGGACTGCTGCGCGAGGCCACCGCGCTCGGCGGCACGCTGGCCGCCTTCCGGGGCGGCACCCATCTCCTGGTGACCACCCGGGGTCCGCTGTACGACGCCACGGGCGGCTTCACCGGCCTGCCCATGCTGAGCCGCCTCGCGGCGCAGAATCAGGTGGTACGCGTGGGTTTCGGGCTGGGCCGCAGCGCGGCGGAGGCCGAGAGCCTGGCCCGCCGGGCCCTGGCCCGCGCCCGGCGCATCGGCGAGGTCGCGGCGGTGCTGTCGCTGCGCGCCGACACGGACATCGTCCTGGAGTCGGTCGCCGGCGTCCCGGAGTCGGAGCGCAACCTCTCGGTGATCGCCCGCCGCGTGGGGCTGTCGGTGGCGACGATCGAGCGGCTGCTGCAGGCGCGGGCGGCGGCGGGTGACGAGCCGCTGACCACCAGGGAGATCGCCGACCGCCTCGACGTCCAGCAGCGCACGGCCCGGCGCATGCTGCACCGGCTGGAGCTGGCCGGGCTGGCCGAACGCACGGGCAACCTCACCAGCGGCTCCAGCGGCCGCCCCTTGACCCTGTACCGCCTCACACTCTGAGGCGGCGGGCTCGGGGACGGCCGTTTTGGGAGCGGCCGGCTCGGGGACGGCCGGCTCGGGGACGGCCGGCTCGGGGACGGTGCCGCTGGCTCGCATGAGGGTCAGGCGAGCCAGCGGGACAGGCCGGCGCTGACGAAGTCATCGTCCCGTAGCCACGGGTAGGCGGCCCAGATCCGGTCGAGCTCCGCGAGCTGCCCCGGTGAGAGCTCCTCCGCCGGGTCCAGGCACCAGCGCCCCGCCAGCAGCCCCTGGCGGCGCAGCACCTCGTGGATGCCGGGGATGCAGCCGTGGAAGGCGTTGGCCGAGTCGAAGATGGCGGCGTTGGCGTCGGTGAGGTGACCGTCGAGGGTGAGCAGCCGCCGCATGGCCGCGTCGTCGCCCGAGCGGGCCAGCTTGGCCTCCTCCAGCAGTTCGACCGCCCGCCGTACCCAGACCGCCCACTGACCGAGCAGCCCGCCGACGAACTCGATCTCCACCTCGTGGCCGTCCACGACGACCCGGTGGGTGGTGACGAGATCGGCCAGGATGTGGTCGTCGTTGCCGGTGTAGAGGGCGACCTCGGCCGCGCGACCGGCCCGGACCACGCCGTGGAGCACGTCGAGCGTGCGATAGCGGTCAAAGGGGGCGACCTTGATGCCCACCACGGACTCGATCGCCGCCAACCGGGTCCAGAAATTTCGTGACAAAGGGCGTCCGCCGACCGCGGTCTGCAGGTAGAAGCCGATGACCGGCAGCACCTCGCCCACCGCCCGCGCCCGCTCGATCAGCCCGTCCTCGTCCAGTTCCCGGCACGGGCTCAGCAGCACCATGTGGTAGCCGAGCGACCTGGCCAGCTCGGCCTCCGCCACGGCCTGCCGCGTGGTCCCGGTCGCGCCCGCGACCAGGACGACCTCGCGCTCGTATTCCCCCGCGGTCCGCGCGGCCAGCTCCAGCACCGGCGGCAGCAGGTCGGTGCCGTGGATGGCGAACTGCGTGGTGTGCACGCCCACCGCCAGCCCGCCCGCGCCCGCCTCGACGTAGTAGCGGGTCAGCGCCCGCTGCCGCCGCTCGTCCAGCTTCCGGTCCTCGGTCAACGCCAGCGGGTGCGCCGGAATCACCAGGCCGCGCCGGAACAGCTCGCGCACGGACGTCTGCGCCTCTGGAATCGTGCTGAGCACGTCGGATCCCCCTTGGGTCAATGGGCCGGGCACGCGGTTAGAAGCGGCCGTCACGGCGTTCGAACTTGGTGGGCTTGCCGAGCAGCGGGCCGCCGTCGGCCACCCAGCGCGCCGTGTGCTCGATCAGCTCGGCGGGCGTGAGCTCGGGGTAGCCGAACAGGCGGTGGCACTTGCCGGCGTTCGACAGCAGCGCCGTGGGCGCCTCCTCGCCGCTGAACACCGGCTCCTTGCCCAGGGCCGCGCCGAGGTCCAGCGCCGCCTGCCGGACCGAGACCAGCTCGGGCCCGGTCACGTTGAGCACGTACGGCGGTGACTCGGCGAGCAGCAGCGAGCGGAGCACGACCTCGTTGGCGTAACCCTGCCAGACGACGTTGACCTGGCCGGTGGCCAGATCGATCGGCTCCCCGGCCAGGATCTTCCCGGCCAGGTCGACGAGCACGCCGTAGCGCAGCTCGACGGCGTAGTTGAGCCGCAGCAGCGACATGCGGGTGCCGTACGTCTCCGCGAAGTGCGACAGCACCCGCTCCCGGCCGAGGCAGCTCATCGCGTAGTCGCCGACCGGCCCGGTCGGCGAGCCCTCCGTGCTGCCGCCGCCCACGGGGACCAGCGGGTAGACGTTGCCGGTGGACAGGGCGGCGATCCTGGCGTCCCTGAACCTGTCGGCGACCCTGCCCGGCAGGTACGCGTTGGTGAACCAGGTGGCGTGCTCCCGGCCCTCGGTGCCGAACTTGGCGCCGACCAGGAACACCACGTTCGGCGCGTCGGGCAGGTCGCGCAGCGCCCCCTCGTCGGCCACGTCGGCGGCCACCACGGTCGCGCCGTCGTCCTGGAGCGCCTGGGCCAGCCCGGGTTCGGAGAACCGGGACACCGCGATGATCCGCCGGTCGCCACGCGTGGCGTTGAGCGCCAGCCGGACCAGGCTCGGGCCGAGCTTGCCGCCCGCGCCGAGGATCAGGATGTCGCCGTCGAGCCTGCTCAGGTCGTCGACGAGGGCGGGGCTCGGCCGCGCCAGCCGTTCCTCGAGTTCCGCTGTCGTCCGCACGCGGTCTACCTCCGTTACGTCATTTACGGTCCAGACCGTAACTGCGGCGGAGTTCGGCTGTCAATGGGCGCCCTCGGACGCCTGTCGGCGGGCGCCCTCGGACCCCGGGCAACGGGTGGTTCGCGCGCCGGTCGTTGGGCGCTCTCACGAGCCGGTCATTGGGTGGTTTCGCGGGCCGCGACCAGTACCTCCAGGATGGCCCGGGTCTGCGCCCACGGGACCGGGCTCGGCGCGCCCCCGATCATCGCCAGGAACGCCTCGATCGTCCCCTCGTAGCCCAGGCCCTTGACGTGGTCGTCGCCGCCCTCGATCACGACGGTGTCGGTGCCGCCGCGCCGATGGATGGTGACGGAGTAGGACTCCTCGTCGGAGACGCCGAGGATCTCGACCGTGCCCGTGACGCCGCTGTCCCAGCGCAGGGCCATGACGCCGGTGTCCTCCGAGCGCAGGCCCGCGTAGTGCCTGGTGGCCGAGGCCGCGCCGGCCAGCCGTACGTCCGGGCCGAACAGCGCGACCAGCAGCTCCACGCCGTGGATCCCCATGGTCACCATCGTCCCGCCGCCCTCGCCGGGGGTGTCCTGCCAGGCGTTGTAGCCATTGGCCCAGAGGCCGACGTCATGCCGTACGGTGGCCCGGACCGCGAGCACGTCGGCGGGGTCCACCCGCAGCCCCGTGAAGGCCGGGGCGAAGCGGAGCACCGAGCTGGACAGCACGCGGTCGTGGATCCGCAGCCGGTCCAGCTCGCGCAGCTGGGCGCGGGTGGCGACGGCGGGCTTGTTCACGAAGCAGGCCGCGCCGGTGTCGAGCACGGCCGCCAGCGCCCCGGGCACGCGCGGGCTCGGCACGGTCAGCACCACGCCGTCCGGCTCGGCGGCCAGCAGCGCGGCCAGGCTCGGCAGCACCTCGGCGCCGGGGTGCTCGCCGGTGAAGCGGCTCAGCCGTTCCGGGTCCTCCTCCCACACCAGCAGGTCCGCGTGGCGGGCCAGGGTACGGGCGTCGGTGAAGGGATGGCTGGTGGCGAGACCGGCTAGGGCGACACGCATGGCTGGCTCCATTTCGCGACATTTCAGGAAATCTCAAGGAATCTCAGGAAATGGAGCCCATCATGGCATCCGCTAGAGCTCGTCCACCTCCGCGTGGGAGCGGCCGCCCGACAGCTTCGGGTAGCCGGGGCCGCGGTCGAAGAAGCGGCCCGCCGGCGGGCGCAGGTTGGCGCGGAGCTGGGCGGTGCCCTGCTCGTCGATGCGGTCGCCGTCCAGCACCACGCCGTAGTCGCCCAGGGCGCCGGCGATGGACACCTTGCCGTCGCGGACGTCCGCCGCCACGGCGCGCGGGTCCCGGTCGTACGGTGAGCCCCAGCCGCCGCCCCCGGTGGTGCGGATGCGGATGGTCTCGCCCGCCTGCACCTGGTAGTCGTCCACCAGGCCTTCCATCTCCTTGCCCGCGATCTCGACCCGGAACGGCCGCCCGGCCAGCCCGCCGTTGACGCCCCAGCACGACAGGATCGACCGGTCGGCGATCGACATGTACGAGGCGTCCCTGAGCATCCTGATGTGCTTGTCGTAGCCGAGCCCGCCCCTGAACATGCCCGGCCCGCCCGAGTCGCAGGCCAGCGCCAGCCGCTCGACCCGGAACGGCCAGCGCGCCTCGGCGAACTCCACCGGGATGTTGCGCGAGTCGGGCACCACGTGGATGGTGTCCTCGCCGTCGGCGTACCAGCGCCCGCCGGAGCCGCCGCCGAGGACCTCCCTCATCAGGTACGGCACGCCGTCGGCGTCGGCGCCGTGGACGCCGGTGTAGCGGATCGTCTCCTGGTCGGCCGGCATGCGCCCGCCGGTGGCCTTGGCCAGCACGCCCGCGAGCACGCCGAGCAGGCGCAGGATCACGAACGTCCGCGCGTTGGTGGGCGCGGGGAAGATCGGGGTGAGCAGCGTCCCCTTCTCCGGGAAGACCATCTCGATCAGGGGGACGACGCCCTCGTTGACGTCCAGCTCGGCCATGCGCTCCGGGGTGTCGGCGAGGTTGCGCAGGATGGGGGCCAGCCACTTCTTCAGGAACACCCCGTCGGCGTAGTCGCCCGCGTGGTTGATCGGCCCCTTGGCCTGCGGTGACGTGCCGGTGAAGTCGATCTTCAGCGGGGCGTCCGCCGCGTGGTCGACGGTGAGGGTGATCCGCTGGGCGTGCAGCCGTGGTTCGTCCACGCCGTCGTGCTCGGCGTAGTCCTCCCAGGTGTAGGTGCCTTCGGGGATCTTGGCCAGCAGCTCGCGCCGGAACGTCTCCGTCGTCTTGCCGATGATCGCGTCGAAGCACGCCTCGACCTCGGCCCGGCCGTACCTGTCGAACAGCTCGCCCAGGCGGCGCGCCCCCATGAGGCAGGCCGAGCACTCGGCGTCGAGGTCGCCCGCGAGGGAGTCGGGCATGCGCGAGTTGCGGGTCATGATGCGCAGCGCGGCCTCGTTGGGCACGCCCGCGTCCCACAACTTGATCGGCGGGACCATCAGCCCCTCCTCGTACACGCTGCGCGCGTGCGAGGGCATCGAGCCGGGCACGGAGCCGCCGATGTCGTCGTGGTGCCCGAACGCCTGCACGAAGGCCACCACAGAGCCCTCGTGGAAGACCGGGACGGTGACGCACAGATCGGGCAGGTGGCCGATCCCGCCTTCTGACAGGTAGACGTCGTTGTGGAAGAAGACGTCGCCGGGGTTCATCTCCTCGATCGGGAAGTCGCGGACGATCGGCTGGACGAGCGCGCTGTAGGAGCGGCCGGTCAGCTTGCGCAGCCGCGCGTCGTGGATGCCCGCGCGGAAGTCGTGCGCGTCGCGGATCATCGGCGAGCGGGCCGTACGCGCGATCGCGGTCTCGACCTCCTTCTCCACGGAGGCCAGGGTGCCCTCGACGATCTCGACCAGAATCGGGTCAGCCACGCCGCACCTCCACGTTGCCGTAGTCGTCCACCTGGGCGGTGAAGCCGGGATGGATGGGGATCGTCGAGCCGTACTCCTCGATGACCGCCGGACCCTCGACCACGGTGCCCGGGTCCAGGTCGGACCGCTGGTGGATCGGCGTGTCGGCGGCCGAGTCGAAGTGCACGCTCCTGGTCGCCGCCGCGGGCCGCTCACCGGCGCCGGGCTCCCTGCGGCGGATGGCCGGGCGGGTGATGGGACCGATGCCGGAGACGCGCAGGTTGACCCATTCGACGCCGTGCCGCTCGTCGTCGCGGTAGCCGTAGCCGTAGAGCTTCTCGTGCGCCTGGTGGAAGCGGTCCAGCACCTCCCGGCGCCACTCCTCGTCCACCTCGCCCGCCGGGGCGGCCACGCGCACCTCGTACGCCTGACCGTAGTAACGCAGGTCGGCGCTGCGGGCGTAGACCGGCTCGTCGAAGCCCTCCCGGTCGAGCGCCTGCGCCGCCTCGCCCTCCAGCTCGCGGAAGATCTCCGCGGCCGTCGCCGGTGAGAGGTCGCGGGTGACGTGCGTACGGACGTAGTCGTTCTTGACGTCCACCGTGAGCAGGCCGAACGCCGAGACGTTGCCCGGATCGGGCGGGACGACCACCGCGGGCAGTCCCAGGATGTCGATCAGCCGGCAGGCCAGCAGCGGCCCCGAGCCGCCGAACGTCACCAGCGGGAAGTCCCGCACGTCGAGCCCGCGCTTGACGGTGAGCTGGCGGATGGCGTTGCTCTGGTTGAACGCGCTGATCTCCAGGATGCCCGTCGCGGTCCGCTCGGCGCTGAGCCCGAGCTTGTCGGCCAGCGCCTGGATGCCGGTGCGCGCGGCCGCCACGTCGAGCGGGATCTCCCCGCCGAGCAGGTGCGGCGGGATGCGGCCGAGGAAGACGTGCGCGTCGGTGACCGTCACCTCGGTGCCGCCCCTGCCGTAGCAGAGCGGTCCGGGATCGGCCCCGGCCGACTTGGGGCCGACCTTCAGCGTGCCCTCGGGCGAGATCCAGGCGATCGAGCCGCCGCCCGCGCCGACTGTGACGATGTCGATCATCGGGATCTTGCACGGGTAGCGGCCGATGACGCCCTCGGTGGTGATGGACGGCTCGCCGTCGATCACCACCGAGACGTCGGTGGACGTGCCGCCGCCGTCCAGGGTGATCACCGACGGGTGTCCCGCCGTGGAGGCGATGAGCGCCGCGCCCAGCGCCCCGGCCGCGGGCCCCGACAGCACCGTGGTGATCGGCTGGTTGACGACCTCGCGGGCCGACAGCACGCCGCCGTTGGACTTCATCACCGAGAACGGCATGCCGAGCCGGGCCGACAGGTTGGCCAGGTAGCGGCGCATCGTCGGCTTGACCGCCGCGTCCACGAGCGTGGTGACCGACCGCTCGTACTCGCGGTATTCGCGCAGCACGTCGCTCGACAGCGAGACGATCGCCTCGGGGTGCTCACGGGCCAGTACGTCCCGCATGCGCCGCTCGTGGTCCGGATTGGCGTACGAGTGCAGGAAGCACACGCCGATCGCGGTGACGCCCTTGGCCTTGAACCAGCGGGCCACCTCGGCGGCCTGCTCCTCGGCGAACGGGCGCACCTCGGCACCGGTGTGGTCCAGCCGCCCCCCGACGGTCTTGACCAGGTGGATCGGGACGATCCGCGGTGGTTTGACCCAGAAGTAGGAGTTGCCATAGCCGTCGGGCACGCTCTGCCTGGCTATCTCCAGGATGAACTCGAAGCCCTCGGTCGTGATGAACCCCAGGTTCGCGATCCGGTCCTCGAGCAGTTGATTGGTGGCCACAGTGGTGCCGTGCACGACGGAACTCGCGTCGAGCGGCCCCAGCTTCTCGATGCCCCTGACAAACCCGTCGGCCGGGTTCGCGGGGGTCGAGGGGGTTTTGGTGGTGACGATCTCACCGGTCTGGTCGTCCACGGCCACCACGTCGGTGAACGTGCCCCCGGTGTCGACTCCAATACGGACGCTACGCATGGCTCCTCAGCTTCGGCGCCGGCCGAGCACTTCATCGATGACCCGGGGCGCGTTCTCAGTGCCAACATAGGCGGCCAAGCGCACCACTAGCTCCTGTGACCTGGCAAGTTCGGCCTCGACCCTGGCCTTACCCGACTGCCCTGCCTGCACGCCGAAGTAGGCGCCGATGATCGTACCCACCACCCCGGCCACGCCCGCGAACAACGCCGCGAACTCCTTCGTGGCGAACACGGCGGCCCCGAAGGCCACCAGCACCGCGACGATCCCCACCACGACCACAAGGAAGCCGTACCGCCACCTCGTGGCGTCGGCCTGCGCCGCCGTGAGGTCGTCGGTCGTCATCATCGCGTCGAGCGAAGGGGGCTTCTCTGTGACCACGGTTCCTCCTGATAACTCCAGGGGAGAAATCTCCCACGAGGTCAGGTAACAAGCCAAGCCGCTAAGGTGGCCCCCTGTGACCGACACGTTTGCCCTGTCCGCCGTCCCGTCCGGCGCCCGTGATGCCGTACTGAAGTTCTACTTCGGTCCCATGGACTGCGGGAAGTCCACGCTCGCGCTGCAGATGAACTACAACCACGGCCGCCAGGGCCGGCGCGGGCTGGTCCTGACCAAGCACGACCGCTCGGGCGGACCCCAGGTCACCAGCAGGATAGGGCTCGGCCTGGACGCCATCGAGGTCGTGGACTCCCTCGACCTGGTGACGCTCGTGACCGGCCACGACAGGATCGACTACCTGATCTGCGACGAGGTCTGCTTCTACACCGTCGACCAGATCGAGCAGCTCGCCGACCTGGTGGACGACCACGGCATCGACGTCTACGCCTTCGGGCTGGCCTCGGACTTCAGATCCGTGATGTTCCCGGCGGCGCAGCGGCTGTTCGAGCTGGCGGACGAGGTGTGCCGGTTGCAGGTCGAGGTGCTGTGCTGGTGCGGGCGCCCCGGCCAGCTCAACGGGCGGATCGTGGGCGGGGAGCTGGTCCGTACGGGCGAGCAGGTCGTGATCGGCGACACGGACGCGTCCCCGGTCCGCTACCAGGTCCTCTGCCGCCGCCACCACCGCGCGGGCCTCCTGGGCGAGGGCACTGCCTGAGCCTGGCCACCTTCTTCCATGGCCCTTAAAGGGGCCCCAGCCACGACAGACCGTCTACCCTCGCTCCCCCGGAGGGGGTATCCCACCCTAAGGACCCCAGCCCGAGCCTAGATCAGCTTGTCGAGCAGCTCTCTGAGGCGGGCCGCGTCCTCAGGCGTCAGCTTCGCCAGGAACGCCCGCTCCGCCTCGTCCACGGCCTGACCCCCGTCGCGCAGCGTGTCGCGCCCACGCGGGGTCAGCTCGACCATGTTCTTGCGCCGGTCGGCCGGATGCGGCCGACGGCTGACCAGCTTCTTGCCCTCCAGCGTGTCGATCATCGCGACCATCGTCGTCCTGTCGATCCGCAGCCGCGTCGCGGCCTCCTGCTGGGACAGCGGGTCGGCCGAGTCGAGCACGTTGAGCACCGCGAGCTCGCGGCCGTCGACGCCGTACGGCTCCAGGGCCGGGCCGGTGTGCTGGGCCAGGCGCAGGTTGGCGTGCTTCAGCAGGTATCCAAGGCGGCGTCTCGACACCTCCCGATTCTCGCACTAGCCTAATCGTCAGTAGAGCTGACAATCAGTGGAGCTGTCATATGCTGAGCTTCGGAATGAAGACCGTCCCTGTCGGCGTCACGTACGACACGCTGCTGCGAACCTGGCAGCAGGCCGACGCGGTCCCCGCCATCGAGCACGCGTGGCTCTGGGACCACATGCTGCCGCTGTTCGGGCCGGTGGACGCGCCGATCCACGAGGGCTGGACGATGCTCGCCGCCCTGGCCGCGCGGACCTCCCGGCTCCAACTGGGGCTCATGGTGACGAGCAACCTCACCCGGCCGCCGGCCGTACTCGCCAAGATCGCGGCGACCGTGGACGCCATCGCGCCCGGCCGGCTGGTCCTCGGCCTCGGCGTCGGCGGCACGCACCAGCCGGGCGACACGCTCGTACCCAGGGAGTACAACGCGTACGGCCTGCACATCGCCTCACCCGGTGAGGGCGTGGCCCGGCTGGCCGAGTCGTGCGCGATCATCAAGCGGATGTGGACCGAGGACCGCTTCGACTTCGACGGCCGCTACTACCAGTTGCGCGAGGTGGTCTGCTCGCCGAAGCCGGCCGTCCCGCCGCCGCTGCTGATCGGCGGGTGGGGCGACAGGACGCTCGGGGTGGTGGCCGAGCACGCCGACATCTGGAACGTACCGGGGCCGCCGCACAACACGATCGAGTTCATCCGGGAACGGAACAAGGTGCTCGACGAGAAGTGCGCCGCCATCGGCCGCGATCCGGCGGAGATCACCCGCTCGACCCAACTCGTCGTCTCCACCGAAGACCCCGCCGCCGCCCGGTCAGCGATCCGCGAGCTCGCGGACGCCGGCCTGACCCACTTCGTCCTCGGCGTCCGCCTGCCCGGCCCGGCGAACGTGGCCGAATGGCTGGCCGAAGAGCTCATCGCCCACATGACGCTGTAGCCGTTAGGCGGCGCAGCAGCCGCCACCTTCCCTCAAACGGCGCAATAGCCGTCGTCGCAACCGTCGGCCGGGGGCGCGAGGATGGTCACCGGGGTCTGGCCGGTGCGGGCCGCCACCTCGTCGAGAGCGGCGTCGAACGTCTCCGCCGGCTGCGCTCCCGACACCGCGAACTGCCCCTCGAACAGGAACAGCGGCACACCCGTTATCCCCAGCGCCCGCGCCCGGCCGAGCTGCTCGCTTACCTCCTGCGCGCCCTCACCCGGCGGGTGATCCACACCCAGCTCGGCGGCCAGCTTCGTGAGCACGTCCTGGTCACCGACGTTGAGCCCGTCGGTGAAGTGCGCGTGGAACAGCCGATCGACCGCCTCCAGCCCGCGCCCCTGCCGGGTGGCGAGTTCGACCAGCCGGTGCGCCTCGAACGTGTTCGCGCTGATCGCCTGCGAGAAGCGCAGGTCCAGTCCCTCTTCCGCGGCGACGGTGGTGACATGGGAGGTCATCTGCGCGACGTTCCCGCCGAACTTCCGCTCCAGGGACGGAAGCAGCGGTTCGCCTTCGGCGGGGGCGTCCGGGTTCAGCTGGAACGGGCGCATGGTGATGTCCACGGTGCCGCCCTTGGCGCGGAAGCGGTCTGCCGCTCGGCCGAAGCGGGTGTGGCCGATGTAGCACCAGGGGCAGACGATGTCCGAAAATATCTCGACTTTCACGCTCGACCACAACCTCTACGACCCCGACCCCATTCCGCCGGCCTGGGCCGTATGTGTGCGCGGCCTTGTCCGTACTCCCGCACGGCCTTGGCCGGATGCGCGCGGCCTTGTCCGGCCGCTCCCCCGCTGGCCCGCTCCCCGCCGGGCCGGTCACCCGGCCGCCAGTTCCTCCAGCCGGTACGGGAGGTACGCCGAGTCGTCCACCAGGGCGGAGGCGCCGCGCCACCAGCCGAACCACTCCCCGCTGCGCCACATCCAGTCGACCCGCTCGATGGCCGCCACCACGTCGCCGACCGTCTGCCACCGCTCGCCCAGTTGCTCGCGGGTGGCGCCGTGCCGTAGCGCCCAGGCGCGCAGGATGCCGACGGCGGTGCCGGGTACCTCACGGGCGTACGGGTCGGGATCCTCGTCCGGCAGCCGGTGCGGTCCGAGCCCGGCCGCCACTCCCCAGCTCCACTGGGCCTCGGCGGGACGCGAGTAGCGCAGCGAGTGGAAGTCGAGGTTCGACCCCAGGTCTTCGTCGGGCCGCCGGGTGACCACCGCGTCGAGCCGCCCTCCGGCGTCGAAGTGGACGACGAGCCGCTGCCCCGGCTTCGCCCCGTCCGGCAGGTCGAAGCGGTCCTCGGCCTGCCACGAGTTGAGGTCCACCTGGGCGACGGGCTGGCCCCACAGCTGGTCGGCCGCGTCGTCGGAGATCCAGGCGGCGAGCATCTCCAGGGCGGTCAGGTCGGTCCACGGCTCGATCGCGACGGCCGTACGCAGCACCTCGTCGGGCGCGGGCAACTTGCCGCCCCTGGGCCGCGTCCACCACTCCTCACCCAGCTCCCGCGCCCCGACCAGCAACGCGGCGATGGCGGCCAGCTCGGCGGACCGCCTGGTGAGAGACGCGCCGAGCGCCAGGCTCAGGCAGCGGCCGAGCCGCGCGTCGCCGAGCACGGAGCGCGCGTCGCCGATCAGCGCCTCGGCGGTCGGGCGCTCCTCTCCAAGTAGGTTGCGGATGATTCGCCGGGCCTCGGTTCGTGCGTCTTCAGCATGTGCCTGCCGCATATAGCCACGCTACGCCTGGAGATCCTTTTCCGCGAGAGGCCAGATCCGCGCTCATGAGCAGCCCGTTTGACGACATCGACCGCCCTCGGACAGCGGGCGGTCCGAGGGCACGACCGCCCTCGATCGCAGGCGACCGTCAGCGGCGTGGACGGCGGCCTGCCCGGCCGAACAGCCAGCCCACGGCGACGCCGGTCAGCGCGATGCCCGCTCCCATGCCGAACGACGCCAGCATCACCCAAGGCCTCGTCTCGGTGTGGCTCTTGGGCGGGCGCTCGTACACGCCGGACGGCCGTTCGTACACGGCGGGCGCCCGACGCCCCTCCGCGACCTCGTCGGCCGTACGCGCCATCGCGGCTCGCCGGGCGGCCAACTCGTCCACCCCCGTACCGTCCGGGGCGAGCAACGGACCCTCCGGGAGGCGCAAATGGTCCTCGACGGCCGCGAAGAACTCCCCCGCCGTCCTCTTGGCCACCGAGCCGAGCATGCGCTGCCCCACCCCGCCGATCATCCCGCCGACGACCGCGTCGGCGTCGTAGTCGACGCGGGTCCCCCCGTCGACCTCGCTGAGCCGTACGAGCACCGTGGCCTCCACCGTCCCCGGCGCGCCCTGGCCGCGCGCCCGCAGCACGAAGCTCTCCGGCGCCGACGGTTCGGACAGCGACACCTCGCCCTGGTAGACGCCCTTGATGGAGGCGACCCCCGCCGTCACCGTCATCCGGTACGTGTCCGGCCCCGTCTCCTCCAGGCGCTCACAGCCGGGGATGGTGCGTACCAGCACCGCCGGATCCTGAAGCGCGTCCCACACGCGATGCCTCTCAACGCCGATCATGGCGCTACCTGCCACCTTCACATCGCCACTCTAGGGATCCGTCTGGCGAGTGTTGCCCTTTTGAAGCGCTCCCCACGACTAAAGTCGGGGGATTCCAGCCAGCTCGGGCTCCGGCTGCGCGGTGGCCTGGGCTGCTGTTGCTTGGCGGTTCGCCTTCCGGCCCACGCGGTTGCGTGGTTTGCGCGCCCCAACCCGCACACCCGATCTGGGTGGTGCGTGCTCCGCCCTCCCGGCGGTGAGGATGTTCTTGGCGGCGTTCACGTCGGCGTGCTCGGTGTGTCCGCACGAGGTGCACCGGAAGACCGCTTGACTCTCGCGGGACTTGCGATCCACCACCGTGCACACGTTGCACGTCTGACTCGTGTACGCCGGATTGACAGTGATCACGTTGGTGCCCGTGTACCGGGCCTTGCTCCGGGTGGCCAGTTCGATCCGATGCCAGCCCTTGTCCAGAATGCTGCGGTTCAAGCCGGACTTGCCCGCGGCCCCGTTAGGCAGGAAAACGCCCGGCCGTTCGGGATCCGGCCGGGGCGCGACACGGGCGGCCATGTTCCTGGTCGCCAGCGCCTCGAACACCACCAGTTCGAAGCTCGCGGCCAGGATGCAGGCGGTCTTGGCGGCGAAGTCCTCCCGGCGACGGCGGATCTTCCGCGCCAGCTCGGCGACCCGCGCGGCGGCTCTCCTGCGCCGGGCCGATCCCTGGGTAGTCCGGGCGAAGTCCCGCTGGAGCTTCTTGGCGTGCCCGGCCTCCCGATCGCGGGCGAACACCTGATGGTGGAAACGCCCGTCCGAGCGGGTCACGACCTTGACCACACCCCGGTCGACACCGACCGCACTGCCCGGGCTGGCGTGCCGCCAGGGTGTGATCACACCGTCTTCGACGAGGAAACTGATGTACCAGTGCTTGCCGTCCCGGCTGATGGTGGCGTTCTTGACCCTGCCGCCCAGCGGGCGGGTGATGCGGAAGCGGACCCAGCCGAGCTTGGGCAGTTTCGCCCGCGCCCGGCGCCGGTTCAACCGCTCGATGGCGATCTTGGCGCCCTCGGGAAACCGGAACGACGGCGGATTCTTGACCTTGGACTTCCAGCCGACCTTCCACGTGCCGTGCCGGGAACACGCCTGGTCCAGATCGATCAACGTCTGCTGAAGGCAATGGCCGGGCGCCTCGCCCAGCCACGCGAACTCCCGCTTGGCCTCGGCGAGCTGGCGGGCCTGGGCGTGGTAGCCGATCAACGCGCCGCGTCGCCGGTAGGTGCGGCGCTGCTCCAGCGCGGTGTTCCACACGCTGCGGCACGCCCCGCCGATCCGCTCGGCGAACTCCGCCTGGCCGGCAGTCAGATCCAGGCGGTACTTAC
Organism: Nonomuraea sp. NPDC048901; assembly: GCF_040649695.1. Taxonomy (NCBI): domain Bacteria; kingdom Bacillati; phylum Actinomycetota; class Actinomycetes; order Streptosporangiales; family Streptosporangiaceae; genus Nonomuraea; species Nonomuraea sp. NPDC048901. Next base: position 860,207 of record NZ_JBEZFW010000002.1, on the reverse strand, counting down.
GTCCGGTCAGCATCCGCGATCACCGGTTCTTCTGGTTCTCGACGTACCGCTCGACGACCTCCGGGGGCGCCGCGCCGACGGTGGCCACGAAGTAGGAGTTGGTCCACAGCGTCGGCAGCTTCGACTTCAGGCTCGGGAACTCCTGACGCAGGACGCGAGAAGAGCGGCCCTTGATGGCCTTGACCAGCTTGTGGATCCCGAGCTGGGGATCCACCTCGACCAGCAGCCGCACGTGGTCAGGCACGACCTCCACGTCCACCAGCCACGCCCCCTTCTCCTCGACCACCTCGCCGATGAGCTGCTTGAGTCGTTCCTCGATCCCTCCACCCAGCACCCGCCTGCGGTACTTGGGACACCAGACCACGTGGAAGGCGCACTGGAAGGCGATATCGCTGTTCGCGCGCAAGGTCACTGCCACATGGATCAATATACAGCAGCGACCTATCTACCGCTCAAAGATTCGACAGAAGGGCTCACCGCCAAGGCTAAAGCCAGGGGTCCGCGCCCTAGATCACCGATCGGATGCGCCCGCCTGGCGATCAAGACTGGCAGGATGGGACCGGTGTGCGAGGGGCGAGCCGGGGGACAAAACATGACGATCGTTGCCGATATGGCACGAGCGGCCCGAGTGGGCGATATGACCCCTGTGGCGCGGCCCGTCCGCGTTGCCGCCGTGGCGGCGGTCGCGGTCCTGCTGGCCGGCTGCGCGGCCAACGGCGGGTCAAGCGGTACGGCGGACGGCCCAGGAGGCGACACCACCGGCGCCACCCCGGGCAGCACGGCCACCCCTGCCGCCCAAAGGTCCGACGCGACCACGCGGCCGCTCGACGGACCGCCCGGTGCGGTGCCCCGACGCGGCGAAGTAAGGGAGATCCAGGCCACGGGCTCCTTACCTCCGGTGATCAGCTCCATCCCCACCAAGCGCAAGGTCGTCTTCCTGACCATCGACGACGGCTGGGAACAGGATCCCGGCTTCGTCCAGCAGGTACGCGACCAGCGCATCCCGATCACGGCGTTCGCCATGCGGGACGCGGTGGAGGCCAAGGGCACGCCCGACCCGGCCGGCGGGCCCGGCCGCTTCGTAGGAGCCGGGAAATGGGGATATTTCCGCTCGCTACGTGACGCCCACGCACCCGTCGAGAACCACACCCTCACCCACCCGAACCTCCGCCTCCTCGGCTACGACGCCCAGCGACGGGAGATCTGCGGCTCCTCCACCATCATCAGGAGGCAGTTGGGGACCAGGCCGACGCTGTTCAGGCCGCCGTTCGGCAACTACAACACCGACACGCTCAGGGCCGCCAAGAACTGCGGCCTGAAGTCGGTACTGCTCTGGACGGCCACGGTGCAACCGGGCGGCAAGATCGCCTACCAGGTGCCCGACAAGCGCCTGCGCCCCGGCGACATCCTGCTGCTGCACTTCCGCCCGAACCTGGCCAGAGACTTCCGCATCCTGGTCGACAAGATCAAGCGCCGGGGCTTCGAGCTGGGCAACCTTCAGGCGTACCTGGACGCCGCCACCGCCCGCTGAGCCCCGCCGGCCCCCGTACGCCATCGTGGGACCACCGATCCGCGGGCTTGTGACAAAGATCGCATAGCCGTGCTCTACGAGCTGTAGTACTACTTTAAGTAGATGCACTACAGCTTGTAGAGCTAAGCACCCGGTGGGGGGAAGATGGACGCGCTCGATCTCGCGCGGTGGCAGTTCGGGGTGACCACCGTTTACCACTTTCTGTTCGTGCCGTTGACGATCGGCCTGGGCGTCTTCGTGGCCGGCCTCCAGACCGCCTGGCACCGGACGGGGAAGGAGCAGTACCTCCGGCTGACGAAGTTCTTCGGCAAGCTGTTCCTGATCAACTTCGCCATGGGCGTGGTCACCGGCATCGTGCAGGAGTTCCAGTTCGGCATGAACTGGAGCGAATACTCGACCTTCGTCGGCGACGTGTTCGGGGCGCCCCTGGCCATGGAGGCGCTGCTGGCGTTCTTCATGGAGTCCACGTTCCTGGGGCTGTGGATCTTCGGCTGGGAGCGGCTGCCGAAGAAGGTCCACCTGGCGTGCATCTGGGCCGCCGCCATCGGCTCTAACTTGTCCGCGTATTTCATCCTCGCGGCCAACGCCTGGATGAAGCACCCGGTCGGCTACGAGGTGGTCGACGGCCGGGCCAGGATGACCGACCTGTGGGCGGTGCTCACCAACCCCACGGCGATCGCCCAGGTGCCGCACGTCGTCGGCGCCGCCTTCATCGTGGCGGGCGGGTTCGTACTGGCGGTCTGCGGCTACTGGCTGCTGAGGACGAAGGCCCCCATGTGGCGCAGCGCCGCCCGGGCCGCGCTGGTCATGACCGCACTGGCCGGCGCCGTCGTCGCGGGCACCGGCGACACCTCGGCCCGGCTGCTGTACGAGCAGCAGCCGATGAAGCTCGCCGCCGCCGAGGGCCTCCAGCACGACACCGCCGGAGCCCCGTTCTCCATCGTCCCCGGCGTCGAGATCCCCAGCCTCCTCAGCCTCCTCGCCAGCCACGACCCCACCGCCACCGTCCAGGGCACCGAGGACCTGCAGGCCCGGCTCGAGCAGCAGTTCGGCCCCGGCGACTACCGGCCCGACCAGACCGTGGTGTTCTGGTCGTTCCGGGTGATGATCGTCTTCGGCCTGACCACGGTGGCGCTGTCGGTGCTCGGCCTGTGGCTCACCCGCCGCAGGCGCGAGTTGCCCCCCTGGCTGGCCCGGATCATGGTGCTGGCCCTGCCGCTGCCGTTCCTCGCGATGATCTCCGGCTGGCTGCTGAGCGAGATAGGCCGCCAGCCGTGGACGGTGACGGGCGAACTGCTCACGGCCGCGAGCGTGTCCCCCGGCGTGAGCCTCGCCGAGGTGGCCACCTCACTCACGATCTTCACGCTCCTGTACGGCGGGCTCGCGGTGGCCGAGGCCGTACTCCTGACCAGGCACGTACGCAAGGGCCCCGAGCAGACGGAGCCCGTCCCCGCGACCGAGCGACTCCAGCCGTCGCTGATGTACTGAGGTGGAGACAGTGGTCAACCTGTGGTTCGTCATCATCGCCTTCCTCTGGACCGGCTACTTCGTGCTGGAGGGCTTCGACTTCGGCGTGGGCCTGCTGGCGCCGTTCGTGAGCAGGGGTCCGGAGCAGCACCGGCAGAGCCTGGAGACGATCGGCCCGGTCTGGGACGGCAACGAGGTGTGGCTGATCACCGCGGTCGGCGCCATGTTCGCCGCCTTCCCCGCCTGGTACGCCGGGATGTTCAGCGCCTTCTATCTCCCGGTCGTGCTCATCCTGGTGGGCCTGATCGTGCGCGGCGTCGGCCTGGAGTGGCGCGGCAAGGTGACCAATACGCTCTGGTGCGACCTGGGCATCGTGGCGGGCAGCGCTCTCCCGGCGTTCCTGTGGGGCGCGATCTTCGCCGACGTGCTCTTCGACAGCGCTCTCGCGGCGCTCGTGGGCGGCCTGTTCACCCTGGCGACCTGCGTACTCCATGGCGCCGTCTTCCTGTCCCTCAAGACCGACGGCCCCGTACGACGGCGCGCCCGCGCGGTCGCCCTGGCCGCGAGCGCCGTGGTCCTGCCGCTGGCCGCGGCGGCCCTGTCCAGCCTGGGCTCGATCCCCGCCCTGATCTCCATGGCGGCGCTGGCCGCCGGGGCGGCGCTGACGTACCGCCGCAGGGAAGGCTGGGCCTTCACCGCCACCGCCGGCGCCATCGCCCTGGCCTCGGTGGCGGTCTTCGCCGAGCTCCGATGGGCCCCGCTACCAGGCATCACGCTGACGGACGCGGCCTCGGGGCCCTACACGCTGACGATGCTCAGCTGGATCGGGCTGATCACGCTGCCGTTCGTACTGGTGTACCAGGGCTGGACCTACTGGGTGTTCCGCAAGCGGGTGGCGCTGACGCACTGAAGGATCAGCGGTGAGTGCACAGCGCGGTGAGCAGCCATTGGAAGGCCGGGACCGCCGGCGGATCCGGCGGCAGGCCCTGGAGGAGCTGGAGAAGCTGCCAATACCGCTCCACCCTGGGCTCGGCGACCAGTCCCAGCCAGTCCGTCAGGGAGGCGGTTTCGTCGGCGGGGAGGTCCACGGGGATGATCCGGTCAAGCGTCGCCCTCGCGCCTGGCGACTCCGGCGGGATCCCCTTCTCCAGGGCGGCGGCCGCGTGCTCAAGGACCAGGGGCCGGAGGTTGAGGCCGAACTCGAGGCGATTGTCCTGCCGGCCGCTCAGGACCAGCTGCCGTACCGTCCGCTGGAAGCTCTCGTCGGCGACCAGCTCGGCCAGCTCTATCCAGGCGTTCACCTGCTCGGCTGTCGGATCCTCGGGAAGGTCGGCGGGGATGTCACGCATCCAGTCCGCGACGAGAGCGGCGTCCTCGTCGAGGATGTCGGCGAATGCCCCGTCAACGAACTCGTCGATGATCTGCTGGCGTTCCCGCGCCGACAATCGGGCTAGCGCATGCATCAAGGTGATCTCCTCTGTGGTGCTGTCACGTTGGGCGAGAACGTGCAGGACGGCACGCCGTACCTTCAAGGTGCGGATCTCCGCGTCGAGGGCTTTGACGTGGGTCTGCGCAAGTTCCCGCAGTGCGACCCGCTTTTCCACGATCTGCTGGATGGCATCAAGACTGAGCCCGAGATCGCGAAGGGTCCGGACCAGGTCCAGCCGTGCGACCGCCTCCGCGTCATAAAGCCGGTATCCCCCGCTCGACCTGTGGGCCGGTGGGACAACGCCACTGTCGGACCAGAAGCGGATCGTGCGCGCCTGCAGCCCGGTGCGCTGGGCCAGCTGCCCAATCGTGTACAGATCGGTCGCATCGCTCATGGCTCGACTCTGCACCTTCCACCCACTGGAACCTCAAGCGATGCGACACACGTTCTCGCCTCAGCCCGGCGGCGGCTTGATCCGACGGTAGGCAGCCGCACCGGAAGAGGGCGCCTTCCGGTGCGATCTCAGCCGGCCAGGACGAGCAGGTCGCAGTCTTCCTCGACGGGGCCGGTGTCGGGACGCGTGGCGAGATCGGCGTCCAGCGCGGCGAAGCCCTCGGTGATTTCCCGCTCCGTCATGTGGTCGAAGATCGAGCTGGCGCGCAGCCGCAGTCGCGCGGCGTAGTCGGCACGGCCGGCCGCGAGACGGTGCCGAACCGAGGTGAGGGCGACCGGGCGCAGGTTGACCGTGGCGAAGGCCGCCGCCACTTCGGCGACGGTGGGAAAGACCTCTTCCTCGATGGTCCGGGCGCGTGGAAACCAGCGGTGCCACAGCGGGTTGGGCGACCGATCGGCGAAGGCGTTGCGGATGAGCACCCGGCCATCTGGGGCCAGCACGCGAGCGATCTCCGCGGCCGCCGCCGGTAGGTCCTGGATGTGGTGGATCACCAGGTAGAGCAGGGTCAGGTCACAGGCGTTGCCGGGCAGCGGGATCTCGTCGGCGGCGCCCTCGAGATAGCTGACCGACGGGTGGGCGGAGATGTTCGCCGCTACCTGACGCATCCGGACGGAGGGCTCAACGCCGTACACCGTGCCGCCGAAGGTGTCGGCGAGGGCCGGGGAGAACCGGCCGGTACCGCTGCCCAGGTCCAGGACCGTCAGCGGCCGCCGGGACGGCGCGTGCCGGGCGAATTCCGCCATCCAGGCGGCGACGACGTCGGGAGGCAACGCTCGGCCACGGGCGTACACCAGGTGCTGGCGGTCGTCGTAGTTGATTCGTCTCAGCACGCTCCCGAACCTACCCCGGCATTTCTCCTCACACGGGATTTCTAGCCGGAAATTCAGCGGCTTTCCTTCTGATTTCGGGGAGGTTGGGCTCCATCCGGGACGAAGACAGGAGCTTCTCCGCAGGGTCCGACGCGACCGAATTCCCCGTTCAACAGGAACCGAAAGGAGAATCGCATGCCAAGAAACTTGCCACGCGCCATTCCGGCGCTCGTGGCAGCCGGATTGTGCCTGGCCAGTTCAGTCACTCCGGCCTCGGCGACGTCGAGAACCGCGTCGACCCAGCACGTGCTCTACATCACGACGCAGCACCGGGAGAAGACGAGCTGGTGCTGGGCCGCTGCGGGCGCGACCATCGCCGCCAACCACGGCGACTACGTGTCGCCTTACGCGTTCTGCAACCTGGCCAAGGACTATCCGGTTACCGGAGTCTGCCCAATGACGCCGGTAACCCGTATCGCGTACAGCACGCACTGGAAAGACGCGGCTTCTACTGGCCCGGCGAGGTCATCGAGACCTCGATCAGCTGGACCGCCCTCAAGGGCCAGATCGACGTCGAGCGTCCCTTCTACGCCGGGATCAGCTGGGCGGCAGGCGGGGGACACGCGCTGGTGGTCTACGGCTACGACACGGCCTCTTGGTGTCGAGCTCGGAGGCTTGCCGATGTCCAGCGCCGCGATCCGTCCGATGATCTCCTCGCGGTCTTTGATTTCCTCCAGCATGTCGTTTCTCCTGCCGTCATTACGCGCGAGGACCCTGCACAGGCTGCCCGCAAGAGCCGCCAGGACGGAGCGAATCTCATCCGCGTGCTCGAAGCACAGTGAAGGGCCCATGACGCGGCTCCGGCGTCCGACCAACAAACGACCTCAACGGGTCAAGCACCTACGACGTCGGCGGGCAACCACCCCGATTTTCAGTCCGGAACGGGCATCCCGCCAGGGATATCGAGGACTGACAACTGGATTCGGCGGAATCGCCTACCACTACATCTCCGACACCTACGTGGAGCTGTTCTCCCAGTTCATCCCGTGCGGGGCTGGGGTCACGGCCCGCGTGTCCGGGTGGAGGGCTCGGGCGCACAGCGTGAGCGTTTCCGCGAGTGTCGTGCGGTCCGGGTCGTCGATCTCGGCGAGCATGACGGCTTCGATGCTGTCGAGGGAGCGGTCACATCTCCGGAGGGTGCTCAGGCCCTTCGGGGTAAGGCGGGTGCGCAGAGCGCGGCCGCCACGGGGATGCGGGTCGCGGCGGATCAGGCCGCGTTGCTCGAGATCGCGGATGACCAGGTTCATCGCCTGCGGGGTGACGAAGGCGATGCGGGCCAGGTCGGCCGAGGATGGGGCGTCGCGCAGGCGCAGCTCGCTGAGCGCCATGTATCCGGTGGTCGTCATGCCGTGCCGGGCGAGCGCTTCATCCAGGCAGGCGCGGATGCGGCGTTCCAGCCGGAACACCAGGTAGCTCACACGGGGCGGCGGTGCGTCGGGCGCAGCGGCCGCGGGGACACCCGGATCGGTCACCAGGAGACGATATCGCGCCCCGTCAGAACGGGCCCCATGTAAGTTTCCCACACCGCTATCAAGAACCTTGATAACAAGTTACTTGATAACCAGGGGAAACAGCTCTCTGCCCGGTGAACCGGCGGACATGCACACCAAGCGTGCATTGACGGTGGATTGTGGCTCTTCTATTTTCCAGCGACCGATGTCAATACGCGGCGGACCGGTCCGCGGCGCGCCGCGGCTGTGGAGAGGAGGAGCGCGAATGACACGATTGACCACGGTGCTGGCTCGTGCCTGCACCGCGGCGCTCTTTGCCGTCATGACCGTGGTACTCGGATCGCCGGCCGTCGCCGCCACCCTGGTGGAGGTGACCAGCTTCGGCAACAACCCGGGCAACATGCGGATGCACGTCTATGTGCCGGGCTCGCACCCGGCCTCGCCGGCGATCGTGGTGGCGATGCATGGCTGCGGCGGCTCCGGTCCCGGCTTCTACCAGGGCAGTGAGTTCGCCTCGCTGGCGGATCGATATGGCTTCATCGTCATCTACCCGACCGCCACCCAGTCGGCAGGGTTCGGCAACTGCTTCGACACCTGGTCGGACGCGGCCAAGCGGCGCGGCGGCGGCAGCGATCCGGTCTCGATCGTCTCAATGATCGACTATGTCGAGCGGACCTATCAGGGAGACCCGAACCGTGTCTACGCCACTGGAAGCTCGTCCGGCGGCATGATGACCCAGCACATGCTCGCCGTCTACCCGGACCTGTTCAAGGCAGGGGCCTCCTTCATGGGCGTGCCGTTCAACTGCTTCGCCGGCGCCTCCGACTACCCGCCCGGAAGCAGCAGGTGCACCGGCGGGAGCATGGACCGAACACCCCAGCAGTGGGGCGATGCGGTCCGCCAGACGTACCCGGGATATTCCGGCCCCCGCCCGCGCATGCAGCTGTGGCACGGCACCAGCGACACCCTCGTGCCCTACTCGCTGCTGGGAGAGTCGATCGAGCAGTGGACCAATGTGTTTGGGCTGAGCCAGACCCCGACCGGCACCGACACCCCGCAGGCAAACTGGAACCGCAGCCGATACGCCAATCTGTCCGGCACCGTGCAGGTGGAGGCGTACAGCATCCAGGGCGCCGGGCACACTCTTCCGCAGAGCGGTATGGCCCTCTACGCCATCGAGTTCTTCGGCTTGACTACCAGTCCGACCGACACCACGCCGCCGACCGCCCCGGCCGGGCTCACCGCCTCGGGCACCAGCACAACCGGCACCAGCCTGACCTGGACGGCCTCCACTGACGACACCGGTGTGACCGGCTATGACATCCTGCGCGCTACCGGCGCGATGGGCGGCACATTCCCCCAGGTCGGCACCTCGGCCACGACCTCGTTCACCGACACGGGCCTGACTGCGAACACCACCTACCGCTACCAGGTCCGAGCGCGCGATGCCGCTGGTAACGTCTCACCGGTCTCCAACACTGTGCAGATCACCACTCAGGGAGGCACGACCGGTGCCTGCTCGGCCACCCCGACCGTGCAGTCCCAGTGGGGGACCGGGTATGTGATCCAGCCGCTGACCATCACCAACACCAGCACCTCGACGATCACCAGCTGGACCGTCACCTTCACCCTGCCGGCCGGGCACACCCTGACCGGCTCGTGGAACGCCATAATCACCACCAGCGGCCAGACCGTCACGGCCAGAAGTGTCAGCCACAACGGCACGCTCGCGCCGGGAGCCAGCACCACCGGCTTCGGCTTCCAAGCGAGCAGGCCCGACGGCAACACCGCCCTGCCGTCCGGCTACACCTGCGCCTGACCGTCAGCGCGCTTCCCTGATCACGGCCCCGTCATTGACAGGTGGGACCGGCGAGGTAGCGCTCGATCCACCCCGCCATACCGAGCTCGTCGACGAGCTTCACCTCGGCATGTCCCGCAAGCTGCTCGCGTCTGCGAGCGCCTCCGCGAGGAAGACCTCGCCATCGCCCAACACACCCCGGGGCTGCGCGCCGAGGACCAGCCGCCTATGACCAGGAACTCAGCGATGAGGCTTAGGAAGAACACCGGCTCACCCAGCGGCGGATCTCCCGCGAGCAGCAGGAGGAAGCCCGGCCCCGGCTGACCGTCAGGCGCTACGGCCTCTCCCAGCACGCGCCTGGCTATTGGGGCTCGCATTCGATCAGGGGTGACCTCAGGTCAAGTGTCCGGAGTACGGGGAAGCTCCGGGGTGAGGCCGGTCGGCGGCGCGATGAGTGTTCTTCGTCGATGCCGCTCGCAACCTGTATCTCGCAACCTGTATGAGGTGATGTCCCCGGTCCGAACGTCACCAAGTCCCGGCGGCGGGGCGCCTGGTGCGCGCGGAGCCGCAACTCGCCGTGGGCGCCGGCGCGGGCCTTGCCCGCGCGCCGCGTCCGGCGTCCCCCTCCTGAGCTGGGAGATCACCGGGCGCGCGCGACCGGGCGAGCGAGCAGCGTCATGGCGGTGGCACGTCCCTCCGCCACCGCGTGCGACATCCGGCGGGGCACCACGCAGTCGCCGATCGCCACCACGGTCCGCCCGGTCCGTCCGTCCGCCGGGAGGGGCCACGGCGCGCGCGGGATCCGTTGGCCGACGACGACCAGCAGGTCGGCCTCGATCCGGCGCGCCCTGCCGCTGAGCACGCCGCGTACCTCGATGGCGGCGGTCAGGGTGGCCGTCACCGTCGTGAACGGCATGACCCGCAGCGGCGCGCCCTTCAGCCTGTGCAGCAGTTGCACCCTGTTCTCCACCGACACACCCGTGGCGAAGCCCGCTGCGGGAGTGAGCAGGACGACCTCGGCCGCCTCCCGCTCGATCGCGGCCTGCACCGCGCCGATCCCGGGCCACCATCCGAAGCCGTCGTCGAGCACGGCGATGCGGCCGCCCGGCGCTGCGAGCCCGGGGTCGCCGAGGAACTCCGTGCTGGACGTGACCGGCAGGTCGCCGGGCAGCTCCGGGGCCTCCTCGACGGCCCCCGTGGCCACCACCACGGCGTCGAACTCACGCAGATCGGCGGCCGACGGCGCCGCGCCCGGGCGTACGCACACGCCAAGGTCGGTGAGCTGTGCGTACTGGTAGTCGACGAACCGCTGCCAGCCGCCGCGCTGCGGCGCGAGGCTCGCCAGCGCCGCCTGCCCGCCGACTGACGGCTCCGCCTCGAACACCGTTACGGCCACGTCGTGCCGGGCCAGCGTCAGCGCGCACTCCATGCCCGCGGGCCCCGCCCCGACCACCGCCACCGGCCCCGACCCGCCGGCCCGTGCTCCTTGACGGCCGTCACCGTGGAGAAGGATGAGCGGCGCCGCGGGCCGGCTGGTCTCGCCGGGGGGCGCGAGCTCCGGATTGACCGCGCACAGGCCCGTCGGCTCGAACGTGCGGCAGTCCTCGTTGCAGGAGGTGCACGGCCGGATGCCACGCTCGTCGCCGGACAGCAACTTGTTCGCCACGTCGGGGTCGGCTATGAACGGCCGCGCCATGCCGACCAGGTCCGCGCCCAGCCGCAGCGCCCGCCCGATGTCGGCGGCTGTTCGGAACGACTGGCTCACCAGCAGCGGGACGGAGGCCGCCCGGCGCAGCGCGGCGACCGATTCCAGCAGGGGCGGCCCGGTGGTGGCCATACCGGGCACGTAGGTGTTGCGCACGCCCGTGGTGACGTTGAGGTAGTCGAACGGGGACGCGGCGGACACACGCCGGGCGATGTCGAGCAGGTCGTCGAGCTCCAGCTCGGGCTCGGCACCGTTCGCGATCGACAGGCGCACCCCGATCGGCCGCCCGCCGATCTCGGCGCGGACCGCGTCGATGACCTCGCACAGCAGCGCCGCCCGCCGGTCGGCGTCCCCTCCGTAGGCGTCGTCGCGGTCGTTGGTGACCGGCGACAGGAACTGGGCGAGCAGGTACCCGTGCGCCGCGTGCAGCTCGACGCCGTGGTAACCGGCCTCCACGCAGTTGCCCGCCGAGACGCGGAACCCCTCCACCACGCCCCGCACCTCGGCCGCGGTCAGCGGGCGCGGGGCGGTCGGCTCCCGCGGGGAGCGTACGCCGCTCGCGGACACGGGGTGGAAGTGGTTGCCGGCGCCGAGGGTCTCCCGGCCCAGGTGGAGGAGTTGGGAGATCGCCACTGCGCCCTCGCCCGTGATGGCCTGGGCGCGGCGCCGCAGCGCCTCGCGGATCGGCGGCCGGTACGCCTCGGTGAGGTAGCGTTGCCGCAGCGTCGACTCCCTGGCCACGACCGTGCCGCCGGTGATGACCATGGCCGCGCCTCCCGAGGCGAGCCGCCGCCAGTAGGCCGCGTCGGTCTCGGTCGGCGCGCCGTCGCGCACGTCCGCCAGACCGTGCGCGACCGCCACCAGCCGGTTGCGCAACCGTAGCCCGGCGAGATCGAGCGGGTCCCTCATGCCGCCGGCCATGTCAGAGCCGCCCATCCCCGTGGCCGGCTCCCGCCGCCGCGGGAGCGTCCGCCTGGGCCCGGTGTCCCAGCTCGGGCCCCCGGCCGCCGACCGCGGCCAGGTAGCCGGTCGTGTCCGTGCGCCGCTCGCCCCACAGGATCTCCAGTACCAGACTGCTGATCCGCCAGCCGTCCGGCTCCCGGCGCAGCCGATTGTGGTACCGGCCGACCAGGACGTGAGCCGTGTCCGGGGCGGCGGCGAAGCACTGGTGTGAGGTGTGGTAGACGAGCGCGCTCGCCTCGTCCCCGGTGACGTCCACGTGGTAGACGCTGAGCAGGTGGTGCTGCCACAGGCAGTCTCGGGTGGCCTCGTCGATCCACCGCGCGACGGCGTCGCCGCCGGTGATGGGTTCCGCGTTGCCGTACTGCGCCCGCAGGTCGTCGGCGAGCGTGGTACGCAGCCCGCCGAGGTCCCTTCTGTCGATGCACGAGGCGTACCGGTACAGCACGTCGGTCACCTTGGCCCGGTCCAGCATCGCCGCCACCTCTGACTGGGTCCTCATGGTCGCTCCCTCCACGTTCGTCAGCCGACCTTCATCCACACGCTCTTGACCTGGGTCAGGTCGTCCAGCGACGCCGCGCCCAGGTTGCGGCCGTGCCCGGACAGCTTCACGCCGCCGTAGGCCACCGTCGGATAGACCATCTGGTAGGTGTTCACCCACACGGTTCCCGCGCGCAGCGCCCGGCCGGCACGGTGGGCCCGGCCGAGGTCGTTCGTCCAGACGCCGGCCGCCAGGCCGTAGTCGGTGTCGTTGGCGATCGCGTACGCCTCCTCCTCCGAGCCGAAGTCCAGCACCGACATCACCGGCCCGAAGATCTCCTCCTGGGCGATGCGCATGTCGTTGCGCACCGAGGTGAAGACGGTCGGCTGGTGGAAGTAGCCGACGTCACCGTGCCGATCGCCGCCGAGCACGAGCTCGGCGCCGTCCTCCAGGCCGTAGCCGACGTAACGGCGCACGCGCTCCAGCTGCTGCGCGGACACCAGCGGGCCGAGCTGGCTGCCGGGGGCGAAGCCCGAGCCGATCCGCAGATCGCGCGAGCCCTCGACGATCCTGCTCACCAGTTCCTCGCGCACGTCGCGGTGGACGAGCACCCGGCTGCCGGCGGTGCACACCTGGCCGGACGCGCCCCACACGCCCATCATCGCCGCCGCGGCCGCGGCCTCCAGGTCCGCGTCCGGGAAGACGATCAGCGCGCTCTTGCCGCCCAGTTCGAGGCCCACCCGCTTGACCCGGGCAGCGGCCGCCGCCTGGATCGCCGATCCGGTGGCGACCGAGCCGGTGAAGGAGACGGCGTCGACGTACGGTGACGTGACGAGCGCGGCGCCCGCCGACTCGCCGGACCCCTGCAGCACGTTGAACACGCCGGGCGGGATGCCCGCCTCCAGCGCCAGCTCGGCCATGAGCACCGCGGACATCGGGGTCTGCTCGGCGGGCTTCAGCACGACGCTGTTGCCGGCGGCGAGCACCGCGGCCACGAAGGCCAGCACCGAGGTCGGCCCGTTCCACGGTGTGATGAGGCCGATCACGCCGATCGGCTCGCGGTGCTGGTAGACGACCAGGTCGGACGGCACCGACGGGATCGTTCCCTCCAGCTTCGTCGGCCAGCCCGCGTAGTAGTCGATGCCGTCGACGGCGAACTGCACGATGAAGCTCTCGTACCACCGCAGCAGTCCCGAGTCGATCACGTCGAGCTCGGTGAAGACGTCGGCCCGCTCCGCGAGCAGGGCGGACAGGCGGCGCAGCCGCCGCTCCCGCTCCAACGGCGCGAGGAAACGCCACCGGCCGTCGTCGAACGCGGCCCGCGCCGACCGCGCAGCCCGTTCGGCGTCCGCAGCGGAGCCTGCAGCCGCGATGGCCACCTGCCGTTCTGTCGCCGGGTCGACGACCGGCATGGTCGCGCCGTCGGCGGACGGGACCACCTCGCCGTCGATCACGTGACCGAACAGCTGGCGGGACAGCTCGCGGACGGTGTCCGCCGAGATCGGGTAGACAGAGGGGTCGGTCAACGTGCTGCTCATCCGGCAACACTCCTTTCAGGTGACGGAAGCATCGTCGGGGCCGGTCCGGCGTGCCTGTGCCCGCCGGCAGCGCCGGGTGTGAGTGATCTGCCTGCTCGCCAGGGCCACCGCGATCATCAGCGCCGCGCCCTGGAACAACGGCTGGATCCAGAAGGTGCCCGGCCCGAACGACAGCTGCAGGCCCTTGACGCCGAACGCCGGGGCGAAGTACGCGAACAGGAACACCGCGCTGTAGCGGCCCAGGGTCGCGCCGATCGGGGTGTGCGGCGCCTCCTGCGGGGCGCCGTCACCGCCTGAGACGGCCACCCCGGTGCGGTCCGCCAGGTCCTGGTGGACGAAGCGGATGCCCGCCTCGTGCGCCGCGACCGCCGGTCGAGCACGACCTGGCCGGCGAACGTCTTCGAGACCGTGTGAAGATCCAGTGCGGGGCCGCTCACCTAGACGCCCCACAGTTCTTGAACGTGTCCGTGAACCCGGCGAGGCCGGGCCAACCGTCCTTCTCTCCCTCGATCTCCTTCGCCGCCTCCGGCGTGGTGACCAGGTAGTCCACGCCGGCGTCGATCGCCTGCTGGACGGCGGCGCCCGGGTCCGTGGCCGTGGCGCTCACCGTGACCAGTTCCCAGCCTCGGGCCTTGACGGCCTCGTCGAGGTATCCGGCCAGGATGGCGCAGCTCGGGTCCGCGCACTGGACGAAGGCGACCTTCTGCGAGGCCGGCTCCGAAATCGTCCCGCACGCCGCCAGAGCGGTCGCGAGCACGCCTGTGGCGAGGAGCGTCAGGGTCTTGGTGCCGTACATGTGGCTACCCGTCGTAGTGATCAATTGGGGGTGGTCGAAACGGGTCTACGGGGAGTGGCGGCCGGAGCGGCACGTCGCACCGGGGCATGCCTCGGACCATAAATGTCATGAGGATTAACCGCAAGTACCAGAATCCTTGTCGTTATTTCTCATGAGGATTATGGTTCGGTACATGCTCGAAACAACAGTCCGGCCCGGTCCACGCCTGTGTCGCGTGAGGGAGAGGAGGAGATGGACGTGAAGACGTGCGCGGCCTTGACCCTGTGCGACGACGGCGCCGTGGCGCTGGTCGGCACGATGGACGAGATCGGCCAGGCCTACGAGGACGAGCGCGCCTGGCACGGCATCCGGGACGTCATCCGGTTCTGATCCCCGAGTCTTCCTCAACGGTAGCCTTGACGTCATGTCCATCAGGCGTGACAGCGCTGAGACCCCCGCCATGAGCCGCGTCGCGATCGGACGTGGCGACGGCCTGATGCGTGTTCTCAAGACGTCCGAGAGCATGGCCCGCGATCTCGTACGCGACATCATCGCATCCGGACGGCAACCCGGTGACGCGTTGCCGGCCGAGGCGGCCATGCTGGCCGAGTACGGCGTCAGCCGCGAGTCGCTGCGGGAGGGCCTGCGCCTGCTGGAGGTCCAAGGGCTCATCTCCATCCGCCGGGGGCCCGGCGGCGGCCCCGTGGTCGGCATGGTGGACCCGGCCAACCTGGGCCGCACCGCGACGCTCTACTACCAGATGGCCGGCGCCACGTACGAGGAGCTGTTCGAGGCATGGGTGTTCGCCGAGTGCGAGCTGGCCGCGCGCGCGGCGCGCCACCCCCTGCGCGACGCGCGGTTGGCCGCGATGGCGCCCTTCCTCGGCTCCGACGACTGTGCCGACGACGAGCAGGCAGGGGTTGAGGACTTCGTGGCGCAGCACTCGTCCTTCCATGCCACCATCGCCTCGCTGGCCCGCAACCGCGTCCTGGAGTTGACGTTGCAGACCATGGGGCAGGTCGTCACGCACCATGTCGCGGTGAACGAGGATCCCAGAGCGATCCGCGACCTCATCGCCACCAGCCACCGGCGCCTGGCCAAGGCGATCGTCGGCGGCCACGGCACGCTGGCCCGTACCCTCATGCAGCAGCACATCGAGGACATCAGCAGCTATCACCGCGAGCAGAGCAGCGTCCAGATGGACGAGGTCATCGAATGGCAGTGAGCCCGGAGCGCACGGCTTGTGCGGTTCCAAAACGCGAATACTGCTGCTGAGCTGGGCGTTCGCCGGACGATCAGGCTGCTGTGCGGTACGTGGTACGCGAGGTCGTAGTGGGAGACCACCTGATCCTTATGCGTTTCCTCGGCCTGGTGGGCGTCCCGGCGATCGTGGGCGGGGCGGTCGCCGTGCTGCGCCACCACCCGCTGGACACCGCACCCGCTAGGCATCCAAGCGGAAGCCGTACTCCTGGGGCTTCCGCCCCGGAAGGCGGTAGCGATCATTCGGCGGGGGGGATGGCGGTAGACGTTGACGAGGAATCGGCTGAGGTCGCGAGCTTGCCGACGGACAACGGCAGCCGCGTGATGGTCAGCGCCCACGGCTCCGTGTTCACCATCCGCAGGCGTTCGATCTCGACGATGGTCGTGCCTGGCGTCACCCCTAGCTCGGCGGCGGCCGCCGTGCTGGCCGGCACCGTCTCCAGCCGCCGTCCGGCGATGGTCTGCTCGCCGCCACGGCCCCGCACGTCCTCCTCGAAGTGGCCGATCATCGCGTGTCCGAAGCCCTTGCGAATGATCCCTGGCATGCCGCCTTACTCTTCTGGCGAAGCGCTGGGAAGGCAGTCCGAGCGAAGCGAGGCCCGCCAGGGGGCGGGCGTGAGCCCGCCTGGGGGAACGTCCGGAGCGAAGCGGAGGCCCTTTTTGGGTGGGTGGGCAGCAGACGGCCAACCACCGAATCGGGTAAGGGGTGGGAAAGAAGAACGTCCGGAGCGAAGCGAAGGCCCTTTGTGGGCGGGTGGGCAGGAAGAACGCCCTTTAGGGCGGCCCGATGGTGCTGGCGCGCAAGATGACCGTGCCCGGCACCCGTTCGATTCGTCGTCGTCCCCGGCTCCCGTCCCGCAGGGCCAGAGCGATCACCCGCTCCCCCATCTCCTCCAACGGCAGCGACACCGTCGTCAGCGGTGGTGTCAGGTCCCGTACCACCGGGATGTCGTCGAAGCCCGCCAGCGACACGTCCTCCGGCACCCGCAGCCCGCGTTCCCGCAAGGCGGCCAGCGCTCCCACCGCCATCACGTCCGTGGCGGCGAACAGGCAGGTGGCGTCGAGACCTCGGTCCAGGAGGGCGGAGGCCCCGGCGTAGCCGCCTTCGCGGTTGAAAGGGCCCTCCTCGATCTGGTCGACCGTCACTCCGGCCGCCGCCAGGGCGTCGCGGAAGCCGCTGACCCGGTCCACGACGGTGCTGAGGCCGGGCGGGCCCGACAGGATGGCGAAGCGGCGGTGGCCGAGGGCGAGCAGTGCGCGGGCCAGGGCGGCGGCGCCCTCGCGGTTCTCCGGAAGTACGGTGTCGACGCGCAGGCTGCGGTGCCGGCTGACCACGGCGACCCGGCCGCCGGCGTTCAGGTAGGGGCGTAGTTCGACGTCCATGGCCCGTTCCCAGCCGCGGTCCTCGAAGCCGGAGCCGATCAGCAGGATCGCGCGGGCCCGCTGGGCGCGCAGCATGGAGACGTAGGCCACCTCGCGCGTGCTGTCGCGGAACGTGCTGGCCAGCATCACCAGCAGGTCGCGCTGCGCGGCGGCGCGCATGACTCCCCTGGCGATGCCGGAGAAATAGGGGTCGCTGACGTCGTGGCAGATGACGCCGACGGTCTCGTTGGAGGCCCGGACGAGGGCCTGGGCGTGGGCGTTCGGCGTGTACGCGAGCTCGGAGGCGGCGGCCTCGACCCGGTCGCGCAGGTCTTCGCGGACCTTGGCGGTGCCGTTGAGGACACGTGAGGCGGTGGCTAGGGAGACTCCGGCGGCCATGGCCACATCCCGGAGAGTGACGTGAACGCGATCGGCCACTCGCCCTCCTGTAACAGGAAGTTAACGACCATTGACCCCTGGACCATGCCGGGTTAGCGTACCGCAGGAAAGCGCTTTCAGATAGCGCTTTCTCGCATTTGGCCTGATGGCACGCGATGGAGGGATACCTTCGATCGTGGTACAGACCGCTGATGGAATCGTGCGGCGCGAGAGTCCGAGCTCGCGCGACCGCGTCGTGGAACTGGCGGACCGGTCCTGGCGGCCGTTCGCCCTGCTCGCCGCCTGCTACGCGATCTGGTGGGCGATCACCGAGTTCGAGATCGTGCCCAGGTTCCTCGTGCCCTCGCCCGGAGTCACCCTCCAGGTGATGGCCGACAAGGCCGGCTACCTCGCCCACCACACCTTGGTGACCGGCTACGAGACGGTGCTCGGCTTCGCGATCGCCGTCGTCGTCGGCGTCGCCGCGGCGGTGCTCATGGTGGCCTCGGCGGAGGTCGAGAAGACCCTCTATCCGCTGCTGCTGTTCGCGCAGGTCGTCCCGAAGATCGCGATCGCCCCGCTGTTCGTGGTCTGGCTCGGGTTCGGGCTGACGCCCAGGATCGTGGTCGCCGTGCTGATCGCGTTCTTCCCCGTCGTCATCTCCATGGTCACCGGCCTGAAGTCGGTGGATCCGGAGATGCTCCAGCTGGCTTCGACCATGGGAGCGAGCCCGGCGAAGACCTTCGCCAAGATCAGGTTTCCCGCCTCCCTGCCGTTCCTGTTCTCCGGGTTGAAGGTCGCCGTGACGCTCGCCGTCACCGGGGCGGTCGTGGGCGAGTTCGTCGGCGGCAACGACGGGCTCGGCTCGGTCATCCTGCAGGCCAACGGCAACATCGACACACCCATGCTCTTCGCGGGACTCCTCGTCATGTCCCTGCTCGGCGTCGTGCTCTTCGTCGCCGTCGAGTTCGCCGAGCGGCTGCTGCTGCCCTGGCACGCCAGCCGCCGCGGCGACGCCGTCACCGTCACGTACTAAGGAACGACCCCGCCGAAGACCTCACCCCCTGAGGACGCCATGAAGACACGCACGCTGATCGCCGTCATAGCCCCGGCTCTGCTCCTGTTCGCCACCGCGTGCGGCTCCGGCGGCGGCGAGAAGACCACCAGTTCGTCGGGCAAGCAGCTCGACAAGGCCACGCTCACCCTCAACTGGTATCCGTACGGCGAGCACGCGCCCTTCTACTACGGCAAGACGAAGGGCATCTTCGAAAAACACGGCATCGACCTGACGATCCAGGCCGGGCAGGGCTCGCAGAAGACCGTCCAGGCCACCGGCGCCGGCCAGACGGACTTCGGCTGGGCCGACACCCCCGCGCTGCTCGGCGGAGTGAGCTCGGGCGTGCCCGTGAAGAGCCTGGGCGTCTTCCTGCAGACGACCCCGGCCTCGGTGCAGTTCTTCCAGGAGAAGAACATCACCAAGCCGGCCGACCTGAAGGGCAAGACGATCGCCTCGACGGCCGGTGACGCGCTCACCAAGACCTTCCCGGTGTTCCTCAAGGCCAACGGGATGAGCGACGCCGACGTCAAGCTGCAGAACACCGACCCGGCCGGCAAGATCGCGGCCGTCATGTCGGGGCAGACGGACGCGCTGCTCGGCTACGCCTCCGACCAGGGCCCGACGATGCAGAACAAGGCCGGCAAGCCGGTCGCGTACCTGCGCTTCTCCGAGTTCGGCCTGAACTACTACAGCAACGGCCTGCTCACCTCCTCCTCCTTCCTGCAGAGCAAGGCCGACCTGGTCAAGCGGATGGTCGC
This sequence comes from Nonomuraea sp. NPDC048901, assembly GCF_040649695.1. Classification (NCBI taxonomy): domain Bacteria; kingdom Bacillati; phylum Actinomycetota; class Actinomycetes; order Streptosporangiales; family Streptosporangiaceae; genus Nonomuraea; species Nonomuraea sp. NPDC048901. The sequence goes on along the minus strand of NZ_JBEZFW010000002.1, from coordinate 840,934 downwards.
GGCCACCAGCGAGGCGTGGGCGGCGGCGGAGAAGGACCAGCAGGCCGCGGTGGACGCCATGAAGGGCGCCTCGGAGCAGCTGCCGCCGGCTCAGGTACTGCTCGACCAGTTCAAGACCACGACCACGCTGCTGCACACCGACGCCACCCAGGGACAGGCGCCGGGCGTCAACACCGAGGCCGACTGGCAGAAGACGATCGACACCTTCGCCAAGGCCGGGATGGTCTCCAACCCGCAGGCGCCCAGCGCCTACTGGGACGCCAGCGTGGCGCCGAAGGGATGACCGTGACGCAACAGGCACCCGCCGTCGAGATCGACAAGGTGGCGGTGCGGTTCCGATCGAAGAAGCGCGACGTGGTCGCGCTGGAGAACGTGTCGATGGACGTCCGCCCCGGCGAGTTCGTGTCCATCGTGGGCCCGTCGGGATGCGGCAAGTCGACGCTGCTCAAGCTGGTCTCCGGGCTGCTCAAGCCGTCGGCGGGCGCGGTGCGGCTGCTCGGCGGCACGGTCGGCGGCCCGCGCCACGACGTCGGGTACGTCTTCCAGCGCGCCGCCCTGCTGGAGTGGCGTTCGGCGCGCAAGAACATCCTGCTGCAGGCCGAGATGCGCGACATGCCGCAGAAGGAGGCCGCCGCCAGGGCCGACGAGCTGATCGAGATGACCGGGCTGACGGGCTTCGAGGACGCGTTGCCGCATGAGCTGTCCGGCGGGATGCAGCAGCGGGTGGCGCTCTGCCGCGCGCTGCTGCACCGGCCGCCGGTGCTGCTCATGGACGAGCCGTTCGGCGCACTGGACGCCCTGACCCGCGAGCAGATGAACATCGAGCTGCACCGCATCTGGCACGAGACCGAGACCACGGTCCTGCTCGTCACGCACTCCATCGCCGAGGCGGTCTACCTGGGCAACCGGGTGATCGTCATGACACCGCGGCCCGGCACGATCGCCGAGGTCATCGACGTGGCGCTGCCACGGGTACGTGACTACGCGGCGACCATGTCCCAGCCCGCCTTCGCCGCCGCGACCAGCCACATCCGCGACCTGCTGGGGGCCGCCACGCACAACGATTGACCGCTCGGATCCGCCCCCTCCCCCCACTGAGAGGATTCCGATGCCCACATTCGTCCGCTTGTGCGCGCTCGCACTGGTGCTGGTCCTGGCCCAGTTCATCGCGCCCACCGCCCACGCCACCGCCGCCGACCAGGCGGCACAAGCTCCCGACTGTACGTTGGGCCGCACGGTCGTCCGCAAGACCAACGCCGCCACCAGCTGGGCACCGGTGACTCCAGCCAAGTGGCAGTTCCCCGGCGACCAGGTGATCCTCGCCGAAGCCGGGGAAGCGCGCCCCGGCCCGCGCCGCCCCTTCGAGTACGCCGTGCTGACCAAGGGCCCGGTCTTCGGATCGGTGCAGATCGACGCCGAGGTACGGCTCGACACCCCGACCAGCGTCAGCAACCGTGACGTGATCATCGTGTTCGGCTACCGCTCCGATCTGCAGTTCAACTACGCCCACCTGTCGCAGGACAACACCATCTATCCCCACAACGGGATCTTCGTGGTGAACAACGCCGATCGCCTGCGCATCGACGACCAGTGGAACGGCCAGGTCGGCGCCCCGCCCGCGGTCACCGATGAGGCGTGGCACAAGGTCCGCGTCCGCTACTGCGCGGACACCGGCCGCATCTCGGTCTTCATGGACGGCTCGACGACACCGCTGATCACGGCCACGGACCGGACGTTCCCCTCGGGCCGTGTCGGCTTCGGCTCGTTCGACAACATCGGGCGGGTGCGCAACCTGACCGTCACCGGCACACCGGCCTGCGCCGACCGCTCCCAGCCCTGACCGCCTGCGCCGAGCACCCAGAACCCCTGACGTCACCCTTCTTGACTGCTCCCACTTCTCCCTTTACCGTCCCCGGTAAGCGCTTTCCAACAACCCCTCAGGTGGTGCACAGGAATGCCGAAATCCCCCCTCCAGTACCTCTTAGCCGCACTGCTGGCGACCGCGCTCTGGGCGCCGCCGGCGGCCGCGATGGACTCGACCCCGATCGACGACCCCATTCCGGAGAATCCCACCGCGTCCGGTCTCACGCTGACGCTGACCGAGTACGCGACCTTCCCCAAGACCGAACCGGTCCCCACGCCCACCGACCAACGGCTGATGCGCTGGGCCAGGATCAACAACATCGGCGAGATCCCCGACGGGTCGCGGCGCCAGTTCGTCAACGACCTCAACGGCAAGCTGTACCTGCTGAAGAACGGCCAGCCGCAGGAATACCTCGACGTCGGTGCCACGTTCGCGCCGGACTTCCTCTCCGGCCGCGGTCTGGGATCCGGGTTCGGGTACGTCGCCTTCCATCCGGACTTCGCCCGTAACGGCAAGTTCTACACCGTACACACCGAGTGGGGCGCGGCCCTCACCACCAAGACGCCGGACCTGACGCCTCAGCCCGACACCAAGTTCCACGGCGTGATCACCGAGTGGACCGCCACGAACCCGAAGGCCGACACCTTCAGCGGCACCCACAGAGAGGTGCTCAGGCTCGGTTTCAACGGCCAGGTCCACGGCATCCAGCAGATCGACTTCAACCCGTACGCGCGTCGCCGCGACGCCGACTACGGCCTGCTCTACGTCGCCTCGGGCGACGGCGGCCGGGGCTCGTCGAGCGACGACCCGCAGAACCTGGCCATCCCGCAGGGCAAGGTGCTGCGCATCGACCCCCTGGGCACGAGCGCCGCCAACGGCAAGTACGGCATCCCGGCCAAGAACCCGTTCGTCACCAAGGCCGGCGCGATCGGCGAGATCTACGCGTACGGCATGCGCGACCCGCACCGCTTCAGCTGGGACCCGCAGGGCAACCGGCTGTTTCTCGGCCACATCGGCGAGCACGCCATCGAGGCCATTTACGAGGTCAAGGCCGGCGACAACCTGGGCTGGAGCGAGCGCGAGGGCTCCTTCGTGTTCAACAAGGCCGACCGCTGCCACCTGTACACGCTGCCCGACAACGACGCGTCGTTCGGCTACACCTACCCGGTCGCGGCCTACGACCACGACCCGCCGCCCGGCCACTCCTGCACGGCCGACAGCGGTCACGCGGTGGCCGGTGGGTTCGTCTATCGCGGCACGCGGCTGCCGCTGCTGTACGGCAAATACCTGTTCGGCGACATCGTCGACGGCCGCGTCTTCTTCACCATCGCGAGCCAGATGCGGCAGGGCGGCCCGCGGGCCACGATCTACCAGCCCAAGCTCGTGAACGCGAGCGGCGCCACGGTCACCATGAAGGATCTGGCCGGGGACGCCCGGGTGGACCTGCGCCTGAGCCGCGACGGCGCGGGCGAGCTCTACCTGCTGTCCAAGGCCAACGGCAAGATCTGGAAGGTCACCGGCGCCTGCATGACGGCGACGCCATGAGGCACCGCTATCTGGCCCCGGTGGTGGCTCTCGTCCTGACGGCGACGCTCGCCACCCCGGCCGCCGCCCACGACCGGCCCGGCGTACTGCCCACGCTGCGCCACAACCTCATCGCCGCCTACGACTTCGAACACCCGGTCCCCGGAAACCCCGCGCTGGAGCGCGACCAGGGCAGATCGGGCACGGACATCACGCTGATCAACGGCGGTGCCGCCATGCGCAACGACGACGGCGCGCATCGGGGCAGCCGCCACTCGATCCAGCTCCAGCAGGTGAACCCCGCCACGATGGGCAACGACGACTGGAAGGCCGGGATCTACTCCGAGACCGGAGTGCCCACCCTCCACGCCTTCAACGCCGTCAAGGGCGCCACCGTCATGGGCTGGTTCAAGATGACCGGCGAGAACCCCAGCCTCAACTCCAACACCGCGGACCCGGCCGACCGCTACGGAGCGATCGGGCTGGCCGGGGTGCTCACCGGCAACTCCCAGGGCCATGACGTCAGAGCGCTGCTCGAACTCATCACGGTCAACGGGGAGCTGCGCGTGGTCGCGCTGGGCAGGCGAGTCGACGGCAGCAGTTCCCAGACCTTCGCCGCGAGCGAGCCGTGGCAGAGCGTGCTTCCCCAGGATGAATGGGTCTTCCTGGCGGCCACGTTCGACTACGACAACGCCGCGATGAAGCTCTACAAGAACGGCCGCCCGCTCGACGGCTTCTACACGCTCACGGGTGATCCGTGGGGCGTGGAGGGGGCGCCGGAGCCCGATCTCACCTCGGCCACCGACCCCAGAGGCATCAAGATCGGAGGTAGCTATCCGCAGAACACCAGAGAGAACAACCCCTGTAACTGCCGGATGGACGATTTGATGTTCCTCGACAGGGTCGCGGCCCCCCTGGAGATCTGGGCCCAGTACAAGCTGGCGGCCCGAGGCTGAACGGCTGGGGCTGGGAGGACTCCCACCGCCTTCCCAGCCCTCCGTCAGCCGTTAGTCTGCATCTGTTTGGTCCTGTGGTCCTTGAGATGGAGCTCACCGTGGAGACGCTCCTTCAAAGCGTCAAGCACCTTGCGGCTGGACAGCACGGTCCATCGGTTGCCGACCAGGTGCGGGTTGTATTCGGGCGCGGTGTCCATCCAGGCGTCCTTGCCGGCCTGGGTGGCGAACGTCGACACGAAGAACTGACCCTCGTCGGTCTGGCAGAAGCCCGTACGAATGTCCTTGGCGTTGACCTGGATCTTCGGCTTGCACCCGACCTTCTCGGCCAGTTGCTCGACGGTGTAGACGTTGTTGTCGACCGTGGCGGGCTTCTGCACGATGGGCTCGCCCCCGGCCATCGCGGCGCTCTGGCCGGCTCCTACGGAACCGCTGGCGTTCGTACAACCGGCCACGAGCCCGACCAGCAGCGCAGTAGCGGCCAGACGTGGAAATGTCGTCATGTGCCGAGATACGCAACCCCCGTAGGTGGGGTTCACTCCGGCCGAGATTAAACCGAGATTCACCCGAGACCTCAGCCCGAGAGCCGCAATCCCGGCCGAAGAACCGCGATCTCAGCGCAGGACGACGCAGCCGCGCTCCACCAGGCGGCGCAGCGCGTCGGGCTCGCCGTCGAGCTTGTTCCAGCGCAGGTCGAGCTTCTCCAGCGCGGGCAGCTCGCCAAGGCTCTCGGGCAGCGTCCTGAGCCGGTTGTTGCGCAGATCCAGGTGCGTGAGCCGGGCCAGCCCCGCGACCGCGCCGGGCAGCGCGCGCAGCTGGTTGTTGCGCAGGTCGAGCACGCGCAACTCGCCGAGCCCGCCGATCGAGTCAGGCAGGGCGGTCAGCCGGTTGCCCTGCAGATGCAGCTCGCGCAGCCGGCCCAGCCCGCCGATGGAGCCGGGCAGCGTCTCCAGCCGGTTGTTGTAGAGCCGCAGCTCGACCAGCGATGCCATGCGGCCGAGCGCCTCGGGCAGGCCGGTCAGCCGGTTGTCGGTCACGTTGAGGTAGGCGAGCCGGTCGAGCCGGCCGATCGCGGCGGGCACCTCGGTGAACCGGTTGTCGCTCAGGTAGAGGTAGTCGGTCAGGCCCAGGTCGCCGATCTCCGGCGGGATCGTGGCGAGGTCGTTGTGGCCGAGGTCGAGCATGCGCAGCCCGGTCAGCCCGCCGATCGCCGCGGGCACCTCGGTGAGTGCGTTCTCGGCCAGGTTGAGCGATTCGAGCCGGGTCAGCTTCCACAGCGCGTCGGGCACGCCGGTCAGCCGGTTGCCGCCCGCCGCCAGGTGCCGCAGCCCGCCGCCGAGCCGCGCGGGCAGCGTCTCGATGGCGTTGCCGTACAGGTACAGGGTCTCCAGGTACGGCGGGCAGCCGGGCACCTCGGTCAGCAGGTTGCCATCGAGGTGCAGCGCCCGCAGCGCGGTGAGTCCCGTCAGGTCCGGCAGCGAGCGCAGGCGGTTGCCGTCGAGCCGGAGCTCGGCCAGCGACGTCAGGCCGCCCAGCCATGCGGGGAGCTCGGTGAGCTCGTTCCAGGCCAGGTCGATCAGCCGGACCTCGCCGAGCTCGGCGGGGTCGGAGCTGGGGAACGTGGTCAGCCCCGCGCCGGGTGCGCGCAGTTCGTCATGGATCGTCACGGCGCCGATCCTCGCACGCCGCCACCGGAAGCACGCCGCCGCCGGAAGCACGCCGCAGGAAGCACGCCGCAGGAAGCCCGGCTAAGTGCCCGGCTCGGCGTCCTGTCCGGCGAGGTTCCTGAGGTCGAACAGCTCGGACGGCGAGATCGGCATGCGGTCGATCTCGATGCCCTCCGCGTCCTCGATCGCCCCCGCGATCACCGCCGAGACCGGGATCACCCCGGCCTCTCCCGCCCCCTTGATGCCGAGCGGGTTGAGCGGCGACGGCGTCTCCAGGTGGGCGGTCTCGATGCGCGGGATCTCCGTGACGTACGGCATGAGGAAGTCCATGAACGAGGCGTTGAGCAGCTGCCCGTGCCCGTCGTACACCATCCGTTCGTACAGGGCGCCACCGATGCCCTGGGCCACTCCCCCGTGGATCTGTCCCTCCACGATCATCGGGTTGATCAGCCGGCCGCAGTCGTGCACGACCGCGTACCGCAGGACCTTGATCTCGGCGGTCAGCGGGTCGGTCTCGACGATGGCGGCGTGCATCCCGGCCGCGAACGTGGACCTGATCGGCGAGTAGTAGTCACGGCCCTCCAGCCCCGGCTCGTCGCCCTCGGCCACCGGCGGTTTGTCGGGCGAGGAGACGCCGGAGAACTGGGTCGCCTTGGCCGCCTCCTCGTCGAAGGCGTACCGCAGCGGGTTGGCCAGGACCGCGACCGTGGACAGCGGGATCGAGGCGGTCGGGGCGCCCACAACGTGTACCAGGCCGTCGGCGATCTCCAGGTCGGCCGGGTCGGCCTCCAGCGCGTCGGCGGCGATGCGCAGCGCCTTCTCCCGCACCTTGCGGCAGGCCAGGGCGATGGCGTTGCCGCTGACCACGGCCGCGCGGGAGGCGAAGGTGCCGACCGCGTACCCGAACCTGCGCGTGTCGCCGGTGACGACCGAGATCCGCTCGATGGGCACGCCCAGCTCGGTGGCGGCGATCTGGGCGAACACGGTCTCGTGGCCCTGTCCCTGCGAGGTGAGCCCGGTGGAGACGTGTACGCGGCCGTCGGAGGTGATCTGGACGTGGCCGCCCTCGTACGGGCCGACGCCGGTGCCCTCGACGTAGCAGCCGATGCCGATGCCCCGGTGCCGGCCGGGTTCGAAGTCGTCCCAGCCGATGAGCTCCTTGAGCATGCGGAGCATCTCGGGGTAGTCGCCGCTGTCGTAGATCAGCGGGCGTCCGTCCTGGAAGATCAGGCCCTGGTCGTAGGGGAACTCGTCGGGGCGGATGAAGTTCGCCGCGCGCACCTCGGTGCGGTCCTTGCCCAGGTAGCGGGCGATCTTGTCCATCGTCCGCTCCATGCAGAACACGGCCTGCGGCCGCCCCGCCCCCCGGTACGGGGTGACCTGCACGGTGTTGGTGTAAACGGCGGAGAACTCGACCCGGTAGGCCCCGATCCGGTACGGCCCGAGCAGCTGCGTCGAGGTGATGATCGGGACGATGATCCCGTACGGCGTGTAGGCGCCGTGATCGTGCAGGATCGTCACATCCAACCCTTGAACCACCCCGTCGTCGTCGAAACCGACCCTGACGTGCTGCACCTGACCCCGCTCGTGGGCGGAGGAGATGAAGTGCTCGCGCCGGTCCTCGGTCCACTTGACCTCCTGGCCGAGCCGCATCGCCGCCCACGGCACCAGGATCTCCTCCGGCCACGGGTGCACGATCTTCACCCCGAACCCGCCGCCCACGTCGGGCGCGATCACCTCGACGTGCGGCAATGGCAGGCCCAGGGCCGCGGCGACGGCCATGCGGACGCTGGTCGAGGTCTGGGTGCTGGTGTAGACGCGCAGGTCGGAGCCGTCCCAGCGGGCGTACACGCCGCGGCCCTCCAGCGGCATGCTGGCGCTGCGCTCGATGTCGAGCCGGAAGCTCAGCGTGTGCGGCGACGCCTCGATGGCCTCGCGGGCGCTCCGGCCCGCCTGGTTCGGCACCTCCTGCACCAGATGGGCGCCCACGTTGCCCGGTACGTCCTCGTGGACCAGCTGCGCGCCCTGGACAGCCTCCTCGATGCCGACGACCGGCTTGAGCGGCTCGTAGTCGACCTCGATGAGCGCGCAGGCGTCCTCGGCGAGGTAGCGGTCCCTGGCCACGACCATCACCACGGGCTCGCCCACGTGCCGGACGACGTCCCTGGCCAGGGGGTAGGCGGTGCGGCCGTGAGTGAGGGCGGGATGCGGGATCAGCAGGGGCAGGGGACGGCCCACGCGCTCGGGCAGGTCCTCCCAGGTGTAGATGGCGACCAGGCCGTCCACGTCGAGCGCGGCGCTCACGTCGACGTCGCGGACGCGGGCGTGGGCGTGCGGCGAGCGGACGAACGCCGCGGCCAGCGCGCCGGAGCCCAGGTCGTCGAGGTAGCGGCCCCCGCCGGTGAGCAGCCTGGGGTCCTCCCGGCGCTGGACCGGCTCCCCGAACAGCCTGGTGGTCATCCCTAGGTCTCCTCGGCGATCAGCTCCGCCGCCCGGTGGACGGCCTTCACGATGTTCTGGTAGCCGGTGCAGCGGCACAGGTTGCCGGAGATGCCGTCGACCACCTCCTCGTCGGTGGGCGCCGGGTTGTCACGCAGCAGCGCGGTCACCGTACACAGGAAGCCCGGTGTGCAGAAGCCGCACTGCAGCCCGTGGCACTCCGCGAACGCCCGCTGCACCGCCGACATCCCCTCCGGCCCGGCCAGCCCCTCCACCGTGGTGATCTCGCTGCCGTCGACGGTCACCGCGAACGTCAGGCACGAGCGCACCGGCTCGCCGTCCAGCAGCACCGTGCAGCAGCCGCACACGCCGTGCTCGCACCCCACGTGCGTGCCGGTCAGCCCGAGGTCGTGGCGCAGGCAGTCGGACAGCAGCCGCCGTCCCGGCACCCGCACCCGCCGCGCGGCTCCGTTCACCACCAGCGTGATCTCGCGCTCGCGCTCCAATCCGGCCTCCCTCACGTACCTGCTGGGCTGCTACCCCACGGTCCCGCCACCTCACGGGCCACGTCCTTGAGCGCCGCCTCACGGGCGGCGTCCTTCAGCGCCTGCTCGGCGAGGACGCCGACCAGATGCAGCCGGTACGCGGCGCTCGCGTGGATGTCGTCGTCCGGCTCGGTCGCCTCCCGTACGGCCCGCGCCACGCCCGCCCAGTCGACGCTGGAGGGGGGACGGCGCTCGCACAGCCCGCCCACGTCCACGACCACCGGCACGGGGCCGACGCTGACGCAGGCCACCCGGGCGGCGGTGACGCGCAGGTCGTCGTCCAGCGTGACCAGCGCGCACACCCCGGCCAGGGCGTAGTCGCCGTGCCTCCTGGCCACCTCGCGGAACGCCGTACCCGACCGTTCCGGCGGCATCGGGAAATATGCGGAAACGGCGAGTTCGCCCGGCTGGACGGCCGACTCCATCGGCCCGACGAAGAAGTCGGCGGCCGTCACCTCCCGGCTCACCACGCCCTCGGCGGCGTCCAGCCGGGACAGCCGTACCGACCCGCCGAGCAGGGCCAGCACGGCGGGCAGCTCGGCGGCCGGGTCGGCGTGCACCAGGCTGCCCACCACCGTGCCCCTGTTGCGGATCACCGGGTGGGCGACCAGCCGGAGCGCCTGCCGCAGCAGCGGATGTCCGGCCAGCCGCTCCACCTGGGCGTGCCTGGCCAGCGCGCCCACGGTGACGCCTTCGGCGGCGAGGTCGAGGCTGGCCAGCGACTCGACGCGGTTGATGTCGACCAGGTGCTCGGGCGCCGCCAGCCGCATGTTGAGCATGGGGATCAGGCTCTGGCCGCCCGCGAGCACCTTGCCGCGCGGACCCACCTGGGCGAGGACGTCCAGGGCCTCGCCGAGGTCGCGCGGCGCGTGGTGTTCGAAGGGCGGCGGCTTCACCCGGCCTCTCTCCCCGCGGCGGCTGTGTCGGCGGGCCGCCCGGCGATGACGCGCAGCAGGTGGTAGCCGCCCACCACGACGATCGTGCCGAACGCGATGCCCTCCAGCCGGAAGTCGCCGCTGATCAATTGCTTCACCGGTCCGATCGCCAGGATGATGCCCGCGCCGATGGGGACCATGTTGACCGGGTCGGCGAAGTTCACCCGGTTCTCGATCCAGATCTTGGCGCCGAGCAGGCCGATCATGCCGTACAGGATGACCGTCACGCCGCCCAGAACGCCTTCCGGAGTCGCGGAGACCAGCGCGCCGAACTTCGGGCTCAGGCCGAACAGGATGGCGATGAGTGCGGCGATGTAGTAGGCGGCGGTGGAGTAGACCTTGGTGGCGGCCATGACGCCGATGTTCTCGGCGTAGGTGGTGGTGGGCGAGCCGCCGACGGCGCTGGTCACCACGGTGGCCAGGCCGTCGGCGGCGATGGCGCGGCCGATGTAGGGATCGACGTCGGTACGCGTCATCTCTCCCACGGCCTTGACGTGACCGATGTTCTCCGCGATCAGCGCGATCACCGCGGGCAGCACGAGCAGCACGGCGGAGAACTTGAAGTCTGGCAGATGAAACGGCGGCAGGCCGAACCATGGCGCCGCCTCCAGCTTGGAGAAGTCGACACGCAGATGCGGGGCGATCTTGAGCGCGCCGTCGGTGTAGGCCGGGACCTGGCCGAACAGCTGGTCGGCCACCCAGGACAGCGCGTAGCCGACGATCAGGCCGAGCAGGATGCCGATGCGCCCGATGAAGCCCTTGAACGCCACCACGATCACGAACGTCACCAGCATCGTGATCAGCGCCATCCACTGATCCTTGGGCCAGTAGACGTCCGCCACCACGTAGGCCAGCCCGAACCCGATCAGCATGACCACCGCGCCGGTCACGATCGGCGGGAAGATCCGGTGGATGATCTGTACCCCGAGGAAGTGCACGGCCAGCCCGACCAGCGCGAGCACGAACCCGACGATGAGGATCGCGCCGGTCACGATGGCATCGGCGCCGGGGGTGTCACCGCCGAACACCGCCCTGATGGCCAGCACACCGCCCACGAACGACGCGCTGGTGCCCAGGTAGCTGGGGATCTTGCCCTTCACGATCAGCAGGAACATGATCGTGGCCACGCCGGACATCATGATCGCGACATTGGGGCTCAGCCCCATCACCAGCGGGAACACGAACGTCGCGCCGAACATCGCGATCACATGCTGCGCGCCGAACCCGATCATGCGCGGCCAGGTCAGCCGCTCGTCGGGCTTGACGACCTCTCCGGGAGCCAGATGCTTGCCGTCGCCGTGTTTGGTCCAACCGAAAACCATGTGAGCCCCTCTTCACCCGGGCTGCCGCTTCCAGTGCCGCCCCGCAGGCTCCTTCCGCATCCCGCTCCAGATTCGTGCTGCCGTTGCGGGCACATTAGGCCCGCAGGCGTGCTCGTACACGGGCATGATCTGCCAAATTCGCTTTCCTGACCAGAGGAGTGGTCGCGCACTACCTTCAGGTGGTTCCGGTGAGCGCTCAGTTCCAGTGCGGCGGCCGGTGGTAGGTGGCACCACCGGGCCCGCTCGCTTCAGCGCGGCCAGGTAGGCCCGCCAAACCTCAGTGCACCCGGATCGAGAACCCCTCCCCCGTCACCACCTGCCCCGTCCGGATCTTGCACGTCTTCCGGAGCTCCACTTCCCCATCCACCGACACCATTCCCTCGGCGATCAGGTGTTTGGCCATGCCGCCCGTCTCCGTGACCCCGCAGTACTTCAGCAGGTCACACAGCGGGATGAAGTCGGAGCGCAGTTCGAAGTCCACGACCACTCAGCCTAGATGCCCCGCATGCGCAGCACGTGCAGGGCCAGGGTCAGGTTGAGGCGCAGGTGGGGGTCGTCGGTGAAGTTGCCGAGCAGGCGCTCCAGCTTGCCGATGCGGTAGCGCAGCGTGTTGTAGTGGAAGTGCAGCCGCCTGGCCGTCTCCGCCACGTTGAGGTTGGTCTCCAGGAGCACCTGCAGGGTTCTGCGCAGGTCGGAGTTCTCGGCGTCGTCGTCCAGGGCCAGCGGGCCCAGCGTCTCGCGGACGAACGCGTGCAGTTCCTCCGTGTCGTTCACCAGCGACAGCAGCCGATAAACGCCCAGCTGGTCGAAGTGGGCCACCGCGCCGGGGCCGTGGAGCTGGCGGCCGACGCGGGCCGCCTTCAAAGCCTGCGAGTACGCCTCGGGCAGCAGGTCGGCGCCGGGCGACGGGCGGGAGGTGCCGGTCGAGAACGTGGCGGGCGGCACGTCGGCGAAGGAGGAGGCGGCGTCCTTGGCCACCCTGGCGGCGTCCACCGTGGCGTCCAGTACGGCCACCACCTCGTGCGAGAAGCCCGCGACCGCGCCCTGGGGGTCGTGGCGGCGCATCGCCGCGACCCAGCACGCGACCAGGCGGTCCTGGGTGGCGCGTTCGTCGCCGTCCGGGTCGAGTTCGGCGACCAGCACGGTGACGGGCCGTTCCAGATCCCAGCCGAACGCCCTGGCCCGCGCCGTGACGCGCTCGGCCGTGCCCGCCCGGCCGGTGAGCACGTCGCGCAGGAAGTCGGCCCGGTACTTGCTCTCGACGGCGTTGACCGCCTCCTGCCTGGTGACGACGAGCGCGGCGACGGTCGCGGCGCGCTCCAATATGCCGACGTCGCTGTCACGGAGCGTCCCGGCCGGGCTGTAGGCGACGATGCGGCCGTGGTGGTGGCCGCCCGCGAGGACGGGAACGGAGGCGAACGCGCGCGTGCGGCCCGCCGTACCGGAAGCGGGCCTGCCGGACGGAGTACGGCCCGAGGCGGGGACGAGCGGCGGTCCCTCGTGCGCGATCGACTCCCACAGGAGGGTCACGTGGTCGGGCGGCCCGGCCGTGGCGAGCACCCGCCCGCCGCCGTCAACCGCCGCCACCGCCACGTCGAGCAGCGCGGCCACCTCGGCGGTCACCTCGTCCAGCCCGCCGCCGGCCAGCACCACCTGGACCAGCGCCCGGTGCGCCTCCTCGGCGCGGGCGAGCACGGCGGCCTGGCGGTTGAGGATGTCGGTCAGCACCTGGTTCAGGATGTCGTCGAAGCCGACGTCGTTCGGCAGCAGGATGAGCGGGAACCCGAGCCGGTCGGCCTGCTCGACCATCTCGTCGGGCAGCTTGTCCACGTACCTGCCGAGCTTGATCGCCAGGGCCGCCAGTTTGCGCTCGTCGAGGTCGGCCACCAGGCGGCCGAGCGACTGGGGGGTGTTGCGCAGCGGGTAGCCGGTGGTCAGCAGCAGCTCGTGCGGCTTGACCCAGGCCAGGATGTCGGGCACCTCCATGACGTTGAGGCGCTGCACGATGCGGCCCAGCCCGCTCTCGCCGGCGATGAGGCGGGCGTCCGCGAGGGTCGATACGCCCAGCACCTCCCCCACCGAGACGCCGTGGGTGATCGTGCCCGTGCTCGCGAGACGGACTGGGGGCTCCATGTGGAGATTGTGACCCCAGAAGCGGTCTGTCAGGAAGAGCCAACCTTCACGCTGACTCTTGGCAAATTTCTCCGTACGGACGGTTGTGCGGCACGTTCTACGGTCAGGTCCAGAGCCGGTAGGGAGGTTCGGTGACCGTCGGTATTCATGCGAGGCGCCCGCGTACCCCTGTGACAGGAGCGGCCAGCGCGGCGGTACGCCCTGTGCTGGAGGCGCCGCGCAGCCCCGCGCGGGTGCTGGCCGTCTTCCCCGCCGGGGTGTACCTGGAGGTCAGGACCGAGCTGGAGCCGTCCGTGCTGGCCGTCATCACGGGCGCGGCGACGCGGCTGCCCAACTCCGTGCTGCTGGCCGCCGAGCTGCCGCGCGTCACCGTGGGTGACGAGGCCGCCGTGGGCGACGGCGCCATCGAGCTGGGGCGGCTGAGCGTACGGGCGCGCCGCTGGTGGGATCCCGCGCCGCCGCTCGGCCGGGTCGATCCCGAACGGCTCAGGCAGGCCGCCCCTCGCCTGACCCCCGGCGAGCCCGGATTGGCGGGCAACGACGCCATCGAGCTCCTGGCGGCCGGCTGCGCGAGCGGCCGGTTGCTGGGCGCGGTCACGGCGGCCGAACGGCTGGTCGGCCTCGGTCCGGGGCTGACGCCGAGCGGGGACGACGTGCTGGCCGGGCTGCTGGTGACGCTCAGGCACCTCGGCGCGGCGGCCGAGGCGGAGCGGGCGGTGTGGCTGGCGGACTGGCTGGCCGCGACCGTGACGTACGACGCCCGCACCCGTACGACGCCGATCTCGGCGACACTCCTGCACTGCGCGGCCAGAGGCGAGGCCAGCCCCGAGGTGATCGCCGTGCTGCGCGGCATCGCCGGGCGGCAGGAGCTCGAACCGGCGCGGCGGCAGCTGCGGCGGCTCGGCCACACCTCCGGATCCGACCTCCTCCAGGGCATCTCCATCGGTCTCGACACCGTCCTGGCCATGGCGGAGGCCCCGAGCCCGCCCCAAAGCCTGCCCCATGTCCCGGCCATGACGGAGGCCCCGACCCCGGCCCGCGCCTTGAGCGTGACCGGATGACCCGCGACGCGGTGCTGCTGCGCAAGGGCGTCTACCACGACTCCGTCACCCTCATGCGCGTCAGCCGCTCGCTGTCGGACCTGCCCGGCATGCGGGTGGCCATCGTCGCCATGGCCACGGAACTGAACCTCGCCCTGGCTCGCGACCTGGGCTTCGACCTGCCCGCCGCCGACCCGGGCGACCTGCTCGTCGCCCTGCGCGGCGACAGTGTGGACACCGCCACCGGCGAGCTCGACCACGCCCTGGCCCGGCTGTCCGCCTCCCGGACCCGGGCGGCCGCCGACCAACCCCCGCTCACCACCCTCTCGGCGGCCAGAAGCCCGGCCGACCTGGTGCTCGTGTCGGTTCCGGGAGAGCACGCGTTCGCCGAGGCGCTCGACGCGATCCACGCGGGACTACCCGTGATGATCTTCAGCGACGGCGTGCCGGTCGCCCGGGAGCGGCGGCTCAAGCTGCTGGCCGAGGAGCGTGACGTGCTGGTCATGGGCCCCGACTGCGGCACCGCCGTGATCGCCGGGGTGGGGCTGGGGTTCGCCAACGTGCTCAGGCCGGGCCCGATCGGCGTCGTCGCGGCCTCCGGCACCGGCGCCCAGCAGGTGACGTCCCTGCTCGACCAGGCGGGCGCCGGGGTCAGCCATGTGCTCGGCGTGGGCGGCAGGGACCTTTCGGCCGAGGTGGGCGGGCTGTCGGCGATGCGGGCGCTGCGCATGCTGGACGACGACCCGGCCACCGAGCTGATCGTGCTGGTCTCCAAGCGGCCCGACCCGGCGGTGGCGCGGGCCGTACAGGAGGTGGTGGAGAGGCTGGGCACGCCGGTCGTGTCGGCGCTGCTCGGGGAGCGCGATCTGACGGCGGCCGCGGAGGAGGCGCTGCGCGCCATCGGCCGGCCCGTTCCCGCCTGGGAGTCGTGGCCCGGCTGGTCGCCCACGTCGGCGTACACGAAACTCAAGGGCGTCTACTCGGGCGGCACGCTGTGCGCCGAGGCGAGCCTGATCGCCGGGGCGGGCGAGTTCACCGACTACGGCGACGACGCCTACACCAGGGGCCGCGCCCATCCGATGATCGACCCGACGCTCCGTCTGGAGGCCCTGGCCCAGGTGGAGCCGGGCGATGTGATCCTCATGGACGTCGTACTCGGGCACGGCGCCGACCCCGACCCGGCCGCCTCCCTCGCCTCGGCCGTCGCCCACGCCACCCACCATGGAGCCACCGTCGTCGTCGCGCTCATCGGCACCGAGGGCGACCCCCAAGGCCTGCACCGGCAGGCCGCGGCGTTCCGCGAGGCGGGCGCCACCGTCTTCACCTCCAACGCCCAAGCCGCCCGGCACGCCAGGAACCTCCTTTGACTCTGCTCTCCGGTCCGCCCCACGTGATCACCGTCGGCGCCGCCCTCCTTCAGGAGTCGCTCGACGCGCAGGCCGTGCCCACGACCGCCGTCGCGTGGCGGCCGCCCCTGCCCGGCACCGCGGACGCGCTCGCGAAGGTGCTCGCCGACCCGCGCCTGCCCGCGGCCAACGAACGGGCCGTCGGCCGCCTGACCTCGGCCCGCCCCCAGCTCGTCGGGGTACGGCGGGCCTCGGAGGTGCTCGACCTGCCGGAGCGGATGTTCCTGCACGCGGGGCCGCCCATCGACTGGGAGCGCGCGTCGGGCCCGATGCGCGGGGCGCTGATCGGCGCGATGCTGCTCGAGGAGTACGCCCATGACGTGCCGTCGGCCGAGGAGCTGCTGGCCGTCGGCCGGGTACTCCTGGAGCCCTGCCATCGGCACGCCACGGTCGGCCCGATGGCGGGCGTGGTGAGCCCGTCTATGTGGATGCTGGAGGTACGCGACGCCGAGCACGGCGGCACGGCCTACTGCTCGCTCAACGAGGGCCTGGGCAAGGTGCTGCGTTACGGCGCGTACGGACCCGAGGTGCTGGAGCGGCTGCAGTGGATGGACCGGGTGCTCGGACCCGTCCTGTCGGCCGCGATCGAGCTGGGCGGCCCGATCGACCTGCGCGCGATGATCGCGCAGGCGCTGCAGATGGGCGACGAGCTGCACAACCGCAACCGCGCCGCCACCTCGCTGTTCCTGCGCGAGCTGGCCCCCTGGGTGGTCGAGGCGGCGGCCGGCAGCGCCGCCGAGGTGCTGCGCTTCGTCAACGGCAACGACCACTTCTTCCTGAACGCCGCCATGGCCGCGGGCAAGGTGAGCACCGACGCGGCCAGGAACGTACCCGGCTCCTCGATGGTCGTCGCCATGGCCCGCAACGGCACCGATTTCGGAGTACAGGTCTCGGGGCTGGGCGATCGGTGGTTCACCGGGCCGGCGGGCGTGCCGGACGGGCTCTACCTCGGCGCGTACGGCCCGGCGGACGCCAATCCGGACATCGGCGACTCCACGATCACCGAGACGTCGGGCCTGGGCGGGTTCGCGATGGCGGCGTCCCCGGCCATCGTGCGCTTCGTCGGCGGCGAGGTGGCGGACGCGGTGGCGGCGACCCGGTCCATGTACGAGATCACGCTCGCCGAGCATCCCGCCTACCAGATCCCGGGACTCGGCTTCCGCGGCACACCGGTCGGCATCGACATCACTCTGGTGGCCAGGACCGGCGTGTTGCCCGTCGTCAACACCGGTATCGCGGGCCGCGTGGCGGGCACCGGCCAGGTCGGTGCGGGCCTGGTGAAGCCCCCGGTAGAGGCATTCACCGCCGCATTGCTCGCCCTGGCCGCCGACCGTAATTGATCCAATTGATGGGCGATATTGCGACACGTCAAGGCATTTGTAAGAGCCGAGTTGTGGTTCCCTTGGGAATGACCTGCCTATATCGTGGCCAACGCTCATAATCTTGACGTATGGCGGCGCGACGCTTGTGACCGATGAGGCTGGAGATTGGGGCGGGAACATGGCAGCCGACCGCTTGCTCAGCGGACCCGGTGCGGAGGGAAACGCTTCACAGAGCCAGGGTCGTTTGATCGGCAGGCGCTACCGGTTGATGTCACCGGTCGGCCGGGGCGGCATGGGGATGGTGTGGCACGCGCATGACGTGCTGCTCGCCCGCGACGTGGCGGTCAAGGAGCTGATCCTGCCGTACGGGCTCGACCAGGCGGGCAAGCAGGTGGCCCACCGGCGCATGCTGCGCGAGGCCCGGTCCGCCGCGCGGCTGACGCACCCCGGCATCGTGACCGTGCACGACGTCGTCGAAGAAGACGGCCGGCCGTGGATCGTCATGGAGCTGGTCCGGGCGTGGTCCCTGGAGCAGGCGGTCCGCCAGAGCGGACCCCTCCCGGTGATCCAGGCCGCCGAGATCGGCATCCGGGTGCTCGACGCGGTCCGGCACGCGCACGCGGCCGGGATCCTGCACCGTGACATCAAGCCGGGCAACGTCCTGCTCACCTCCGACCGCGTGGTGCTGACCGACTTCGGCATCGCCGCGATCGAGGGCGACGTCACGATCACGCAGACCGGGCTGCTCATGGGCTCGCCCGCCTACATCCCGCCGGAGCGGCTGTCCGGGCAGTCGATCACCCAGGCGGCCGACCTGTGGTCGTTCGGGGCGACGATGTATGCGGCTGTGGAGGGACGCCCGCCGTACGAAGGGCCGGACCCGATCGCGGTGCTGGGCGCGGTCCTCACACAGGACCCTGTCACGCCGCAGCGGGCCGGCGCGCTGGCGCCGGTGATCGAGGGCCTGCTGCGCAAGAACCCGGCCGAACGTCTCACCGCCGAGCAGGTCGGCGATCTGCTGGAGCGGATCCTGCACGCCCACGGCTCGACCCGCCCGCGACCCGCCGAGACCTCACGGTCCCTGCCCACGGAGGCGGACTCGACGCCCGCCGGGTTGCTGCCGCCGTTCGACTCGCTGTCCGGGCCGATGCCGTCGCGGATCGTGGAGACGCCCTCGGGGCCGGTGCGCGTGCCGTACGACCCGCTGAACAGCCCGTCGGGCGGCTACTCCATGCCCTACGAGGGGATGTCGAGCCCGTCGGGCAGCCACCGCACGGACGCACTGCCGTCGCTGCCCCGGGCGGACGGGTTCGAGGCGTTCACCAGCCAGTCGGGGTCGCACCGGATACCGGAGGCCGGGGAGCGCCCGCCGACGGGGCCGCACCCGTCGCTGAGCGATCCGGCCGGACCGTCCTTGGTGCGTCCTCTGCCGGGCAGCTACCCGTCGGGCAGCTTTCCGTCCGGGCCCGTGTCCTCGCCGGGCTCCCCGCTGGACGGGCCGCCGTCGTCGCCGGGCTACCCAGCGAGTGGGCCACCGTCGTCGCCGGGCTTCCCGTCAGGCGGGCCACCGTCGTCGCCGGGCTTCCCGCCCAGCGGGCCGCTCGGCGCGCCGCCGTCGTTCGGCGAGCCGTCGGGATCCCATCGGGCCTCTGACAGCGGGGCGTTCGGGAGCCCTTCGGGGCCGCGCCGGATCCCGGAATCGCGTGCGGACTCCCCGAGCCCGTCGGGCCCGCAGCCGATCCTGCCCCTGACCAGTGACAGCCGCGCCGCCGCCCCCTGGCCGCTGGCCTCGCCGGACCACCTGCGCGACCAGGCCATCGACCTGTCGCGCGACCTGACCCACGACCGTCTCACCAAGCTGCCCAGCGCCACCTCGGAGCGCCTGACCAAGAGCAGGCGCAGGCACGAGGACGACGATGAGGGCGGCTGGCTCCGCGACGGCCGCCCCACCCCGCGCCTGATCGTCACGGGCATCGCCACCATCGGCGTGATCGTGGCCGTCGTCCTGTACGTCCGCACGGGCAGCGCACCCGCGCCGGTGCCGAGCGTGGCGATCACCCAGGAGGTGTCGTCGCCACCCGCCGCCGATCCCCTGACGGCGACCGTGCCCAAGGGCTTCAGCGAGCAGACCCCGCCCGGCTTCTCCGCCGCCGTCCCCGACGGCTGGAAGCTGACCGCGTCAGGCGGCGACGCCACCTTCACCGGGCCCAAGGACTCCGGCATGACGACCCGCATCGAGCAGACGACCCCGCAGCAGGACGGAGGCCTGTCGGAACTGACCCGCGAGGAGGCGGCCGGTCGCGTCGACGGCTACATCCAGGTACAGCTCCAGGCGACGCGGTATCGCGACTGGAAGGCCGCCGACTGGGAGTACACCTACACCCTGGCCAACGGCGTCCCCATGCACGCGCTGACCCGTTTCGTCACGATCGACGACACCAACGCGTACAAGATCACCTTCAACATGCCCGAACTCAAGTGGGACGACCAGGCCGAAACCCGCAAGGTCTTCTTCGACACCTTCCGCCAGACGTGACCACCTGAGACCCAGCCACCGCGTCATGAGCGCGGCTGGGTGGAGCGCGCGGCCGGGATCTGAACGGTTATCGCACGCCGAGAGCGCGGTCGAGGAAGTCGCGGACCGTCGTGGCCAGTTCGGCGCGGTGGTCGGACAGGGCGTGGTCGGTGGCCCATTCGTGGTGTTCGAGCGCCGCCCCCGCGTACGCGGGCAGCAGCGGCCGGTGGTGTACCGCGGCGGGCGTCACGGGGTCGAGTCCGGTCCCGATCAGCATCACCGGGCGTCCGGCGAACGCGGGTGCCAGCGAGGCCAGGCTCCACTCCTCCCCCGCGGCCTCCATCTCGGCCACCAGCGCTTCACCGCTGGTGCCGGTGAGCGGGAGCAGTTCACCGTCGAACGCCTCGACCCACTCCCTCCGCCCTTCGGCGTCGAGCCCGCGGGAGATCGTGCCGAAGTCGACGCCGGACACCGATACGGCGGCCGCGATCCCCGGATCCGCGGCGGCCGTCATCAAGGCGACGAACCCCCCGAAGCTATGTCCGACGAGGGCGACCCGCTCCGGGTCGAGCCGGTGCTCGGCCGCGAACGGCTTCTCCCGGACGGCCGCCACCACCCGCGCCGCGTCCGCCAGGCCGTTCCCCCACGACCAGTCCCCACCGACGCCCCAGGAGCCCCGGTAATGGAAGACCAGGCTGGCGTACCCCGCCTGGCGCAGCGCCTGGGCCAGATCGAAGTTGCGCTCATTGCCGGGAAACCCGTGCAGCACCACCACGGTCGGATGCGGCCCCTCGCCGGCCGGCAGGTGCAGCACTCCCATCAACGGGACCCCGTCACTGTCGAAGGTCACAGCAGGTGTGGCAGCTCTCACAAGGCTCTCCTCGCTCGGAATGATCGGTACGCTAACAGCCGCCCGACGGCCGCTCCCCAGCGCCTCAGCCCTTGGCCGGTCGCCGAATCCCCCGCAGGTGGGCGTCATGTACCGTCGGCCGCATGAAGCTGGCGAGCATCCACATCTATCCCGTCAAATCGACGACCGGGCACGAGGTACATGAGGCCGAGGTGCAGCCCTGGGGCCTGGCCGGTGACCGGCGCTACCTCATCGTCGACGAGCACGGCGAGATGCTGACCGCCCGCGAGCTCCCCCGGCTGCTGATGTGCGTGCCGGAACCGGACGGCGAGACGCTCAAGCTCACCGGCCCGCACGCCGCGCCGCTGCGGGTCACTCCCACCGCCGGCCGTTCGGTGATCAAGATGCGGAAGACGTCGATAGAGCTGACCGACTGCGGCGACGACGCGGCCGCGTGGCTGAGCGCGCTGATCGACCGCCCCGTCCGGCTGGCCTGGCAGGACGACCCCACCCGCCGTCCCGTCGATCCCGAGTACGGCCGGCCGGACGACCGGGTCAGCCTGGCCGACGCCTATCCGCTGCTGCTCACCTCCACGGCTTCGCTGGCCCGGCTCAACGACTGGATCGCGGAGACGGCGGTCGAGAGTGGCGAGGAGCTGCCCACGCCGCTGCCCATGAGCAGATTCCGGCCGAACGTGGTCGTGGACGGCGTGCCGGACGCCTTCGCCGAGGACGGATGGAGGCGCGTCCGCGTCGGCGACACGGAGTTCCGGGTGGTCAAGGGCTGTGACCGATGCGTACTGACCACCGTGGACGCCGCCACCTACACCAAGGGCAAGGAGCCCATCCGCACCCTGGCCAGGCACCGCAGGTGGGACGGCAAGGTCTGGTTCGGCGTGAACCTCATCCCGGACGCCCCTGGCCGGATCGCGCAGGGGGATCCGGTGACGATCCTCTGAGCCGGGTTCTCGGAGCCAGGCGGGCGAACCTCCGAGCCGGGCGGCGAAAACCCCATCCCACCCGAAAGCAGCCTTAAGTAGTTGAATAACGCCGCGTGGGGTGATTTGGGCCTTTGGGGGGATCTCATGGGCTATGCGAGACTTCACAAGTGACCAGCGCCCCTATAAAGCCCGATATTTCATCCCCTGACCGGATCCGGGCCGTCCAGCGGCGCACTCTCGTGATCCTGTCCGCCGCGCAAATAGTAGGCGGCGTAGGCGTCGCAGTCGGCCTGGCACTGAGCTCAGTCGTCGTCGACGAGCTCTCCGGATCCACCGTGATCAGCGGCTTCGCGGGCACCGCGACCGTACTCGGCGCGGCCCTCCTCGCCCTGCCGACCGCCAAGGCGTCCGGCAGGGGCGGCCGGCGGACGGGCCTCACGCTGGCGTACGTGGCCGCGCTGGCGGGCTGCGCGTTGTCCGTCGGCGCCATCAGCCTCGGCAACTGGCCGCTGCTGCTGGTCGGCCTGGTTCTGGTGGGCGGCGGCAGCGCGGGGAACCTGGCGGCCCGCTACTCGGCGACCGACCTGTCACCGCCGGGGCACGCCGCCAGGCACCTGTCCCTGGTCGTCTGGGCGGCCACCATCGGCTCCGTCGCCGGCCCGAACCTGGCCAAGCCCGCCGACCAGATCGGCATGAGCGCGGGCCTCGTGGAGAAGGCCGGGCCGTTCGCGTTCGCGGCGCTGGCGTTCGCGCTGGCGATGCTCATCATCCTGGTCGGCCTGCGCCCGGACCCGCTCAAAGTGGCCCGCCGGCTGAACGACACGCAACCCCCCGCCGCCGGCCAGAACCGGACGATCAGGAACGCCTGGACGACCCTGCGCACCACCCCCATGGCCCGCAAGGCCCTGGTCATGATCGCGGTCAGCCACACCGCGATGGTGTCGGTCATGTCGATGACCCCGGTCAAACTCCACCACGACGGCTCGAATCTGGACATCATCGGCCTGGTGATCAGCCTGCACATCGCCGGGATGTACGTCATGTCACCGGTGGTCGGCTGGCTGGCCGACAAGGCGGGCAAGGTGCCGGTGCTGCTGCTCGGCATGGCGCTGCTGCTCAGCGCCGCCGTTCTGGCGGGTACGGCCGGGCACCGCGTCTGGCAGGTGACCAGCGCGCTGGTGCTGCTCGGCCTCGGCTGGTCGTGCGGCCTGGTGGCGGGATCGGCGCTGGTCAGCGAGTCGGTCCCGGTCGGGAGCCGGCCCGCCGTGCAGGGCCTGTCCGACCTGCTGATGAACGTGTGCGGCGCCACCGGCACGATCGTCGCGGGCGCGATCGTGGGCGGGCTGTCGTACGGGGTGCTCGGGCTGGTGGTGGGGGTGATGGTGACACTGGCCGGGGTCTGGCTGGCGATCACCTGGCGCCACGTGAACAGCGGCCCGCTGACACCCGCCATGTGACGTGCGCGGAGTCACTTGGCGTCGGCGTAGCAGGAGACCGCGACCGCCTCCATCGGGAAGCGCACCGGTGTCCCCCCGAACAGCAGGCGGCTGGCCTCGGCGGCCGACTCCGACACCGCGGTCATCACCTCTTCGGCCTGGTCGAGCGGGCAGTGCACCATGATCTCGTCGTGCTGGAAGAACACCAGCCGGGCCGGGCCGGACAACCGCCCCCGCAGCACCGCCATCAGCACCAGCGCCCACTCGGCGGCGGTGGCCTGTACGACGAAGTTGCGGGTGAACCGCCCCCGATCCCGGATCGCCCGGCTCCCCTCGGGCCCCGACACCAGGGACTTCCACCCCTCCGACGGCGGCGGGCTGGTGCGGCCGAGCCAGGAGCGCACCAGCCGCCCCTCCTCTCCCGCCTTGGCCGCGTCCTCGACGAACTGGTAGGCCTTGGGGAAGCGCTGCCGCATCACCGCCAGCAGCTTGGACGCGTCACCGCTGGTGCCGCCGTACATGGCGGACAGCATCGCGATCTTGGCGTTGGCGCGCTCGCCCCCGAACGACTTGGCCAGCGCCGAGTAGAGGTCGATCTCCCCCGCCGCCCGCGCCAGCCCTCCGTCGGCGGCCATCGCGGCCAGCACCCGCGGCTCCAGCTGGGCGGCGTCGGCCACGATCAACGTCCAGCCGTCGTCGGCGACCACCACGCGGCGCATCACCTTGGGGATCTGCAGCGCGCCGCCGCCGTCGGTGGCCCACCGCCCCGACACCACCCCGGCCACCACGTATTCGGCACGGAAGCGCCCGTCACGCACCCACTGATCGGCCCAGACCCACCCGTGGAAGCTGTACAGCCTGGCCAGCTCCTTGTAGGCGAGCAGCGGCGCGACCGCCGGGTGGTCGAGCTGCTTGAGCTCCCACGACCGGGTGGTCTTGAGCGCGACGCCCGCCCCCTTGAACGCCTTGACCAGCTGCTGCACCGAGTCGGGATTGACCGGATGCCCGAACGCCGCCGACACCTCGTCGGCCAGCGCCTGGAGCTTGGCCGGCCGCATGCCGTGCACCGGGCGCGGGCCGAGCAGCTCGGTGAGCAGGGCGTCGTGTACGTCCCGGCGCCACGGCATGCCGTCGTGGCCCATCTCGGCGGCGATCAGCGCGCCCGCCGACTCGGCCGCCACCAGCAGCCGGAACCGGCCCGGCTCCGGCAGCGCCTCGATCCGGCGCAGCTGGTCGGCCAGCACCTCCGCCACCGCCTCCGCGCCGAGCGGCTCGGGCGCGAACAGGGTGTCGGGCACGCTGGGCTGATCGTCGGGCACCGGCAGGCCGTGCAGCCTGGCGTGGGCGGCCTTGGCCGAGCGCGGCTGGCCGTATCGTCCCTCGTACGCAAGCAGCAGCCCCTCGGTGAGCGTCAGGTCGTGGCAGCGTGACACCCGCACACCCTTGGACAGCAGGGACGGATAGATCTCGCGGGCGTCCGCCCAGACCCAGCGCGGCCGCTCGGCTTCGAGCTCGCGCACGGCCCGCGCCAGGTCGTCGACCCGGCGAGCCGGACCACCGACCGGCAGGATCGTCCCGTCTGCCACCACTACGTGCACGCCGTCCAGAGTGCCAGGTGACTACGACAAACTGATGTGCACCTCGTCCTCCATCGGCGGATCCACCTCCTGCGGCAGGCAGCCGGTGGCGGCGAAGCAGCGCACCGAGAGCAGCTCGGGCGTGACCGAAAGGTGCAGGAACTGCTTGAAGAACGGTGGTGTGTCCCAGTCGGACAGCTCGGAGAGGTAGCGGTGGAAGACCGTGCCCACGGGCAGCCGGAACGGCATCGGCCAGGCCCCGAGCAGCCGGGCCGCCCACCTCATCCTGCGAGTGATCTTGATGGGTCCGGCGACGGGCCGGACCGGGGTGTTCTTGATCTGGTCCGCCATGATGCAGGCGGCCTCGGCCGGGGTGAGGTAGATCCACTTCATCCGGAGCCGCTTGGCGTACAGCTGGCTGTAGAAGGACAGCGAGTCGCCGCGCAGCGGATAGCACTTGAAGTCGTCCTCGTGCACGCCCGCCACGTCCACCCGGCGGGTGGTATGGGTGGCGTGCATGAACGCGCCCCCGCCCCCGGAGACGATGTACTGGATCACCCGGTCGCCCACCCTGACGGGATAGCGCTGGTAGTTGTGCACGTCGCCGCCGATGGCGGCCACATAGCGGTGTTCGGGGGCGCGGATGATGTCGTCGATCGTGCCGCCGCCCTCCAGCGGGGACGGCTTGTAGTCGTTGCGCGTGTAGATCGGCTTGCCGGTGACCAGGATCTTCGGGCGCGGGTCCAGGGAGGTGCGCCGCAGCCATTCGGTCTGCTGGGCGTCGATCTCCCCCTGGATGCCGGTGTCGACGCCCACGATGAGCAGGCTCGGGGTCTCGATCGCCCAGTACGGCCCCGGCTGCGCGGCCCGCTGCGCCGGACGGTCCCTGAACGCGCGGGCCTCGGCCAGCAGCCGCTCGTCGATCGTCTCCGACCTGCGCCAGAGCAGGCCACGTAACCCCGCATCCCGCTTGGGCGGGAGCGCCGGGGCGTCGCAGAACACGCGCATGAAACCGCCAAGCCCGTCGTACCAGTCGTGGTTGCCGGGGATCGCGTAGATCGGCGCGTCATAGTCCTTGTACGGGCGGAAGAACTTGTTCTCGTACTCGTTGCCGGACCCGGCCGGATAGAGCACGTCGCTGGCGATGACCGCGAAGGAGGTGCCTTCGCCCACCTTGAGCAGGCCGGGCACGACCGCGTATTGGGAGGCGTCGCCCTCGCCGGTGTCGCCGAGCAGCAGGAAGCTGAAGCTCTCCCCCACCTCCGGCTTGACGCGGAAGTCCGGGTCGGCGCCACGGGCCTCCTGCTCGGCGATCCACCTGCGGCGCACCTTCCCGGACGGGTCGCCGAAGAGCCCGGCGACGATCTGGTTGCGCGAGTGCCACAGCGTGCGCGGGCTGAGCCAGGTGAAGCCCTTGTTGTCGGGTCTCAGGTCGTTGAACGTGCCGATCCGCTGACAGGCCCACCCCGCGCCTTCCTCCGACACCCGGGAGGAGAGCTGCCTTCCACGCTCAGCCGCGACTTCCACCATGACTCCATCTTTACGCGATCTTCCCCAAGCCGCACCCACTTCCCGAAGCGCGTCCGAACGCAGCGTGCCGTTGGGAACACAATCGGTTCGCGATGGTGTAGCCTCACGCCCCAAGCAAGCGGTTCGTCGCCGCGATGGGGGGCTGCCATGGCCCGGAACGGTTCGGACGACGCCACCCGGAGGGGCACCGCGGGGGTGGCCGCCGTAGAGGGGTTGCTGGCGTACGCCGGCAGACGGTCGCGTTGGGGTGGTGGGGCGCTCGACAGGGTCCACCAGGCGATCGGGCTCAGCCGGGAGCTGGCCGCCGCAGACCCCGACGAGCACGCGGTGCTGCTCGCCCGCTGCCTGCTGGCCGCGGCCAAGCTGCTGCTCAAGCGCGGCCGGGCCGCGGAGGCGCTGCCGTACGCCGAGGAGGCCGTCGAGCTCTGCCGTCCGGCGGGTGGCGCGCCGCTGGTGTTCGCCCTGGCCTGCCTGTCGGACGTGTACGAGGCGCAGCAGCGCTATGGGGAAGCGGCGGCGGCCATGACGGAGGCCGCCTCGGTCGACCCACCGGACTGACCCCCAGACTCAGACCTAGGCCCGCGGCCCAGGCCAGGCCCGCGCCCCAGGCCCGCGGCCCCAGGTCGACCTCAGAGGATCAAGATGCCCGGGTTCAGGATGCCCGTGGGGTCGAGCCGGGCCTTGACGGCGCGCAGGATGTCGACGCCCACGGGTCCCAGCTCGGCCGCGTACGCCTCGCGGTGGTCGCGGCCCACGCCGTGGTGGTGCGAGATCGTGCCGCCCGCCGCCACGATGGCCGCGTTGACCGCCTCCTTGGCCCGCTCCCACTGCGCCACCGGGTCGCCCTTCTGCGCGGTGACGACGGTGAAGTACAGCGAGGCCCCGGTCTCGTACACGTGCGAGATGTGGCACATGACCAGCGGCGACTCCAGCGCCCCGAGCAGGGCCAGCCGTACCGCGTCGTACAGGCGTGGCAGCGCGGACCAGAACCCGGCCGTCTCGATGGTCTCCACCGTCGCGCCGGCGGCCAGCAGCGAGTCGCGCAGGTACGGCGCCGAGAACCGGCCGTGCTCCCACGCCCGTCCGGGCTCGGTCCCGAGCGGCACCCCGCCCATCCGCGCCAGCACCACCCCGGCCCCGGCCCTGCGCCCTTCGACGGACGTCGCCGGGGAAGACGTCGCCGGGGAACCCGCCTCCTGCCCGTCGGTCGGCCGGTCAGTCGGCCCGTCGGCTGGACCGTCAACCGGGCCTTCGTAACCCGCGATCACCAGGCAGCCGCTGGAGCCGCCCCCGATGTCGTCCGGCCGGGCCAGCCCGATCATGGTCTCCGTCTCGTCCGAAAGCCGCAGCACCGCGGGCAGCGGCCCCTCTTGCGCCAGCGTCCGCAGCGCGGCCATCCCCTCCCGGAACGACCCGAACCGCCACCCTTCGTACACCCGCCGCCCGGGCACCCGCCGCACCCGCAGCCGCAGCGCCGTGATCACCCCGAACACCCCCTCGGACCCCAGCAGGAGCTGCCGCAGATCGGGCCCCGCCGCCGATTTGGGCGCGCGACCCAGGTCCAGATCGCCGGAGGGAGTGGCGACGGTCAGACCCACCACCATGTCGTCGAAGCGCCCGTAACCGGCCGAAGCCTGCCCGCTGGACCGGGCCGCCGCGAATCCGCCCAGCGTGGCGTACTCGTACGACTGCGGGAAATGCCCCAGCGTCAGCCCGTGCCGTTCGAGCAGCCGTTCGGCCTCGGGCGCCCGCAGTCCCGGCTCGGCGGTGACGACCATCGACTCGGTGTCGACCGAGACGAGCCGGTCGAGCCGGGCCAGGTCCAGCGCCACCACCCCGGCGAAGCCGGACCGGGACGCCGCCAGCCCGCCCACCACGGAGGTGCCGCCGCCGAAGGGCACCACCGCGACCCGCTCGGCGGCGCACAGCCGCAGCAGCGCGGCGACCTCGTCGTGCGAGCCGGGCAGCAGCACGGCGTCGGGCGCGGCCGAGCCGTCTCCCGCGCGCATCCGCAGCAGGTCGGGGGTCGACTTGCCGCGCGTGTGCCGGATCCGGGCCGCGCGCGAGGTCAGCACCTGTTCGTGGCCCACGACGTCGGCCAGGGCGGCCAGGTGCGCGGGCGAGAGCGCGACTGGGGCCAGCCGTACGGACTCGAACGAGGCGGCGGGAGCGGCCGGCTCGCGTACGCCCAGCAGGTCGTGGAGCAGCTCGCGGATCTGCGGGGGCAGTTCGCGGGCCTTGGCGGGGTCGCCCCAGCCCGACCACAGCATCGGTTCGTTCAGCACGTCTACACTGTGACATATGACGTCGATTCGTCACAATGACGGCGTGCTGGACGCGGCCCGCGACTGCGTGCTCGCCTACGGGGTGCGGCGCACCACGCTCACCGACGTGGCGCGGCGGGCGGGGGTGTCCCGGATGACGCTCTATCGCCGCTGGCCCGACGTGCGGAGCCTGGTCGCCGACCTGATGACGCGGGAGTGGGTGCTGGCCGTCACCGAACTGGACCTGTCGGACCCGGTCGCCGCC
Organism: Nonomuraea sp. NPDC048901; assembly: GCF_040649695.1. Taxonomy (NCBI): domain Bacteria; kingdom Bacillati; phylum Actinomycetota; class Actinomycetes; order Streptosporangiales; family Streptosporangiaceae; genus Nonomuraea; species Nonomuraea sp. NPDC048901. Next base: position 812,406 of record NZ_JBEZFW010000002.1, on the reverse strand, counting down.
GTGGTCGAAGGGGTACGGCGGCTGCGCGGCCATCCGCTCTGGCGCAAGATCGTGGAAGCGGACCCGGAGCTGCTGCTGCCGTACCTGCTGGATCGGCGCGGCGCCACCCACGAGGCGGTGCTCGGCGTGCTCGAAGCCGCCGTCGGCGACCGCCGCAAGGCCAGGGCGGTGCTGCTCGTGGCGCAGTCGTTCCTGCTGTCGGCGCCCACCATGCTCGACCCCGTGACCCTCGACGAACTCGACGCCGAACTCGCCACTCTGCTGGAGGCCTACCTTGGATAGCCCGCCGAACGCCGCGCGCCCCTCAGACAGCTCGCTGAACGCCGCGCGACGGACCCGCGAGCTGGCCGTGGTCGCGGAGGAGACGGTCGACGTGCTGGTCGTGGGCCTGGGCGCGACAGGTGCGGGCGCGGCGCTCGACGCCGCTTCGCGCGGTCTCAGCGTCGCGGCGATCGACGCGCACGACCTGGCCTTCGGCACGTCGAGGTTCAGTTCCAAGCTCATCCACGGCGGCCTCCGCTACCTCGCCAAGGGGCAGGTGGGCATCGCCCGCGAGAGCGCGGTCGAGCGCGGCGTCCTGCTGCGGCGGACGGCTCCGCACCTGGTCAAGGCGCATCCGTACGTGCTGCCGCTGACGCCGGAGGTCTCCAGGTCCCGGGCGGAGCTGCTGATGACCGGCTACCGGCTCGGCGACGGGCTGCGCGCCGCCGCCGGCACGCCGCGCCGCCTGCTGCCCGGGCCGTCCCGGCTGACGGCCGCCCGGGCGCACACGCTCGCGCCCATGCTGAGCGAGGACGGCCTGCGGGGCGGCCTGCTGTCGTGGGACGGCCGCGTGTACGACGACGCCCGGCTGGTGGTGGCCATAGCCAGGACGGCGGCGGCGTACGGGGCCCGGATCCTGACCCGGTGCCGCGCCCTGGAGCTGACCGGCGCGGGCGCCAAGGTGCGTGACGAGCTGACCGGCGCGGAGTTCGGCATCCGGGCCAGGACGGTGATCAACGCCGCGGGCGTGTGGGCGGGCTTGCTGGACCCGCGGGTGAGCCTGCGCCCGTCACGCGGCACGCACCTCGTGCTCCGCCCCGGAACCCTGCCGGGCCTCCTGTCCGGGCTGCACATTCCGATTCCCGGAGAGAGCAGCCGATTCGCGCTCGTACTCCCCCAAGCCGACGGCCGCGTGCACGTGGGCCTGACCGACGAGCCCCTCGACGGACCCGTCCCCGACGTGCCCGAGGCCCCCGAGGAGGACATCAGGACGCTCCTGAGCGTGCTCAACACGGTTCTGGCGGCACCGGTGACCCGCGAGGCCGTCGCGGGCGCCTACGCGGGGCTCAGGCCGCTTCTGGCGGCGGGCGGGCGGACGGCGGACGTCTCACGCAGGCACGCCGTGTACGCAGATGGCGGGAAGGCGGACGGAGGGGTCGTCACGGTCGTGGGCGGCAAGCTCACGACATACCGGCGGATGGCGGCCGACGCGGTGGATCGAGCGATCTCGGTGGGGAACCTCCCGGCGGGCCGGAGCCGTACCGCCTCGATCCCGCTCGTCGGAGCCGTCCGGGGTCACGGCGCCGTGACCCCGCGAACCGGGGCGGGCGCGGGCCGCCCACCCGAGCGGCTGGTCGCCCGCCACGGCGTCGAGGCGGCGGCCGTGCACGAACTCGTCCGGGCGCATCCCGAGGAGGTCGGCCTCGGCATCACGATGGGCGAGCTGATGTGGTCCGTCGCCCACGAGGGCGCGCTCGACGCGGACGACCTCCTCGACCGCAGGACCAGGATCGGCCTCGTCCCCGAGGACCGGGCGGCGGCGCTGCCGGCCGCCAGGGCGGCTTTCAACCGATAACCCGTACATCCCTCTTACCGTTAGGTTAGTCTTACCTAATTCGCAAGAGGGGAGCAAGGCGTTGGCCAGGGGCTGCGAGCATCCGGATGGCTGCCACACGGGCGGGGTGCCGAATCTGGCCAGCGCCACCGTGGGGGCCCGGCTGTGGCTACTCGTCGAGTACGACGGACCGTGGCCGTCACATCTGGAAACCTTCGAGCTTCCTGAAAAAATCTCGAACCTCGTGCGCCGAGCCCAAGAACGTGGCATCAGACCCCAGCTCATCCGCCGCCCCGGCAGACGGGTCCGCCCACAGGAGCAGGACTTGCGTGTGCTAGTGGGCTACGCCACGGGCCCCAACCCCTGGCTGGCCAGCGGAGTCATCGCAGGTACCGAGGATCTTGACCTGGACGCGCTGGTGGCCGGAGTGGTCCCGGAGTCCTGCATACTTGAAGACGAGCCGGTATTTCTGGTCTGCACGCACGCCAAGCGCAATGCGTGTTGCGCCCGCATTGGACTGCCCATCGCTCGAAGCCTGGCCGAAAACTGGCCGGACAGAGTATGGGAAACGTCACACGTTGGCGGCGATCGCTACGCCGCCAACCTCGTGTGCTTGCCACACGGAATTTTCTACGGCAGCATGTCTCAGGCTGCTGCGATCGCAGCGGCTAACGCGTACCGGTCGGGCGAGATCATTCTCGACCGTTACCGGGGACGCGCAGGCATCCCTGAGCCATTGCAAGCCGTCGAGCACTTCGCCCGAACCCATTCGGGAGAGTGTTCTGTCGGCGCAGTGGCCGTGGAATCCTCCAGGTCGGACGGCGACGTCACCGAAGCCATCGTGCGCTGCGGCGACGTCCGGTTCGAGGTTGTGGTTGAGCCATCGGTGTTCCAAGCGCCGTGTGGTACGGCTTGCGCCGAGAAGATCACCACCTACCGGCTGGTTTCGCTGGACAGGCTCACGCCTGTGCGGTACGCCACGCCCGCCCTTACCTGATCACGGGAACACTACGGCCCACCTTTGCGTTGGAACAGTGACGCCGAAAACGTCCAATGCGGCTCAATTACTGAAATACCTCTCACGAAGGTGGTTTTCTCATGTCTCAGGTACGTCGGCAGCTCGCCCGCCCGCGCCCCAGCTGGGGTTGGCAGGATGATGCCGCGTGCCGGGGTGAGGACCTCGTGCTCTTCTTCGGCCCCGATGGGGAGCGGCAGCCCGAGCGTGACGTGCGCGAGCGGAAGGCCAAGGCGATCTGCGCCCAGTGCCCTGTCCGCAACGAGTGCCTGGACTACGCGCTGTCCCGTCCGGAGAAGTACGGCACGTGGGGTGGCCTGAACGAGGACGAGCGCGCTTCCGAGCGTCGCCGTCGCATGCGCCGCGCCGCCAGCGCCGGCATCTCCGCCGCCTGACTCCACCCGGCAGCGATCACCGCGTGATCATGCAGTTGCCCCGATGAACCGGGGCCTGGCCAGCCAAGTCCAGGCTCCGGCGAACCCGGTCGGGGCAACTGCTTGATCAGGCAAAAGACCTCAGCCCCCAGCACGCGCTTCAGCCCGGCGTCATCCGTGACGCCGGGCTGAAGTGGTTTCCGGATCGCTGCTCGCCGAGCTTCGGGGCTGGACCGCTCTGAGTCGGCGCTGCGCCTGGCTCTGGGCTCTTGGCTCAGACGATCAGATCGTCGAACTCGCCATCCTTGGCGCCGAGCACGAACGCGGTGATCTCATCCCGCGTGTAGACCAGGGCGGGCCCCTCGGGGAAGCGTGAGTTACGCATCGCCACCTCCCCCGTGGGCAGATCGGCCACCTCGACGCAGTTGCCGTTGGGGTTGCTCCGCCTGCTCTTGCGCCAGACGGCGGGAAGGCGACCGGCGGGCGTTCCGTTGCGGAACTCATGCATGGGCGAAGCTCCCTCGCGCGCTTACGGATGCACGTGCAGCCGTGGTTGCGAGATCACGTTACGGCATCGCCAAGATCGCCATATACGGGACGACCAAAACCCCGATATGGGGTGGATCACACTGACAGCAGGCGCTCCAGGAAGCGTTGGGTCTGCTCAGGGGAGTCGGCCTGGACGCTCAATCGGTCCATGACCTGCATGTAATGCTCGGACTCAGCCGGCTTGTCCAGATAGAGGGCGCTCGTGAGCTGCTCCAGGTACACGACGTCGGGCAGGTCACGCTCGGGGAAGCGCAGGATGCTGAACGGCCCGCCGGCGGCGGCGTGCCCGCCGCGCTCGAACGGGATGACCTGAACGGTGACGTTGGACCGTTTCGTCATCTCCAGCAGGTGCTCGATCTGCCGCCGCATCACCTCACGGCCGCCGAGCGCGCGCCGCACCACGGCCTCGTCGATGACCGCCCACAGCTTGAGCGCCCGGCCACCGGCCAGGCGCTCCTGCCGCCTGGTGCGCAGCGCCACACGCCGGTCGACCTCGGCCTCGGGAGTCGTCTCGTGCGCCAGCTTGATCACCGCCCTGGCGTACTCGGGCGTCTGGAGCAGGCCGGGGATGAACTGGTTCTCATACGTACGGATGACCGAGGCCGCACCCTCCAGGCCGATGTAGACCTCGAACCAGCCGGGCAGCAGGTCGCTGTACTTGTGCCACCAGCCCGGGGCGTTCGCCTGCCGGGCCAGCTCCAGCAACGGCGCCCGCTCGGCCTCGTCGGTGACGCCGTAGAGGGTGAGCAGATCGGCGACGTCGCGTTCCTTGAAGCTGACCTGCCCGAGCTCCAGGCGGCTGATCTTGGCGTGAGAAGCGCGAATCGCATACCCCGCGTCCTCCCGCGAGATACGCTTCTCCGTGCGGAGCCTGCGCAGTTGCGTACCCAGCAGGATCCGCAGCACCGTCGGGCTTCCCGGCGAGTAGCCGACCACATTCCCTTCCGCACTCAGTGCGCTCACACCTATCGCTCCCAGATCATCTGCACGTGCAGATGCTATTTGCATCTGTAAAACACGAAAAGTCTTGCATCGGTAAGCACACGCCGTAAAGATGGGCATTGGATCACCTAGACCGCGCTTCGGGGGCCAGGATGACGACTTTCGACGCTCGGCCGCAAGCCGCCACGTGTGCCCAGGCACCCGAATGGCTGCTGCCCATTCTGCTCGACGGGCGGCGCGGACCGTGTGACGAGGTCTTCCGCTTTCATGAGCTGAGCACGTTCGAGCCCGTCTGCGTGGCCTCTGCCAGGCGGTTCGTCGACCGGACGCTCACCTCGTGGGGCTCCGACGACATCGTCTTCGACGCCCAGCTGGTGGTCTCCGAGCTCGTCACCAACGCGATGCGGCACGGCGGCGGCGCCATCCAGCTCCGGCTGCTGAGCCGGCGGCCCGAGGTGGCGTGCGTGGTGAGCGACTACAGCCGGCACGCGCCCGCCGCCCCGCCCACCACCGACGTCTTCGCCGAATACGGCCGCGGCCTGCGCCTGGTCGAGGCCCTCACCACGGGCTGGGGCTGGCTCACCCCCGGCGCCCAGGGCAAGCTCGTCTGGGCCGTACTCTCCAACTGACCCCACGCCCATCGGGACCCCGGCCACAACGGACCACCTTCGTCCGCTCCCCCGAAGGGACCCCGCCCTCCACGGACCGGCCTCTTCCGCTCCCCCGCAGGGGGTATCCCTCCGAAGGGACCCCAGCCCCGACGGACCGGCCTCTTCCTCACTCCCGCAGGGGTATCCCTCCCAAGGGACACCAACCCCGACGGACCGTCACAGAGTCCGAAACGGTCGTGTGACGAAACACCCCTCACCGCACACCCGCCAGCAGATCCAGCACGTCGGCGTCGCTGAGCTGGTCGAAGTGCTCGTACCACTGCCCCACCGCCCGGAAATCCGCCGGGACCCGCAGCACCACCACCTCGTCGGCCTCCTCGCGCATGGCCTCGACGGTGTCGCGGGCGCCCACCGGCACGGCCAGCGTCACCCGGCCCGGCTTGGCCGCGCCGACCGCCCGGAGCGCGGCCCGCGCGGTGGCGCCGGTGGCCAGGCCGTCGTCGACCACGATCACCTCGCGTCCGGCGAGATCGGGCAGCGGGCGGTCGCCCCGATAGACCTTGACCCGGCGGGCCAGCTCGCGCCGCTCCTCCGCGACCACGTCCGCCACCGACTCGGGCGTCATCCCGAGCCTGCGCAGCAGCAGCAGGTCGAACACCGGCTCGCCGCCCTCGGCTATCGCGCCGACGCCCAGTTCGGGCGTCGGCGGATAGCCGATCTTCCGGGTCACCAGCACGTCGAGCCGGCCACCGACACTGCGGTGGATCGGCACGGCCACCGCCACGCCGCCGCGTGGGAGCGCCAGCACCACCGGGTCCTGCGCGTCGAGCAGGCGCCCCGCCAGCATGGCCCCCGCTTGCGCGCGGTCCGCGAACAGCAGCTCCATGCAGTGGTGTTACCCGGTCAGGGGCGGTTTCTGCCCGTGCGCCGCATTTCCTTGTGGATGACCTTCCACTTGTTCTGCTGCTCCTTGCGGAGCCGCGCGTCGGTGCGCGAGGCCATCCAGGCGGCTTCGCGCTGGAGCTTGCGCCAGCTGATCAGCCGCCGCTCGGGGAGTTCGCCGCACTCCAGGGCGGCGAGCACCGCGCAGCCGGGCTCGCTCTCGTGGCCGCAGTCGTCGAACCGGCAGCCGGCCGCCAGCTCCTCGATGTCGGAGAAGACGAGGTCGACACCCTCGCTCATCTCGTAGAGGCCGACGCGGCGGATGCCCGGCGTGTCGATGACGAGGCCGCCGCCGGGCAGCGGGATCAGCTCCCGGTGCACGGTGGTGTGGCGGCCCCGGCCGTCGGCGGCGCGCACCTGCTGGGTCTCCATCGCCTCGCCGTCCGCCATGGCGTTGACGAGCGTGGACTTGCCGGCGCCCGACGGGCCGAGCACGACGGCCGTACGCGAGCCTTCGAGGTAGCCGCGTACGAGCTCGACGCCGTCGCCGAGCACCGAGGAGACGGCGTGCACGTCGACGCCCGGCGCGGCGACGCGTACGTCGGCGAGCAGGTCGTCGAGGCCGCGTTCGAACAGGTCGGACTTGGTGACGAGCACGACCGGCGTGCCGCCCGACTCCCAGGCCAGCGCGACGAGCCGTTCGATGCGGCCCAGGTCGGCGAAGTCCGTGGCGTGCATGGACGGCTCCGCGACGAAGACGATGTCGATGTTGGCCGCGAGCACCTGGCCCTGGCCGTCGCCCGACAAGCCGCCGCGCGAGTCGCGGCTGACGCCGCCCCTGACGAAGGCGCTGCTTCTCGGCAGGACCGCGTCGAGCTCGTAGCGGCCCTCTGGGAGCTCCTTGAGCGCGACCCAGTCTCCGACACAGGGCAGCGCCACCGGGTCGTCAGCGGACGCCCTGCGGACGCGCGCGCCGTATTTGACGTGATGCTGCCCATCGGCGGCGATCACTTCGGCCGCACCGCGATCGACCCGGGACACCCGGGCGGGCACGGTATGTAGTGGTAGCTCGGCGGCGCGGGATTCGGTCCAGCCGAGCGGGAAAAGCGTGGAGAACAACGGAGTGACACCTTTGTGGTCGAGAAGGACCCGGGTGACCTCTAAGCGGGCCCCCGGAGGATGACAAACGGCAAGCCGAACAGAACAGCCCGCATGGTCGTCACCTCCTCACTCGAGTTCTCGGTGCAGCTGGGAAGTGACTCTACGCATCCCTCCTGCGACTTCGCAACGACTTTCTTCTCGATCTGTTGAACCGCACCAGGGAATCTGTCCGTACTTCCTGCCGACTGCACTTTGAAAGGGGAATGATGCGAGTCAGCACGTGTCCCCCGCCCTCGGCCGAGGGAGCCGCCCCCATGGGCAAGCCACGCTCACGCCACCGGATGAGGCGAGTACGTCCGGATGACGAAGTGGTCGTCTCCACTCTCTACCGGGAGTACCACCGGCCGCTGCTGGCCTTCGTGATCCGGCTGACGGCGGGCGATCGGCAATGGGCCGAGGACGTCGTGCAGGAGACCATGATCCGTGCCTGGCGTAGTTCCGAGCAGCTTGATCCGGATTCGGCTTCGCTCATGCCCTGGCTAGCCACCGTCGCACGCCGTATCGTGATCGATGACCGGCGGCGCAAGGAAGCCCGCCCGCCGGAATCAGGCGACGGCCCGCTGGAGAGCATGCCCGTGCCGGACGAGATGGAGGGACTGCTGCACCAGGTGGTCGTATCCGAGGCGCTGATGGCGTTATCCCCGGCCCACCGCGAGATCCTCAACGAGACGATCTTGCGAGACCGGTCGGTCAACGATGCTGCCATAGCGCTCGGCATCCCCGTTGGCACAGTGAAGTCCCGGGTTTACTACGCGGTCCGCGCGTTGCGCGTCGCACTGCAGGAGAGAGGGGTGACGGCGTGAACAGAGTCGAGCATACGGACGTGGGCGCCTACTCCCTCGGCCTGCTGGACGACGACGACAGACTGGCCTTCGAAGCGCACCTCTCCCTCTGCCCGTCATGCCGGGCGGAGCTGTCAGAGCTGGCCGGAGTGGCCAGTGTGCTGACGGGGATCGGGCCGGTGCGAGAAGAGCCCCCTCCTCCCGATTACGGGCAGGCCGATGTCATCGACCTGCTCCGGCGTAAGAAGGCGGAGGACCGGCGGTCGAGGCGGGGCACATTCGTGATCGGGCTGGCGGCCTCGGTCACGCTGGTGGCCGGCGGGCTCGCGGTCGGCACCCAGCTCGGGGGCGGTGACGCGGCGCCGCCCGTGGCGGCGGGCCATCCCACGCAGCATCTGGGTCCGGCCGAGCAGTTCTACGCCGACGGCAAGCCCATCGAGGGCGTCGGCGCCGACGGCGTGACCGGCGGGCTGGTGCTGGAGTCCAAGGGCTGGGGCACGCATGCCGCGCTCAAGCTCTCGGGCATCAAGGGCCCGCTCGAATGCGAGCTGATCTCGGTGTCCAAGACGGGCAAGCAGCGGATCATGACGGGCTGGTCGGTGCCACCCGCCGGATACGGCGTGCCCGGGTCGCCCGATCCGCTCTACATGCACGGCGGCAGCCCGTGGAAGCTCGAGGACATCGATCATTTCGAGGTGGTCACCACGACTGGTAAGACTTTACTTACCGTCAGAGCCTGAATTCCCCGGGACTCACCTCTCAGAAGCCCTTCCACCGCAGGTGGGAGGGCTTTTCTGTGCGCACTTCCCTATGTGTAAATTTACGGATTCAGCGGTTGAACCTCTTCGGACCGGGTCGCGTACTGCTTGCCGTACCAACCCCAATGACAATCCTTGAAGAGGTTTCATCATGTCGATTCGTACGCTCGCCCTGTCCGGGGCGCTGCTCGCCACCGGCCTTCTCGCTCCGGTCACCGCTGCTCAGGCGACTGTCTCGGCCTCCGGTGACGACGTGTATCTCGCCGCCGGTCTGCGCGGCGCCAACGAGGTGGACGTCAAGGGTGACGCCGATGGCCGGTCGACCGTCGTCATCAAGATCAGCGGTAACGAGGTCACCTTCGCGGCTCGCTGGAACAAGATCGACTCACCTACCGCCGGCCACATCCACCAGGCCGCCAAGGGCGCCAACGGCGACGTCAAGCTCGAGTTCTTCACCAAGCCGCTGCCCAAGTCCGTGCTCGGCGTGACCGGCACGGTCACCGCCGACCCGGCGCTGGTCAAGGCGCTGATCGACGACCCTGGCGGCTTCTACGCCAACCTGCACGACGCCGCCCACCCCAAGGGCGCGGTCCGCGGCCAGTTCCACCGGCTGAACAAGCCGATCGACCTCAACGGCGTCCTGCAGGGCAGCAACCAGGCCACGCTCTCCGCCCGCGCCGACGGCACCAAGGAAGTGCCCGCGAACGACGGCAAGAAGCGCGGCGACCAGGACGGCCAGGCCACCTGGTGGCTGCGCCCGGCCGGCTCGATCATCGGCTACACCGCCTTCTGGACCGGGCTCGCCCCGGTGACCAACGGGCACGTCCACAAGGGCGCGAGCGGCAAGAACGGCGACGTGGTCGCCGACCTGTTCGCCGACGCCGCGGGCCTGCCGTCGAACCTGACGGGGGTCGCGGGTGAGGCCAAGGTCGCCGCGCCGGTCGTCAAGCGCATCGCCGCCAACCCCGGCCGGTACTACACCAACCTGCACACCACGGAGTTCAACGGCGGCGCGGTGCGCGGCCAGCTGTCCGGCGACCCGTTCGACCACCCCCGCGCGGTCACCGCCGAGGTGCTGAAGGGCGCCCAGATCTACGCCTGCACCCAGCAGCCCGGCGCGGCAGCGGCCTTCACCCAGTACGGCGTGGCGGCCAAGCTGCGGCGCGGCATCGACCACTCCTTCGTGACCCCTGCCGCGGGACCGCCGCAGTGGGTCGCTCCAGACGGCAGCGCGGTACGCGGAGCGGTCGTCACCAAGACCCCCAACGGTGACGGCAACATCCCCGAGCTGGTCCTGGACGCCACCCAGTCCGGCAAGAACACCGGCCTGCTGGCCCACGCCACCACGATCCTGCGCCTCAACACCGAGGGCGGCGTGGCCCCCGCGGGCACCTGCACGGTCGGCGCCCAGACCCAGGTCGACTACAAGGCCGACTACCTCTTCCTGGGCTGATCACTCTAAGGAAGTCCATAAGACCAACTGAAGAGCAAGTCCGCGCGGGCGATTCGGTCCCGCCCGCGAGGGCCGCCCCCGGCCGGTAGCGGCGCCACCCGCCACCGGCCACCGCCTCCGGGGACCTCCGGCCCGTCCCCGAAGGCACCCGACGCCCCGCCGTAACCCTCCGTACGGCGGGGCGTCCTCATGCCCGGAGCAGGTCCGAACGGCGGGGCGCCCTCACGCCCGGAGCAGGTCCGAACGGGGGGCGTCCTCATGCACGGACCTCAGCCCCGGTCGGCGGCGGCTTTGCCGCTTCAGGAGCTGGAGGCGGTACGCTCACGCGGCTACGCGATCGACAAGGAGCAGAATGAGGCGAACATGCGCTGTGTCGGGGCGGTGGTCCGCGACGCGAGTGGGACGGCGGTGGGCGCGGGTCTCACGCTCAGCCTGAGTCAGGACGACATACCGCTGCTGGGACCGCTGGTGGTGGCCGCCGCCGCCCGCGTGCCGGCGGCGATCGGGAGGAACGTATGACGGACGTGCTCGCGCGGGCCCGAGCCCTCGGGGAGTTCTCCGGCGCGGCCTGGGCCTACGGCAGGTCGAGCGGCCCGGTTTCGCGCGGCCGGCTCGGCACGCTGGCGTGGAACGGCGACCCGGTCAGTGACGACACCCTGTGGGACCTGGCCTCGCTCACCAAGCCGATCGTCGGGCTGGCCGTCATGGCGCTGGTCGAGTCGGGCGAGCTGACCCTGGACGATCCCATCGCGCTGCACCTGCCGGAGTACGCCTCGACCGACAAGTCCGGCATCACCGTCTTCGAGCTGCTGACGCACACCTCGCGCATCCCCGGGCAGCAGCCGCTCTACCGCGACCACCCAACCCGCGACGAACTGCTCGCGGCGGTGGCCCGGCTGCCGCTGCGCTCCTCGCCCGGGGTCGAGTACAGCTCCCAGGGGTTCATGATCCTCGGCCTGATCGCCGAACGCGCCGCCCGGACCCCGCTCGACCAGCTGGTACGGGAGCGGGTGACCGGGCCCGTCGGCATGGACGAGACCCGCTTCCTGCTGCCCGAGGCCGACCGGGGTCGCGCGGCCGCCACGGAGGACTGCCCGTGGCGCGGCCGGATCGTCCAGGGGACCGTGCACGACGAGAACGCCGAGGTGCTGGGCGGGGTGGCCGGGCACGCGGGGCTGTTCGGCACGCTGGAGGACCTGGCGCGGCTGGGCCGGGCGCTGTGCCGGGGCGGCGGTTTCTTGGGCGCCCGAACGCTCGAGGTGATGACCCGGACGCGGACCGGAGGCAGGGCGCTGGCCTGGGAGGGGTGGGAGCGGCCCGGCTGCAGCGGGGGCGATCTGCTGAGCCCGGCGGCGTATGGGCACACCGGGTTCACGGGGACGAGCCTATGGGTGGATCCGGAACTGAACGTGTTCGTGGTGCTGCTGACCAACCGGGTGCACCCCAGCCGGGGGTCGGACGCGATCAACCGAATCCGCCGCGCCTTCCACAATGCGGCTGTCGCGGAGGTCCTGGCATGACCGGTGATGCGCTTCGGGTGGTCGGTTCGGCTTCGGTGGTGCGGCTGGTTCCGGGAGGCGGCGGGCTGGTGCTGGAGCCGACCCGGGAGCGGCCCGGGGATCTCTGGATCGGGCCCGGCTGGGTGGACCTGCACGCCCACGTCTACGACGGGATGACGGTGATCAGCGTGCCCCCGGACGGGGTCGGCCTGGACCAGGGCGTGCACGTGGTCGCCGACGCGGGCAGCGCGGGCCAGGCGACGATCGACGGTCTGGCCCGCTATGTCGTTCCGGCCGCCGAGACCGAAATACGCGCCTGGGTGAACATCGGCTCATACGGCCTCGTTCATCTACGCGAAACGGCCGACCCGAGTTTCATCGACGTGGACGCCACACTAGCCGCCATCGAACGGCACCGGGGTCTGGTCTGCGGCGTGAAGGTCCGCTCCAGCGGCGCGGTCGTGGGCGCGATGGGGCTGCAGCCGCTCCAACTCGGCCGGCTCGTCGCCCGGCAGGCGGGTCTGCCGCTGCTGGTGCACGTCGGCGAGGCGCCGCCGCTGATCGAGGACGTGCTCGACCTGCTGGACGAGGGCGACGTGATCACCCACTGCTACCACGGCAAGACCGGCCATCCGTGGCGGCCCGACGGCACCCCTGCCCCCGCGCTGGCCCGCGCGCTCGACCGGGGCGTGCTGCTGGATGTGGGGCACGGCGTGGCCAGCTTCAGCTTCGACGTCGCCGAACGCGCGCTCGCCGCCGGTTACCCACCGCACTCGATCAGCACCGACATCCACGTACGCAACATCGGAGGCCCGGTGCACGACCTGGCCACCACGATCACCAAGCTGCTGGCCTGCGGCCTGCCGTTGAAGAACGCGATCACGGCGGTGACGGACGCACCCCGCCGCGTCCTGCGCATGGACTCGCCAGACTCGGAATGGCTGGCGAACGACGGCACGATAAGGCACGCCACGGTATTCCGGCTGGTCGGAGAGGCCACGGCGTCCCGGTCGACCGCAGAGACCACGGAGTTCCGGCTGACCGGGGAGACGGAGCGGGTCTATGTGGATTCTCGCGGAACCCACCGCGAGCCCACCCAGCGCATCCTCCCGGTGGCCACCATCCGGGAGGGACGCCTCCGGCCCACCGAACCGCGCCACCGGTCAACGACACGCACGTAACGGCGCCGAGCCCTGTGCGGGGCTCAGCGGCCGTTTTCCTGGAGACCTACAGCCACGTATGGCGGGCGGCTGTGCCGAAACGGAAATCAGGAGAGACCAGGCGCGGGGAACTGCGCGGTCAGCTCACTCACCTCGTGGTGCACCCGGCTGATGACGTGCTCGGCGTCGCCCTTGGCCAGGGCGGTGACGACCTCGTCCATCCACGCGCCGATCTGCCGCATCTCCGCCGGCCCCATCCCCCGGGAGGTGACAGAGGGGGTGCCGATGCGGATGCCGCTCGGGTCGAACGGCTTGCGGGTGTCGAAGGGGACCGTGTTGTAGTTGGTCTCCAGGCCCGCGCGGTCGAGCGCCTGGGCGGCCGGCTTGCCGCCGATGCCCTTGGGCGTGAGGTCGAGCAGGATGAGGTGGTTGTCGGTGCCGCCCGAGACCAGGTCGAAGCCGCGGCTCGACAGCTCCTCGGCCAGCGCCTTCGCGTTGGTCACCACCTGGTGCGCGTATGCCTTGAAGTCGTCGGTGGACGCCTCGTGCAGGGCCACGGCGATGGCGGCGGTGGTGTGGTTGTGCGGGCCACCCTGCAGACCGGGGAAGACGGCCTTGTTGAGCGCGGTCGCGTGCTCGTCGGTGGTGGCCATGAGCATGGCGCCGCGCGGGCCGCGCAGCGTCTTGTGCGTGGTCGTGGAGATCACGTCGGCGTGGCCCACCGGCGACGGGTGCGCGCCGCCCGCGACGAGGCCGGCGATGTGCGCGATGTCGGCGGCGAGTACGGCGCCCACCTCGCGGGCGATGGAGGCGAAGCCCTCGAAGTCGATCGTGCGCGGGATGGCCGTGCCGCCGCAGAAGATCAGCTTCGGCCGGTGCTCCAGGGCCAGCGCCCTGACCTCGTCGAGGTCGATGCGGCCGGTGTCCTGGCGCACGCCGTAGCGGACCGGGTTGAACCACTTGCCGGTGGCCGAGACCGACCAGCCGTGCGTGAGGTGACCGCCGAACGGCAGGCCCATGCCCATCACGGTGTCGCCCGGCTGCAGGAAGGCCATGTAGATGGCCAGGTTGGCGGGCGAGCCCGAGTAGGGCTGGACGTTGGCGTGATTGACGCCGAACAGCGCCTTGGCCCGCTCGTTGGCCAGGGTCTCGACCTGGTCGATGACCTGCTGGCCCTCGTAGTAGCGCTTGCCGGGGTAGCCCTCGGAGTATTTGTTGGTCAGGACGGTGCCCGTGGCCTCCAGAACGGCCTTGGACACGTAGTTCTCCGACGCGATGAGCTTGACGGTGTCGGCCTGGCGGCGCTCCTCCGCCTTGATGAGCTCGGCGATCTGCGGGTCTACGCTTGTGAGAGAACTCATGACTCTCCTGTCATCGTTGACAATGTGCGAAGACCCAGGCGCACGGCCTTCTGCCCTTCCGCTCCCTGGTGGTTCGCCCCACCTAACGCGCCAGTCGCGACGTTCTAGACGATAGCGGATCGGGCAGGGGGGACCGGGCACGGATCAGGTGATCAGGCAGATGAGAGGGCCACGTTCTTGATCGTTCCCAGCGGCCCGAGGTTGACGTCCACGTGCTCCGCGTCGTGGGGCACGCCCTCGAAGACCGCCCAGAGCTGAAGCTGCATACCGCCCCCGAACGAGGCCGTGGGGACCTCGGCGCACTGACAGGCGTTGTCCTTCCTGGCCGGGTACAACGGCTTGCCCACGCCGGGAGGGACGATGCTGATCCTCGACACGGTGTTGTCGAGGGTGCTGGCACCGAATCTGTCGTACAGGGGCGCGTTGTTCTTGCCGACGTTCTTGACCGTCCACTGCAGGCGGGCCGTGGTGCCCTGCCGTACGAGGGAGTCGATCCGCACCTGGAAGGTGGTGTCCAGGGCGTCGAGCGTGCGGGTGACGGCGGGGGTGCCCGGCTCGGCGACGCGCTCCTGCCATGGGCGCAGTACGGCGAGCGTGGCGCCCACGCCGAGGACGGCCGCGAGCGCGGCGGCGACGACCGGGCCCAGCCAACGGCGCCGCCCAGAAGCCCGCCCGGCAGCCCGCCTCCCGCCGAACGGCCCTTCACCCGCTCCGGCGGGCGGCCCTTCACCAGCCCCAGCGGACGGGCCTGCCAGCGGTCCGGCAGACGGCCCTTTGACCGCGCCAGCGGAAGAACCTGCCGGCACCACCGCGGACGGCCCTCCCAGCGAACCAGCGGACGGGCCGTCGAACCGACTGTCGGGCCGCGTGGCACCGGGCGTGGTGGCTGACGCCGGGCTGGCCAACGATGGGATGGCTGACGACGGAGTGGCGAAGGGTGGGGCGGCGGAAGGTGGGGTGGGGGCGAGTGGGGTCCAGGTGTCTGAGACGAGTCTGGTGGCGGCGGCGACCGGCACCTCGGCGCGGCCGAGCAGCCGGTCCAGGAGTTGCTGTGCGGTCGGCCGCCGCATCGGGTCCTTGTCCAGCGCCCGCTCGACCAGCGGCCTGATCCGCTCGTCCAGCCCGTCGAGCACCGGCGCGTGGTTGATCACCCGGTAGACCACCTCGGCGACCCCGCCGGACCCGAACGGCGGCCGGCCGATGCCCGCGTACGCCACCAAGGCGGCCCACGAGAAGATGTCGCTCGCCGAGGTCACCTGCTCGCCCTTGGCCTGCTCGGGCGACATGTACGCGGGCGTCCCCATGCTCTGGGCGATCGTGACGGGCGCTCCCCCGGCGTCGGCGAGCTGGGCGATGCCGAAGTCGATGACCCGCGGCCCGACCGCGCTGAGCAGCACGTTGGACGGCTTCAGATCGCGGTGCACGACCCCGGCCTGGTGGATCGCGGCCAGCGCGGTGGCCACGCCGACGGCCAGCGCCTCCAGGTTCGACCCGGTCAGCGGCCCCTGCCGGACGACCACGCCGGACAGGTCGGGGCCCTCGACATATTCGGTGACCAGATAGGCGGTCCCGCCCTCGAACCCGGCGTCGAGCACGGGGGCGGTGCAGAATCTGGCGACCCGCCTGGCGGCCTCGGCTTCCTTGCCGAACCGGCGCCTGAACTCCTCACGGGCGGCCAGCTCGGGCCGCATCATCTTCAGCGCGACGCGCCTGCCGGTGGGGTCCTCCGCGAGGTAGACGAACCCCATGCCACCCTCGCCCAGCTTCTTGACGAGCGTGTAGGGGCCGACTCTCCGCTGTGCGTCCACCGGGGGGATTATTCCCTATTTGGTACGACTGGCGCCGGGCCAGAGCCGATCGACCTCGGCGTTCAGGATGGCTCCGATCAGCACGGCGAGCGCGGTGATGTAGAGCCAGAGCAGCAGCGCGATGGGCGCGGCCAGCGAGCCGTAGACGGACACGGGCGAGAACCACGCCGCGAGCACGGCCCGCAGCACGGCGGCACAAACGATCCACAGGAACAGCGCCAGGATCGCCCCCGGCAGCTCCCGGTACCACTTCGTCCGGACCGGCACGCTCACGTGGTAGAGCACGGTCAGGAAGAGCACCGAGCCGATGACCACCACCGGCCAGTACAGCAGGTCGACGAGGACGCCGTACTCCCCCGGCAGCGCGTCCTTGAGCAGCGTCGGCCCGATGACCAGCACCGGCATCACGATGATCCCGATGACCAGCCCGATCACGTAGAGCCCGAACGACATCAGCCTGGTCCTGATGATGCCGCGTTCCTCGCCGAGCCCGTAGGAGACGGAGATGAGGTCCACGTAGACGTAAAGTGCCCGCGAGCCCGACCAGAGCGACAGCAGGAAGCCCACCGAGATGATCGAGACCTTGCTGGCGTCGTCGCTGAGGACGTCGGTGATGAGCGGGTTGACCACCTTGTGCACCGCGTCGTCGGTGAACAGCAGCCCGGCCTGGTCGATCACCCAGGTCTTCACCTGCACGACAACCTGGGGCCCCAGCCAGGTGCCGAGCTTGGCCAGTACCCCGATCAGCCCCAGCACGAACGGCGGGAGGGACAGCAGCGCGAAGAAGGCCGCCTCGCCCGCGAGGCCCGTGACGCGGTAAGTGACTCCCGCGTTCGTGGTCGCGCGGACGGTCGCCCACGAATTCGTGTCGAGCACCCAGTTCAGCCTGGCACGGGCGTTGGAGGCGAGCCGCCTCCTCATCGACCGGCTAGGCGCATCGGTGGACGTCATGGCACCCAACGGTTATTAGCAGTGACTCTTCGGGACAGCTTACGTCCCCCGGGCACTGCCCTAGTCGACGTCGACGATGCGCGCACCCAGCGGGAGCAGGGAAACCGGGATGAGTTTGAGGTTCGCGATGCCCAGCGGGATGCCGATGACCGACAGGAACAGCGGGATCGAGGTGACCACGTGCCCGATCGCCAGCCAGATGCCCGCGAAGACGAGCCAGATGACGTTGCCGATCGTGGAGAGCGCCCCCGCGTCGGGGTCGCGCACGACGGTCCGGCCGAACGGCCAGAGCGCGTAGGCCGCGATCCTGAACGAGGCGATGCCGAACGGGATCGTGACGATCAGGACGCAGCAGATGACGCCGGCGATCGCGTAGCCGATGGCCAGCCAGACACCGGCGAAGATCAGCCAGATGACGTTCAGGATTGTCCGCATGCTTACAGCATGTCACCGGGGCTGCCTCTCAAATCATCGGGAATACCCCTGGCCTTTCCCTGATCGACCCTTACCGGGTGGTCCGGCGAACGCCTGCGCTATCTCCATCCAGGCGCGCGCGGTCTCGCCGGTGATCTCCAGGTCGGTGTCGTCGCGGTGGACGCGCTGGGTGACGAGCAGGCAGAAGTCCAGCATCGGCCCGCGGACCGTGTCGGCGGCCTCCTCGGGGCCCGCCGCCCATGGCGTCCCGTCGGGCATGGTCAGCTCCACGCGCACCGGCCGCGCCGGAAGGGGCAGATTCCGTACGGCGAAACCGTAGGGCATGGCTCTGAACCCGATCATCGCCACGTGCCGCAGCCTCGGGGTGGGCTCCCTGGTGACGCCGAGCGCGTCCGCGACGTCCTGGCCGTGCGCCCAGGTCTCCATCAGCCGGGCGGTGACGAAGGACGCGGCCGACATGTCGGGGCCGTACCAGGGCAGCCGGTCCCGGGCCGACAGCCCGGTGAACGCCTTGATGCTGCGGGCGCGCGCCGTACGGAACCATTCGAGCAGTTCGTCGGGGGCGAGCCCGCGGAACTCCGCGGCCAGGTCGTCGGTGGAGGTGAAGTGCGCCGCCGCCGCCCGGAAGACGTCGGGATCGGTCACGGCGGTGCGCGCGGCCTCGTCGAACCAGGCCAGGTGGCTCATCTGATCGCGCACCGCCCATCCCTCGGCGGGTGTGCCGAGCTCCCAGTCTCCGGCCTCCAGGGGCCGTAACAGCCCGTCGAGTGACGCGGTCTCCGCACGCAGGTCGCTCAGCAACTCGCCCATGAGGTCCACGGGCGCCAGCCTAACCGAACAAGGTTCTACGAGGAATAATGCAAGGGTGATCTGCGAGAAGTGCAAGGAAAAACGCCACGAGGAGTGTCGCGGCGGATCCTGGTGCGATTGCCAGCACCAGCAGGCCGAGGAGCCGGCCGAGTCGGACCTGGACTGGCCCCGTCAGGGGTGAAGAGCGTCCACAGTCTGGACCCAGTCTTGGACATACCGGATACCTAGCGTATCTTCGAACTATGCCAGCGGACCCCATGCTTGTCGGTCGACGACACGTCGATCTTCAGCGTGTCCGCAGTGCCATCTGTTGCGACGCCCGTTAACCCACCCGTTTTCTCCGTTGCGCGCGTCGCAAATCTCCTCCTTCACCCCTGCCCTCAATGATGAGGCGGGAGGAAGCCTGCGCGCGCCCATGAACCGAAGGACGCGCAATGAGCACCCCTGCCAGCCGGCATCACAAACGCCCGCGCGGCGAAGGCCAGTGGGCTCTCGGTTACCGGGAGCCGCTGAACAAGAATGAAGAGAACAAGAAGAACGACGACGGCCTCAACGTCCGCCAGCGCATCATCGACATCTACTCCAAGCGTGGTTTCGACTCGATCGACCCGGCCGACCTGCGCGGCCGGATGCGTTGGTACGGCCTCTACACCCAGCGCAAGCCCGGGATCGACGGCGGCAAGACCGCGATCCTGGAGCCCGAGGAGCTGGACGACCGCTACTTCATGCTGCGGGTGCGGATCGACGGCGGTCAGCTGAGCATCCCGCAGTTGCGGGTCATCGCCGAGATCTCCAACGAGTACGGCCGGGGCACCGCCGACCTGACGGACCGGCAGAACGTCCAGCTGCACTGGATCGAGATCGAGTCGGTGCCCGACATCTGGGCGCGGCTCGAAGCGGTCGGGCTGTCGACCACCGAGGCGTGTGGCGACACGCCGCGCGTCATCCTGGGCTGCCCGCTGGCCGGGATCGACACCGACGAGGTGCTGGACGCCACCGACGAGATCCACGTGCTGAACGAGCGGTTCATCGGCGACCCGGCCTACTCCAACCTGCCGCGCAAGTTCAAGTCGGCGCTGAGCGGGTGCCCGTCGCACTGCACGGTGCACGAGATCAACGACGTGGCGTTCGTGGGTGTCGAGCTGCCCAGTGGGGAGAAGGGCTACGACCTGTGGGTCGGCGGGGGGCTGTCCACCAATCCGATGTTCGCCAAGCGGCTCGGGGTGTTCGTCCGACCCGAGCAGGTGGCCGACGTCTGGGCCGGAGTGATCGGGATATTTCGTGATTACGGATATCGGCGGCTGCGGCACCGCGCGCGGATCAAGTTCCTGGTCAACGACTGGGGCGTGGAGAAGTTCCGGGAAGTCCTGGAGACCGAATACCTCAAGGAGGCGCTGCCCGACGGGCCCGCGCCCCAGGCGCCCCGTGGCTCCCGCCGCGACCACGTCGGGGTCTACCCGCAGAAGGACGGCAACTTCTACGTGGGCTTCGCGCCCAAGGTCGGCCGCCTCGACGGCGACAAGCTGCACGTGATCGCCGACCTCGCCGAGCGGCACGGCTCCGGCCGCGTCCGCACCACGGTCGAGCAGAAGATGGTCATCCTCGACGTCGCGCCGGACCAGGTCGACTCCCTGGTCGCCGAGCTGGAGGCGAACGACCTCCAGGTCAACCCGTCGACGTTCCGCCGCCAGACGATGGCCTGCACCGGCATCGAGTACTGCAAGCTGGCCATCGTCGAGACCAAGGCCACCGCCGCCAACCTCATCGACGAGCTGGAGCGGCGCCTGCCCGACTTCGCCGAGCCGCTCACCATCAACGTCAACGGCTGCCCCAATTCCTGCGCGCGCATCCAGGTCGCCGACATCGGCCTCAAGGGCCAGCTCGTCGTGGACGAGCACGGGGAGCAGGTCGAGGGCTACCAGATCCACCTGGGCGGCTCGATGGGCGTCAACCCCGGCTTCGGCAGGAAGGTACGCGGACTCAAGACCACCGCCGAGGCCCTGCCCGACTACGTCGAGCGGGTAGTGAAGCACTACGACGCCCAGAAGAAGGAAGGCGAGGCCTTCGCCGACTGGGTGCAGCGAGCGGACGAGGCGGACCTGCGATGACCACGCGAGCCGTCCCCTTCCACTGCCCCTACTGCGGCGACGAGGACCTCGAGCCCTACGAGGGCGACCCCGAAGCCCCCGACTCCGCGGCGCACGGCGGCTGGTACTGCCGGTCCTGCGCCCGCGCCTTCAAGCTGAAGTTTCTTGGAATCGGAGTGAAGATATGACACTCGTCGACATCGAGGTCGGTTTAAGAGAGCAACGCGGCGCGCTCGACCTGCAGGACATCGTCGAGTCCGCCGCGGTCTTCCTGGAGGACGCATCCGCCCGCGAGATCATCCGGTGGGCGGCGGCGACGTTCGGCGACCGGCTGTGCCTGACCTCCTCGATGAGCGACGCCCTGCTCATCGACCTGGTCAGCCGGGTCAAGCCCGGGGTGGACGTGTTGTTCATCGACACCGGGTTCCATTTCGCCGAGACGATCGGCACCCGTGACGCGGTCCAGCAGGTCTATGACGTCAATGTGATCAACGTGCAGCCGTCGCGCACGGTGGAGGAGCAGGAACGCGAGCTCGGGCCGCGCCTGTTCGGCCGCAATCCCGACCTGTGCTGCTACCTGCGCAAGGTGGAGCCCCTCAACCGGGCGCTCGAACCGTACCTGGCGTGGATCTCGGGCATCCGCCGCGACGAGGCGAGCACCCGCGCCGAGACCAAGGTCGTGGAGTGGGACGCCAAGCGGCAGATGGTCAAGGTCAACCCGATCGCCAAGTGGACCCAGGACGAGGTCGACAACTACATGGCCGACAACGGGGTGCTGATCAACCCGTTGCACTATGACAACTACCCCTCGATCGGCTGCGCCCCCTGCACCCGGCAGGTCGCGGAGGGCGAGGACCCGCGCAGCGGCCGCTGGGCGGGGCTGGGGAAGGTCGAATGCGGCATTCACCTGTAACCCCCAGCATGTGGCCCGTCCCGTTGGCAGACGGGACGGGCCAGGACATCCCACTGGTCGCGGTGGCGCACGGGTCTCGCGATCCGCGCGCCGCCGCGACCGTGGAAGCCCTGCTCGACGAGGTACGGCTGGCGCGGCCCGGACTGCCGGTGCGCACGGCGTACCTCGACCACGCGACCCCGTCCTTGGGGCAGGCGCTGAGCGGGCTGGACGCGGCCGTGGTGCTGCCACTGCTGCTCACCGAGGCGTACCACAGCCGGGTGGACCTTCCCGCGGCGCTCAACGAGGCCAGGGCGCGCGACCCGCGGCTGCGCGTGCGCTACGGCGCGACGCTGGGGCCGCACCCGCTGCTGCTGGCGACGCTCGAACGGCGGCTGGCGGAGGCCGGGGTGTCGCCGGGCGATCCGAACACGGCGGTCGTGCTCGTGTCGGCGGGTTCGAGTGATCCACGGGCCAACGCGGTGATCACCGGGATGGCGCGCTCCTGGTCACGGGCGACGGGCTTCCCGCGAGGGCTGTCCGCGGGCCCGCGTGCCACGGGAGGGTGGTGGGCGGTGACCGCGGCGTACGCGTCGGCGGCCGAGCCAACGCCCGCGCAGGCGGTGGCGCTCCTCCGCGAGGCGGGCGCGCCCCGGGTGGCCGTCGCGCCGTACCTGCTGGCGCCCGGCTATTTCGCCGACAAGGTGCGGCGGAGCACCCTTGAGGCGGGCGCCGACGTGATCGCCGACGTGCTCGGCCCGGCTCCCGAACTGGCCGAGGTCCTGCTGGAGCGCTATGACACCGCGGCCCACGCCCCGGCCGGTGCGGCGGCCTCGTAGACCTCAGCGCGTCTCGCCCGCCAAGCTCTCGAAGCACGGCCGCAGCAGGGCGATGATGTCGTCGGCGGGCGCGTCCGCCAGGGAGCTCAGCTTGAGCAGGTAACGATCGATCACCACCCCGTGGATGATCGCGCTGATCAGCGCCGCCCGCAGCCCGGCGTCGGCGGCCGGGATGGCCGCGCTCATCCGGTCGAGCCAGGTCGCCGCCGCCGCTCGGAACTCCCCCGACGCCTCCGCGTGCGTGAGCACGGAACGCAGCACAACGAGCGACGCGACCGGTTCGTCGTCGAGCCGCCGGCGCAGCGAGGTGAGCAGGGCCTCCGCCGGATGCCCCACCGGCAGTTCCTCGTCCGGCAGCTTGGCCGCGCGCGAGAACAGCTCCTCCTTGCTGCCGAAGTAGTGCATCACCAGCCCCGCGTTGACCCCCGCGGCGGACGCCACGTTCCGGATCGTCGTGCGCTCGTATCCCAGCTCGGCGAAGGTGGCACGGGCGGCGGCGAGAATGCGGGCCTCGGTCTCGCGGCGCTGCTCGGCTCGGGTGCGGCGCGGCTTCTCGTCGGACACCAGTTCATTGTACGGGCGTTGACCGAATCACCAGATTCGTTCTACGGTTGTTCAATGAACGCACGTTCAACGAATGCGGGGTGGCCGTGAACGCACGTGAGGTGGCCGAGCGGGTGCTGGAGACGAGCCTGTCGGCGGACATGGAGGGGTTCGTGGCGTTGATGGCCCCCGACGGGGTCATCGAGTGGCCCTACCGTCCCGAGGGCGTCCCGGAGACCCTCAACGGGCGGGACGAGATCCGGGCGTTCATGGCCACGGGTGGGCGGCTGATCGAGTTCGAGAGGCACGTCGATGTGGTGATCCACGAGACGGCCGATCCCGAGGTGGTCATCGTCGAGTACACCGTCCACGGCCACGTCGCCGCCACCGGCGCGCCGTTCACCCAGCGGGTCATCGCCGTGATCCGGGTGCGTGACGGATTTATCGTGCACTATCGCGACTACATCAACCCGCTGCCGTTGATGGCGGCCATGGGTTCGTGAGCGCGTCAGTAGCCCCGGCGCAGATCGCGGCGCATGCTGCGGTGGTCGTCGCGGAGCTGCCTGCGCATGCTGCGCCACTCGTCGCCGTGCAGCATGCGCCACTGCTCGCGCCACGCCGCCAGGCCGCGCCGTAGCGGTTGCGCCTGGGAGTCGCCGATCACCTTCACGTCGCCCATGACCGCGTACGCGTGCACCCGGATGACCGGTGCGTTGGTGCCCGGAGCCGCTTCCAGGACGTCGACCCGCTTGTCGCCCATGATGGCCATGCCGTCGAGGTCCACGTTGACGCCGTCGGGGACGATGATCTTCACGTCGCCCATCACCGAGACGGCCATGATGTCGACCACGTTCGTGCGGACCTCGGCCTCACGCAGGTCGAGCAGCACATCGCCCATCACGGCGACCGCGCCCAGCTCCTGGTCGATCCGCCAGGTGCCGCGCCGCTTGGAGTCGCCCATGACGCCGACGAACCAGCGCCGCTTGCGCGCGGGCCCCTCCTGATGGATGGGTGGCACGGGCACGGCGCCCGAGGCGGGCAGGTCCTGGACGAGCATGGCCAGCTCGGCGTGCGTGGAGGCGGTGTAGGCGGCCTCGGTGCGGTCGGTCAGCTCGACGAGCGTCAGCCGCCCGTCAACCGAGGCGACGCGGAGCTGCTCCACGACGGCTTCACGTTCGGCGTCCGAGGCCCTAACCTCGCCAGGGTCAGTCATAGTCGCAACATATCGCGTTTCCGGACGATCGGGATCCTCCCGGAGAAGGAACAGCCCTACTCCGAACTGCTCACCTCGCCGAGCCGCTCACCTCGCCGAGCCGCTCACCTCGCGAACTGCTCACCTCGCCGAACTGCTCATCGCGCTTGCGAGGGGCTGACACGGCCGGCGCCCGATCCAAGCTAGGGTCCAGTCATGCATGAGGAACAGCTCTACCGGGCCGCGTTGAACGGCGAGTCGGAGAAGGTGAGCGAGCTGCTCGCCGGTGGCACCGACCCCAACCAGGCCAGCGCGGGCGATGAAGACGGGCTGCCGCTCTGCGCGGCGGCCGCCTGGGACCGGGCCGAGGTCGCGGGCCTGCTGCTGGCCGCCGGGGCCGACGTCAACGGCCGGGAGAGCGGCGGCTGGACCGCGCTGCTCTGGGCCGCGGCCAAGGGGCACGCCGAGACGGCCGAATTGCTCATCGAGGCGGGTGCCGAGATCGACGCCGCCAACGACGTCGGCGACACGCCGCTCACGCTGGCGGCCCGGCGCGGCGCCCTGGGCGTCGTACGCCTGCTGCTGGACAGCGGGGCCGACGCCGCCAAGTACGACGGAGACGGCGACACCCCGCACGAGATCGCCGTCGACTGGGTGGGCGTGCACCTGGAGAGCGCGCTGCTCGACCAGATCGGCCAGGACGACTGGGAGTACGTCGTGGCGCGCCAGTTCGCCAAGGACGGCACCGAGCTCGTCACCGTGGCCGGGCGCTCCCCCGACGGCGAGCAGACCGAGCAGGTGCAGGCACAGCGCGGCCACGCCGCCATCGCGACGCTGCTGGAGGACGCCACCGGCATCTACGCCCCGGCCGACCAGCTCGTGGCGCGGGCCCTGGCGCACCGCGACACCGACGAGGACGCCGAGACATGGTGGATCGTCGCCGACTCGCTGGGCAAGCGGGCCGACGACGAGACGTACGAGGTGCTGGCCGGGCTGTGCGTGAGCGAGGACGCCAGGGAGCGGGAGTTCGGCGTCGACGCGATCGCCCAGTTCGGGTTCGCCGACGACGACAAGCCCTACCTCGAGCAGACGCTGCCGCTGCTGCAGAAGATGGCCACCACGGAGGGCAACGCGCAGGTCCTGCGCTCGGTGCTGGCCGCGCTCGGCCATCAGGGCGACCCCCGGGCGCTGCCGCAGGTGCTCGACATCATCGGCCGTCCTGATCACCGGCGCACCATGACCGACGCGATCGCGCTGGCCGATGTGCTGCCGCCGGACCACGAGGAGGGGCTGGAGCTGCTGATCGGCATGACGCGGGACGACGAGGCGGAGGTCCGCGACTGGGCCACGGCCGGGCTGGCCTCGCTCAAGGCCGACACACCGCAGATCCGCGAGGCACTCGCCGACCGCCTCGACGACGCCGACTTCCGTACGGTGGCGGAGGCCACGCGCGGGCTCGCCGAGCGGGGCGACCCGCGGGCCGAGCAGGGCGCCAAGCGCGTGCTGGCGGAGAGCGACGACGAGTACGCCAGGGACCTGGTCACCCAGACCCAGGCGCAGTAGGGACGTGACACGGGCCCGGCCCTGACCGCCTCGGATGGACCCGGCCCTGAACGCCTGCGGGGAAGCGGGCGTCAGGGGCCCGAAAGGGCCGGGGCGGTGTTGAGGACGTCGTGAGCCAGGGCGAGGTCGCCTTCGAGGTCGGCGGGGAAGGACCCCGGGTCGCCCCGCCCGCCCAGCAGGAAGCAGAACTCCACCACGTCCGCCGTGATGTGCGCGTCCGGGACGCCGCCACCGTCGGCGGCGTCCGTCACGCCGAGCGGAACGTGCCACTCCCCGCCTCCCGGCCCGGTCAGCGTGAGCAGGAGCGTGCGCCCGCTGCCGTCCAGGCCGGACAGGAGCATCGTCCACGGCAGCAGCCGCGCGCACAGGTCGGCCGTCGGGTGGATGTGCTCGGGGATCGGGTCGGGCAGCCGGAGGCCGCCGGTGCGGGCGGCGTCGTCGGCGTGCACCCACGTCTCCAGGCACCGGGCCAGGATGTGGTCGGACACCGGCGCGTCGAGGCCGTCGAGGTGCGCGGCGGTGCCGGGGTCGAGGTCGGCCAGGTGGCGGCAGAGGGCGTCGGCCTGGGCGCGCCAGTCGCGCCTGGTCTGTTCGGGGCTGCGGGACCGCTCGTAGTTCTGGACGTCGGCGGTACGGCTGAGCGAGTCGGTCGCGCCGATGGCCGGACCCAGCACGGGGGCGCCGACGGAGGCCGCCAGCAGGCCGTCCTTGGCGGCGAGGTGGGCGACGAGTTCCTGGAGCGTCCAGCCCTCGACGATGACCCGTGACCAGTCGTCCTCCACGGCGGAGGCGAGCAGCGCGTCCATGGCGGCGACGCGCCCGGCGTACGGCCGCACCCAGGGGGCGGTGGGCGCGGCGGGCCGGCGCCGGGCCCTGGCCCCGGCCAGGAGCTGGGCCCGCAGGGAGCGTTCCGGTACGGCCGGGTCCTCCATCAGCGCGTCCAGGTAGAGACGCTCGACGGGCTCCATCACACCTCTTCCTCTGCCAGCGCGTCTGCCAGGCGGCGTAGCGCCAGCCGGATCCGCGACTTGGCCGTGCCCTCGGGCACGCCCAGCTCCTCGCCCACCTGGCGGTATGTCCGCCCACCGTAGTAGGCCAGTTCGACCGCTTCCCGCAGGCCGTCGGGTAACGCCATCACCGCCTGCCGTACCCGCTTGGCCTCGTCGGCCGCGAGCACGTTGTCCTCCAGCCTGGCGGGCTCGGGCTCGTACAGGCGGGGGCCCAGCGCGGAGACGCGCCTTCGCTCCTCGGCCCGTACGTGGTCGACCGCGCGGCGGTGGGCGATCGTGGCGAGCCACGCGCGCAGGGTGCCACGATCTGGGTCGTAGGCCAGCGGCCGTTCCCAGAAGACCAGGAACACCTCCTGCGTGATGTCCTCGGCGATCACCCGGTCCCTGGTGACACGCAGGGCGAGACCGAAGATCAGCGAGGAGAGCCGATCGTAGACCTCCCCGAGCGCGGCCTCGTCGCCGCCGACCACCCGCTGATGCAGCAGGCGGTCGTCGTACGGTGCCTCCACTGGCACCACACTCCCGTGATCCGGACCAAGGCGGCGGGTGCGCCGCGACCCGAGCATGTCATTATTCGCCGGAAATGTGCACACGGATGACCGAGCCGCAGAACTTTCTCGGGCTCGCGATAGGGTCGGAATTCCTACGACCAGAGGGAGCAACCACTATGGCCACCACTCGCACCGCCACTACTGAGTGGAAGGGCGCGCTGCTCGACGGGTCGGGCACGGTGTCGCTGAACACCTCGGGTGTCGGCACGTTCGAGGTCACCTGGGCGTCCAGGTCCCAGGACGCCGGCGGCAAGACCTCGCCCGAGGAGCTCATCGCGGCCGCCCACTCCTCCTGCTTCTCGATGGCGCTCTCGCACGGCCTCGCCGGTGCCGGCACGCCCCCGGAGTCGCTGGAGACCAGCGCGGACGTGACGTTCCAGCCCGGTGAGGGCATCACCGGGATCGTCCTGACCGTGAAGGGGCAGGTGCCCGGGATCACGGCCGAGCAGTTCCAGGAGGCGGCGGAAACCGCGAAGGCCAATTGCCCGGTGAGTAAGGCGTTGACGGGCACGACGATCAGCCTCAACGCCGAACTCCTCTAGCGGGACCGCGATCGCGTGCGACAATTGGGTCACATGCGCGAGGTCTGGCCGGGCGAGCCCTATCCACTTGGCGGCACCTGGGACGGCGTGGGCACCAGCTTCTCGCTGTTCTCCGAGGTGGCCGAGCGAGTCGAGCTATGCCTCTTTCACGATGACGGCTCCGAAGAACGCGTGGATCTGCCGGAAGTCGATGGATTCGTCTGGCACGGTTACCTGCCGGGCATCGCGCCGGGACAGCGCTATGGCTACCGCGTGCACGGCCCGTACGAGCCGTCACACGGGCACCGGTGCAACCCGGCGAAGCTCCTCCTCGATCCCTACGCCAAGGCGATCGACGGTGATCTGACGTGGAACGAAGCGCTGTTCCCGTACCACTTCACCGACCCGACGCGGCTCAACTCGGCCGACAGCGCGCCCTTCATGCCGAAAAATGTGGTCATCAACCCGTTCTTCGAATGGGGCAACGACCGGCCGCCGCGCACTCCGTACCACGAGACCGTGATCTACGAGGCGCACGTGCGGGGGCTCACCATGCGCCACCCGGCGGTGCCCGAGGAGCAGCGCGGCACGTACGCGGGCGTGGGGCACCCGGCGATCATCGACCACCTGCTCTCGCTCGGGGTGACGGCGGTCGAGCTGATGCCGGTGCACCACTACATGCCTGAGCACTTCCTGGTGGCGCGGGGGCTGACCAACTACTGGGGCTACAACACGATGGCCTACCTGGCCCCCCACGGCCGTTACAGCAGCGCGGGCACGCGGGGCGAGCAGGTGCTGGAGTTCAAGGCCATGGTGCGGGCGCTGCACGAGGCGGGCATCGAGGTCATTCTCGACGTGGTCTACAACCACACGGCCGAGGGCGACCACATGGGGCCGACGCTGGGGTTCAGGGGGATCGACAACTCGGCCTACTACCGGCTGCACGACGGTGACCGGCGCTACTACCTGGACTACACCGGCTGCGGCAACTCGCTGAACGTCCGGTCGCCGCACGCGCTCCAGCTCATCATGGACTCCCTGCGTTACTGGGTGCTGGAGATGCACGTCGACGGGTTCCGGTTCGACCTGGCGGCGGCGCTGGCGCGGGAGCTGCACGACGTCGACCGGCTGAGCGCCTTCTTCGATCTGATCCAGCAGGATCCGGTCATCTCGCAGGTGAAGCTGATCGCGGAGCCGTGGGATGTCGGCCCCGGCGGCTACCAGGTCGGAAATTTCCCACCCTTGTGGACGGAGTGGAACGGGAAATACCGCGACATAGTGCGAGATTTCTGGCGCGGCACCCACTCGGCGCTCCCCGAGTTCGCCTCCCGCCTGACCGGCTCCGCCGACCTCTACGCCTCCTCGGGCCGCCGGCCCGTCGCCTCCATCAACTTCGTGACCTGCCATGACGGCTTCACCCTCACGGACCTGGTGTCGTACGACCGCAAGCACAACGAGGCCAACTGCGAGGACAACCGCGACGGCACCGACGACAACCGCTCCTGGAACAGCGGCGCGGAGGGGCCCGTCGAGGACCCCGAGATCGTCCGCCTCCGCCACCGGCAGCGCCGCAACTTCCTGACGACGCTGTTCCTGTCGCAGGGGGTGCCGATGCTCTCCCACGGCGACGAGCTCGGCCGCACGCAGCGGGGCAACAACAACGCCTACTGCCAGGACAACGAGCTCGCCTGGATCGACTGGTCGCAGCTCCACACCGAGTCCGACCTGCTGGAGTTCGTCTGCGGACTGTCGCGGCTGCGGCGCGAGCACC
Source organism: Nonomuraea sp. NPDC048901 (assembly GCF_040649695.1). Lineage (NCBI taxonomy): Bacteria > Bacillati > Actinomycetota > Actinomycetes > Streptosporangiales > Streptosporangiaceae > Nonomuraea > Nonomuraea sp. NPDC048901. The sequence goes on along the minus strand of NZ_JBEZFW010000002.1, from coordinate 783,070 downwards.
CGGTCTTCCAGCGCCGCCGCTTCTTCCACGGCCGCCACCCGGACGACGGCAAGCGCGACCTGGTGTGGCTCACGCCGGGCGGCACGGAGATGACGGCCGGAGACTGGCACATCGGCTACGCCAAGTCGCTGATGGTCTACCTCAACGGCGAGGCGATCACGGAGCCGGGGACGCGGGGTGAGCGGATCGTGGACGACTCGTTCCTGTTGCTGATCAACGCCCACCATGAGGACATGACGTTCACATTGCCGGGCGGGGAATTCGGCGACCACTGGCTGCCGATCCTGGACACGGACGACAAGGGGGTCTGTGATGGCGAATACGCCTCCTCCTCCCAGGTGACGGTGACCTCCCGCAGCATGCAGGTGCTCCAGCGTCCCCTTTCTTAAGGGCTGGTTTTAGGAGCGGTTTTTACGGCAGGCACGGTGAGCCCCACCCGCCGTACGGGGTCGGCGTCTGTCCAGGGGGACGCTCCTCCGGTGGAGGTGGCCGGGCGCCGTGACGAGACGGTGAGACCGGGGCCTTCACAACGCGCCTCATACCGCCCGTAGAAGGCCCACCGCGGTCGTAGAGGGCTCATCGCGGCCCCTAGAGCAGCCCCGCGACGCTCACCGTGAGGATGACCAGGACGAACGTGGCCACGCCCGCCAAACCGTGTAGCAGCACCGCGAGGAGGGGAAAGCGTCGCTCCGCGCCTCGCGCGTGGCGGCCGGCACCCAGCCAGCGGGTGAACATCACGAAGCCCAGCAGCGCCGCCGCCGCCAGGACCCCGAACGCCGTCCATGCCAGCGCGCGGTTGCCCGTGAGCAGGAAGGCCACCCAGCAGGCCAGCGCGGACACCCCCAGCACCGGATGGGAGAAGATCAGCGTCACCGGGAAGCGCGTGACCTTCGCCGCCTGTTGCCGCAGCCCACCACCCGACAGCCACAGGTAGAGCAGATAGATCCCCACGAGCGCGGTGAACAGCCATGTCACAGCGGTGACCAACCCCACTGGGCCCTCCCTCAAGTGCCCGATTCCCCTGCCGCCACGTTATGCGCGTCACGCTGCGTACGTCCCTAGATACGCCAAAGTGCTATCTCTGGCGGTGCGACGAGCCACTTTTAACCGCGTTCAGCCAGCCAGTTAGCCTTGTCCTACGTTGTTAGGGGAAGCCGGATGAAGATCGTGATACCGGGGGAACCGGGCAGGTAGGCACCATCCTCAGTCGCGCGCTGACCGCAGCGGGCCATGACGTTGTGGTCCTGACCAGGCGCCCGGTGCGTGATCACGACGTCCGCTGGGATGCCGAAGCCCTGGGCCCATGGGCGAAGGAACTCGACGGCAGCGACATAGTGATCAACCTGGCCGGGCGCAGCGTCAACTGTCGCTACACGCCTGACAATCTGCGGGCGATGATGGATTCGCGGGTGGGAGCGGGCCCAGGAGCAAGCCGAAACCCCGCACACGCGCAAGGTCAGCATGCGCGCCGCCATGGTGATGAGCCCCGACCGCGGCGGCGTCTTCGATGTCATGCTGCGGCTCGCGCGCCTCGGCCTTGGCGCCGGTGGGGCTGCCGCCGACGACCTCGTGCGACGTCTGCGCGGCAGGCCTGGCTCATACCGGCTTCCGAGGAAACGTTGAGGAAACGCTCTCCTGCCTAGAACTGGAGCTCCGCATCGGGACTTCGATCTTCCAGGAGGAGCGCCTCATGGTTTCGCGTCAATCGGCAGTCGCCCGCGTCATCTTGGCGGCATGCACGTCGTTGGCTCTGAGCGTGTCCACGCCCGCCGTCGCAACGGCGGACAACGCCGTCGAGGTAGGGGACGTGCAGAAGGCGATGGCCGCCTTGGTGAAGACAGGCCACGTGGTGGGCGCCATTGGCGAGGTGTACGTGAACGGCAAGCGGGTCAGGACGGGATCGGCCGGATCTCGGCTGCTCGACGGCAGGGGCGGCGCCATCCCCTCCACCGCCCGCTACCGGATCGGCTCACAGACCAAGAACATGACCGCCACCGTGGCCCTGCAACTCGTACAGAGCGGCAAGCTGAAGCTGGACGACACTCTCAGCGAGGTGCTCCCCGAGATGGCGGAGAAGGATCTGGTGGAACGGGCCGAAGAGATCACGGTACGCGACCTGATCCAGCTCACCTCGGGCATCCCCGACTTCCTCGGTCCCGACATCCGCGCGCTCGACCCCACACTCACGTATCGCCCCGTCGACCTGGTGGCCGCCTCCCGCAAGCGGCAACGGCCGTCGCAGATCGGGACCTTCAACTACTCCAACACCAACTACATCCTGCTCGGCATGATCATCGAGAAGCTGACCGGGCGTTCGCTGGCGACCGAGCTCAACCGGAAGATCTTCACCCCGCTGGGCATGCGGGACACCTACCTGCCGGTCAAGGCCGGCGCGGGGATCAAAGGGCCGCATGGGCACGGCTACATGCCGGATGAGACGGGCAAGCTGCTCGATGTCGACATGCTCAACGCCACCACCATGCTGGGCGCCGGCGGCGTGATCTCCACCGCGCGAGACGTCAGCGCCTTCCAACGCGCCTTCGTTCAGGGCAAGCTGCTGCCGGACTCCCTGCGCAAGGTGATCACCGATCCGGTGCCCGGCCAGCAGCCGCCGCCGCAGGGTGGTCCGTGCGCGGGCAACCCCGGCTTCCAGCCACGCGGCGGCAGCGCCCCCGGCTTCGTCGCCGCGACCTACACCTCCCCGGACGGGCGGCTGCAGTTCGCGGTCTCCGTGACGGTGGCCATGGATGATGGCGAGCGCGCCGCTGTGGCGAGACGCATCGACCAAGCCCTCACGTCGGTGTTCTGCCCCGCATCCGCCCCCAGCGGGAACCGCCGTCTATAGCCCGGGGTGGCACGCGAGGCCCAGATTGGCCATCTATCGTGCACACCTCACTATGCCCGCTGTCGAGGGTCCTTCGTCGGCTCGTTGTCGGAGGCGTGTGCCAAGGTAGAGGAGTGCGTCGCATCCATCCCGACATTCAGGACGATCCAGATATCCAGCAGGCCTACGCCTATCCGGCGGACCGGCCGTGGCTGCGCCTCAACATGGTCGCCAGCGCCGACGGGGCCGCCTGGCTGAAGGGCCTGTCAGGGGGGCTGTCCAGCCAGGGCGACCGGCGGATCTTCCGGATCCTACGCGGGCTGGCCGACGTGGTCATGGCGGGCGCCGCGACCGTGCGTACCGAGGGGTACGGCGCGGTCAAACCACGCGACTCCTGGAAGGAGTTGCGGGGGGACCGGCCGCCGGCTCCGCCCCTCGCGGTGGTCACCCGCCGACTCGATCTCGATCTGGGCAGTCCGCTGTTCACCGAAGCCGTGAGCCGGACGATCGTCATCACCTGCGAGGCCGCGCCCGCCGAGCTCCGCGCCGAGGCCGCCCGGGTGGCCGACGTCGTCGTGGCGGGCGGCGACCAGGTCGACATGTCGGTGGCCGTACGCGAGCTGCACGAGCGCGGCCTGACGCGGATCCTGTGCGAGGGCGGCCCCCGGCTCAACGGGCAGCTAGCGACGGCCGACCTGATCGACGAGCTCTGCCTGTCGATCAGCCCGCTGCTGGTCGGGGGCGGGGCGGCGCGCATTCTCAACGGCGAGGCGGCACAGGTCGAGCTACGGCTCAGCCAGGTGCTGGAGGAGGAGGGGGTCCTCTTCTGCAAGTACACGAGGGAGTCGACGACATGACCGAACCCACCCAGCCGCCCACCGAGACACCGGTCGACCCGCCGATCGAGGCGGCGGCCCACCCGCCGATCGAGCCACCAGCCCACCCGCCCGTCGAGGCGCCGGTCGCCGAAGCGTCGGAACCGGAGCCGGTGCCTAATCTGCCGGTTCGGCCGCCGGTGGCGCCGATGCTGGCCAAGCCGGTCAAGAAGATGCCCGAGCAGGACGGCACGCTGTTCTACGAGCCGAAGTGGGACGGGTTCCGGTGCATCGTGTTCCGCGACGGTGACGAGGTCTATCTGGGCAGCCGCAACGAGCGGCCGTTCACCCGCTACTTTCCCGAGCTGGTCGAGGCCGTCAGGGCGGAGCTGCCGGACAGGTGCGTGGTCGACGGCGAGATCGTGCTGCCGCAGGGGTCGCAGCTCGACTTCGACGCGTTGCAGCAGCGCATCCATCCGGCCAAGTCGCGGGTCGCGATGCTGTCGGAGCGGACTCCCGCGTCGTTCGTGGCGTTCGACCTGCTGGCGCTGGGCGACGAGTCGCTGATGGAGGCGCCGTTCAGTGAGCGGCGGGCGCGGCTGGAGCAGATCTTCCCGGAGAAGGGCAGGTCAATCCGGCTGACCCCGGTCACGACCAACACCGAGCAGGCGGGCGAGTGGTTCGAGATGTTCGAGGGGGCCGGGCTCGACGGCATCATCGTCAAGCCCGGCGACCAGCCGTACATCCCCGACAAGCGCACGATGTTCAAGGTCAAGCACGAGCGCACCGCCGACGTGGTGGTGGCCGGTTACCGCGAGCACAAGACCGGGCCGATCGTGGGCTCGATCCTGCTCGGCCTCTACGGCGACGACGGCAGGCTGCATCACGTGGGCGTGGCGGCGTCGTTCCCGATGGCGCGCCGGGCCGAGCTGGTCGAGGAGCTCAAGCCGTACATCGCCGAGCTGGGCGAGCATCCCTGGGGCCACTGGGCCGAGCAGGCGGCGGCCACCGTCGGGCAGCCGGCGGCCGGGCCCGCCACCGGCGGGCAGCGGGTGCCCGGCGCGGTGTCGCGCTGGAACGCCAAAAAGGACCTGTCGTTCATCCCGCTCCGGCCGGAGCTGGTGATCGAGGTGGCTTATGACCAGATGGAAGGCGACAGGTTCCGGCACACCGCGCAGTGGCGGCGGTGGCGGCCGGACCGCACGCCGGAATCGTGTACGTACGAGCAGTTGGAGAGGCCGGTCTCGTACAACCTTGACGATATCCTTGCCCGATAGCCCTTTATCCCGTTATATCTCGACATATGAGTACCGGTGATGAGCTGCGGGCGGCGGTGGGCGCCCGGCGGGACCTCGGTCCCGATTTCGAGGATGCGATAGTCGAGTCGTTCCTCGACAAAATGGGGCAGGAGGTCGACCGGCGGGTCGACGAGCGGCTCGCCGCCGCAGATCCCAAGGGCAAGAAGGCCAAGCAGCAACTGCAGCGACCCGCCGACGGCCAACGGCTGGCTCTGGCGATCGTCTCGATGGCTCTCGGCACGCTCCTGACGTTGGCCGTGATCATGGGCCAGAAGGAGATGTGGGTGATCGCGCCGATCTGGTTCGCGATCATCGTCGTCAACGGGATCTTCTCCGGCAACGGCAAGGGCTGACCCAACCGCCCGGCCCCTCCTGGGCACAGGTCCCGCCCGGCCGTTCACGAGCGTTGGTCTCGCCGGGCCGATCCCGAGCGCAGGGCTCGCCCGGCCGATCCCGTGAGCCGATCCCGAGACGCCGGTCTGGGCGTGAAGGCCCCGGGAGGAGTGCAGGTCTCGGGGGGTGCCGGGTCCCAGGGGGTGCGGGTCTCGGGGAGCGCGGGTCCCAGGGGGTGCCGAGTCCGAGGGGGTGCGGCACCTGGGGCGCACGGCCCCAGGGCAGGTGCCGGTCCCAGGGGTGTAGGACTCGGGGGTGCTGGTCCCACGGTGGGGTGCTGGTCCCCGGGGGTGCAGGACGTGGGGGGCGATGGTGGTCAGGTGAGCCAGATGAGGCCGGCGAAGCGGCCGCCTGGCTGCTCTCGCCGGTGGGAGTAGAGCTCCTGCGACTCGATCGTGCACCGGGCGTCGTGTCGTACGTCGGCGACGCCCGCCGTACGCAGCTGAGCCTCGATGCCCGCCCGCAGGTCCAGCGCGGGCGTGTCCCACGAGGTGGTCGACCAGGTTTCCGGCACCCGAGACGCGACCCGTTCGCGCAGGTCGGCGGGCACTTCGTAGCAGCGGCCGCATGCGCCGGGCCCGATCAGCGCCACCATCCGCGCGGGTTCCGCACCCTTGGCCGTCATCGCCTCGACCAGGGCGGTCGCGATGCCCGCCTCGGTGCCCGGACGGCCGGAGTGGGCGGCGGCCACCATGCCCGCGACCGGGTCGGCGACGAGCACGGCCGGGCAGTCGGCGCCCAGGGAGGCGAGCGCCAGCCGCGGCTCGGTGGTGAAGACGCCGTCGAGCGGCGGCGCGTCGTCGCCGAACGGCTCGCTGACGTAGGCGACGTCGGCGCTGTGGACCTGCCGCATGAACACGACGGCCCGCACACCCAGCTCGGCCGCGACACCCGCCCGGTTGGCGCGCACCGCCTCGGGGTCGTCACCGACCAGCCCGCCGAGATTGCGCGACGTGTACGGCGCGGCGCTCACGCCCCCGTGGCGATCGGTGATGGCGACGTGCACTCCGGGGGCCAGTTCCATACTCCGATCTTAGGCCCCGGCCGCCGACGACCGGCCTCCTGACGGGCCCGCCCGCCGAGCCGATGGCACCGCCCGCCGAGGCTCCACCGCTGGTGGTCCCATCAGTGTCCCTGCCAGTAGGGTTTGTGCTTGGCCCTTTCATGACGGATATGCCACCCCTGGCGGAGACCACCACGCTGCGCAGGCTCGTGGAGTACGCCGGCGCCTCGGGCGACTTCTACCAGAACGTGGGCCAGTGTTCCGGTGTTCACGCCGGGGTAAAGGCTCATATGGGAGGGCCCGTCAGGGCGCGAGGGTGTCCTGGTCTTTCAGGTTCGTCGGCAGCTTCACTTTCACTCATACGGGGTTGTTTCTGCTGCTCGATGTACTTTTGAGTACGGTGAGCGGCGCCCCGCCGACCGATCCGGTGAAAGAGGAACCAGACCAGAAATGTCCGCCCCAGAGGCATGTGCGTTACCGGGGCATGGACTTCCGCGACCGCCCGCACACGTGCCGCGGCCGGGTGGTCTCGACCGACGGAGAGCGGGCGGAGCTCGAACTGTGGGGCGAAGACGACCAGGGCCGCCGCACCACTCTCGGTCGCGCCGAGATCATCTATGAGGGGAACTAACCGATGACCACTCTTGCCGACCTGCACGCCCTGATGGCTCGCCTGGGACATCCGGTGGTGACCGCCCCCGCCCCCTCCGTCGCCCGGTTCGCGGACGGCGCTCCGTACCGGTTCGAGATTCCCAGTGTGGAGGGGCCGGAGGTCCTGGAGGCCGTCGTCGCGGAGGCGGACCTCCTGAACGTACCCGTGCACCGGACCTCGCAGGGCAGCGGCGTGATGATGCTGTCGGACGCGGAGATCACCCGCATGGCGCGCATCGGCGCCGAGCGCGGCATCGAGATCAACCTGTTCCTCGGCCCGCGCGCCGCCTGGGACACCGGCGGCCAGGCCAAGGTGACCCAGGCGGTCGGCGCCGCGGCCAGGGGCAACGCGATGGTCGCCGCCTGCGTGGCCGATGCGCTGCGGGCCTGCGAGCTGGGCATCCGCAGCCTGCTCGTCGGCGATCTCGGCACGCTGGAGGTGCTCACGACGATGAAGGCCGACGGCGCGCTCCCGTCCACCCTGGTGCTGAAGACCTCCGTACTCCTGCCGCTCACCAACGGCCCCACCGCCACGATCCTGGAACGGCTCGGCGCGAGCACGCTCAACGTCGGCACCGACCTGACCGTCCCGCACCTGTCCGAGATCCGCGCCGCCACCGGCCTGCCGATCGACCTGTATCTGGAAGTGCCCGATGACCAGGGCGGGTTCGTCCGCTTCTACGAGGCGGTGGAGATCGTCCGGGCGACGGCCCCGGTCTACCTGAAAATGGGCCTGCGGAACGCGCCGAACATCTACCCGTCCGGCGCCCACCTGGGCGCCGTGCCCCGCGAGCTGGGCCGGGAGCGGGTACGCCGGGCGGCCCTGGTCCAGCGGCTGCTGGAACAACTCGACCCCGACCTCACCAAGCCTGTCATCTCAGCCCAGCACCCCTCGGACCTCGGCATCCCGCAGCCGTAGCGAGCTGAACCTAGGAGCGGCGCGGGCCACCCTCATCGCCCTTCACCTGCGGAAACGTTCTACTTTGCCCCACAGGCATGGGTGCGGCCCGTTCCGATCCTGGGTAGCTACTCTCTGAACATGAAGGAATGCACAAAGTAGCTAGCGAGGGATCCATGGGACTTCCACCGGGACGGTTCTCCATCTACCGGGGCACGGAGCTGCACCCCCAGAGTCGGCTGGACTTCGCGTACGGCACACAGCCCGCCCCCGACCACCCTTCGCGCCTGGTGGACACCAAGTGGTTGTGCTGGGGCGCCGTCGAGTCCACCCAGGCGCGCTTCCGCGCGGTAGACGGCCAGGAAGAGGACGACGGCTGGAGCTGCCGAATGAAGATCGACGACGGCCCCTACGCCGACTACTGGCTGGACTCCAGCGACGGCTACGTCTGCGCCGTAGGCTCCTCCAGCCAGCGGTGGAGGTTCCTGGGCGGCGGCGACCAGTGCGAATGGTGGCAAGACGCACGGCCGGTAGTGATCAGCGACCACAAGCCCGCCTCCAACGTGGGCAGTGGCCGGCAACTGCGCGCCCAGCTCGGCGCCACCCCGCAGATGTACACCATCAGCCGGATCGACGGCTGAGCACCGGTCGACAAACCCCCGCCCATCGTGATCACAGCGGTTTCTGCGATCACGATGGGCACCCGGCCCACCGCGGTGCCCGCTAGCCCGCGCGAGGCAAGCAAGCATATGCTTGGCCACGTGGCTGACTATCGCAACTTGATCGGCGGCAAGCTCGTCCCGGCCGCCGACGGCAAGACCATGGACTCCGTCAATCCGGCCACCGGCGAGGTGTGGACCAGGATCCCGGCGAGCGGCCCCAAGGACGCCGAGGCGGCCGTGGCGGCGGCCCAGGAGGCGTTCCCCCGCTGGTCGGCCATGCCGGCGCTGGGCAGGGCGCACTTCCTGCGCAAGGTCTCCGAGCTCTTCGTCCAGCACGCCGAGGAGCTGGCCAGGCTGGAGACGCGCGACAACGGCAGGATCCTGCGCGACACCCTGAAGAAGGACCTGCCGGGCATGGCGCACCTGTGGCAGCTCGCCGCGGGCCAGTGCCTGGACGCGGTCAAGGGCGACACCGTCATCCTGGGGCCCGACGCCCTGGGCCTGACGCGGCGCGAGCCGTACGGCGTGGCCGTCTGCATCATCCCGTGGAACTCCCCCATCTCGACGTTCTCCGCGAAGGCCGCCTTCGCCCTCGCGGCCGGCAACACGGTCATCGTCAAGCCCGCCGAGCAGGCGAGCGTGTCGGTGTTGCGGCTGGGCGAGCTGCTGGCGGAGGTGTTCCCGCCCGGGGTGCTGAACATCGTCAGCGGCCTGGGCGAGGAGGTGGGCGACGCCCTCGTACGGCACCGGGGCGTCGGCAAGATCAGCCTCACCGGTTCGACGGCCACCGGCCAGGCCATCACCCGGGCCTCCGCCGACTCGCTCAAGCCGATGACCTTCGAGTTGGGCGGCAAGTCGCCAAATATCGTCTTCCCTGATGCTGATCTGGAGGCGGCCGCCCAGGGCATCACCGTGAACTCCATCTTCACCGGCAACGCCGGGCAGGTCTGCGTGGCCGGTTCGCGGATCCTGGTCCACCGGTCCGTCTGGGACGAGGTGCTGGAGCGTACCCGGCAGATCGCGGAGAGCCTCATCCTGGACGACCCGCTCGACCTGGCGACCACGATGGGCCCGATCGTGTCGGCCGGCCAGTACGAGCGCGTCGTCTCCTACCTGGAGGTGGCCGAGAAGGAGGGCGCGGAGCTGGTGTTCGGGGGCCGGGCGGGCGCCGAGGTGGTGCCGCATCTGCCTGGCGGCTACTGGGTGGCGCCCACCCTCTACACGACCGGCGACAACGCGCTGCGCATCTGCCAGGAGGAGATCTTCGGACCCGTGGCGGTGGCGATCCCGTTCGAGACGGACGAGGAGGCGCTGACGATCGCCAACGACTCGCCGTACGGGCTGGCGGCCGGTCTGTGGACGCGTGACCTGCGCCGCGCCCACCGGTTCGTCCGCGATCTGCGGAGCGGGACGGTGTGGGTGAACACCTTCCGGCAGATGCCGCCGGGGCTGCCGTTCGGCGGCGTGAAGGACAGCGGCTACGGGCACGACTCGGTCCTCGAATACACCCGGGAAAAGGCGGCCATCATCCAGATTTAGTTAGATAGATTCCCATCATGAGCGAGGGGATCAACGAAAAGCCGGAGCTTTCCGAGGCTGCCGCACAGTCTCGGGCCTCGGTGCTGCGCAGCCGGGCCGAGTCGTACATCGCGCTGTCGAGACACGACGCCGCCATCGCCGATCTTACGGAGTCGATCGCGCTCGTGCCGGACAATGCCCGAGCCTGGCGGCTGCGGGGTGAGAGCCACCGGATCATCGAGCGCTATGAGGCCGCGCTGTCCGACTTCGACGAGGCGCTGCGGCTGGAGCCGGACAGCGGGTACGCCCTGGGCTCGCGCGGCCAGGCGTACGCCTCGCTCGGCCGCTTCGAGGAGGCCATGGCCGACTTCGAGCACGCGCTCACCCTCTCGCCCGAATCGCTGTGGATCCTGGAGGCGAAGGCGGACACCCTCGCCGATCTCGGCCGCCTGGACGAGGCGCTGGAGGAGCACGCGAAGATCATCGCCCTGAACGAGGAACTGGCATACTCGTGGCTGGCCAGAGGCGAGCTCTACCAGCGCATGCACCTGTACACCGAGGCCATCGACGACTACACGCGGGCGCTGGAGGTGGAGCCCGAGTACGTACGGGCGTTCAGCAGGCGCGGCGAGGCCCTGCGCATGGTCGACCGCTACGACGAGGCCCTGGCCGACCTGAACCGGGCCATCGACCTCGACCCGGACAACGACCGGGCGCTGGGCAGCCGCGGGGCGGTGCTCAGCGAGATGGGCGACAACGAGGGCGCGGTGAAGGACCTGGACCGGGCGATCGAGCTGGACGGGGACTACATCTGGGCGTACCGGGTGCGGGGGGAGGTCCTGCAAGAGATGGAGCGGCACGAGGAGGCGGTGGCCGACTTCACCCGGGCACTGGACCTGGAGTTCGGTGACTCCTGAAAACCCCTTACTACCTGGACAGGTGCAGGGCGAGTTGGGTGCGGTCGCGTAGTCCCAGTTTGCGCAGCATGCTCGACACGTGGTTCTTCACCGTCCCCTCGGTGATGAACAGCCGGGCGGCGATCTCCCGGTTGGTCGCACCCACGGCGATCATCCTGGCCACCTCGAGTTCCCGGCTCGACAGGAGTTCCTGGCCGCGAAAGCGGCTCGGTTCGCGCGGCTGCCCGCGCAGCTCGGCCACGAGCCGGGCGGCCACGGGCCCGTCGAGCACGGTCTCGCCCTCGTACGCCTTGCGGATGCCGTCGATCAGCTCCTCGGGCGAGCAGTCCTTCAGCAGGTAGCCGCAGGCTCCGGCGCGCAGGGTGCCGAAGATGTACGCGTCCTCCTCGAAGGTGCTGAGCACCAGCGCGGCGACGCTCGGGTGCTCGGCGGCGAGCCGGGCGGTCAGCTCGACCCCGTCCATCCGCGGCATCCTGGCGTCGACGAGCACCACATCGGGGGCGCAACCCGGCACGGCGGCCAGTGCCTCCCTGCCGTCGGCGGCCTCGCCCACCACCTCGATCCCGTCCTCGATCTCCAGCAGTTTGCGCAGTCCGCGGCGCATGAGCTCCTGGTCGTCCACGAGCAGTACGCGGATCATGGCCGGGCCACCGGCACCTCGGCCCGCAGCTCGAACCCGCCGTCGCGGGCGTTGGCCGCCAGGAAGCTACCGCCGACCGACCGCACCCGCTCGGCCAGCGAGGACAGGCCGAACCCGGCCGCGCGCGCCGCGCCCTTGCCGTCATCGTCGATCGTCAGCACCACCCGATCCTCGCCGAAGTTCAGGTGGGCACGCACCCGGCGGGCTTCGGCGTGCCGCAGCGCGTTGGTGAGCCCTTCCTGGAGTACGCGGTAGAGGACCAGCTCGGAGTCGGGGTCGATGCGGCGTTCGTGCCCGTCGACCGTGAAGCCGACCTCGATGCCGGTGCCCTCGAAGGACCGGGCCAGCTGGCCGAGCGCGGCGCTGCCGAGCCGGCCGTCCAGCGCGAGGGGGCGCAGCGCGCGCACCCAGCGCCGCGCCTCGGCCAGCGCCCGCACGGTCATCTCCTTGGCCTGGCGTACCTCCTCCCAGATCAGTTCCGGACGCCGTTCCCGGTAGCGTTCGGCGTTCTCCAGGTTGATCTTGATCACGGTGAGCTGGTGCCCGATCGAGTCGTGCATGTCCCTGGCCATCCGGGCGCGTTCCTCGGCCACCGCCAGCTCCCTGATCCGCTCGATCAGCCGCTGCGCCGCCGCGCGCTGCCGCCCGGCCTCGAGCAGGGCGGAGGTCATGGCCAGCGAGAAGACGGCGAGCAGCGTCATCGGCATGACCTGGTCGAGCGCTTCGCGCCAGGTGGCGCCGAGCAGCACCAGGATGAACCCGCCGACGGAGAGCAGGTAGATCGCCGTGATCACGATGGCGCGGCGCATGTCGTACACGAAGGCGAGGTTCACCATCGCGACGAACACCAGCGCGGTGTGCCACCCGCTCAGGAACTGACCGACGAACAAGATCGCCACCAGGAGCCCTGGGGCGGCCAGCTTGCGCACGGGGCTCGCGTCGGGGCTCCATGGCATGATCAGCCAGAGCACCGCCACCAGCGCCATCAGAGCGGCGAAGACCCCGAGGCGCGGCCATGCGACTGGGGATCCGATGGCGGGTCCGACTGAGGATCCGACGCCGCCGACCAGGACCGTCGCGAAGACCGACCAGAACACCACCGACAGCAAGGCAGGCCGACCGGGGTCGCGAAACATCACATCTGGGGACCCTACGCGGCTACCCGCCCCCGGACATCCCCCCAGCGACACGGTACTTCGGTCACGCCCGGATCTACCCCATGCTCGATGTGCGCGCTGACGAGTGCGCTTTAGCGTGCCGCCATGCGAATCCTCGGTGCTGTTCTTGTCACGATCGCGATGCTGTTCGCGGCCACGTTCGGAGTCGTCGCGATCAGCAACGTCCTGTTCGACGGCTCCCAAGCCCTGGCGCCGTTGATCACGGTGCTGGTGCTCCTCCTCCTGTACGTCTATCGGCGCTTCGTGAGCCACCGCCCGTGGTCCGGCCTCGGGATGACCTTGACCTGGCGGGCCCTGCCTCAGGCGCTGCTCGGCATGGCGGTGGGCCTGGCCGCCCTGCTCGCGGCCAACGCGGTCTCCGTCTGGGCGGGCGCGGCGACGTGGCAACCGCCGGCGATCGAGTCGCCCCTCATGCTCCCTGTCGCCATCGTCCTGATCATGCTGAGAGCCTCGTTCCCGGAGGAACTGCTGTTCCGCGGCCATCTGTACGACACGCTGTCCGACCGGCTCAGCCCCCGCGCCGTTCTGGCGATCACCACGCTGTCCTTCGGCGCGATCCACATCCTGTCGAGCAGCCCCGCCTCGGGGATCGCGGAGAAGATCCTCTATGTCGTACAGGCCACCGCGCTCGGGCTGCTGTGCGGGGCGGCCCGGGCGCGAACGGGAGCGGTGTGGATGGCTGTGGGCGTACATACCTCGATCTACCTGAGCAGCGGCGCGTTCCCCACCCAAGAGATCAACTATGGGGTGCAACTCGCCCTTCAGACCGCCGCCCTCGTCCTGACCGCCGTCTTGGTGCTCAGATTCCCGAGCGGCCGCGACCGGGTGTCCGGTCCTGCGCGGGCGGGATCGGACGCCCTTTCCTAGAGGCGCCCGATTGCACGGGGACGGTCCGGCTCCTGCGGCACCTTCACCAATCCACCTCCCTCAAGAGGTTCGCCGCACTCCGCGCAGACGATCCGCGTCTGCACCTCGGCACCGCACGTGTGCAGGAACCGCGGTGCGGGCGGCGGGTTCCGCAGGTGCCGGATGCCCCATTCCCGGAGCCCGATCAGCACCGGCTCCAGCGCCTGCCCCGCTGCCGTCAGGTGGTACTCGGAGCGGGGAGGGCGGTCCTGATACGGGCGGCGCTCCAGGATCTCCGCGGCCTCCAGGGATCTCAGTCGCTTGGTGAGAACGTCCCGGGGCGCTCCGGTGTTGGCGCGGATGTCGGCGTAGCGCCGGACGCCCATGAACACCTCACGCAATACCAGGAGCGACCAGCGCTCCCCTACCAGGTCGAGGGTCCCGGCGATAGGGCAGGCACGTGGCTGGACATCGGTCACCCCGCGAGCCTAGTCGGTTTGTTTTGCGAACTCACTACGCCTAACATCGGCGGCACCGCATCGCAGGTCCGGAGGGCATTCGATGAACCCCAGACACGCCGGAACCGGCCCACTCCTCGTCACGATCTTCGTCTTTCCTGGAGCCCGGCTGCTGGACGTGACCGGTCCGATCGAGGTGTTCACTTCGGCGAACGAATTCGGCGGCCACTACCGGCTGAACCTCGTGTCGGCCGACGGCAACGAGGTGACGACCTCGGCAGGCACCCGGCTCAGCGTCGACATGGCCGTCAAGGACGCGCACGAGACCAGCGACGTCCTGGTGATACCCGGAGGTCCGGGCTGGGACCAGCTGATCAAGGACGACGCGCTGCTGGACATGGTGCGCAGGCTCGACGCGAACTCTCGTCGCACTGTTTCCGTCTGCACCGGCGCCTTCCTGCTGGCCGCCGCCGGCCTCCTGGACGGCCGTCGCGCCGCCACCCACTGGCGCCACTCACGGGATCTCGCCCTGCGTTTCCCCGCCGTCCAGGTCGAGTCCGACGCGATCTTCGTCCAGGACGGGAAGGTGATGACCTCGGCCGGGGTGAGCGCGGGCATCGACCTCTCACTGGCTCTCGTGGAACAGCACTGTGGAGCCGAAGTGGCCCGCGCGGTGGCCAAGGACATGGTGGTGTTCATGCAACGGCCCGGCGGGCAGTCCCAGTTCAGCGTGCGCGCCCGTGCTCCGCACACTCGCCAGGAGATGCTCCGCCGGGTGCTCGACGCCGTCGTGGAAGATCCAGGCGCCACCCACACGCTGTCCACCATGGCGCGCAGAGCCGGCATCAGCTCCCGCCACGTGACCCGGCTCTTCTACGACGAGATGGGCACGACACCGGCCCGGTACGTGGAGCAGATCCGGCTGGAAGCGGCGCAGGCGATGCTGGAGACCGGCGACGATCCCATGGCGGTGATCGCCCGCCGCACCGGGTTCGGCTCCGCGGAGTCACTACGCAGAGCGTTCGTACGCAATCTCAAGGTGACTCCAGGCGTGTTCCGGGCGCGTTTCCACACCACCGGAGTGGCGGACCCGCTCCGTTGAATGTCCTGATGTGAGGGCGTTGTGGCACACGCTGCTATCCGCCCGGGACGAGCGGCCGCCATACCGTGATGCCAACGGGCCGACGGACTTGGCCGCGGCCCGCGATGTGCTGGGCTGGGGCCCTCCGGTCGGCCGGTTCACGACGGTGATTCCCCAGACGGAGAAAGAGGCGTTCTACGCCGTGACACCCCACCCCAGCAATGCCCGAGCCATCCCTGCCGAGGGCGACGTGGACCCGGGGCTCTCCCCGCCGCCCATAGGTCGTGCGCTGCTCGCCCCCAGCTGGTTCGCGGCCGTCATGGGCACCGGTATCGTCGCCAACGCGGCGGTCACCCTGCCCCGAAGCTTTCCTGGGCTGCTGGTCGCCGCCACGGTGGTCTGGTCGGGGGCCGGCCTGCTGCTCGTCGTGCTGACGGTCGGCTACGTCTGGCAGCGGGCGCTGCGCCTGCACGCCGCGGATCCGGTGCACGCTCAATTCTTCGGCGCGCCGGCCGTGGCGCTGCTCACGGTAGGTGCCGGGGCACTGCGACTCGGTCAGCCGGTGATCGGGGCGCGGGCCGCGCTGGAGGTGGACTGGGCGCTGTGGTCGCTCGGCACCGCACTCGGTCTCGCCACTGCCTGTACGGTGCCGTACCTGATGGTCACCCGGCACCGCTTCGCACCGGACGCGGCGTTCGGTGGCTGGCTGATGCCGGTGGTACCACCGTTGGTCTCGGCCACGACGGGCGCGCTGCTCGTCCCGCACACGCCTGCCGGGCAGGCGCGGCTGGCCCTGCTGCTGGGCTGCTACGCGATGTTCGGGCTCGGCCTGGTGGCGGTACTGCTGGTGCTGGCCATGGTCTACAGCCGCCTGGTGCACCATGACGCGCCCACTGGTGCGATGGTCCCCACGGTGTGGATCGGCCTGGGGGCGCTGGGCCAGATCGTGACAGGGCTGGGGACGCTGGCCACCGCGACGCCGAGCGCGCTGCCCATGTCGTACGCGCACGGCGCGGAGGTCGTCGCGCTGCTGTGCGGAGTCGGGGTGTGGGGCTTCGCCATGCTGTGGCTCGCGCTCGCCGCGGCGCTGACCGTACGGGAGTTCCGAGCGGGGCTGCCCTTCGCCGTCACCTGGTGGTCTTTCATCTTCCCGCTCGGTGCCTGCGTCACCGGCACCGGCGCCCTCGCTGCCCGTACCGGCTCGCAGATCTTCGTCTGGGTCGCCGTCGTCCTCTACGCGCTACTCGTCGCCGCGTGGGTCGTGGTGGCCTGCCGCTCACTGCGCCACGCGGCCGCGCACGCGGGCAGGCCGGAGAGGCGGGCGTGATCACGGGTGACCGTGATCGTCGAGGTGGTCGTGGCCCGGGTGGCGTCGGGCCAGGGTATGTGCGCGGGCGGTGACCTCCTCGGCGGACACGGTGCCTTGGCCGGCGAGCACATCCTGCAGGGCGTCCAGCCAGTGCTGGTAGTAGTTCCAGCGCTCGTCCTTCTCCCAGGCTGAGATGCGGGCGATCAGGGCGGCCCGGAACTGCGGCCAGGTGAACACGCCCGCCTCGTACAGGGTGACGGCCATGCCGAAGGCGCGGCTCTGCCACGGCTCGACGAAGACCAGCTCGCCGTTGGAGCGGGGCGGTGCGGCCGGCCCCTCGGCGTCCAGCGGGGTGGTCATGGCGCTTTGACCTTCGAGCGGGGTGGTCATGGCGCCTTGACCTTGGCCACGCCGACCATCGCGTCCCGGGTCACCAGCGGCACGAGCTGTTCCTCCGACAGGTGCTCGGTGCCGGCCGGGCGTTCGGGCAGCACCAGCCAGCGCACTTCGCTGGTGGAGTCGCGGACGGTGATCCGTACGTCCTCGGCGAGTTCGAGCCCCATCTCCGACAGCACCGTACGCGGCTCTTTGACCATGCGCGCCCGGTAGGCCGGATCCTTGTACCAGCTCGGCGGCAGGCCGAGCACCGGCCACGGGTAACACGAGCACAACGTGCAGACCACCACGTTGTGGGTGGTCGCGGTGTTCTCCACGACGACGATGTGCTCGCCCTGCGGCCCGCCGAAGCCCAGCTCCTTGATGGCCGAGGTGCCATCGGCGAGCAGCCGTCGCCGGTACCGCGGGTCGGTCCACGCCTTGGCGACCACCTTGGCGCCATTGAGCGGGCCCACGCTGGTCTCGTAGTTGGCGATGATCCCGTCCATCGCCTTCGGGTCGATCAGGCCCCGCTCGGTGAGCAGTTGCTCGAGCGCTTCGGTACGCAGCGCCGCGGGGAGACGTCCGCCGGTGGTCATGAGAGTGCCTCCAGGTAGCTCTCGTACAGCTCCGCGGTGAGCGTGAAGGGTTCGGCGTCGGCGCCCCACAACTCCCGTGAGTCGAAGCGCACCGAATAGACGTGCTGGGGGTTCTCGCCCAGGAAGTGCGCGTTGGTGTCCGGCAGCAGCGCGGCGGGCTGGATGAACTCGACAACGCCGGTATGTCCGCGTACGTACGCCGGCAACCTGGTGTGCCCGGGCGGTGACATGTCCTTGGCGCGTACCCGCTCGCCGACGGCGAAGGCCGGCGGGACGTCCACCGAACGGAGCGAGCCCGCAGCGGTCGGCGTGTAGTCGGGCTTCGCGGGTTCGGGGATCGGTGGTTCCTCAACGTGTTCGCCGCGCAGGTTGCGAGCGCGGGCGTCGATCGCGGCCGACGCGAGGATGGCGCTGTCGGTGAGCATCAGCTCCGAGGCGTTGAGCCAGCGGCCGAAGTAGCCGTCGTCGAGGTAGGCGGCTCGGCCCAGGCGCTCTTGCGCATGCCGGAAGGCGTCCACGTTTCGCCCGGACACCCGGATGGACAGCAGCGTCAGCGCGAACGCCCTCCCCTGCCAGGGCTCCTTGAAGACCGGCTCATCGCCTCTCGGCGGATGGGTGGGTCCCCAGCCCTCGGTGCCCCCCATATCGGCGATCCCATCCACGCAATCACCCCCATATACCTACATAGCGGGACATATACCCAGGCGGTCAGTGGGTGATGTGGAAGGTGAGCCGCCCTTTCGGTCTCTCCGGCGGGGACGGTGTGGACGTAGACGCAGACGACGCTGTTGTCACCGACCTTCTCGCCGATGCCGATGCCGGCGGGGCGGCGGTGAGGGCGGCCACCAGGCTGGCGGCCGCGCACAGGGGTTGTTCACCGATGCGGCGGCCGGCGTAGCGCGACGCCGACTGTGCGTGATCCGTTGCCTCTGACCTCTGGAGATCGACACACCGGGCTTCTAGATTCGGTCGCATGGGGATCGGGCTGACCGAGGAACACCGGGCGCTGGCCGCCTCCGTACGCGGGCAGGCCGAGCGGGACACCAGCCACCGGGCGCTGGCCGAGCAGGGTGTGCTCGGGCTGCACCTGCCCGAGGAGTACGGCGGTCAGGGCTACGGGCTGCTGGAGCTGGCCGTGGCGCTGGAGGTGCTCGGTGAGCGGCGCGTGCCCGGCGCCTACCTGCCGACCGTGCTCGCCTCGGCGGTGCTCGCGCGGTCCCGGGGGCCGAAGGACCTGCTCGGAGGCCTCGCCGACGGGTCGCTCAGCGCGGCGGTCGCCCTGCACGGTACGGCCGACGGCGACACGCTGCTCGCCCTGGGCTCCCCCAAGGCCGACGTCTTCCTGCTGCCGATCGGGGACGGGGAGTGGTCGCTGTTCGAGTGGCAGGACGTCACCGCCGAGCCGTTCGAGAGCGTGGACCTCGACCGGGCCGTGTGCTCGATCGTGGGGTTCACCGGGACGCGGAAGCGGCCGCTCGGTGTCGTGCCGGTGCGCGAGGTGGCCGCCGTGCTGCTGGGCGCGGACTCGTGCGGGGTGGCGGCGTGGGCCGTGGCGACGGCCGCCGAGTACGCCAAGGTGCGCGAGCAGTTCGGGCGGCCGATCGGGCAGTTCCAGGGGGTCAAGCACCGGGTGGCGGCGGCGCTGGTGGCGCTGGAGCAGGCACGCGCCGCCGTCTGGGACGCGGCCAGGGCTCTGGACGAGGCGGTCCCCGCCGCGCCGACCCTCGGCCGTACGCGGGTCACGGTCGGATCGGCCGCGAGTCGTACCGGACCGTGGATGGTCGGCGATGAGGCGCGGCTGACGGTCGGGGTGGCGGCGGTGCTGGGGCCCGATGCGGCCGTACGGTGTACCGCCGACGCGATCCAGGTCCTCGGCGGCATCGGCTACACCTACGAGCACGACGCGCATCGCTACTACCGCCGGGCCCTGTCCGACAGGATGCTGGCCAACGATCCGGGCGTGTGGGCCGAGAAGGTGGCCGAGTTGGCCGCCGCGGGGGTGCGGCGGCGCATGGAGCCTGATCTGCCCGAGGAGGCGGCGAAGGTACGCGACACGATCTGGGCCGAGGCGGCGTCTCTGCGGGCGTTGGAGCGGGACGCCAGGCTGGGGAGGTTCGCCCGGGAAGGGTGGATCATGCCCTACCTCCCGAAGCCGTGGGGCCGGGCGGCGTCACCGCTGGAGCAGGTGATCATCCACCAGGAGTTCCGCGACCTCGGCCGACCGAACCTTGGCATAGCGGCGTGGGCCGTGCCCTCCATCGTCAAGTACGGCACCCCCGAACAGGCCGAACGCTTCCTGCCCAGGACGTTCGCCGGCGAGATCGTCTGGTGCCAGCTCTTCAGCGAGCCGGGCGCGGGCTCCGACCTGGCGGGCCTGTCGACGAAGGCGACCCGGGTGGAGGGCGGCTGGTCCCTGACGGGCCAGAAGATCTGGACATCCCTCGCCCAGTACGCACATTTCGGGATATGTCTGGCGAGGACTTCCCCCTCAAAACCCAAGCATGAGGGCATCACCTACTTCCTGGTGGACATGGCCACGCCGGGCATCACCATCAGGCCGCTCAAGGAGATCAACGGCGAGGAGATCTTCAACGAGGTGTTCCTGGATGACGTGTTCGTACCCGATGACCTGGTGGTCGGCGAGGTCGACGGCGGCTGGCGCGTGGCCCGCGACACGCTCTCGCATGAACGGGTCGCGCTCGGCGACTCCTGGGGCCCCGGCTCCCAGCACACCGACATGATCGAACTCGTCGGCAAGCTGCCCGACCTGCGGCAGTCCCAGCGCGAACAGGCGGGCCGCCTCTGGGCGGAAGGCCAGGCCATCTCGGCGCTCGGCCTGCGCGTGACGCTCTCCCAGCTCTCGGGCACCGACCCGGGTACGGCCCCCAGCGTGCGCAAACTCCTCGGCATGCGCCACGCCCAGGCCGTCTCCGAATACTGCTGGTCACTCGACCCGTCGAACGCCCGCTGGTCACGGACGATCCTGACCACCAGGGCGTTCACCATCGGCGGCGGCACCGCCGAGGTCCAGCTGAACATCATCGCCGAACGCGCCCTCGGCCTGCCCCGCGATCCTTAGCTTTTGAGATGGTACGGCGCTGCGAGGTGGGCGAACACGATGGTGTTGTCGCGATAGCTGTGGGCCTGCCGGTCAAAGGTCCCCCCGCAGGTCACCAGCCGTAGCCCCGGATAGTCGATCTTCCCGTACACCTTCTTGGTCGGGAAGCTCTTCTTCGGCGTGTGCTCGACCCGGTCCACCACGAACACGGCCACGGACCGGTCGGCCCGCAGCACCTGCACCTGCTCGCCGCGCTTGACGTTCTTGAGCCTCGCGAACACGGCCGGGCCGCTCTTCGTGTCGAGATGACCGGTGATCACGGCGGCGCCGCGCCCGCCGGGGACGGCGCCGTAGCGGTACCAGCCGGCGAGGTTCGGCGGGTCGAAGGGCGGGTTCTGGATGGCCCCGGCGGCGTCGAGGCCGAGTTCCATGAGCGGCGCCGACACGCCGATCGAGGGGATGTAGACGGCCGTGGGCCGCGCGGCCTTCATCGGCTTGGCGACCTTGTCGAGCGGCACGTTCAGGGACGGCAGGCTGGTGGCCTTGAGCGCATGGGGCACCTGGGGTCCGGCGGCCGCCACGGGCTCGGACGCGCCGTCGCCGAGCATGCCGTTGATCCCGAACCCGATCAGCAGCACCCCGGCCAGCGACACCACACCCGCCCCGGCCCAGATCAGCTTCGAGCCAGCCACCGTCTCACCGCCCCGCTTCCCATGCCATCGGCCGCTTCAGCGTTGGGCGGCCTGCGCGATCTCCTCCGCGTCCGTGTCGCCCTTGCCGCGCCGCACGGCGAACCCGGTCAGCCCGGCCCCGGCCAGCAGCGCGACCCCACCCGCCGCGAACGGCCACACCGGCGGCTCAGGCACCAGCCCGCCACCGCCCGTCTCGGGATGGCCCTGCGGCATCCGGTGCTCTTCTTCGTCGGCCGGTTTCCACGGCCGGTCGGGCTCCTTCGAGGGCGCTGGCTCATCGGGCGGCGGCGACCACGAGTCGTCCGTCGTGGGCGCGCTGGACCAGCTGTCGAGCGGGTTGGGGATGGGCAGGTCGGGCACCGCGAGCGACGGCTGGACCTCGCACGGCAGGATGGGCAGCAGGCAGGTGGCGCCCGCGTTCGGCTCGTCCTGCGTGGTGGCCGAAGCGGTTCCGATGCCCGCCACCATGCTCACGCCCCCGACCACGAAGGCCGCCAAGGCTCCGGCGGCTGCGAGACGTCGCGCTCTTGTCATTACAAGGCTCCCGAATCGGTTGTCACGCCCCGAGATAGAAGGAGAGCCTTGCGAATTATTAGACCATGAGTCAAGTAATGTGACCGAAGTGAAATCAGTCACTTACTCTGCGTTTTCTCCCTCCCAGTAAAACCGCAGGAGCGACCTACAGGCAGTGACCGCAGCCCGAACGGGACCACGACCGCGCCCACCGCGCTCATATCCGTCGGATCAACGAGCGGAAGCGGCTTCGCGATTGATACTTGACGAACGAGAGCAAGTACTTGCTATTGTTCGTCAAGTGAGTACGGGCGAGCACGTCGCGTTGGCTGGTGAGCTGGTCAGACTGATCGAGCGGCGGATCGTCGATCCGCTGGAGATCCTGTTCGGCTCGGACGAACAGGTGGGTCCGGTCAGAGGTCGATTGCGGATCGAGGCCGAGGTTTGGGCCGCGCAGTTGCTGGGACCCGACGACCGGCTCGCGGTTCATACGGCAGCGCGGCTGATCGCGGCGGTCTTTCCCGGAGACGGTCCGTTCGATCCACCCGACGAGTGGTGGCGCACGGCCTTTGGCCGGACGGTGGCCAGACGTGTGGGCCACCCGGGCAAGACCGCGGTGCCGTTCGCCACGGCGGGGGCGATGCTGGGCATCACCCGACAGGGCGTTCACGACCTCGTCAAACGCGCCAAGCTCGACCGGCATCCCGACGGCGGGGTGACCGCAGAATCCATACACGAACGACTGAACCAACCTCAGGAGCGTTATGCCGCACGACGTGACCATCACTGAACACGAAATACCCCTCGCCGCGCGGGACTTAGGCGGGGACGGCGAACCCGTGCTTCTTCTCCACGGGCTCGGCGGCACCCTGGAAGCCTGGGACGCGCTGGAGCTTGGAGACCACCGGGCCGTGGCCATGGATCTGCGGGGCCACGGCCTGTCCGGCGATGGGCCATGGGAGTGGGAAAGAGTTCTGGACGACATCGAGGTCGTGGTGCGGCGTTTCGACCTCGGCAACCCGGCAATAGTCGGGCACTCGCTGGGCGGAATGCTCGCCGTACTTTGGGCCCGGCGCCATCCCGGATGCCCGGGCATCGTCAACCTGGACGGATTGCGATCCGCCGAGAACGACCCGGACAACTATCCGGGGATGGATCCGGCCGCAAGGGACCAGGAACTGGCGAAACTCAAGGCCATGTTCGACGCGCAGGCCGCGAACATGGGCCGACCGCTGTCCGCCGAGTTCCAGGCGATGTTCTCCACGAGGGCTCTCACCGAGAAGGACGGGAACACCTACGCCCGGCCCAGCGCGGCACTCCTCGAAGCGGTGCGATACACGCCGGAGTTCCGCGACACGATTCCGCTGCTGCGTCAGGTCACCTGTGCCGCGCTGGTGGTGATTCCGACCCAGGACCCGCCGGGGATGTCGGGCGGGGAATTGATGGAAGCCTTCAGAAGGGGGGTGCGCCGGGACCTCGCTGACGTGCCGTCCAATATTCAGGTCAAAGAGCTGGATGCCAGCCACAATATGCTCGCCGAGCAGCCGAAGGCGGTCGCCGCGCTCGTAACGGACTTCCTCACGGCGAACAGCCCGGGCAGCGCCTCATCAGCGTGAATCCGAATGCCCCGTGCTCGCGCCGGCAGATCAGTCTTGCTCGCTGTCCCTGGCCTTGCTCGGCTGTACGCGCTTGGGCTCGCCGGGCATCTTCGGGTAGTTCGGGGGATAGGGCATGTCGCCGCGTTCGTCGCTTTCGTAGCGGTCGAGCAGGGCTTCAATCGAGTACGCCTGGTCGTCGATGGCGGCGTGGACGTCGCCCAGCTTGGCGAAGCGGGCCGGGACCGTGCGGATGTCGAAGTCGCGCGGGTCGGCGTCCGCCAGCTCGTCCCAGGTGAGCGGGGTGGAGACGGTGGCGTCCGGCCTGGCCCTGACGGAGTAGGCGCTGGCTATGGTGCGGTCGCGGGCGTTCTGGTTGAAGTCGATGAAGACCCGTTCGCCGCGTTCCTCCTTCCACCAGGCGGTCGTGACCAGGCTGGGATCCCGAGCCTCGATGGCTCTGGCCAGGGCGATGCCCGCGTACCGTACCTGAACGAAGTCCCAGCGCGGCTCGATCCGCACGGCGATGTGCACGCCGCGGTTGCCCGAGGTCTTCACGAACCCGGTCATCCCCAGCTCGTCCAGCACCTCGCGGGTCAGGAACGCGGCCTTCCGCGCGGCGTCGAACTCCAGGCCGGGCTGCGGGTCGAGGTCGATGCGCAGCTCGTCGGGGTGCTCGGTGTCGGCGGCGCGCACCTGCCAGGGGTGGAAGTCGATGGTGCCGAGGTTGGCGCAGTAGGCGATGGCGGCCACTTCGGTGACGCGCAGGGAGTCGGCCTTGCGCCCGCTGGGGAACGTGACGGTCACGGTCTCGAGCCAGTCGGGATGCTTGGGCGGCATCCGCTTCTGGTAGATCGCCGGGCTGTGCACGCCGTCGGGGTGACGTTTCAGGTTGGTCGGCCGATCCTTGAGTGAGCGCAAGGCGCCGTCGCCGACGCTCACGTAGTACTCGACCAGCTCGCGCTTGGTCGCCCCGATCTCCGGGAAATACACCTTGTCGGGATTTGTGACCTTAACGGTCCGCTCCCCCACCTCAATCTCAACAAACGGTGACGCCATGCCCCCAACCTAACGCGCCTCCGGTGGAGATCGCCTGCGCGCCGTACCTCATTCTCTTGACGATCTTGTACGGCAGGCACGGTGAGCCCCACCCACCCACACCGGGCCGAGACCTGTTCAGGGAAACGCTCCTCCGGTCGAGCCGATCACGATCTTCAGCGGCGGCCAGCCGCGCGGGATCGTTGACCGTGCGCGGGTCGTCGAACAACTCCCGGTTCCACACCTTCAGCTCGTCGATGTCACCGGCGAAGTTCTCGATGAAGGTGTTGTGCCACTGGACACGGCCCACCTGCAGCGCGCCGGTCGCGTCCCACGAGGCGTAGGGGAAGGCAGCGGTCTAAAACTGACGATCATCGTTGACACCTGGGTCTCCGACGCACTACGGAGATCCACATGTTGAAGTTATGGTGGTGGAGATCCACGGACGGCACCCGGCTGCGCTGGAGTATGACCGCGAGTGACTTAGGGACTGAGGCGAGCAATGAAGAAAGGGCTGGCAGCAGGCGACGTGGTTTTGATCGAACCGGGATCCATCGGCCTCTTCATGGCGCTGCGCTGATCATTCTTTCAGACGGAGTTGAACGTAATGCAGATGTACCACCCCAAGCTGATCGCGCCGATACGGAGAGTGGGACGGCGAGAATTCGATCTAGCACGACACATAGTCGTGATGGGCATTGTGAATCGCACCCCCAACTCGGGCCTGGATCCGAATCGGTCGATGGAGCTTGGCGAGACGATTGCGACGGCGGAGCGGGCGCTACGGGATGGCGCGGAATGGCTTGATGTAGGGGGCCGGGCTTTCCGCTCTGATCAGCCACCGTTGTCGGGGGCGGAAGAGATAGACCGAGTGGTGCCGGTAATCAAGGGCATTCGGGAGAAGAGCGACGCCGTGATCAGCGTGGACACTCACCTGCCGGAGGTCGCGGAGGCGGCCTACAAAGCGGGGGCCGATGTGATCAATGACACGAACGGGCTCCGTTCGCCGGGGATGGCGAGCCTTATCGCCGAGACAGGGATGAGCGTTGTCATTACCCACAGCATCGGCGGGCCGGGGGAGGTGGTAGCGAGCCCCCAATATGGAGATGTCGTCAGCGAGGTGACAGAATTCCTTCGTCAACGGGCGGACGCCGCGGTTGGACATGGCATCAAACCGGAGAAGATCTTCATCGATCCGGGGCACGACCTGAACAAGAACACCGAGCACTCGAACACGATAACCCGCCGCCTGGGAGAGATCGCGGCGATCGGATATCCCGTACTCGTGGCGTGCAGCAACAAGCATTTCATTCGGGAAAGCCTCGGGGTGGAACGAGACAGCGAAGCACTGAAGGCAGGAACGATCGCGGCGAACACGATGTGCGTTCATCAGGGCGCGCGGGTCGTGCGAGTCCATGATGTCGCCGGGAATGTCACCGCGATGAGAGCGGCGGAATCACTGCTCGGTTTGGCGTAAATCTGTGCGATGGGAGCCAAGCCGTCCGCCCAATGCGTAGCGCCCGAAGGGCGAGCGTCCGGCGAGTTGGGCCGGCGACTTGGCGGACGCTTGCTGAGGTGCGCGGCCGGTGCGTGGGCTCGGCGAGTCCAGCGGGCCAACGGCACGCAGTGCGGCGCCCAGCCCGTGGGGTCTCCCAAAAGCCTTGAAAGCGAGATGACGCGGCGGCGCTCAGCTCGGGAAACTTGCTCCAGGGCGCGCTACCACGATGCCGTTCGCGCCGGTCACCTTCGACCACATCTCGGTTACGCCGTACGTGTGCCAGGGACCCCCGCCCTTTACGGCGACTGGGGCTGACCGTGGGTGCCGTAAAGAGACCAATGATGTTGATGGTGGTATGAGGTGGTCCGGCCCGGAGCGGGCGCGGTGGCGGGACCGGCGCTCGACGGGACGGACCAAAAGATCACTCGCCACCGTTCCGGGCGCTGGCGCGCCACCCGGCCGGTCTTCGGATCGCCGGCGGCGCCAGCACGGGCGTGGGCTGTGCCGCGCAGGCGATCCGGCGAGTGATCTCACCTCTGGGCAGGAGGTGATGACACCCCCTTGTCGTCAAAGACGCAAATTGGCCCCAGAAGGGATGCTTCACCCAATGGAGATCTCTTTTTGCCGGATCTCGTACGCTGGAAGCATGGAAAAGGTGGTCAAGAGCGATGCCGAGTGGCGGATCCAGCTCTCTCCCGACGAGTTCCACGTCCTCAGGGAGGCGGGCACCGAGCGTCCGTTTACCGGCGAGTACGTCGATACCAAGACCGAGGGGGTCTACTCCTGCCGGGCGTGCGGGGCCGAGTTGTTCCGGTCGGACACGAAGTTCGAGTCGCACTGCGGGTGGCCGAGCTTCTTCCAGCCGTCGGATTCGGACGCGGTGCGGCTGATCGAGGACGCCAGCCACGGCATGGTGCGTACCGAGGTGCGCTGCGCGCGGTGCGACTCTCATCTGGGGCACGTCTTCCACGGCGAGGGGTACGCCACGCCCACGGACGACCGTTATTGCATCAACTCCGTGTCCTTGCGGCTCGAACCCAGCGCGTGAACGACCGGCGACACCGCGTATCGAGCGCGTGGAGCGGGTAAGTACTCCGCTGTGAATCTTGTTCATCTTCGTCACCGCTGGCACACGATCGAGGCCATCGGCCGCGTCGTGACCCAGCGGTGCGAAGTGTGCTTCAAGACCCGCACGCGCGTGCGCTAGCTCTCCCTGCGACCAGGGACGAGCACGAGTTCGGTCATGTCCACAGCGCCGCCACGTGGGCGACGAGGGCGGTGCCCTGGGCGTAGCCGGCCTCGGCGCTGGCGCCCCGCACGGCGGGGTCGAGAGGGTCGGCGCCGACCGCCGCCTGTGACGCCTCGTCGGGCTCGATCACCTCGACCTTCCCGCCCGTCACCGCGGGCTCGGGGCCGAGTTCGGGCATCGGGGCGAGGATGAGGATCCGGTCGTACCCGGAGGCGAGGTCGGCGTTGCTCATCGAGCGCATGCCGCCGTCGATGTAACGCACGCCGTCGATCGTCACCGGCGGCCAGACGACCGGGATCGCGCAGCTCGCCGCGACCGCGTCGACCAGCGCCACGCCCGAGCCGGGCCCGAACAGGGCGGGCTCGCCCGTGACCGCGTCCACGGCCACGATGACGAGGTCGCGTTCCGGCCAGGTGTGGACGGGCAGGCGCGCCTCGATCACCCGGCGGCGTTCGGGCTCGCCGACGGTGTCGGCGGCCAGGGCCAGCGCGCCGAACCTGCGCCGCTGCTCGGCCGGATCCTCCGTACTCTCGTAGACCTCCTGCATGGTCGCCCACAGATGGTCCATGGGGACGCCGCTCGGGAGTTCGGGGGCCTGGAGGGCGGGGTTGGTCTGGCGTTCGAGGAGGTCGGGCAGCGACAGGCCGCTGGTGACCTGCGCGGCGACGACGGACCCCGCCGAGGTGCCGATGACCTTGTCGGCGGAGGCGGCCACGTCCACTCCCCCGGCGGCCAGGCCGACCAGCACACCGGTGGTCCACGCGATCCCGGCGACCCCGCCGCCGCCCATCACCAGTGCCCGTTTGATCTCGCTCATATGAAGGCCCCTCGCTCGCTATCGAAGACGATGTAATCCCCAACCGGCCGCGAGCCGATCGTCTTCCTGGTGGGGACAGCGGGGTTACCACGATGGTTTCCCGAATGGTTCGTCACGCGACCGTCTCAATCCCTGCGGCGGTCTGTGGTGGCTGGGGTCCCAAAGGAGGCCTGCCCCTCCTGGGGAGCGAAAGACGACGGTCCGTCGTAGCAAAGGTTCCCAGGGGAAAGACGCCCCTCCGAGAGAGCGGAAGCAGACGGCCCGTCGCGGCAGGGCTCCCATGGAGGGACCCTCGATGCCCCGCTCGTCGGAGTGGAAGCCGAGGAAGCGCGCGTGTGCAACGTTCTACTCCGCACCTCGGGAAGCTGCTCGAAAGACTGGAAGGCCGCACCAGGCCCGTGCACTACGTCATCGTGCCGCGCCTCGTGCCGCGCGGCACCAGCGCGCCCCCGTCTGCCAGGCCTTGATCCAAGGATTTGACACGTCTTGGTGGACGATTCTACGCTCCGGCGTAGAACGTTACACATCGGTACCAGACCGGTCCTGGGCGGGCCCCGGATGATTCGGCATCGGGCCGCGCCATCCACTTGAGGAAGACCAGGAATGTCCGCCTTCCGGGACCTGTTTCGCGTGCCGTCGTTCGCATGGCTGTTCGGCACCTCCATCATCGGCCGTTTCCCTCAGGGCATGGTCGGGCTCGCGCTGATGATGCTCATCACCCAGACGTCGAGCTATGCGGTCTTCAGCGCGGTCTCGGCGGCCACGACAGCCGGGGCGTTCATCGGGGGTCCCGCGCTGAGCCGGCTGGCCGACGCCAGAGGGCATCGCCGGGTGCTGCAGATCAGCGCGGTTCTCCACGCCGGCGGGACGTGCGCCCTTGCGCTGGTGCCGCACAACCCGCCGTTGCTCATCGCGGTCGCCTTCCTGGTCGGAGTGTCGGCACCGCCCTTGACCGCCTCGCTCCGAGCCGTGCTGCCCGTCCTGGTCGGCCCGGACAGGCGACGGAGCGCCTACGCGATGGAGGCGACGGCGCAGGAGATCACGTTCGTCCTCGGCCCTCCCGTCGCGGCGCTCGCCTCCTCCCTGGGAGGCCCCCGCCTGGCCATCTTCGTGGCAGCGGCGTTCGTCCTCGCCGGAACCGTCGGCTATGCCCGGGATCGCAACGTCGAGCTGTCCCGGCCGCCCGCCGACAGGCCGCGAGAGGAACGGGCCGGGTTGGGCGCGGTCCTGCGAATACCGGGTCTGGCCAGGCTGCTGGGCGGCACCGCGCTGCTGACCTGCGCGCTGGCCGCACAGGTCCTGGGGGTCGCCGCGCTGGTCAGCGGGGCGAGCGTCTCAGCCGACGCGGGCCTCGTCATGGCCGTCGGCAGTCTCGGATCGCTGGTGGGTGGACTGCTCTACGGGTCGGTTCGCCGCCGCGCGATCCACCTGCGACACCTGCTGCTGCTCGTGTCGACGGGCCTCTTCGTCCTGGCCTTGGCGCCTGACACGGGCGTGCTCAGCGTGGTGCTGTTTCTCTGGGGCGGCACCGTCGCGCCGACCATGTCCAGACTGTTCGAACGGCTGTCGGAGCTCGTTCCCGCCGGATCCGCCACGGAGGCGTTCGGCTGGATGGGCAGCGCACTGGCGATCGGAAACGCCGTGGGGACCTTGTTCGCGGGGCTGCTGGTCGACGGTTTCGGTTCGCATGCCGCCCTGCCGGCCGCCGCCGTCATCGCACTCCTGGGCGCGCTCGTCGTGCCTCCTGGCGGAGAACGGCCGGCGTGACGGCAACGTCCAACCCTGCCGGAGAGAACGTTCTACGCTCGGGTAGGCTCCCTCCGTGACCCAACCCGAGACCCGGCGTGTGACCATCCAGGATGTCGCGAAAGCGGCCGGGGTCTCCATGTCCGCCGTCTCGAAGGTACTCCGCCAGGCCTACGGGGTCAGTCCACAGATGCGGCAGAAGGTCACCGAGGCCATCGAGAGGCTCGGCTACCGCCCGCACGCGGGGGCGCGGGCGATGCGGGGGCGCTCTTTCACGATCGGCGTGCTGATCGCGGACCTGGGCTCCCCTTTTCAGCTGGAGATCTCCGCGGGGATCGGGGCGGAGTTGGAGCCCAGCCCCTATCAGGAGATCCTCATCGGAGCGAGCCCATCCGAGGCACGACAGCGCGGCAGCGTGGAGGCGCTCATCGACCGGCAGGTCGATGGCCTCATCCTGGTCGCCCCTTGGGTGGAGACCTCCTGGCTGGAGGCCTTAGGCGCGAAGATCCCCACGGTCGTCATCGCCCGGCACGGCGGCGGGGACAACTTCGACACCATCGTGGACGACGACTACGAGGGCGCGCGGCTGATGGTCGACCATCTCGTGGGGCTCGGTCACCGCCGGATCGTCCATACCGGTCACTCCGCTCTCGGCCTGACGCCGCCGCACGTGCTGGCGCACACCGCACGACGCGAAGGCTATGTCGCCGCGATGAGGAGACACGGGCTCGTCCCGGACGTGATCGAGACCTCCTATTCCGAGGAGGGCGGCCATGAGGCGGCGCTGCTGGCGCTGGCCGGGCCGGAACCGCCCACGGCGGTGTTCGCCGGCGCGGACATCGCAGCGCTCGGCGTCCTGCGTGCCGCCGAGGAGCGAGGTCTGACCGTGCCGGACCGACTTTCGGTGACCGGATATGACAACACCTTCATCTCCACGATCGGTCGTGTCGCTCTGACGACCATCGATCAGTCGGGGCGCCATACCGGTTCGATCAGCGCCCGTCTTCTGCTGGAGCGCATCGGCGGCCGCCCTAGGCCGGTGCACTACATCATCGCGCCGAGGCTCATCCCCCGCGCCACCAGTGGTCCCGCTCCCGCCGAGCACTGATCGTCCACGCTCGTCTGGCAAGAGGATTTGCGGCAACGTTCTACAAGAAGTCGCCTCTGTCTTTTCTTGATAGTTACTAGCAGGTTTCATCCGCACTCTTGACGGGCTACGAGGCGGCTCCCTACAGTCCTCGGCGTAGAACGTTGCACATGCCGAAGTACTCAAGTCCTCTTGATCGCCTCCTGCTCCCGCAGACCGAGTGCCCACTTCGGCGGCAGCCTGAAGGAGTCCCCCTATGCGACCTAACAAGCCAGCACTCATCGCCTCGGCATCGGCACTCGCCGTCCTGCTGGCCGGGTGCACCGGACAGTCGGCGACAGGCACCGGCCCTGCCGGCGGTGGCACCACCAAGACGGCCAAGGACACGCTCACGCTGGGCATGTCGGCCGACATCCAGGGCTGGGACCCGTCGAACCAGCCGGGTTACCAGGGCTGGGCGGGGGAGGCCGTCTGGGACACCCTCGTCAAGTGTGACGCCTTCGGCAAGCCCGAGGCCGACATCGCCGACAAGTGGTCGATCAGCGAGGACAACAAGTCGTTCACGGCGCATATCCGGGAGGGCATGAAGTTCTCCGACGGGACGCCGGTCGACTCCGCCGCCGTCGAGGCCACGTACAAGTACATAAGCACTCACGGCGGAGCCCAGGCCGACTATGAGGGCATCAAGTTCGACACCCCCGATCCGCAGAACATCACGATCACCTGGCCGGAGCCGCAGCCGCTGATCGTCACCCGGATCTGCAACCCGAAGGTCACGACCAAGGCGATCCTGGACTCCGGGAAGGTGAACGACACCCCGGTCGGCTCGGGCCCCTACGTCCTCGACACGGCCGGCACCACGCGCGGCTCGGTGTACGCGTTCACCAAGAACGACCAGCACTGGAACGCGGCCAATTACCCGTACAAGAAGCTCGTCATCAAGGTCATCGAGAGCGAGACCGCCACCGTCAGCGCGCTCAAGACCAAGCAGATCGACGGGGCGCTGATCACCCCGCAGAGCTACAACGAGATCACGGCATCGGGCCTGAAGGTGCAGACGATGCAGGGTCAGACGACCCGCCTGCTGCTCACCGACCATCTGGGCAAGAAGATCCCGGCTCTCGGCGACGTGCGGGTGCGCCGGGCGATCAACATGGTGTTCGACCGCGAGGCCATGGTGAAGAACCTCTACCAAGGCCATGGCAAGCCGTCGTACCAGATCTTCCGCCCGGGCAGCGACGCCTACATCGAGGGCTTGCAGGACCCCTACCCGTTCGACGTCGCCAAGGCCAAAGCGCTCATGGCCGAGGCCGGCTACGAGAAGGGCTTCGCGCTGGAGCTGCCGACGATGGCGGGCCAGAACCACGAGAAGCTGATGCCGTACGTGACACAGCAGCTCGCCCAGCTCAACATCACCGTCAAGCAGGTTCCGCTGTCCGGTGCGAACGCGATCGGCGACCTGCTCAGCGGCACCTACCCGGTGGTGCTCTGGCAGCTCGGCAACTTCGGCCAGTCGTTGCAGGACATCGACATCGTGGTCCGCTCGTCCGGCTACTGGAACCTCATGCACCAGCCCGACGCCACCGTGGACAAGCACTGGAAGCAGATCGTCACCGGCGACGAGGCCCAGAAGAAGGCCGCCCAGCAGGAGATCAACCGGTACATCATCGACCAGGCCTGGTTCGCTCCGATGGTCAATCCGGACGGCTTTTACGCGCACAGCCCCGACGTCACCGTCGACAAGGTCTCCGACGTCGAGGCGCTGACCCCGAAGCTGCGCGACTTCAAGTAGCCGGGAGAACTCACAGATGGCACTCACGCTGCTCAAGAACCTCGTACGCTCGCTCGCCGTACTGCTGGTGGTCACCTTCGCCACCTTCTCTCTCATGTTCGGCAACGGACCGGGTATCGCGCGGGCGGTGCTCGGGATGAACGCCAGACCCGAGGACGTCCAGCGTGAGGTCATCGCCCTGGGACTCGACCAGCCGCTCCTCGTTCAGTACGGGAACTGGCTGAAGGGGGCACTCTCCGGTGACCTCGGCGCGTCGTTCTACACGGGGCAGACCGTGACGAACGCTCTCTCGTCCAGGGTGCCGGTGACGCTCGCCATCGTGGTCATCACCCTCGTCCTGACGGCCGCGCTCAGCGTGCTCCTCGGTGTCACCGCGGCCGTCAAGGGCGGATGGGTGGACCGGGTGCTGCAGTTCCTGTCGGTGCTGGGCACCGCCGTGCCGGCGTTCATCGTGGCCATCGTCCTGGTCTTCGCCTTCGCCATCGCCGGGCGGGTGCTGCCGGCCACCGGATATGTCTCGCCCGAGATCAGCGTCTCCGGCTGGCTGGCGTCCGTGACGCTGCCGGTCGTCGCGCTGCTGATCGGGTCGATGGCCAGCGCCGCCGCGCAGTTCCGCACGGCGGTGCTGGACACGCTGAGCCGCGACTACGTCCGCACGCTGCGGGCACGCGGCATCAGCGAGCGGCACGTCATCTTCCGGCACGTGCTGCGCAACTCAGCCGCTCCCGGTCTGACGGTGCTCAGCCTGACGACCTTCAGCCTGCTGGGCGGCGCGGTCTTCATCGAGCAGGTGTTCGCCCTGCCGGGCATGGGCCAGCTCGCCAACCAATCGGCCCAGATCAACGACGTGCCCATGGTCATGGGCACCGTACTCGTCACCATCGTGATCGTCCTGGTCGTCAATTTTCTCGGCGATCTGGCTACGACGGTCCTGAACCCGAAGGCGAGGACCCGATGACCGAGAACCCCCGGCGCGGAGTGCTCGTCCGCCTTCTGCGCAACCCGCAGGGCGCCATCTGCCTGGTCTACCTGCTGCTCGTCGTCCTGGTCGCCGTCACGAGCCCGTGGCTGGCCCCGACGGGCCCGTCGGTCACCGAGCTCGACGCCACCAACGCCCCGCCGTTCACCGCCGGACATCTGCTCGGCGGCGACGGCGCGGGCCGCGACATCCTGTCCCGGCTGATGTGGGGCTCACGCCAGACCGTGCTCGCCTGCCTCATCATCCTGGCGGTGTCGGTGGTGACCGGTGTCCTCTCCGGCCTCGCGGCGGGCTTCTACCGAGGGCGCTTCGAGGCGGGCGCGAGTTTCGTGGCCGACGTGATCATGTCGCTGCCGGGGGTCGTCCTGCTGATCGCCCTCTACGCCCTCACCGGCCCGAACATCCCGGTCGCCATGGCCGCGTTCGGGCTGATCCTCGCGCCCACGTACTACCGCCTCGTCCGCAGCGTCGTGCTGGGGGTTCGCAACGAGCTGTACGTGGACGCGGCGCGCGTGGTCGGCTTGCCCGACCTGCGCATCGTCGGCCGGCACGTGCTGTGGGCGGTGCGCGCGCCGGTGATCATCCAGAGCTCGTTCGTGCTCGCGTCCGGCATCGGGATCGAGGCCGGGATCTCGTTCCTCGGGCTCGGCGACCCCGCCGCGGCGTCGTGGGGCATCGTGCTGCAGGAGTCGTTCAACGGCATCTACAACAATCCCACAGCCGTCGTGTGGCCCGCGCTCGTCATCAGCCTCACCATCCTGGCGCTGGTCCTGCTCGGCAACGCGCTCAGCGACGTCCTGCAGGCCTCGGCCCGCAGCAAGCCGCTGTCTCCGCGGGCCCGGCGCGCGGTGCTGAAGGCGGCGCGGCGCGAGGAGGTGGAGGAGGACTCCATCCTGGTGGGCAGCTCCGACGACGTCGTGCTGTCCATCCGCGCCCTGCGGGTCGCCTACCCGGTGGGCGGCGAGATCCGCGAGGTCGTCCACGGTGTCGATCTGGACGTGCGGCGCGGGGAGATCCACGGCCTGGTCGGCGAGTCGGGGTCGGGCAAGTCCCAGGTCGCCTTCTCCACGCTCGGCATCCTGCCGCGCGAGGCGCTCATCCTTGGCGGCAGCGTGCTGCTCGGCGGCGACGACCTGCTGGAGGACGGGGCGAAGATGCGCGCGGCCCGCGGGCGGCGCATCGCGTACGTCCCGCAGGAGCCCATGTCGAATCTGGACCCGTCATTCACCATCGGCAAGCAGCTCGCCTACGGCCTGCGGGGGGTGACCTCGCTGAGTGCGCAGCAAGCGCGGGAGCGGCTCGTGGAGCTGCTCACCCGCGTCGGCATCAACGATCCGGAGCGCGTCATGTGTCTGTACCCGCACGAGATCTCGGGCGGCATGGCGCAGCGAGTGCTCATCTGCGGTGCCGTCGCCGCCGACCCGGACGTCATCGTCGCCGACGAGCCCACCACCGCCCTCGACGTCACGGTTCAGGCGGAGGTCCTGGAGCTGCTGCGCGAGCTCAGCCGCGAGCGTGGCCTGGCCATGATCCTGGTGACGCACAACCTCGGGGTCGTGGCCGACCTGTGCGACGTCGTGAGCGTGATGAAGGAAGGCCGCATCGTCGAGCGGGCCGATGTCGAGACGCTCTTCGAGTCGCCGCGGGAGGCGTACACGAAGGAACTGCTGTCC
The DNA here is from genome assembly GCF_040649695.1 of Nonomuraea sp. NPDC048901. Classification (NCBI taxonomy): domain Bacteria; kingdom Bacillati; phylum Actinomycetota; class Actinomycetes; order Streptosporangiales; family Streptosporangiaceae; genus Nonomuraea; species Nonomuraea sp. NPDC048901. The sequence goes on along the minus strand of NZ_JBEZFW010000002.1, from coordinate 747,868 downwards.
TCCTCGCGCAGTGTCGAGCTGATGGAGATCCAACCATGACGCAACCCCTGCTGCAGGTCTGTGACTTGGTGGTCCGGTTCGGCGGGCGCGGCAAGAGCGCGAGCACCGTCATCGACGGTGTCTCCTTCGACCTGGCGTCCGGGGAGACGCTCAGCCTCGTGGGCGAGTCCGGGTCCGGCAAGACCACGATCGGCCGCGCTATTCTGGGCCTCGCCCCGGTCACCTCGGGGAGCATCGGCTTTCGCGGGCAGACCATCAGCGGCGTGTCCCGGGCGCGCCGCCGCGAGCTGGCCCGCGACCTTCAGGTGGTCTTCCAGGACCCCTACTCCTCGCTCAACCCGTCCATGACGGTCGGGGACATCCTGGTCGAGCCGCTCGCCGCCGCCGGCGTCGCGGGCGGTCGTGCCCGGGTCCGGGAGTTGCTGGACGCGGTCGGTCTGCCCACGGATGCCGCCGCCAGGTATCCACGAGAGTTCTCCGGCGGGCAACGACAGCGGGTGGCCATTGCCCGCGCGCTCGCCCTCGACCCGGCGGTGATCGTCTGCGACGAGCCGACGAGCGCGCTGGACGTCACCACCCAGGCTCGTGTCCTGAGGCTGTTCAAGGACATCCAGCAGGCGACCGGCGTGGCCTACCTGTTCATCAGCCACGACCTGGGCGTGGTCAACCAGATCAGCGACCGGATCGCGGTCCTGCACCGCGGGAAGATCGTGGAGATCGGTGACGCGCGCCAGGTGGCCACCGCACCGCGGCACGAGTACACGCGCCGGTTGCACATGGCCGCGCCGGTCGCCGACCCGGCCAAGCAGCGCGAACGGCGCGAGCTGCGCCAAGCCCTGCCGGCTGAGGGCCGGTCCTGACGCTTCACGTACATTATGGAGTTTTGCATGACTTTGTCCGCTGCACCCAGCGCGCCGCGCTTCGAGCACCGCACCGAGCCCGGGCCGGCGCTCGGGATGGGCACGCCGGTCCCTCGATTGTCCTGGACCGTCCCGCACGCCGGCGAGGGCTGGGAGCAGACGGCGTATGAGGTGGAGATCACCCGAGGAAGAACTCGCGAGCCCCATCTGGTCCGGAGCCGGGAGCAGGTACTGGTCCCGTGGCCGGCGCCGCCGCTCGCCTCCCGTGAGGCCGCCGAGGCCAGGGTGCGGGTGGCGCACGGGGAGGACTGGAGCCCTTGGAGCGAGGCGGCCACCGTCGAAGCGGGCCTGCTGCACCCGTCCGATTGGACGGCCCGCTTCATCAGCCCCGCCGAGATCGGCGCCATGGACGGCAGGGCTCCCCTCCTGTACGGCCTGGTGGACGTGCCGGGCCCGGTGCGCAGTGCCCGGCTGTACGCCACCGCCCACGGCATCTACTCGCCGTCGATCAACGGGCGCCGCGTGGACGACACGGTCCTCGCCCCGGGCTGGACGTCGTACCGGCACCGGCTGCGCTACCACGTCTACGACGTCACCGACCTGGTCCGGCCCGGCGAGAACATGCTGGAGGTGCTGCTCGGCAACGGCTGGTATCGCGGCCGGCTCGGCTACCTCAACGATCGCGCCGTCTACGGCGACCGGCTCGCCCTGCTCGCCCAGCTCGAGATCACCACCACCGACGGTGCCGTGCACGTCCTGGCGACGGATGACACCTGGCGCGCCCGCGAGAGCGAGGTCCTGGCCGACGACCTGTACGACGGGCAGTCCACCGACCTGCGCCTGCGCGGCGCGCCCGGCCCGGTGAGCGGCGTGGAGGTGATCGAGGCGGACCTGTCGGCGCTCGTCGCCCCCGACGGCCCGCCCATCCGGCCGACCGGTGTACTGCCGGCACAGCGGGTGTGGACCTCACCGTCCGGCATGACGCTCGTCGACTTCGGGCAGAACGCGGTCGGCTGGGTCCGGCTCCGCACGCGCGGCCTGCCGGAGGGCACCACGGTCGTGATCCGGCACGCCGAGGTGCTGGAGGACGACGAGCTGGGCACGCGCCCGCTGCGCACGGCCCGCGCCACCGACACGTGGGTGCTGTCCGGCCGCGACGAGGTGCTCGAACCGTCGCTGACGCTGCACGGCTTCCGCTACGCCGAGGTCACCGGCGTGCCGGACCTGCGCGCCGAAGACCTCGAACTGGTCGTCGTCGGCTCGGATCTGCGTCGCACCGGATGGTTCTCCTCCTCACACGAGGAACTCGACCAGTTGCACGAGAACGTGGTGTGGAGCACCCGCGGCAACTTCGTCGATCTGCCCACGGACTGCCCGCAACGCGACGAGCGCCTCGGCTGGACCGGCGACATCCAGGTGTTCGGCCCCACCGCGACCTTCCTCTACGACGCCACCGGCCTGCTGCGCTCGTGGCTGGCCGACCTCGCCGCCGAGCAGCGCCCGGACGGTTCGGTGCCGCACGTCGTCCCAGGTTTCAGGGACGACGCGGCGTCAGCGGTGCCGGCGGCCGCCTGGGGCGACGCCGCCACGATCCTGCCCTGGACGCTCTACCAGCGCACCGGCGACCTCGAACTCCTGGAACGTCAACTGCCGAGCATGCGCGCCTGGGTCGACAAGGTCACGGCACTGGCCGGCCCGGACCGGATCTGGCGGGGCGGCTTCCAGTTCGGCGACTGGCTCGACCCCACCGCGCCCCCAGAGGAGCCGGGCCGCGCCAAGGCTGACCCCGACGTGGTAGCGACCGCCCATTTCGCCCGCTCCTCATGGATCGTCGCCGAAACAGCACGGCTGCTCGGACGCGCGGACGAAGCGGACAAGTATCAGGCTCTCACCCAGGAGGTGCGCGACGCCTTCGCCCGGACGTTCGTGACACCGGCGGGGCGGGTGCTGTCCGATGCCCAGACCGTGTACGCGCTGGCCATCGAGTGGGACCTGCTGCCCACGCAGGCCCAGCGCGAGGAGGCCGGTCGCCGGCTGGCCGACCTCGTGCGGGCCGGCGGTTTCCGGATCGCCACAGGCTTCGTCGGCACTCCGCTGGTATGCGACGCGCTCACCAGCACCGGCCACCTCGACATCGCCTACCGGCTGCTCCTTCAGACGCGGTGCCCGTCCTGGCTGTACCCCGTCACCATGGGCGCGACCACGATCTGGGAGCGCTGGGACAGCATGCGGCCCGACGGTGGCATCAACCCGGGCGAGATGACCTCCTTCAACCACTACGCCCTGGGCGCCGTGGCCGACTGGCTGCACCGCACCGTCGCCGGTCTCGCGCCCGCGGCCCCGGGCTACCGGCGGCTGCTCATCCGGCCCCGGCCGACCGCGGCGCTCACCCGCGCCGCCGCCCGCCACGCCACCCCTTACGGGGAGGCGTCGGTGTCGTGGGAACGCTCCGGCGGCAGCATGCGCCTCACGGTCGCCGTCCCCGCCGGAGCATCCGCCGAGGTCCACGTCCCAGGGGCGGACGCTCCCGTGCAGGTCGGCCACGGCGAGCACCGCTGGACGGCCGCCGATCCCATCACGGACGAGGATCGCCGCTGGACCGGCGCGACGGTCAGGGACCTGCTCGACGACCCGCGGACCTGGGCCGCGGTGGCCCAAGCCGCCGTCACGGCGGGCATCACCCCCAGGGGCGACGCCCAGGCCGCCGAAAAGCTGGCCGCCTACCTCGACTCCCCCGCGACGCGGGTGGCCCACGCCCTGGCACCTGAAGATCACCTGCCGCGGGCGCGGGAGCTGCACCTCCGCATCGCGGACATTCTCGGCGACACGAAGGACCGACGATGACCTCTCAGGGACACCTCGACCCGACGCTGCCGGCCGACGACCGGTGGCTGGAAGGCTCCTTCGACGTCGGAGGCGAGGCGCGCACGCTGAAGAGCGCCGAGCGGTCGTTCCTGTCCGAGGTGACCCTCGGGTGAAGGGCTCCACCACGCCGATCGTCCCGGGCTTCTACCCCGACCCGACTGTGTGCCGCGTCGGCGACGACTACTACCTGGCGCATTCGAGCTTCGAGTACTTCCCCGGCGTGCCGATCTGGCACAGCCGCGACCTGCTGCGCTGGACGCAGCTCGGCCACGTCCTGACCCGCCGCAGCCAGTTCGCCCGCGGTGACGGGCGCTCGTCCGGCGGGATCTACGCGGGCACGCTGCGCCATCACGGCGGGCGCTTCTGGTACGTCACCACGAACGTCGGCGACCACGACGGCGGCCAGCTCATCCTCCAGGCCGACGACCCCGCCGGGCCGTGGAGCGACCCGGTGCGCGTCCCCCAGGCCATCGGCATCGACCCGGACCTGGCCTGGGACGACGCCGGGCAGTGCTACCTGACGTGGAAGGCGCTGAGCTTCACCGAGGGCGAGGGCGGCATCATGCAGGCCCGCCTCGACCTCGCCACCGGCCGGCTCCTCGAACCGGCCTACCCGGTGTGGCAGGGCAGCGGGCTGAGCGCCGCCGAAGGCCCGCACCTGTACGAGGTGGACGGCCTCTGGTACCTGCTCCTCGCAGAAGGCGGCACCGAGCGGGGGCACGCCGTCACGGTCGCCCGCGGCCCGCACCCCTCCGGCCCCTTCGAGGGCTGCCCGGCCAACCCGATCCTCAGCCACCGCAGCACGATCCACCCGACGCAGAACACCGGCCACGCCGATCTGGTGCGCGCGCCGGACGGCGGCTGGGCGGCCGTCTACCTGGGCGCCCGGCCGCGCGGCTCGACGCCCGGCTTCCACGTGCTGGGTCGAGAGACGTTCCTCGCGGGCGTGAACTGGGTGGGCGGCTGGCCGGTGTTCGACGAGGACCGCTACGACGTCCCTTCGGCGAACACCGCGTTCACCGACCGCTTCGACCGTCCTGCGCTCGACCCGCGCTGGGTGGTGCCGGGCGGCGAACCAGCCGTGACCGTCACCGCCGACGGCCTGCGCATCGCCGAGGGATTGTTGTGCGCCCGGGTCCGGGACCTGCGCTGGTCGGCCGAGGCGACGCTGGAGGGCTCGGGCCGATTCCTGCTGCGCCTGGATCACCGGCACCACTATGGGCTGGCCCGCTACGGTGATCGCGTCGAGGCCAGTGCCCGCGTGGGCGACCTCGACGTCGTGCTCGCGACAGCCTTCGTCCCGGACGGCCCCGTCGTGCTACGCATCGAGGCGGCGCCGCCGGCATCGCCCACCGTACCCCTCGGTGACGCGGGCCCGGACGAGATCGTGCTCTCCGTCGGCCGGCCGGACGGCGTGCGGGATCTCGCCCGGTTGGACGGGCGCTACCTGTCCACCGAGGTCGCCTCCGGGTTTACCGGACGCATGCTCGCTCTGGGCTCCACCACCGTCCCGGCGCACGTGCGCTCGGTGACCTACCGCCCGCAGGCGTAGGAGCCCGCCACCCCACCCCCCAAGGAGTTCGCATGACCCTGCGTTTCGTGGCCACCGGCCTCGTCCTCGCCTTGAGCCCGGTCCTCGTCCCCGCACAGCCCGCCATCGCAGCGGCGGACTGCGCCGCTTCCCAGCCAGGAGGGCCGATCCAAGTGACGCCGGACTGCGTGGACCCGCTCTACGTCAAGCCCATGATCGACGCCGAGCGGGACCTCACCACCCCCGTGGCACACCGCCGGCTGTCGGGGCACTTCGAGGGCACGGACGTGAAGTTCACGATCTACCTGCCGCCGGCCGCCCAGTGGCAGGGCCGCTTCTTCCAGTACACCTATCCCCTGTCGGACGAGAACGCCCTGGACCGCGTCATCTCCTTCGGCGCCGCCAGCGGCGGGTACACCGTCGCGACCAGCGGGACCCAGGGGTACCGACATGCCGCCGCCGCGGCGAAATTCGCCGAGACCGTGGCCGCCGCCTACTACCGCTCCGGCTCCCGGCGCATCTACGGCTACCTCTACGGCCCCTCCGGCGGTTCCTTCCAGACCGTCGGCGCGATCGAGAACACCACGGGCGTCTGGGACGGCGCAGTCCCGATCGTCGTGGGCGTCCCCATGTCCATCCCGGCCAACTTCTTCATCCGCGCGCAGGCCCGCATGGTGCTGCGGGATGTGGCCGACCGAATCGCGGACGCGGTCCACCCCGGCGGCTCCGGCGACCCGTACGCCGGGCTGACGGCGGTTCAGGCGGCGATGCTGCGCGAGGTGACGAGCCTCGGCGTCCCGCTGCGGGCGTGGGAGGACCCGGACTACGTGCTGGGGCTGTCCACCGCGGACGGACTGCTCGGCTTCGGTGCCGTGATCCGCCGGTTCGACCCGTCCTACGTCACCGACTTCTGGTCCAAGCCCGGCTATCTCGGCACCGAGCAGTCGCCGCTCGGCGACCTCGTCCGCGCCGAACTGATCGACGCCACACCGACCATCACCCACGTGCAAGCCGCCGCCGACGGGACACCCATCGCCGTCACGCTGTCCGGCCTGCCCACCCTGACCGGCACCCTCGGGCTGGACTTCACCGTCCCGGGAATCGGCGGCTTGATCGGCACCCTCGATCCCTCCACCGGCGTGCTGACTCTGGGCAGCGATAACTCCGCCGCGGTGCTCGCGGCGCTCAAGACCGGCGTGCGGATCCGCGTCGACAACCGCTGGTTCGTCGCGCTGCCGTCGTACTACCGCCACCAGGTTCCGCCCGCCGACCAGGGTTACACCATCTACGACGTGCTTCGTGGCCCTGACGGGCAGCCGCTCTACCCGCAGCGGCCCATGCTCATCGGCCCAATGATCGCGCGGAGCACCACCGGCGGCGGCACCTTCACCGGCAAGATCAACACCAAGGTCATCGTGGTGGACAACCTCGTCGACACCGACGCCTACCCGTGGCACGCGGACTGGTACGCCAAGCAGGTGCGCACGGCGCTCGGTGACCAGGCGTTCGACGGCGCCTTCCGGCTCTACTACAACGACAACGCCGACCACCTCGAAGGCCCGGTCACCGGCACCAAGACGAACCGGATCGTCTCCTACGACCCGATCGTCGAGCAGGCGCTGCGCGACGTGGCCGCATGGGCCGAGCGCGGTGTGACCCCACCTCGTTCCACCCGGTACGACATCACCGGCGGACAGGTCACCATCCCGGCGCGGGCGTCGGACAGGCGCGGCATTCAGCCCGTCGTCGACCTGACCGTCCGTCTGGCCGGTCGCAAGGCGACCTTCTTCGCAAAAGCACAGACTCCCCCGGACGCCGGGACGATCGTCTCGGCCGCGTGGGACTTCACCGGCTCCGGCACCTACACGCCCATCACCATCGGCAAGCCCGGCTCCACACTGACCCTCACCGGCAGCCACCGGTACACCAAGCCCGGCACGTACTACGTCTCGCTCAAGGTGGCCTCCTCCCGGCCGGGCCAGGCAGGCCCGTTCGCCCAGGTCGAGAACCTCGGCCGGGTCCGCGTGGTCGTGAAGCCCTGATTACGAGACGTAAGGAGAACGAACCCATGCTCACACCCCTCGTCACGCTCGGCCAGGTCCTCGACGCGCCGAGCGGCCGCGCCCTGCTGGAGCGGCATCTGCCGGAAGCCGTGCTCGACCAGCCGGGCCTGCGTGTGCTGCTCATCGGCGCGTTCCTACGGGTGGCGCCCGGCCTGCGCGACGACGAGGCGGCGAGAGAGCTTTCTGGAACGAGATCGACAAGGTGATGGCCCCGATCCTGCTCCACGAGCACGCGCCCGCCGTCACGCCCGCCGCCCCGGACCCGTCGGCCCCGCGCGCCACGGCGGCCTGGACCCTCGTGGGCGAGCCGTCCAGGTGGGAAGTGCTGGAAATCGCACTGCAGGGACCGGCGGCCGGCAACCCCTTCGTGGACGTCGAGCTGTCCGCGGAGTGGACGTGCTCGACACCTGGGAGTGCACCATCGACCGGCTGCCCGGCACGTACGAGACGTTCGTGCTGGTGCCCCTACCGTCCAAGCCGTATCAGGCCGTGCGGCTGGTGGCGGCCTGACCAGTTTCAGGTCGCCTGTCCCCATAGAAAGAGGTCACTGTGGCACGCATCTCGTTCAACGCCGACTGGACGGTGAAACCGAAGGTCAGCAGCTTCTCCGATCTCGTCGCCGCAGATGCCGCCGGCCAGGCTGTCGTGCTCCCCCACGACGCCATGCAGTCGCTCAAGCGTTCGGCCACGGACAGCGAAGGAGCTTCCACCGGTTACCACCCCGGTGGTGTGGTCGAGTACAACAAGACGCTGTTCGTGCCCGAGGAGTGGCGTCACAAGCGTGTCGCGATCGAGTTCGAGGCCGTCTACCGGGACGCCATGGTCTTCGTGAACGGCTCTTTCGCCGGGCAGCGCCGCAACGGTTACACCGGATTCCGGGTACCCCTGGACGCCTACCTGCACTACGGGCAGACGAACACCATCCGGGTCGAGGCACGGGCGCACCAGGACTCCCGCTGGTACTCGGGCCTGGGCATTCACCGCGACACGTATCTGCACGTGCTGGATCTCGTCCACCTGACCCCCGACGGCGTATTGGTCACCACGCCCGACGTGGACGACGAGCGAGCGGTGGTCGAGGTCGCTGCGACCATCCAGAACGAGGGCCTGACCACGCGCACCGTGGCCGTGCAGGTGGAGCTGCGCGACCAGCAAGGCGCACTCGTCGCGAACGAGGCCACGCCCGTCACCATCACCCCTGGCACGACCACGGTGTCGCGCAACCGGCTCTACGTGGCCGGCCACCGCCGCTGGAGCGTCGACGACCCCTACCTGTACCAGGCGACGATCAGGCTGCAGGACGGGGACGTCGAGTCCGACTCGGCCTCGCTGAACATCGGCATCCGCACTCTCCAACTGGATCCGATGCACGGCCTGCGGATCAACGGCCAGGCGGTGAAGCTGCGCGGGGCGTGCATCCATCACGACAACGGTCCGCTCGGAGCGGCGGCGATCGCGCGGGCGGAGGAGCGCCGCATCGAGATCCTCAAGGCCGCCGGGTTCAACGCCATCCGCAGCTCCCACAACCCGGCGAGCCCCGCCTTGCTGGAAGCGTGCGACCGGCTCGGGATGCTCGTCTTGGACGAGGCGTTCGACATGTGGTTGGAGGCCATGAAGCCCTTCGACTACTCCCTGGACTTTCCCGAGTGGTGGGAGCGTGACATCGAGGCCATGGTGGCCAAGAGCCGCAACCACCCGAGCGTCATCATGTACTCGATCGGCAACGAGGTCCCCGAGGCCGGTTCCGGGCACGGCGGCGCATGGGGACGCCGGCTGGCCGAGAAGGTCCGCAGCCTGGACGGCACCCGCTTCGTGACCAACGCGATCAGCAGCTTCTGGGCCGTCAGCGCCGAGATCCTCGACGACTTCAAGCAGGAGGTCTCGGCCCTGCATGCCCGCGGCGTCAACGACGTCATGACCGCGATGTCGGACATCTTCGACCGCATCACCACCTCCGACCTCGTCACCGAGCGCACAGCGGAGTCACACGCGGCCGTCGACGTGGCGGGCCTGAACTACGCCGAGCAGCGCTACGTCTCCGACAGGCAGCGGTTCCCCAACCGGGTCGTCCTGGGCACGGAGACCAATCCGCGCAACATCGCGCGGATCTGGCCACTGGTGGAGGAACTACCGCACGTGATCGGCGACTTCACCTGGACCGGGTGGGACTACCTGGGCGAGGTGGGGCTCGGACGCACCGACTACGCCGACGATCCGGCACGGAGTGGCGGCGGTGACCCGGATTACCCCTGGCTGCTCGCCTGGTGCGGAGACATCGACATCACCGGCCATCGCCGCCCGGCCTCCTATTACCGGGAGATCGTGTTCGGGCTGCGGCACGAGCCGTATATCGCCGTGTTCCGTCCTCAGCACCATGGCAGGCGACGCCTGGAGATGCAGTGGGCGTGGACCGACACGGTCGCCGGGTGGTCCTGGAACGTGGCACCGGGATCACCCGTCGAGGCCGAGGTGTACAGCGACGCCGACGAAGTCGAACTGCTCCTGAACGGCACAGCGGTGGGCCGGGCCCCGGCCGGCCGCCACCACGAGTACCGGGCGCGCTTCGACCTGCGGTACCACCCCGGCGAGCTCACGGCGGTCGCGTACAGCGCCGGCCGCGAACAGTCACGAGTGCGCCTTCGGACGGCTGCAGAGCCCCGCCTCAGCGTCGAGACCGATCGTCACCTGCTGCGCGCCGACCATCGTGATCTGGCCTACGTCACCATCGAGCTCCGTGACGCCGACGGCAACCTGGCACACGACGACGATCGCCAAGTGGCGGTCCAGGTGAGCGGTGCAGGAGTCCTTCAGGCGCTGGGCAGCGCGCGGCCCATGACCGAGGAAGGCTTCGACGCGACACGGCGTACCACGTTCGACGGCCGGGCCCTCGCCGTTATCCGCCCGACCGGCCCGGGCCCCATCCACGTGCGGGTCACCAGTGACGGACTTGCCCCGGTCACCGTGGAGCTCAAGGTCGCCGCCGACGAGGGATGACGTCGATCGGCAGGAGTTCAGCGAGGCTGAGCTGGAATTTCTCCCGGCTGGCGGAGGTGGTCAGGCCGTTGCCGGGGTGGCTTCACCACCAAGATCCATCTGTCCGCCGGCGGACGCCCCACCGGCTTCGACGCCGAACGATACAAGGGCAGGAACGTCGTCGAACGAGCGATCAACCGGCTGAAGAACCTCCGAGCCATCGCGACCCGCCACGACAAACGCGCCCACATCTTCCTCGGCACCGTCACCTTGGCCGCCCTGACCATCTCGCTCCGCCCCTGATTCGAGAAACAGCTCTTAGTCGGGTTCGGGGTAGGTGACGCGGCAGCTCTTGTCGGCGGGGCCGAGGATGTTGGCCAGGACCGGGTTGCCGTTCTCGCCGAACTTGGCCTGAACGAAGATGATCGGGTTCGTCTCGCCGCTCTCCCTCAAATACTGCAGGCCGCGTTCGCACAAGGTGATGGCTTGGCTGGAGTTGCCGGCCGACTCCGGGAGGTCGGTGTATAGGCGGAGATATCCGCCTATGCTGCGGATGTCCTTGAGGCGTTTGGAGGCCTTGTCGTCCGCGGGCCAGTGGGTGCGGAAGTATTCGGCCGCCTGCTGGTCGGTGTGCATCGAGGGGCCGTCCGCCTTGTAGTCGGATCCGTCATCCCCAGTCGACAGATCTCCGGTCAACGCATCGACGGTCGAGGGGTTCACGGTGCCGCTGTCCTGGGGCGCTTCGGCCTGGGGGTCGTCCCCTGTCACGGAGCCCGGCGTGGCGCCGGCCGGCGGGGCCTTCGAGGCCGGGGTGTCGTGCGTCGAACCGCCCGAGCGCTGGGCGCCTCCGCCCAGTGGGGTGGGGGTGACGCTCATCGGGATGCGGGTCGCGCCGCCCTCCGCGAGGGCCTGGCCATGCTTCCCCGCACCTCTGCGGGCGCCAGAGCTCGTACCCTCACGCAGGCTCGAGTCCGTGGCCGCGCGGGTGTCCACGCCTCCGCTCGCGTCCGATCGGGCCGTCAGCCCACCGGCGAGCGGACCGGCCAGCGGGCCGACGAGTGGACCGGCGTACGGGCCGTCCGTGCCCAGCAGCCACAAGGTCGCTCCTGCCAGCACCAACGCCCCCGCAGACAACCCCAAGGCCCACGGCCGCCGAGCCTTCGTACGACGCCGCCGCCCGACATGCCGTGACCTGCGCGGCGAACTCCCCGGCGACCCGTGACCGGGCACCTCCCGGGTTCCCTCACGACGCTCCGGGCGGCCGGGCGAAGACGCGTCAAACCACTCCTGACCCGGCGGAGACGTGTCCGACCGCCCCCGACCCACCGGAGACGTGTCGAACCAGTCCCGACCCGGCGGAAGCGCGTCGGACCGCCCCCGACCCGGCGCAGACGCCTCCGGCCGCCCCCATCCCAGCGGAGGCGCGTCCGACCGCTCCCGTCCTGGCCTGATCCGGAGATCATCACAATCCGCCGCGTGTCGCCCAGAGGTGTGCCCTTCCGACCGCCGCACCCGGCCCGCCCCCTTGGAACGTGGACACCCTCGCACCGCACAGGCAAGGGATTCCCCCGATTGTGGCAAGGAGCGGTAGATCAATTCAGTTGGATCCCCCAACTCGGGGCGCCAGTGAACAAGGAGGTTGAGGTTACGGAAGTGCCGCGATGAGTTCCTGGACGGGCTTGCGCACGCCCGTGTAGAAGGGGACCTCGATGCGCGTGTGCTCACGGGCCTTGGCGCCCCGCAGGTGACGCATCAGGTCGACGATCCGGTGCAGCTCGTCGGCCTCGAAGGCCAGCATCCACTCGTAGTCGTTCAGGGCGAAGCAGGACACCGTGTTGGCGCGGACGTCCGGGTAGTCACGCGCCATGTGACCGTGCTCGGCCAGCATCGACCGCCGCTCGGCGTCGTCGAGGAGGTACCACTCCAGCGAGCGCACGAACGGGTAGACGCTGACGTAGGCGCGCGGCTCCTCCTCGGCCAGGAAGGCCGGGATGTGGGACTTGTTGAACTCGGCCGGCCGGTGCAGCGCCATCGCCGACCAGACCGGCGCGCTGTGGCGGCCGAGCTCGGTGCGGCGGAAACGGGAGTAGACGTCCTGGAGGTCCTCGGCCGTCGGCGCGTGCCACCAGAACATGTAGTCGGCGTCGGCCCGGAACCCCGCCACGTCATAGAGGCCGCGGGTCACAACGTCTTTCAGCGCCGCCTGTTCGAGCAGCTCAGTGACCTCGCCGGTCATGCTGTCACGGTTGGCGGGACAGCGGTCGGTGGCCTTGAAGACCGACCACATCGTGTAGCGGATCACCTGGTTCAGATCGCGGGCCTTCGGCCGCGGTGCGCCCTCAGTCATGGGTCCATTGTCCTTCCGGCGAGAGGTGGTCCAGAATCCGGGCCGCCGCCGTGCGGGCGGTGGAGACGCACGCGGGGATGCCGAGCCCGTCGTAGGCCGCCCCGCACACCGCCAGGCCGGGCTGCACGGCGACCGCCGCGCGGATGCGGGCCACCCGGTCGAGGTGGCCGACGTCGTACTGCGGCAGCGCCCCGCCCCAGCGCGAGACCCGGGTGTCGACCGGCAGCCCGCGTACGCTCATGACGTCGCCCATCTCGGCCGTGGCCAGGGAGACGAGTTCGGAGTCGTCGCGCTGGAGCAGGTGTTCCTCGCCGATCCGGCCGATGGAGCAGCGCACCACCACCAGGTCGCCGGCCAGGTGCGGCCACTTGACCGAGCTGAACGTCACCGCCTTGACCGGCCGCCGCTCGACCGGCGGGACGAGGTAGCCGCTGCTCGTCGGCGGTGTGGGGAAGGCGTCGACGGCGTAGGCGAGGGTGACGATGGCCATGCTGGCGTAGTCGATGCGGTCCAGCTCGGTCGCCGCCTTGGGCGCCTCGGCGCGCAGCAGCCTGGCGGCGGCGGGTCCCGGCGTGGCGACGATCACCGCGTCGGCCTCGATGACCTCGGGGCGCGGCACGGGGCCGGTCACGAGCCGCCAGCCGTGCTCGGTCCGGTGCAGCTCGCGTACGGTGACGCCGGTCCTGATGTCGGCGCCCGACGCCTTGGCGACCGCTTCCGGCAGGCTGCCGATCCCGGTCCTGAGCGAGGTGAAGACGGGTCCCGCGTCGCGGGGCGCCTCCTCCACGATCTGCCTGGCCGCCGCGAGCAGCGAACGCTCGGAGCGCGCGGCGGCGGCGATGGCCGGCATCGTGGCCTCCAGCGACAGCCGTTCGGCCCGGCCCGCGTAGACGCCGCCGAGCAGCGGTTCGACCAGCCGCTCGAGCACCTCGCCGCCCATCCTGGCCCTGATGTAGGAGGCGACGGAGACGTCGGTACGTACCAGCGTGGGGGGCAGGATCTGGTCCAGCGGCACGCGCGCCAGCCCGCCGGGCGACACGATGCCGGATCTGACCAGCTCCATCAGGTCGGCGGGCACGCCCATGACCTGCTTCTTGGGCATCGGCCGCAGCGCGCCCCTGCTGTAGACGGCGGCGCGGGTGGTGCCGGGGTCCACCAGGTCGTCGCCGAGCCCGACGGCCTTGGCCAGCTCCTTGCCCTCGGGCCGCCTGGCCAGCATGGACTCCGCGCCGGCGTCGACGTCGATGCCCGCGACCTCGGAGACGAGCAGCTTGCCGCCGATGCGCGGACTGCCCTCCAGCACGGTCACCTTCACGCGCTCGCCCGCGCCCTGTCTGAGGTGCCACGCCGCGGCCAGGCCGGAGATCCCGCCCCCGATGACGACCACGTGCGCTTGTTTCCCTGCCACGCCTCCCGACGCTACCGCCTCACGGGCTCGACCAGCCCCTCGGGGGAGCCCACTTTGGGATCATGCTGAAGGCATGTGACCTGACCGTGACGCCCATGGTCAAACCCGCCGGAGCCACCGCCCGTCTTAGGTGCATGGAGAGATTCCGGTACGGCGTCGCGTTATCAGCCGCCTGCGCGATCCTGGTCCTGTCCGGCTGCGGCGGTAGCCAGTCGAACATCTTGTCCGACCAGGCCGGGGCCCCGGCGGTGGCACCCGAAGCGGCCGCGTCCGGCCAGACAGAGTCGAAGGCCGCCCAGGACAGTGCCTCCACCCCGCAACGCAGAGCCCCCAAGTCCGTCGAGAACATCGCCTCGAAGGTCAAGGTCACCCAGCAGGACCGCCAGGTCATCTACACGGCGAGCATGACCGTACGGGCCAAGGAGGTCACGGGGGCGGCGCTCCAGGCCAAGCAGATCGTCACCGCGGCCGGCGGCTACCTGTCGAAGGAGGAGTCGAACTCGGCCGAGGGCAGCGAGGCCAGCGCCCTGCTGGAGTTCAAGATCCCGCCCGCCCGCTACGGCGAGGTGCTCGCCGCGCTCGGCAAGAACCTGGGCAAGCAGCTGTCGGTCCAGCAGGGCACCCAGGACGTCACGCTGCAGGTGGCCGACGTCAACAGCCGGTTGAAGTCGGCGCAGCAGGCGCTCGACTCACTGCGTACGCTGCTGAAGAAGGCCGACACGATCGGCCAGGTGCTGCAGGTCGAGCGGGAGATCTCCGACCGCGAGGCCGACCTGGAGTCGCTGCAGTCCCAGCAGAAGGAGCTGGCCACCCAGGTCGGCATGGCGACCCTCACGCTCCGGCTGGTCGGCCCCGTCGCGGTCGTGAACGAGCCGTCGGAGGAGCCCGCCGGCTTCCTCGGCGGGCTGAAGTCGGGCTGGAGGGGCCTGGTCGGGGCCGTGAAGGTCGCGCTGACGGTCGTCGGGGTGCTGCTGCCCTGGATGATCGTGGTCGTGCCGGTGATCGTTCTGACGGTCGTCCTGGTACGGCGGCGCCGCCTAGCCCGCCCAGCAGCGGCAACCCCGGTGGAGACTCAGGCTTCGTGAACCAGGTCGGTCAGGCGCATGAGCTGGTCGGGGTCGGTCGAGGGCAGTACGCCGTGGCCGAGGTTGAACACGTGGCCCTCGGCCGCCTCGCCCCGGCGCAGCACCTCGCGCGCCTTGCGCTCGACGACCTCCCACGGGGCCAGCAGGATGGCGGGGTCGAGGTTGCCCTGCAGCGCCTTGCCCGGCCCCACGCGGCGGGCGGCCTCGTCGAGCGGCACCCGCCAGTCGACGCCCACCACGTCGGCCCCGGCCTCGCCGAGCAGGCCCAGCAGCTCGCCGGTGCCCACCCCGAAGTGGATGCGCGGCACGTCGAGGTCGGCCAGGCCGTCGAAGATGCGGCGGGTGTGGGGCAGGACGAACTCCCGGTAGTCCTCGGGGGCCACCGCCCCCACCCACGAGTCGAACAGCTGGACGGCCGACGCCCCGGCCCGTACCTGGATGCGCAGGTGCTCCAGGACGATGGCGCTGAGCCGGTCCATCAACGCGTGCCACAGCGCGGGCTCGCCGTACATCATGGCCTTGGTGCGGTCGTGGTTCTTGGACGGCCCGCCCTCGATGAGGTAGGAGCCGAGCGTGAACGGCGCGCCCGCGAAGCCGATCAGCGGCGTGGCGCCCAGCTCGCCGGTCAGCGCCTGGATCGCCTCGGTCACGTAGGGGACGTCGCCGGGCTCCAGCGGGCGCAGCGCGTCGATCCCGGCGGCGTCGCGGATGGGGTCGGCCACGACCGGGCCGACTCCCGGCTTGATGTCGAGGTCGATGCCGATGGCCTTGAGCGGCACGACGATGTCGCTGAAGAAGATGGCCGCGTCGACGCCGTAGCGGCGGACGGGTTGCAGGGTGATCTCGACGATGAGGTCGGGCGTCGCGCACGCGGTCAGCATGGGCACGCCCTCGCGAACCTTCAGGTATTCGGGCAGCGACCGCCCGGCCTGCCGCATGTACCAGACCGGGGTGTGCGGTGCGGGCTGACGGCGGCAGGCGCGAAGGAACGCTGAGTCGGCGAGATTCACCTCTCAAGGGTCCCATGACCTCGTGCCGGTCCGTTCACCGGCGCGACGTGTCGGAAAAGTATGCATTGAACGACCAAAATCATGATCAGATAGCCAGATGGATGTTTACCGGTCGGCTCGGCATCGGCGCCCCACACGGGTCGAACACACCCCATGGGCGACCAGAAAGCCGGTCTCGTCTGGACCAAAAGTTGGCCAAGCCACCGCGCGGCATCGATTCAGCATCCACTTTCGGGACACGCCGAGCGCGTTGCGGCGAATTGTCAGCGTGCCGTGCCAACGTCGGAGCGACGACCCGAAGAAAGGCTCCGGTGCGATGACCGCGTTGTGGGGTTCCCCAGAACACCGCAGTGAGCACTGCGCTCCCTGTGCCGGCATGCGGCTGTTCGAGCAGCCTCCGTGTCCCGACGGGCACGAGCCGGGCGAGTGTCCGGAGTGGGCCTGTGTCGACTGCGGCCACGCGATCGTCCTAGGCGGGATCACCCTGCCGGTCCGTCAGCTAGCTATGGCATCGGTTTGATCGCGAACTATGAGCACCCCCGTGGTCCCCTTCCGCCCGTCTTCGACCTACGCTTCGGCTATGACCCTCGGTGAGCAGCCGCCGGCCCCCGCCTCCTTCAGGCGTGCGGTCGACAGCCTGCGTCAGGCCGAGGTCAGGCCGGAGATCGAGCTCGAAGACCTGCCCGCGCCCCAGCGGCTGGCCCCCTTCTCGGCCGCGATCGGCGCCTCGGTCTACCGCGAGGACGACGAACTCGCGGTCGGCAGGCTGATCCTGCTCTTCGACCCCGACGGCCAGCGCGGCTGGGAGGGTCCGTTCCGGCTGGTCGCCTATGTCCGTGCCGACATGGAGCCGGAGATCACCTCCGACCCCCTGCTCGGCCCCGTCGCGTGGAGCTGGCTCACCGAAGCGCTCGAGGCTCATCAGGCCGACTACTCCGCCGCTGGCGGTACCGTGACTAGAGCCGTGTCCGAGGGGTTCGGCAACAAGGCCGAAGACCCGGTCACCACCGAGCTAGAGCTGAGGGCATCCTGGTCGCCCGCGCATGAGGATCTCTCCGGCCATGTCGCAGCGTGGTGTGACCTCATGTGCCTGGCGGCCGGGATCCCGCCGCTCCCTCCCGACGTGGCCGCCATGCCACGCCGACGTGAAGATCCGGAGAGTGACCGTACGAAGTGAGGGCACCAGTCAATACCGCACAAGCGTCATGAGAACGGTGATCTCATGACAGAAGAACGAACCGTCGTCCCACTGCTGGAGCCACGCGAGGGCATCCCGGCGGTCGTCGAAGACGGCGCCTCTTTGGCGCGCGTCGTCGCGGCCTTCCGGGCGGGCACCGGTCCCGTGGCCGTCGACGCCGAGCGGGCCTCCGGCTATCGCTACGGCAACCGCGCGTACCTGGTGCAGCTGCGCCGGGCGGGCGCGGGCAGCGCGCTGATCGACCCGATCGCCTGCCCCGACCTGTCGGAGCTGGACGAGGCCGTCTCGGGCGCGGAGATCGTGCTGCACGCCGCGTCGCAGGACCTGGCGTGCCTGCTGGAGGTCGGGTTCCGGCCCCGTGACATGTTCGACACCGAGCTGGCGGGCCGGTTGCTCGGCTACGAGCGGGTGGGGCTCGGCACGATGGTCGAGACCGTGCTGGGGCTGCGGCTGGAGAAGGGCCACTCGGCGGCCGACTGGTCGACCAGGCCGTTGCCCGAAGACTGGCTGCGCTACGCGGCGCTCGACGTCGAGGTGCTGGTCGAGCTCCGCGACGTGCTCCACGGCGAGCTGGTGGAGAGCGGCAAGCTGGAGTGGGCGCGCGAGGAGTTCGCCGCCGTGCTCAACACCCCGCCACCGGTCCCCCGCTCCGATCCGTGGCGGCGCACGTCGGGCATCCACAAGGTACGCAACATGCGGGCGCTGGCGATCGTGCGGGAGCTGTGGACCATGCGCGACCGCATCGCCCAGGAGAGCGACCTGGCGCCCGGCCGGGTGCTGCCCGACTCGGCGATCGTCACGGCCGCGCTGGAGGTGCCGCGCACCAAGAAGGCGCTCACCGAGATCTCGGCGTTCACCGGGCGCAGCGCGCGCCGGCACATGACCGACTGGCTGGCCGCGGTCAGCAGGGCGCGCGGGCTGCCCGAGTCCGAGCTGCCGCAGCCGAGCACGCCCGGCGACGGGCCGCCCCCGGCCAACCGCTGGGCCGACCGCGATCCGGCGGCGGCCAAGCGGCTCGCCGCGGCGCGCGCCGTCGTGGCCGCGCTCGCCGACGAGCATCGGATGCCGACGGAGAATCTCCTGCAGCCCGACGCGGTCCGCAGACTCACCTGGGAGCCGCCGGTGGAGATCACCGACGAGACCGTGACCGCCCGGCTGCGCGGGCTCGGCGCCCGCGAATGGCAGCTCTCCCTCACCGCCCATCCGCTCGCCAAGGCGCTGGCCCGGCTGGAAAGCAAGGGCGAGCTCTAGGTACGGCCCACTTGACGCCCCCACGGGGGCGGCCTTACCGTTCGGGAAAGCGCTTTCCGCGAAAGGATCCTCATGAGCGTGCGCACCATTGGCGTCGTGATGAACGGCGTCACCGGCCGGATGGGTTACCGCCAGCATCTGGTCCGATCGGTCCTGGCCATCAACGAGCAGGGTGGGGTCGTCCTCTCCGACGGCAGCCGGGTCAAGCTCAGGCCGGTCCTGGTGGGCAGGAGCGCGGACAAGCTTTCCCGGATCGCCGCCGAGCACCACATCTCCCGCTACACCACGGACCTCGACTCGGCTCTGTCCGACGACGACAACCTCATCTACTTCGACGCCCAGGTCACCAGCGCCAGGGTGAAGGCGGTGCTCAAGGCCATCGAGGCCGGCAAGCACATCTACGCCGAGAAGCCCACGGCCGAGTCCGTCCAGGAGGCGGTCGCGCTGGCGGAGGCGGCCAAGGCCAAGGGCGTCAAGAACGGCGTGGTGCAGGACAAGCTGTTCCTGCCGGGCCTGCTCAAGCTGAAGCGGCTCATCGACAGCGGCTTCTTCGGCCAGATCCTCTCAGTCCGGGGCGAATTCGGTTACTGGGTGTTCGAGGGCGACTGGCAGGAGGCCCAGCGGCCGTCGTGGAACTACCGGGCCGAGGACGGCGGCGGCATCGTGCTCGACATGTTCCCGCACTGGCACTACGTGATGGAGAACCTGTTCGGCCGCGTCGAGTCCGTCTACGCCAAGGCCGTGACGCACGTTCCCCAGCGGGTCGACGAGCAGGGCAAGGCCTACGCGGCCACCGCCGACGACGCCGCGTACGGCATCTTCGAGCTGGCCGGCGGTGTGATCGCCCAGATCAACTCCTCCTGGACCGTCCGCGTCAACCGCGACGAGCTGGTGGAGTTCCAGGTGGACGGCACGCACGGCAGCGCGGTCGCGGGCCTGCGCAACTGCCGCTTCCAGCACCGCGCCGCCACGCCCAAGCCGGTCTGGAACCCCGACCTGCCCGCCACGGCCCGCTTCCGCGAGGGCTGGCAGGACGTGCCGGACAACGCCGACTTCGACAACGGCTTCAAGATCCAGTGGGAGGGGTTCATCCGCCACGTGTGCGAGGACGCGCCGTTCCCGAACGACTTCGCCTCGGGCGCGCGCGGCGTGCAGCTGGCCGAGCTGGGCCTGCGCTCCTCGGCCGAGGGCCGCCGGATCGAGGTGCCGCACCTGTGATCATCGACCTGCCCGGCGGCGCGTACACGCTGCGTGAGCCCGTGACCTGGCCCGTCGTCGACGCCCCGGCGTCGAGCCGGGTCGTGTACGCGGCCGCGCACGTGGTGGCCGACCCGCTCGGCGACAACACGCCCGGCTCCCCCGCCGCCGTCGACTGGGACGCCACGCTCCGGTTCCGCCGGCACCTGTGGTCGTACGGCCTGCGCGTCGCCGACGCCATGGACACCGCCCAGCGCAACATGGGCCTGGACTGGGTCGCCACCAAGGAGCTCATCCGGCGCAGCGCCGCCGAGGCCCGCTCGTTCGGCGACCCCGCCGCGCTGGTGGCCTGTGGCGCGGGCACCGACCACGCGCCCGAAGCCGCCGACCTGGGCGCGATCACCGCCGCCTATACCGAGCAGCTGGAGACCGTGCAGGCCGCCGGCGCCGGGGTGATCATCATGGCCTCGCGGCAGCTCGCGCGGGTGGCGAGCGGGCCCAAGGACTACCACCAGGTGTACGGGGAGCTGCTCGGGCTGGCCGACCGGCCGGTGATCCTGCACTGGCTCGGCCAGATGTTCGACCCGCAGCTGGCCGGATACTGGGGCTCCGCCGATGTGGCGGCGGCCACGGAGTCGTTCCTGGAACTGATCCACGCGCACGCCTCGAAGGTGGACGGCGTGAAGGTGTCGCTGCTCGACGAGGAGCACGAGGTGGGACTGCGGGCCGCGCTGCCCGCCGGCGTCAGGCTGTACACCGGCGACGACTTCAACTATCCGTCGTTGATCAAGTCGGGGTCGCACGCGCTGCTGGGCATCTTCGACGCGATCGCGCCGGCGGCGGCCGCGGCCCTGCGGGCGCTGGACGCCGCCGAACAGAGCACCGGCGCGGCGGCCGCCCGAAATCTCGCACTTTACGATGAGATCTTGGCGCCGACCGTGCCGCTGTCCCGGAAGATCTTCGAGACGCCGACGTACAACTACAAGACCGGCATCGTCTTCCTGGCCTGGCTGAACGGCCACCAGGACGCGTTCGCCATGGTGAACGGCGCCCAGTCGGCCCGCTCGCTGGTCCACCTGTCGGAGGTCTTCCGCCTGGCCGACCAGGCCGGGCTGCTGGCCGACCAGGAGCTGGCCGTACGGAAGATGAAGGCGCTGCTGGAGGTGAACGGGCTGTGAGCCTCTCCCTGAACCAGCGGACGACCAAACGGTGGTCGGTGGCGGAGGCCGTCGAGGGCTGCGTACGGCACGGTCTGGAGGCCGTGGGGCTGTGGCGTGAGGAGGTGGCGGAGCAGGGGCTGGCCGAGAGCGTCAAGCTGGTCCGCGACGCCGGGCTGCGCGTGTCGTCGCTCTGCCGTGGCGGCTTCCTGACCACCCCCGCCGACCCGGGTTCCGGCACGAGCGGCCAGGCATCAGGCGGGACGGCTCGTCGGGTGGCGCTCGACGACAACCGGCGGGCCATCGACGAGGCCGCCGAGCTGGGGGCGGCCTGCCTGGTCATGGTCGTCGGCGGCCTGCCGGGCGTGCGGCCCGGCGAACCGCTGCCGGGTGAGCCGCTACCGGTCGTGCGGCCGGGTGAACCGCTGCCGGCCGACCCCGACGGCGCGGGGCGGCCCTTCTCGCGTGATCTGGCCGGGGCCCGTGAGCAGGTGGCCGAGGCGCTGGAGGTGCTGGCCCCGTACGCCGGTGAGCGGGGCGTCAAGCTGGCGCTGGAGCCGCTGCATCCGATGTACTGCGCCGACCGGGCCGTCCTGTCGACGCTGGCCCAGGCGGTCGACCTGTGCCTGCCGTATCCGGAGGAGCAGGTGGGGGTGGTGGTCGACACCTTCCACGTGTGGTGGGACCCGCGGCTGTTCGAGGAGATCGCCAGGGCCGGCAGCCGGATCGCGTCGTACCAGGTGTGCGACTACCTGCAGCCGCTGCCGGCGGACGTGCTGCTGGGGCGCGGGATGATGGGCGACGGGGTGATCGACTTTCCGCCGATCACCCGCGCTGTCGCCGCGGCCGGCTACACCGGGGACGTCGAAGTGGAGATCTTCAACGCCGACGTCTGGGCCGCCGACCCGGACGAGATCGTGGCCACCATGAAGCACCGCTACGCCCAGGTGGTGTCCGCCTGACCCGGCCGGGCGTCCTGTGCCGCCCCTCCTGACCGCGACCGGGTCAGGCCGGGCTGGCGGCCGGTTCGTCCCGTGCCGCGGCTTCGTCAGCCGGGTCCGGCTCGGCCTCGGAGATCGTCACCGTGCCCGCGGCTCCGTTCACGGTGATCTCCTGGCCGGTGACGATGCGGTGGGTGGCGTCCGGGACGCCGGCCACCGCCGGGATGCCGTACTCGCGGGCCACCACCGCGCCGTGCGACATGGCGCCGCCCATCTCCATCACCAGCCCGCCCGCCGTGAGGAACAGCGGCGTCCAGCCGGGGTCGGTCGACGGGCAGACCAGGATCTCCCCCGGCTCCAGGTGCGCCCCGACCGGGTCGAGCACCACCCTGGCGCGGCCGGTGACCGTACCGGCGGAGGCGGCGCTGCCGATCAGCGCGCCCGCCGCGGCGGGGGCCGCCAGGGCCTCGGGCTCGGTGCCGTCCGACAGCATGATCCTCGGCACGTGCCTGCGGCGTGACTCCCGCTCGTAGGCCGCCCGCCGCTCGATCACCGTGGTACGCAGGTCGCCCCCGTCCAGGGCCGACCGCGCCTCCTCGATCCGCAGGTAGAACACGTCGTCCGCCGCGTCCAGCACGCCGGTGGTCACCAGGTGCTCGCCGACGACCAGCAGACTCCGCCGGATCGCGGCCAGGGTCTTCACCAGGTAGAACTTCGGCATCTCGCGTACCCCGGCGAACATCCGGGTCCGCCGCAGCCCGAACCGGACGACAGCCCCCCGGAGCGCGCCCTTGCGGCGAGCAGTCGCCACGATCCGCGCGACAGCCGCCTCGGCCTCGGCCGCTCCCCTGGCGAACAGCGCGTGGGGCGCGAGGTCGGCGCCGCCCTCCATACGCAGGTAGTTGGCCAGGACGCCCAGGATGTGCGTCGGGTCCTCCGACCAGCGGGCGACGCCCAGGTCGATCTCGGCGATGCCGCGATGCCCGTACTTATCCAGAAAAGCAGTGATCCCCTGCTGGGCCTTCGGGGGCAGTTCGCCGGCCTTGAAGCGGCGTACGAGCTCGCTCACCGGCTCGTTCCTGAACGGTTCCGGCTCGATGCGCGTCGCCAGCGCCCAGAGTTCGAGGTCCATCTCGGTGGTCGGGTTGTTGGGGACGCTGCGGAGTACGTCCTGCATGTCGCTCATGGACAGGCCGGAGAGCTTCGCGGCCAGCCCGAACAGCCCATAACCGGCGATCGCGATCGGCATGAGCGAGACGATCGCCGGGAACGCGGTGCTGAGCATCCGCTCCGCGTGGTCGAGCCGCTGGACGGGTGTGGCGGAGCCGGGCACCCGCAGCCGCCGGTCCAGCTCGTCGCCCATCCGCCTGGTGTAGGCGATCGCCCGGTCGGGCCGGGTCAGCGCCTGGAGCAGCCGCTTCGGGGCGTGTACGCGGCGGGCGAAGTGCGCCACCGCGCGGAAGAACGGCCGGCGCGAGGTCTGGATCACCGAGAACCGGGGCTCCTCGAACAGGTCCGTCAGCACCGCCCCGGCCCTGGCCTCGCCCATCAGCAGGGCGCGCGGCATGATCGCCCGGCCCATGCGGCTGCGCAGGGCCGTGGTGAGGTCCAGCCAGACGCGCTGACCCGCCTCGAACATGAACGCCGCCCCATCACGCGCCCTGGCCGGACCGTAGCCGAACACCCCGGCGGCACCCGAGCTGAGCAGCTGGAACGCGGACAGCCCCATCGGGGTAAGCGGCCCCATGACGCCCTGGGCGACGTTGATGGAGAAGTAGACCCGCAGGCCCTGCCTGGTGGTCTCGGGCAGCGGGTAGAGCGTGGTGATCGGCCTGGCCTGAGTGAGCCAGAGCTCGCCGTCGGCGTCGATGGCCCACTCGGTGTCCTGCGGCGCGCCGTAGTGGTCCTCGACGCGGGTGCCGAGCGCGGCCAGGTCGCGTACCTGCTCGTCGGTCAGGCAGAAGCCGTCATGGGCGGACTCGACGCGTTCCGTGCCGCCGCCGGGCAGGGCGCGGATCGTCAGCCGCTTGTCGCCCGCGTGCCGGTCGAGGATCTCACCGCTCGCCGCGTCGACGACGAACCGGTCGGGGTTGACGGCGCCGGAGACCACGGCCTCGCCGAGCCCGGGGTTCGCGTCGATGACGGCCTCGTGCCTGCGTCCGGTGAGCGGGTTCGCGGTGAAAAGTACGCCGGCCGTCCGCGCGTCGACCATGACCTGGACGACCACCGCCAGCCGTACGGAGGCGTGGTCGATGCCGTTGGAGTCGCGGTAGGCGACGGCGCGGTCGGTCCAGAGCGAGGCCCAGCAGCGGCGTACGGCGTCGAGCACGTCGTCGGCGCCGACGACGTTGAGGTAGGTGTCCTGCTGACCGGCGAAACTGGCGAACGGCAGGTCCTCCGCCGTGGCCGAGGACCGCACCGCGACCGGCGCCGCGTCATGGTGCACGGTCTGGCTCAGTGTGGTGTACGCCTCGCGGATCGACCGCGCGACGGCCTCGGGGATCGGGGCCCTCAGCAGCCGGGTCCTGGCGGCCTCCGCGAGGCCCGGGCCGCCGGTCGCGATGACGTCGTCCAGGCCCGCCGCCTGCGCCACCTCGTGGTACGCCTCGGTGGTGAGCGCCCAGCCGGGCGGGACGGGGAGCCCGGCCCGGGTCAGCTCACCGAGGTTGGCCGCCTTGCCACCGACTTCGGCCAGCATGCCGCCGTCGATGTCGGAAAAGTTTAGTGCCGTGTTCATCGGGCGCACCCCCACCGTTCAGCGTCTCGCTATGAGTGTCACGCTTTACGGCAAAGAATTCAACACTTGATGAACAGTGGCGTCGCTCACACCTCCAGCGGCACACCGTCGAGGCCCCAGGCGGGGTCGGGCTCGATGCCGAGCAGGGCCAGCGCGGTCGGGCCGACGTCCACGAGCCTCGGACCGCCGAGGCCGGAACCGCCCAGGTTCACGCCGCCGCCCAGGCGGGCGGCGATGACGAAGACCGTTCGCTCCTCGATGGAGGTGCCGCCGTGGCCGCCCTCGTCGACGTGACCGTGGTCGGTGGTGACCAGCACGGTCCAGCGCTCGCCGGCGAACGTCGGTCTGTCCCGGATCGCGTCGAGGAAGCGGCCGAGGTAGGCGTCCTGGGTGTGCAGCGCCTCGGTGTATTCGGGGCAGTGCGGGCCGAGGTCATGGGCCACCTCGTCGGTCTCGCCCAGGTAGACGAAGGTGAGGTCGGCGCCGGTGTTCGCGAGGTGGTTCTCGGCGGCCTCGGTCACCTGCTTGTCGGCGGTCGGCCAGGTGATCGCGTAGCCGTCCAGGGCGAGGCGGGTGCCGATGGCCGGGCCGAACGCGCCGTGGTCCGCAAGCGCCGCCCAGGAGAAGAACGCCGCGGTGGTCAGGTCGGGGCGGGCCGTGTTGGCGCGCGTCAAGAAGTCCGGATATTTCGCGAATTGAGGGTCGGTGAATGCGTTGTCCACAACGCCGTGCTTGTCGGGCCACACCCCGGTGGCGATGGACGACCATCCCGGCCCGGAATCGGTCCGCGACCTGATGACCCGGCTGGAGGAGACCTGGTCCGAAGCGGCACCGCTGGAGGAGATCTCCCCCGAAGTGGCGGCGTCCTCGCCCGAAGCGGCGGTGCCCTCTGGGACGATCTCGCCGGGGGACTCGGTCCGGGGGGCGGCGGCCTCGCCGTACGGGAGCAGGCTCGTCCCGTACGCGCCCGCCGACATCAGCCCGCTCAGCACCGGCGGCTCCAGCGCGACCAAGCGGTCGAAGCGCAGGCCATCCATGCCGACCACCAGCACCTTGGCCCTCACTGAGCCCCTGGCTGGATCCCTCACCGGGTCGCTCGTCACTGGCTACTCCCTCCTAAAACGCCGCACCCACTCGGCGGCCCCAGGCAGTATCTCCTCCACCGGTGCGACCTGGGGATACCAGGTGCGCTCCCACTCCAGCGACACCCACCCGGAGTAGCCCCACGAGCGCAGCAGCTCACCGCACTCGTCCAGCGGCACCGTGCCGGTCCACATCGGCACCGGCGTGGTGTCCTGGGCGGAGACCGCGTCCTTCACCTGGACGTAGGCGAGGTGCGGGCCGAGAAGCGCCAATGTGTCGGCCGGGGACTCGCCGTGGCGCCAAGGGTGGAGGAGGTCCCAGAGCGCGCCGGTGGTCTCCGGGCAGGCCGCCTCGTCGAGCAGCCGCGCGACGGCCGCGCCGGTGGCCATCTGGTCGTGCGTCTCGACGAGCACCCGCAGACCGAGTCCGGCGGCCGTGGCGGAGACCGCTTTGAGCCTGCGCGCTCCGATGGAAGGGTCGTCGCCGCGCGGGAACACCCGGACGCCCGGGGCGCCCAAGTCGGCCGCGAGCGTCAGGTCCGCGACGAGCGCCTCGACGACGGGCTCGTCCGGGCCCGGCTCGCATACGCCGACATATCCGGCGAGCGCCGATATTTCCAGACCTGCGGCTTCGACCCGCTGCCGCACCGACGACCGCTCATCCGCCGACAGACCCCGGTGTACGCCAGTGTCGGGGTGCAACCGCAGTTCCAGACCCTGGCAACCCTGCGCGGTCGCCACCTCGATCGCCCTGTCGAGCCCATCGCCCGGCATCCCGAGCGTGCTGACCGCCAGTTTCATCGCGTGCCCTCCCGAGCGACCGTCCCGCCTGTGCGGCGCCTCCCCTTCGGAAGCGCCCCCTATCCACGCCCTGTACGGCGAAGCTCAGCGCAGCGCCCGTACGCTCTCGCGCAAAACCACCTCACCCGGCACCTGCTCCACCGTCGGCTCCTCCTCCGCCGCCAAGGCCAGTTCGAGGGCGCGGGCGCCCATGTCCTGCAGCGGCAGCCGTACCGTGGTCAGCGCGGGCACCTGGTCGCGTAGCGTCGCGATGTCGTCGAAGCCGGCCACCGACACATCGTCCGGCACCCGGATCCCCCGCTCGCGGTAGGCGGCGAGCGCCCCCACGGCCATCACGTCGTTGACGGCGAATACGCACGTCGCGTCCCCCGTCTCCTGGGCCGCCCGGTAGCCGCCGTCGCGGTCGAAGGGTCCCTCGATGACGCGCGGCTCCGGCAGGCCGAGCTCGGCCAGCGCCGACACGAACCCGGCGCAGCGGTCGCGGGCGGTCATCAGGCGCGGCGGCCCCGCCAGTACGGCGAAGCGGGTGTGGCCCAGCCCGGCCAGCGAGCGGGCCAGGGCGGCGGCGCCCTCGTGGTTGGCGGGCGCGACCGTGTCGACGCCGAGCAGGTCCTGGCCCACGCACGCGGCCCGCCCGCCGCTGGCCCGGTAGCGGTCCAGCTCGGCGCGGAGCCGTTCGGTGACCTCAGGGTCGGCGACGCGGGAGCCGACCAGCAGCACGGCGCGTACGCGCTGGGCGTTGAGCGTCGCCACGTAGGCGATCTCCTGCTCGGGGTCGCGGTGCGTGGTGCCCACCATGACCAGCAGACCCTCGCCGGCCGCGGCCCGCATCGCGCCGTCGGCCAGCGCCGCGAAGTAGGGGTCGGTCAGGTCGTGGACCACGATGCCGATGACGTTGCTCGCCCCGCGGGCCAGTGTCTGCGCCGCGATGTTGGCGCGGTAGCCCAGCTCGTACGCGGCTCGCTCGACGCGGGCCCGCAGGTCGGCGCCCACCTGGCGGGTGCTGCCGTTGAGCACCCGCGAGGCGGTGGCGAGTGAGACGCCCGCCTGCTTGGCGACGTCTTCCAGCGTGACCACGAGACCTCCCGGAAAGCGGTTTCCCAGTGTGCCAGACCGGCACCTGGGTCCGCATCCTTACACGTCTCGGGGCCGGCGCGACAGGAAGTCACCGCCGAAGGACTTCATCCCCACGGGAACAGGATGTCGAACAGGCCCTTCTTGGTCTCCGTCGGAGCCGGCACCGGAGCCTGCGTCTGGACCGCCTGCGTCGGCTGGCTGGTCTCCTGCTTGGCCGGGTCCTGCGTCGGCTGCTTCTGGGTGGTGCCGGTGTCCGTGTCCTTGATCGTGTCCTGCGTCGCCCTGGTGGCCCGGGTGCTCGGCTTGGCGGTCGGCTCGCCGATGCGCGTGCGGGTGGCCCGCGGAGAGGGGGTTCGGGTGGGGCGCACCCGGGCGGCGGTCGGCGACGGGGCGGCGGTGGCCGACGCGGTCGGCTCCGGGGAGTCCGATTCCGTGGGGTCGGTGGCCTCCTCCTCGGTGTCAGTCGGCTCCGCGTCCGTGGGAGAGGCGGCCGGCGCGCTCACCTGCTCGGCGCTGGCGCACTTCCCGCTCTGGCACGGGTCGTCGGAGGACGTACCGGTCAGCATCCAGCCGGCCCCCGCGCCGAGCACGACGACCGCGACGGCCGCCATGAGCAGCACCTTGGTACGGCGGCGCACCTCCTTGTCGCCCTCGGCCTGGTGACCGCCCCCTTGGGAGCCGTCGGTCCAGCCGGAGCCGAGGAAGCCGCGCTTGGGCTCCGCGGACTCGTCATCGTCGTAGGAGGACCCGTAGCTCTTGTCGAGCGGGAGGTAGGCGTCACTCGGCTGGTCACCGGTGTAAAGCGGCCCGCTCGGCGCGTCACCCGTGTAAAGCGGCCCACTCTGGGCGTCACCCGTGTAGAGCGGCTCGCCGGTGTCACCGGAGTAGAGCGGCTCCCTCTGCGCATCGCCCGTGTAAAGCGGCCCACTGGCCGAGTCACCGCTGTAGAGCGGCCCACTGGGCGCGTCACCGGCATACAGCTGGTCGCCACCCGTGTAAAGCGAATCCCCGTAAAGGGGACCGCTGGCCGGGTCACCCGTGTACAGCTCACCCTCGGCACCTGTCGCGCGGTGCTGCCCCTCGGACGGCGGGATGTACAACTCGGGCGCGCCGTTGTCCGGCGGGAGGATGTAGGTCTCATTGCCCGAGACCACAATGGCCGGCTGTTCGTCGGTGTCGTCCGTGCTCCAGCGCGGAGACAGAACGTCGCCGGTCAGCTCCGGGTTCGCCGACCTGCCCTGCCCATCCTCATATGGCCTGTCGTTCTCGTCGCGCGCCACGATGGAACCTCTCTAATACGAATCTGGACCGCGACCCTTCCTAACAGACTTCTCCACCACTTGTCCGGAAATTTCACAGGATGCTCATAAATAAGCTGGTGTCACAACTATGATCCCCCGTTTCGGCGGACCCCCCGAGGGGTATGCCCGAAGGTTGCCTGCACATGACCACGCACCTGCTCCAGCCCTATACGCACGGTAACGGGACACGGCCCACCTAAAGCCAGCAAAGGCCGCGCATGACGGCGCTGATCTCGGTCAGGACCGGAGTTTCGGTCCAATCGAGGACTCCATCCAAAAGACCGAAATTCAGCGCACAGTCACGCGCAGTGACGAGATCATGACCCCCATGACTGAGTTCGCGCCCCTCCCGGCGAGCCCGCCCAGGACGCCGCAGCCGGCGCTCAGCAGGCTCTCCGTCGGCCGCGGGTGGGCGGTGACGCCGCCGCTCGGCTGTACGGGCGCCACGCCCGCTCCGCCAGCCGCGCCTGTACGGCTTCGCCGACGCGATGAGCCCGGTCACCGAGGCGCCGAGGCTGGCAGGTTCGGCGGCGGCAAGGGCCTCGTCCGCGTCGTGGTTACTGACCAGTAGCATAGGCGCGGTAACTGCCGAGCAACGAGGAGCGAATCCGTGCCTTCCTCTCGTGACGTCGTGTTCGTCGACGGCGTACGCACACCTTTCGGCCGGTCCGGGCCCAAGGGCATGTACGCGGAGACCCGCGCGGACGACCTGGTCGTCCGCGTCATCCGCGAGCTGATCCGGCGCAACCCGGGGCTGCCCCCGGAGCGCGTGGACGAGGTCGCGATCGCCGCGACCACCCAGATCGGCGACCAGGGCCTGACCATCGGCCGCTCGGCGGCGGTGCTGGCCGGGCTGCCCAAGACCGTGCCCGGCTACGCGATCGACCGCATGTGCGCCGGCGCGATGACCGCGGTGACCACGGTCGCGGGCGGCATCGCGTTTGGCGCGTACGACGTGGCCATCGCGGGCGGTGTCGAGCACATGGGCCGTCACCCGATGGGCGAGGGCGTCGACCCGAACCCGAGGTTCCTGTCCGAGCGCCTCGTCGACCCGAGCGCCCTGGTCATGGGCATGACGGCCGAGAACCTGCACGACCGCTTCCCCACGATCACCAAGGACCGCGCCGACGCCTACGCGGTGCTGTCGCAGGAGAAGGTGGCCAAGGCGTACGCCGACGGCCGGATCCAGCCCGATCTGGTCCCCACGGCGATCAGGACGGCCGAGCGGGGCTGGGGCCTGGCGGTCGAGGACGAGGCGCCGCGCCCCGGCACCACGCTGGACGGGCTGGGCGCGCTCAAGACGCCGTTCCGCGCCCACGGCAACGTCACGGCGGGCAACTCCTCGGGCATCAACGACGGGGCCACCGGCTGCGTCGTGGCCGCCGCCGAGACGGCCGCCGAGCTGGGCCTGGCGCCGAAGATGCGGCTGGTCTCCTACGCCTTCGCCGGAGTGGATCCCGAGGTGATGGGCGTGGGCCCGATCCCGTCCACCGAGCGGGCGCTCCGCCTGGCAAATCTCGATATTTCCGATATCGGGCTGTTCGAGATCAACGAGGCTTTCGCCGTACAGGTGCTGGCCTTCCTGGAGCACTTCGGCATCGCCGACGACGACCCGCGGGTGAACCCCTACGGCGGCGCGATCGCCTTCGGCCACCCGCTGGCCTCCTCGGGCGTGCGGTTGATGACGCAGCTCGCGCGGCAGTTCGGCGAGCGCCCCGACGTTCGCTACGGCATCACCACCATGTGCGTCGGCATGGGCATGGGCGGCACCGTGATCTGGGAGAACCTGGCATGAGCAACCTCGACACCTGGCGCTCGCTGCTGACCGAGCGCGACACCGGCGAAGTCGTCACCAAGGCCCTGGTCCGCGACGTCGAGTTGCCCGGCGGGGCCGGCACGATGGCGCTCATCACCCTCGACAACGGCTTCGACCACACCAAGCCCAACACCTTCGGCCCGCACGGGCTGTTCGCGCTGAACGGCGCGCTGTCCGAGATCGCCGCCCGCACCGACGTGGCCGCCGTGGGCGTGACGGGCAAGCCGTTCGTCTTCGCGGTCGGCGCCGACCTCAAGGGCGCGACGACCATGGCCTCGCGCGAGGAGGCGCGGGCCATCGGCGCGCTGGGGCACCACGTGTTCCGCCGCCTGGGCGAGCTGCCGATCCCGTCGTTCGCGTTCGTCAACGGCGCGGCGATGGGCGGCGGCCTGGAGGTGGCCCTCCACTGCACCTACCGGACGATCTCCTCGGGCGTCCCGGCCATCGCGCTGCCCGAGTGCTTCCTCGGGCTGGTGCCGGGCTGGGGCGGTACGCAGCTGCTGCCGCACCTGATCGGCCCGGCCCGCGCGCTCAAGCTGATCATCGAGAACCCGCTGTCGCAGAACCGGATGCTCAAGGGCGCCCAGGTGTTCGAGCTGGGCGTCGCCGACGCGATGTTCGAGCCGGCCGACTTCCTGGAGGAGTCGCTGCGCTGGGCCGCCCGGGTGCTCACCGGCGACACCGTCGTGGCACGCGACTCGTACGCCGACGATGACTGGGACAAGGCGGTCGCCGACGCGCGTTTCCTGGTCGACATGAAGCTGCGCGGCGCCTCCCCCGCGCCCTATCGGGCGCTCGACCTGGTCGCCCTGGCCCGTACGGCCACGCGCGACGAGGGCTTCGCCGCCGAGGACGAGGCGCTGACCGACCTGCTGATGGGTGACGAGCTGCGGGCCGGGCTCTACGCCTTCGACCTGGTGCAGCGGCGGGCCAAGCGCCCGGCGGGCGCCCCCGACGCCGCGCTGGCCCGCAAGGTGACCAAGGTCGGCGTGGTGGGCGCGGGGCTGATGGCCTCGCAGATGGCGCTGCTGTTCGCCCGCCGCCTGGAGGTGCCGGTCGTACTGACCGACCTCGACGAGAGCAGGCTCGGCAAGGGCGTGGGGCACGTGCACGCCGAGGTCGACAAGCTGCTCGCCAAGGGCCGTATCTCGGCCGACCAGGCCAACCGGCTCAAGGGGCTGGTGACCGGCTCGCTGACCAAGGACGCCTTCGCCGACGCCGACTTCGTCATCGAGGCGGTCTTCGAGGAGATGGCCGTCAAGCGGCAGGTGTTCGCGGAGGTGGAGGCGGTGGTCTCGGCCGACTGCGTGCTCGCGACCAACACCTCCTCGCTCTCGCTGGCCGAGATGGGCGCCGCGCTGGAGCGTCCGGAGCGGCTGGTCGGGTTCCACTTCTTCAACCCGGTCGCGGTGATGCCGCTGCTGGAGATCGTCAAGGCGCCCGCGACGGACGACGCGACGCTGGCCACCGCCTTCGCCGTGGGCCGGTCGCTGAAGAAGTCGTCGGTGCTGGTGAAGGACGCTCCGGCGTTCGTGGTCAACCGGCTGCTCACCCGCTTCATGGGCGAGGTGATCGCCGCGGTCGACGAGGGCACGCCGCTGGAGGTCGCCGAACACTCGCTCGACGACCTCGGGCTGCCGATGACGCCGTTCGCGCTGCTCCAGCTCGTGGGGCCGGCCGTCGGCCTGCACGTGGCCGAGACCCTGCACGCGGCCTTCCCCGAGCGCTTCGGCGTCTCGGCGAACATGGCCAAGCTGGTCGCCTCCGGCAAGCCGGGCGTCTATCTGCCCGACTTCTCGCTCGACCCCGAGGCGGTGGCGCTGTTCGCGGGCGGCTCGGCGCCGTCCACCGCCGCCGACGTACGGCTGCGCGTGCTGCGGGCGCTGGCCGAGGAGATCCAGATCATGCTGGACGAAGGCGTGGTCGCGGCGGCGCAGGACATCGACCTGTGCATGATCCTCGGCGCGGGCTGGCCGTTCCATCTGGGCGGGATCACCCCGTACTTGGACAGGTCGGGTCTGGCCCGGCCGCGCTTCCTCCCGTCCGGCACCGCCTCCGTGCCCGCCTGAGACGGGCCGGCTTGACCGAATCTTGGGAGGCCCGTCCGGCGGGCCTCCCAAGGTCCGGCCGTCCGTCACGTAGCGTGTTCGCCGCGCTACGAACGGAGAAGATCCATGATGAGAGCAGTCGGCACGATCGCGTTGTGCGGAGTCGCGCTGGCGACGGCGACCCCCGCGCTCGCCGAAACGGCCCCCAAGTCGACGCTGAAGATCGTTGTCGTGGTGGACGACCTGCCGAAGGGGGCCACCCTCACCTGTGACCCCGACGGCGGCAGCCACCCCACCCCTGCCGCGGCCTGCGACCTGCTGCGGAAGGTCAAGGGCGACCCGAGCAAGCTGAACGTGGTGCCGAATCCGGTGTGCACCGACGAGTACCAGCCGCACACCGTCGTGGTGGTGGGCAAGTGGCGCGGGACGTCGCTGCGATGGACCTACATCTTCTCCAACTCCTGCCGGATGAAGGCGGCGGGCGGAGCGGTCTTCACCGTCAGACCGCCGGCCGCCTGACCGCCGAGGGGTGGGCGCCCCGGGCGCCTACCCCTTCGGGCCGGTCACCTGGACCCGGCTGTGGCGGTAGCCGTAGGCGAAGTAGAGCACGGCACCGATGATCAGCCACACCAGGAATCGCAGCCACGTCTCGACCGGCAGGTTGAGCATCAGGTAGAGGCAGGCCAGCACCGACAGGATCGGCAGCAGCGGCACCATCGGCGTACGGAAGGCCCGGTGCAGATCCGGCTGTGTCCGACGCAGCACGATCACACCTGCCGAGACCACCACGAACGCGAAGAGCGTCCCGATGTTCACCAGCTCGGCCAGCGCGCTGAGCGAGATGAACCCGGACAGCACCGTGGTGACCAGCCCAATGATGATCGTCAGCCGGGCCGGCGTGCCGAACCTGGGGTGGACCTTCGCCAGCGCGACCGGCAGCAGCCCGTCGCGGCACATGGCGAACAGCACCCGGCTCTGCCCCAGCATGAGGATCATCACCACGGTGGTCAGGCCGGCGATCGCGCCGATGCTGATCAGCGTGGCCGCCCAGGACTGGCCGACCGCGGTGAAGGCGTCGGCGAGCGGCGCCTTCTCACTCAGCTTGTCGTAGCGCTGCATGCCGACCACGACCAGCGACACCGCGACGTACAGGACGGTGCAGATGGCCAGGGAGCCGATGATGCCGCGCGGCAGGTCGCGCTGCGGCTTGATGGTCTCCTCGGCGGCGGTGGCGACGATGTCGAAGCCGATGAAGGCGAAGAACACGATCGCGGCGGCCGAGAAGATGCCGATCACGCCGAAGGCGACGGGCGTGATGCCGAACAGCACCTGGATCAGCGGCGCCTTCAGCCCCTCGACCCCCGGCGTGGACACCGGCGGCGGGATGAACGGCGAGTAGTTGGCCGTGTTGATGAAGAACAGCCCGGCCACGATGACGAGCAGGATCACCGCCACCTTGATGGTGACGATGACCAGGTTGACCCGCGACGACAGCTTGATCCCGGCGGTCAGAACGCCGGTGAGGATCAGCACGATGACCATCGCGGGCAGGTTGATCACGGGGTGCTCCCCCGCCATCCAGCCGGGCAGCTGGAGGCCCAGCGAGGACATCAGCGACGCGAAGTAGCCCGACCAGCCGACGGCGACCACCGCCCCGGCCAGCGCCATCTCCAGCATCAGGTCCCAGCCGATGACCCAGGCCGGGAACTCGCCCAGCGTGGCCAGCGAGAAGGTGTAGGCGGATCCGGCCACGGGGATCGACGAGGCGAACTCCGCGTAGCACAGCGCCGCCAGACCGCAGACGACGGCGGCCACGATGAAGGAGAGCGCCACCGCCGGACCGGCCGTCTCCTTGGCCACGCGGCCGGTGAGGACGAAGATGCCGGTGCCGACGATGACGCCGATGCCGAAGACGGTGAGGTCGACGGCGGTCAGTCGCTTTCGCAGCCGATGCTCGGGGGCTTCGGTGTCGAGGATCGACTGCTCGACGCTCTTGGTGCGAAAGATGTCCACACTCAGCGTCTTCCCAAACCCCCGGTTGATCATCCCTACACGGGCTGTGACCAGGGCGATCAGCGTGGCGCGGACTGGCTCTCGATGGGGCTGCTCCGCTTGGCGATCGCCTCGGTGATCTCGCGCGCCAGGTCCTGGCCGGTCAGCCCGACCTGGCCGAGGATCGCGGCCCGCTTGGCATGGTCGAGGAAGCGCTGCGGGATGCCGTAGCCGCGTACGGGCACATCCACGTCGGCGTCGCGCAGCAGGCGGGATACCGCGTCGCCGACGCCGCCCACGCGGCCGTTGTCCTCGACGACCGCGACCAGCTTGTGGGCGCTCGCGGCGGCCACGAGCGCCTCGTCGAGCGGCTTGACCCAGCGCGGGTCGACCACGGTCGCCGAGATGCCCTGCGCGTCGAGCAGGAGGGCGGCGTCCATGCAGATCCGCGCCATCGGGCCGACGCCCACCAGCAGCACGTCGGGCTCGCCCGCGCGCAGCACGTCCATCGTGCCCAGCTTGCCGACGGCCTCGATCGGCTCGGCGACCGGGCCCTTGGGGAAGCGCAGCACGGTCGGGCCGTCGGAGACCTCCACGGCCTCGCCGAGCAGCTCGGTCAGCCGCTCGCCGTCGCGCGGCACGGCGATCTTCAGGCCGGGGACGACCTGCAGGATCGACAGGTCCCACATGCCGTTGTGGCTGGCGCCGTCGTCGCCGGTGACGCCCGCCCGGTCGAGCACCACGGTGACGGGCAGCCGGTGCAGGGCCACGTCCATGAGCAGCTGGTCGAAGGCCCGGTTGAGGAAGGTCGCGTAGACGGCGACGACCGGGTGCATGCCGCCCAGCGCCAGCCCGGCCGCGCTGGTCAGGGCGTGCTGCTCGGCGATGCCGACGTCGTAGATGCGCTCGGGGTAGGCCTCGGCGAAGGCGGCCAGGCCGGTCGGGTGGAGCATCGCGGCGGTGATGGCGACCAGGTCCTCGCGGTCCTTGCCGAGCCTGACCAGCTCCTCGCTGAACACGTTGGTCCAGATGCGGCCCTTGGGCTTCTCCGCGCCGGTGGCCCGGTCGAAGGCGCCGGGCGAGTGGAACTGGTCCTCGTCGTGGTTCTCGGCCGGTGAGTAGCCGCGGCCCTTCTGGGTGAGGGCGTGCACGATGACCGGGCCGCGGAAGTCGCGGGCCTTGCGCAGCGCCGCCTCCATGGCCTGCTCGTCGTGGCCGTCGATCGGCCCGACGTATTTCAGGCCGAGGTCCTCGAACATGACCTGCGGGGCCAGGACGTCCTTGACGCCCTTCTTGATGCCGTGGAGCGCGTCGTAGAGCACGGGAACGTTCCCGATCTTGTCTTTGACGTACTCGAGCATGTCCTCGTAGCGGCGGTTGACCCGCAGCGAGGACAGGTGGGAGGCCAGGCCGCCGATCGTCGGCGAGTAGGAGCGGCCGTTGTCGTTGACGACGATGACCAGCCGCAGGTCCTTGCCCGCCGCGATGTTGTTGAGCGCCTCCCAGGCCATGCCGCCGGTCAGCGCGCCGTCACCGATCACCGCGATGGCCGTGCGGTCGTGCTCGCCGCGCAGCTTGAACGCCTTGGCCAGGCCGTCGGCGTAGGACAGCGCGGTGGAGGCGTGGGAGTTCTCGACGAAGTCGTGCTCGGACTCGGCCTGGCTCGGGTAGCCGGACAGGCCGCCCTCCTGCTTCAGCGCGCCGAAGCCCGCGGCCCGGCCGGTGAGCAATTTATGAACATACGACTGATGCCCGGTGTCCCAGACGATCGGGTCGTTCGGCGAGTCGAAGACGCGGTGCAGGGCGATGGTGAGCTCCACCACACCGAGGTTGGGGCCGAGATGGCCGCCGAAGCGGGCGCAGCAGTCGACGAGCAGGTCACGGATCTCCGCCGCTAGCTGCGGCAGCTCCTCTGCATCCAGGCGTTTGACGTCGTGTGGTCCCTTTACCGAGCCCAGCAACCCGCTCACGGATGCGATCCCCTCTGCTCCTGTGCGCTAACCCGATCGAGTCTAGTTCGTGCCTGCCTTGCTGACTCCATCGAGCTCCATAGAGTCAAATCCACCCACATATGTCCGATCTTGACCTAGTCTTTCCTTCACTATGAACACTCTCCCCATGAAGAAGCTGTCGTCCCTTGTGGCCACAGGCGCGGTTATCGCGCTGGCCGGCGCGGGAACGGCGACAGCCGATGTCAAGCCTGTTTCCGCAGGTCAGCAGGTCGTCCAGCCAGCCGCTCAGCAGGCGGCGCCCCCTCGCGGCAAGGCCGCCGCGACGGCCAGCCCGCTGTACCGGACGGGACGGCTCGCCGGCTCCAACTGTTCGCCCGGCAACCTGCCCAAGGGCAGCACGACGGCTTACAAGCGCTTCCTCTCGACCGTGACGAACTGCCTGAACCGCTCCTGGGCCACCCAGTTCCGCAAGGCCGGCCTCTCCTTCAGCAAGCCGCGGCTGCGCATCATCACCAAGAAGGTCCGCACGCCTTGCGGCCCGTGGAGCGCGGGTGCCGACGGCATCTACTGCTCGACCGACCGCACGATGTACATGCTGATCACCAAGACTCAGCTGCGCCAGCCGTTCGCGCTGGGCATCACCCGGCTGATGGCCCACGAGTACGGCCACCACGTGCAGAACATGTCGGGCATCTGGAACTACTACTGGGCTGCCAGGAACGCCAGCGGCAGGTCCGGCCAGCTCGCGCTCTCGCGCCGGTCGGAGCTGCAGGCGGAGTGCTTCTCCTCGGTCTTCATGCGCACGGTCGAGGGCACGCTGCCCGTCGACTCGGGTGAGTGGGACTACACCGTCAACTGGTTCCGTAAGAACGGCGCCAAGGGCTGGCCGCAGAACGACCACGGCCGGGGCCCGTCGCAGGCGTACTGGATGAACCGCGGCTACGGCTCGGCGTCCCCCGGCTCCTGCAACACCTGGGCCGCGTCGGCGCGTACCGTCGCCTAGTTCTTTCTCCCGTAGTTCTTTCTCCCGCTCTGATGCGGCCGCGCCCTACGGCGCGGCCGCATTGCGCTTTCCGGACAAAGCACAGGTCTCGCGAACAGGGCCCGACCTAGTGGTCTAGTATCCGCGATCGTGCGTATACCCCTTATCGCCGCATCTGTCGGCATGGTCGTGGGTTTGGCCCTATCTGGCACGGCCAACGCGGAGACCACGGCCCCGCAGGTCGCGCAGATCGCGCCGCCCGCCGTACTGGCCAAGAACAAGATCTATCGGTCCGGCACCCCGTCGCCGCAGTCGTGCGCGATCCCCGCGATCCGCAAGGGCAGCGCCGCCTCACTCAAGACCTTCCACCGGGCCATGGCCAGGTGCGCCAACACCTTCTGGGCCACCAGGTTCAAGGCCGCCGGGCTGCGTTACAGCCCTCCGAAGATCGCCATCACGACCGGCAGCGGGTCGGTCTGCGGCAAGATCACCAGCAACGGCGCCCAGTACTGCCCGGCGCAGCGGACGATCGCCATCCGGATCATGAAGCGGGACCTGCAGGACCCGTTCCGGATGAACATCGCGCACTCCGTCGCCCACGAGTGGGGCCACCACGTGCAGCAGCTCAGCGGCATGCTGGACGAGCAGAACAGGCTCTACTGGAGAGCCGGAGGGAGCGCGCGCACGATACTCAGCCACCGCCTGGAGATGCAGGCCGAGTGCTTCGCCGGCGTCTTCTACAGCTCCACCCTCGACTCCATCGACCCGGGCATCACCTGGGACGAGTGGACCGACGCCGTGAGCAGGGCCGGGGAGAGCAAGGTCCACGGCAAGCCGGCCAACCTCGCCTACTGGCAGGACCGCGGCTACAGCGGCGGATCGGCCCGGTACTGCAACACCTGGACCGCGCAGAAGAGCCGGGTCTCCTAGGCGTTGGCCCTGGCCAGCACTTCCAGCGGGTCCGCGAGCACGTGGGCGAAGGCCAGTTCGGCCGCGCCCACGAGCGTCGCGTCGTCGGCCAGGGCCGAGGTGCGCAGCCGCAGCTTCTCCCGCTGCGGCGCCATCGCGTGCAGCGTCAGCCTGGTGCGTACCTGAGCGGCCGCGCCGAGATAGATCTCCCGTAGCATTCCGCCGAAGATGACCATCTCCGGGTTGAAGATGTTGACCAGGTTGGCGACGCCCAGGCCGAGCCAGTCGCCGACCTTCTTGAGCGCCTCCTGGGCCACGATGTCGCCCCGGTCGGCGGCGTCGACCACGGCGCGCACCGCGTCCCTGCCGTGCTGCTCGCCGGCCAGCCGGCCGGCGGTCTCCAGCAGGGCCCGCTCCCCCACCTCGGCCTCCAGGCAGCCGTGCGAACCGCAGCCGCAGGCCCGCCCGCCGGGGTTGACGACCATGTGGCCGACCTCGCCGCCGTAGCCGTCGTGACCGCCCAGCAGGTGACCGCCCGCGATGATCCCGCCGCCGATGCCGACGTCTCCGTGCAGGTAGATCAGGTCCCGGACGGCGGCCCCGACGCCGCGGCTGTGCTCGGCCAGCGCGGCCAGGTTGGCGTCGTTGCCCACGCTCACGGGCAGGCCCAGACCCAGCCTGCGGCCCAGCTCCTCACCGAACGGCACCTCCTCGGTGCCCAGGTTGGGGCCGAACCTGATCATGCCGTCGCCCTTGCGCACCCCGCCGGCGACCGCCGCGGCCGCGCCGACGCAGACCGTGTCGGCCCTGGTCTTGCGCCGCATCTGCCGGGCGAAGCCGGCCAGGATCCCGGCCAGCTCCTCCAGCTCGAACGGGCCGCGCAGGCGTACGGCCTCCCTGCGGTCGAGGATCACCCCGCCCAGCCCGACGC
The DNA here is from genome assembly GCF_040649695.1 of Nonomuraea sp. NPDC048901. Classification (NCBI taxonomy): domain Bacteria; kingdom Bacillati; phylum Actinomycetota; class Actinomycetes; order Streptosporangiales; family Streptosporangiaceae; genus Nonomuraea; species Nonomuraea sp. NPDC048901. Next base: position 708,354 of record NZ_JBEZFW010000002.1, on the reverse strand, counting down.
GCGCGACGGCCAGCCGGTCCGGGCCCACGTCGAAGGCGAACACGTAGACCCGCGCCGACTCGGGACGCACCACGAGCGAGGGGCGGCCCGCGCGGCCGGTCTCGCGCGGCAGCTCCTCGCGTACCAGGCCGGCCGCGGTGAGGTCGGAGGTGAGCGCCATGATCGTGCTGCGGTTGAGGCCCATCTTCGACGTCAGCTCGGCGCGCGAGGTCGGCCCGCCCAGATGGACGTGCCGCAACAGGGCGCCGAGGTTGTGACGCCTGATGTCCTCCTGGGAGGGACCGGCACGCATCGTCTGGGCTTCCTTAAAGGGGTGAGAGTCGCTGATCACCTTAGACCAGCGGCTGCCGCCCGCTTGCGCGCCAGAGCGTCGACACCCGCGGCCAGGAGCAGAACGAACCCCGTGACCAGGTATTTCACACTCGCACCGTACCCCATCAGGCCCATGCCGTTCTCGATCACCGCGACCACGGCGCCGCCGAGTATCGCGTCGAGGACCCGCCCCTTCCCGCCGAACAGGCTGGTGCCGCCGATGACCGCGGCGCCGACCGCGTACAGCAGCACGGAGCTGCCGCCGGTGTTCGGGTCGACCGAGCTGGCCCGGGAGGCGGCGACGATGCCGCCGACGGCGGCCATCGCGGAGCAGATCACGAACGCGCTGATCCTGATCCGGTCGACGCCGATGCCGGCTCTGCGGGACGCCTCCGCGTTCCCGCCGACCGCGTAGATGTGCCGGCCGAACGCGGTACGGCGGAGCACGAACGTCCACGCGACCAGCAGCACGAGGATCACCGGCACCACGATCGGCACCCCCATGAGCGAGCTGATGGCCGGGTTGCGGGAGCGTTCGAGGTTGAGCACGTAGACGACAACACCCCCGATGATCGCCAGCGCGCCCACGCGGGCGGCGATCAGCGAGAGCGGGTCGGCCACCAGCCCGCGCTTCGACCGCCGGCCGGCCCTGAGGAGCTGGAGGGCGGCGTAGCCCGCCACGCAGGCCGCGAAGAGCGCCCAGCCCAGCCAGACCGGCAGGTTCTTGTTGGCGATGGCGACGATGACGGGATCCCGGATCGAGATGTTCGTCCCCTCGTCGACCAGCACCAGGACCAGCCCCTGGAAGGCGAGGAAGGCGGCCAGCGTCACCACGAAGGACGGTATGCCCACCTTGGCCACCAGCGTGCCGAGCACGGTGCCGATGACGATGCCGGTGAGTATCGCCGCCCCCACGCAGACGTACCAGGGCAGGCCCATGTTGGTGAGCGTCACCGCGAGCACCGCCGCGCAGACGCCGCTGGCGAAACCGGCCGACAGGTCGATCTCGCCGAGCAGCAGCACGAACACCAGGCCCATCGCGATCACCGTGACCGCGGCGCCCTGGGTGAACAGGTTCGCGATGTTGATCGCCGTGAGGAAGGCGGGACGTGCGATGGCGAAGACGGTGCAGAGCACCAGCAGGCCGAGTACGGCCGGCAGCGCGCCCATGTCGCCGCCGCGTACCCGCTCGATGTAGGCGGTGACGCTGTGCCCGATCGACGGCGACTGCTTCGCGGTGACGATCGCCTCGCCGGGGAGTTCCTTGACCTTGTTCATTGCGCGATCCCCAGGTCTCCGCTCCGGCCGGATGTGATCAGTTCGACGACCTGCGCGTGCGTCACGTCGGCGGTCCTGACCTGCGCGGCCATCCTGCCGAGATAGAGCGCCGCGATCTGGTCGGAGACGGCGAAGACGTCGTTCAGGTTGTGCGAGATGAGGACGACGGCCAGGCCGGTGTCGGCGAGCCGGCGTACCAGCTCCAGCACCTGCGCGGTCTGGGCGACGCCGAGGGCGGCCGTCGGCTCGTCGAGGATGACGACCTTGCTGTTCCACAGGACGGCCTTGGCGATGGCCACCGTCTGGCGCTGACCGCCGGACAGGCTGGACACCTGCTGCCTGATGGACTTCACCGTACGGACGGACAGTCCGTCGAGCGTCTGTGTGGCCAGTTCCTCCATCGACGCCTCGTCGAGCACGAGCCCGCTGCGGCGTTCCCTGCCGAGGAACATGTTCTGGACGATGTCGAGGTTGTCGCAGAGTGCGAGATCCTGGTAGACGATCTCGATACCCAGCTCACCGGCGTCACGCGGGCCGTGCACCTGGACGGGGCGGCCGTCGAAGAGGATGTCGCCCCCGTCGATCGGGTAGATGCCGCCGATGCACTTGACCAGCGTCGACTTGCCCGCGCCGTTGTCGCCGACCAGGGCCGTCACCTCGCCGGGGTTGGCGGCGAAGGTGACGTCATGCAGGACCTGTACCGGGCCGAAGCTCTTGTCTATCCCGCGCACTTCGAGCAGGGGGGTCATGAGGCTCCCTTGGGGAGGGGTACGGCCGCCCTCTTAGGTCGCGGCCGTACCCGGTTCCGCTTTCTTCCTTTTCCTACTGAATTCCGGCCGAGGTGCACTTGGCGGCGAAGTCGCCGGTGCACAACTCCTCCTTGGTCACGTAACCGTCCGCCACGACGTCCTTGACGTTGTCGAGGTAGATCGGCTGCGGGTCGAGCAGTTCGGACGGCACGTCCTGGTTGCTCTGCGGGTCCTTGACGCTGCCGCTCGCCGTGGGCTTCTCACCCTTGGCCAGCGCGACCGCGAGCTTGGCCGCCGCGTCGGCCTCCTTCTTGACGGCCTTGTAGACGGTCATGCACTGGTCGCCGACCAGGATGTTCTGCAGACCCTGGACCGTGGCGTCCTGGCCGGTCACCGGGACCTTGCCGTTGAGGTTGTTCTTCTTCAGCACCGTGATGGCGGCGTTGCCGAGACCGTCGTTGGCGGCCAGCACGCCGGCGATCTTCGGCGCGCTGGTCAGCATCTGCTCGAAGATGGTGCCGGCCTGGGCGTTGTCCCAGTCGGGCACGGACTGGTCGGGGCCCTTGACGTAGTCGCCCGAGTCGTACTTGGGCTTGAGCACGCCGTCATACCCGGCCTTGAAGAGGGTGGCGTTGTTGTCGGTCGGCGAGCCGTTGAGCTCGGCGATGATCGGCTTGCTGGCCTTCTTGTCGGTCAGGCACTTGACCAGGCCCTCGCCCTGCAGGGTGCCGACCTTGGTGTTGTCGAAGCTCACGTAGTAGGCGGCGCCGCCACCCAGCGTCAGCCGGTCGTAGTCGATGGTCGCCACGCCCTGGGACTTGGCCTTGTCGATGACCGTCTTGCCGGTGCCGCTGTCGAGGTTGACGATCATCAGCACGGTGGCGCCGTTGGTGATCATCTGGTCGGCGATGGTCTGGAAGGCCGTCTTGTCGTTCTGGGCGTTCTGGATGTCGTAGGCCACCCCGGCGGCCTTGAACGCCTCTTCCAGGTACTTGCGATCCGCCGTCTCCCAGCGGGCCGAGGACTTGCTGTCGGGCAGGATGACGCCGATCTTGCCGGCCTTCTGCGAGCTCTGCGTGCTCTGCGCGGAAGACGTGGACGAGGTCGGACCGCTGTTGCCCCCGCAGGCGGTGAGACCGAGGGCTAGAACGGCGGCCGCGGCGGTCAGGCTGAGGATCCCCTTGCGCATAGTGCAGGGTCCTTTCTTCCGGAGGGCCCGGATGAATGTTGTTTGCGGCAACGTATTCCGGGACGGCCTGCTTTGGAAGACCTATGAAGGGGGGAGTTTGTTGTTCCGGATAACAATCTAGAAACGCGCCTGACATCGGAGGTTCACCGTGCGCGTGCCGCCGGACACCCGAAACGCCGCACCGACCGGGGGGATCCGGCCGGTGCGGCGTCTCTTGGGCGACTCTTGGGCGGCGTCTCTTGGGCGGCGTCTCTTGGGCGGCGTCTCTTGGGCGGCGTCTCTTGGGCGACTGTCAGCCGCTCGCGGCTGCCCCGGGATAGATCAGGTTCATGGCCTTGCCTGACTGCCGGTCCAGGAGCCGAGCCCGCCCGGTGTTGACGTCGACCGCGTACGAGCGCTCGCCTTCCTTGCCCCCGTACAGCAGCGTGACCTCGGATGCGCTCTGCCAGATCGTGGTGCCGATGACGCCCCCGCGGTCGTCCGGCAGGCCGCGGACGGACACCTTGCGCAGGGTCTCGCCGGTCTTGGCGTCGAGCAGGGTCAGTATGCGCTCTTCGTGCCTCGGGACCTCGCCCTTGCCGACCTTCGGGAACTCGACGGCGACCACCGTACGACCGTCGGGCGCTACTTCGCTGAACATGATGAACACGCCGTTGAAACGCACCGGCTTGCCTCCCCCCGTGACGGGCATGAGCCACAGGTCGGTCTTGCGATAGCGGACCAGTTCGGCGACGCCGCCCTTGACGCTGACCGGCTCGTACTTGCCGTTGATGTGCGTCGTCCTGCCGGTGCGCACGTCGATCAGCATGCCGGGATACTTGCTGCCCTCGCGCGGGTCGAAGGCGATGTACCGGCCGTCGTCGGAGAGCACGAGCATGGAACCCACGCCGATCCGCTCCTCCTTGATGGTGACCGCCGACGTCGTCTCGGAGCCGCCCACCAGGTCGCGCACCACGTGCGCCTGAGCGTCGCGGCTGTAGTAGGCGAGCAGGCGGCCGTCCCGGCTGATCGCGACGGGCACCCGCTCGCCCTTGGCGGTCTTGGCGAGCGCCTGCGGCACGCGGTAGGTCTTGCCGGCGCGGGTGACCAGCCGCCACTCGACCGCGGTGCAGTCGATCTCATGCTCGACGACCTTGCAGGATGTCATGTACGCGCGGCTGATCGCCCCCACCTTGCCCGGGGGCAGGTCGGGCACGGCCTCTTGGCCCTGCCGCGTGGCCGTCTGGGCACCACGCGGCCACGGCACCGCCACCACCACTGCCACCGCCGCCGTCACGCACAGCACCGCCACGGCGGATGCCGTCAGCACGGTCCGCCGCCTGTGCCGGTGGCCCGCGATGGCCACGTCGGCGAGGCTCACCAGCGGCGCCTCCTCTGCGATGTCCCCCAATGCCTCACGCAGTCTCGTCATCGTGCCACCTCCACAACCTCGGGATCGTCCAGCAGATGCAGCAGTTCGGGGGCGACCTCGCGCAGGCGGGCCAGCGCGTGATGGGTCTGGCTCTTGACGGTGCCGACCGCGCAGCCCAGCACCTCGGCCGTCTGCGCCTCGGTCAGGTCCTCCCAGAAACGCAGCACGATCACGGCCCGCTGCCTGCGCCCCAGCTTGGCCAGCGCCTGGCGCAGCACGATCCGGTCGAGCACGGCTCCGTCGGAGTAGGCGCCCCGCTCGGGCGGGTCACCGCTCGGCACCTCGGGACGTAATCTGCGCTTCCAGGAGATGTACTGGTTGACCATGGCCTTGCGGGTGTACGCCTCCGGGTTGCCGCCCTTGACCAGCTTGGACCAGTGGCCCACGACATTGATCAGGACGCTCTGCAGCAGGTCCTCTGCCAGGTGCGGGTCTCCCGTGAGCAGGTACGCGGTCCGCATCAGGGCTTGCTGGCGGGCGAGCACGAACTCACGGAAGCCGTCGTGACGGTCCAATGTGATCTCCTCTCCCCCGTTGCCAACGCGACTTGTGTGACAAAAGGTTGTATCGCCGAGCACGCACAGGGGGCTCCGGTCCTCAGGAGCTCATGCGGTGGCCGGTCTGGGATCGTGACGGGCAAATCAGCGCTGACGGCTCGATCCCTCAAAGCGGCGCGTGTTCCAGCGCCTGCCTCAGGCCGGCCCGATTGCTGACGCCGAGCTTGCGGTACACGCTGGTCAGGTGTACCTCCACGGTCTTGGGGGTGACGAAGAGGCGCTGGGCGATGTCCCGGTTGGAGTGGCCCGCCGCGGCGAGGGCGGCGACCCGCTGCTCGGCGTTCGTCAGTGCCTGCGGCCCCGACAGCAAGCGGCCTCGCCGGGGTCGGGCTCCCGCTGCCAGCAGTTCGTTCCTGGCCGCCTGGGCGAGTCCGGGTGCGCCGCAGGCCACGGCCAGGTCGAGCGCCTCGGTCAGGGGCACGCGGGCGGCGGTGAGCGTGCCCGCCCGGCGTAGCACCGCGCCGAGGTGGTGCAGGCTGTGGGCGTGCTCCAGCTTGGCGGATGATCCGCGTAGAACCTCTACCGACTCCCGCATCAGCTCGCGGCCCTGCTCGCCGCCGGTCAGCAGGCCCAGCACCCGTAGCGCGCGGCCGAGCGCGCGGGGCGCGCCCCATCGGCGCGCCAGTTCGAGCTCTTCCGCAGCGAGCGCCCGCGCCTGCGCGCTACGGCCCCGGGCGTGCAGGCTCTGGGCGGCCCGGGTACGCCACGGCACGCACGCGGGATTGCCGAACCCGTGTACAGCCAGGTTGTGGCCGGCCGCGACGGCCAGCACGGCGGACTCCTCGTACCGTTGCTGAGCCTGTCGCACGGCGGCCAGGGCATCGAGGTAGAAGTACCACGGCCCGACCGGCGGCACGGGATCGGGCGCTCCCACCCACTCCAGCGCCGCCGCCGCCTGGTCGGGCAGCTGCCGCTCCAGCAGGGTGAGAGCCAGGAACGCTCCGGCGAAGGGGCGCCCCGAGTCGATCCCGGCGAGGTCGATCACCCTTACGGCCTCTCGCAGGTCGGCCTCGGCGCCGGGCAGTTGTCCGCGCCATAGCCTGCCCAGGCCGCGATAGGTGAGCACGGCGGCCAGGGCGAAGGTCGATCCGTGTGCGCGACCGTGCTCCAGGGCACGTTCGATGCTGGCCATGGGATCGTCCAGGTCGGCGGATAACAGCACTCCCCACACGCCGTTGAGCGCCGGCCAGCCGATGGCCTGATAGATCAGCACATCGTCGGCGAGGCCGCGCAGCCCTCGCTGGATCGCGGCCGGATCGCCGGCCATGCCGTCGCGCGTGGCGATCACGCAGTCGAGCATGCGTCCGCCGGCGCTGTCATGGGGCGTCAGAGCCCGGAGTTCCTGGAGCTCACGGTCGGCGGCATCGCGGTCGGCTCCGGTGAAGATGCTCTTGATGAGCGTCGTACTGGCCAGCAGCCTGCGGCGTAGCTCCTCATCCTCGTCGGGCACCCATTCCCGGGCCCGCGCCAGCACACTGAGCGCCTCGTCGATCCGGCCCACCAGCGAGCAGGCGAGCGACAGGGCGTAGGCCAGCTCCGCCCGCTGACGGAGCTCGGTGGCCAGCTCCAGCGCGTCGGCCAAGTGAGTGACCGCGGCGCTCTGGTCGACATGGGCGGCCGCCATGCCCGCCGTCGTCAGCACCTCCACCCGCCGGACATCGTTGTCGTCCATAGCGGCCAGGCAGCGCTGGAGGTAGCTCAACGCGGCCTGCGGCGCCCCGCGGGCCCGGGCGTCATCGGCGGCGCGGCGCAGTGTGGCGATGGCGGTACGGTCGCCGCCGGGCGGAATCCTGAGCAGGTGGACCGCGGCCTGCTCGGCCGGGGCACCCGCGGTGGCCAGCAGCCCGGCGGCGCAGCGGTGCCGATCGACGCGTTCGGTCACGCTCAGCCGGTCGTAGACGGCCGCCTGCACCAGGGGATGGACGAACTCCACCCGGCCGTCGTCCACACGGAGGATGTCAGCCGTGACCAGGTCCGCGATGGCGTCCGCGGCTTCGGCCGCCGGCAGACGGGCCAGCTTGGACGCCATGGCGATCGGCGCACCGCCCAGTGTCGCGACCGCCCCCGCGACCGCCGCGTCGGCCTTGGGCAGCCTGTCGAGCCGGAGCGCGATCCGGCGGCCGACCGCGTCCGCGCCCAGGCCCGCCACGCGCGGGGCGTTGGCGTTCGTCGGCGCGAGGTCGCCGGTCCGCACTGTGCACGCCAGTTCGCGCAGCAGCAGCGGGTTGCCGGCCGCGGCCGTCTGACAGGCCACGACGAAGTCGTCCTCGCAGCCGTCCGGCAGCAGCTCGCGCAGGAGTTCCGCGCTGGCGGTCCCGGTCAGCGGCGCGAGCCTGCGCACCTGGCAACCGTCATCGGCGGTGATCAGATCCAGCAGTCTGGTCGCGGCGCCCGTCTCGCCGGGCCGCAACGCCGCCACGACCATCAGTCCCAGCCCGTCCAGGCGCGGCAGCAGATAGGCCAGGAACCGCAGCGACGACTCATCCGCCCAATGCAGATCATCGCAGAGCAACGCCAGTGAGCCGCCTCGGGCCGCGAGCTTGTACAGGCCGTGCAGCACCGCGAAATCGCCCACCGCGCCCTGCCCCGGTCTGGCCGGGCCGAAGACGGCCTCGGCCGCCGCGCCCGCATCCGACAGCAGGGCGGCCCGCTCACCCGCCGGCATGCCCGCCAGCCACGGCTCGAACAGCTGCCGCGCCACCCCGAAGCCGAAATCGCGTTCCAGCTCCGTGCCGCGCGCCGTCAGGACCCGCAATCCCGCCGAAGCGGCGATCTGCCTCGCCTGCGCCAGCACGCTGGTCTTGCCCAGACCAGCCGATCCGCTGATCAGCACGAGCCGGCCCTGCCCGGCTCTGGCCGACCTCGCGGCGTCAGCGAGTGACGCGAGGTGATCCTCACGCTCCCGCAGCCGCACCTGACCCACCATCGCTCTCACCGCCCGCGTCACCATCGCACGGCGACGGCCCCTATGTCTGCGCAATAAAACGCCTCCAGCGGACGGGGAGGGTCCGCCAAACCTTGGGGTCGCGGTTGGGGGTCCGCCCTAAAGCCCTCGGCACCAGGTACGGGCCAGCCTGATCTGGACGCCTGGTCCGCACCCTTGGCCCAGGCAGCGGAAATTCATCTCATAAAAGGGGAAAAATCATGTCCATCGCCCGCCGCCTGGCAGGGCTGAGTCTCGCCGTAACCGCCGCCGGCGACACATCGAGAAGGCGAAGAAGTCAGTTCAGGCGCTCGAAATCGGGGGCGCATCGCCGTTGGCGTTTGATGTCCGCCGGCATGCTCGGGGCCGGCCTGCTCTTATCCGGCGCCCCCGGTAAGGCGGTTGCGCAACCAACGGCGCCTACTCCGGTCACCGCGCCCATCGAGGTCTCCGCCGACCTCACACAGTTGCCCGCGGTAGGGCAGACCGCGACGCTGCGGGTGACGGTGAACAGCAAGGTGGCGCGGGCGGGCGCCGACGTGGCGATCGAGTTGCCACCCAACCTGACCTGGTCGAACGCGCCGCGAGGGCTCTCGACCAGCGACGTGGCGTCCACAGATCCGACGCGTGCGGGCACCGTCCACCGGGCCGCCGCGCACGTGGACCTGGCCGCCGGCGCCACCACATATGAGGGGGCGGTGCGGGCGACGGCCGCGGGCTATGCCGAGATCATGGCGTCCGCTTCGGCGCCAAGTCTCGTCGGCAAGAACGGCGACAGAGACACCGTCGACTTCACGGTGGCCGCGTCCGGTGGCGAGTCACGCGCCGGAGCCGTCACGGACGACGTCGCCGCGGTGCGGGCCGTTGTGGACACCTCCGCGATACCGGCGCCGACCCGGTCGGACAAGCAGGTGGACTCGGCGGTCACGCCTGTGGATCGGGCCGTCACATCGACGGACAGGCCGGTGAACCCAGCCGTCACACCGACGGACAAGCGGGCGGACTCGGCCGTCACACCGACGGACAAGCCGGATCACCCGGGCGTCGCGCCGACGGGCGCCCCAGGGCCGGACCCGAAGCCGGTGATCGCCTGCGTCAAGGGCACCGCGTTGTACAACGCCGCCGGTAGCAATCATTTCTCGCAGTTTCTGCGCGCCGAGGTTCTCGGGTTCGGCACCGTCCTGGCCAGCGGGTACACCGACCGCAGCGGAAACTACAAGCTCTGCTTCGACGCCACCGGTGATTCCCCCAACATCGAGATCCGGTTCACCACGGACAACCCGCACTGGGTCGTGGCGCAGGACGGCATCCCCTTCACCTGGACCAGTTGGGGCCAGACGGTGACGAGTGGCACGGTCGACTTCGGGCAGTCGTTCCCGCCGAGCTCGAAGCAAAAGGCCGCGCATGCCTTCGACGAGCTGGCCGACGTGTGGTTCTGGATCCCGGACCCGTGCTGGGACGGCAACGAGAACCCATGCCGGAAATACAAGGTGAGCATGGGACCGAACGTGAATCGCACCCACTACGACCACGGCACGGACACCATCTGGCTGCAGGCGGACGACCCCGACACCCCGGACGCCGTGGTGCACGAGGTCGGCCACGCTGTGATGGACGACCTGTTCAACGACGCGCCGATGTCGATCGCGAACTGCAACCCGCACTTCCTGTTCGAGGTCTCCTCGGACACCTGCGCCTGGGTCGAGGGCTGGGCGGACTGGTTCCCGTTGGCGGTGTACGGCAAGTCGGACTTCTGGACGAACCCGTTCGATGTCAGCGACCTCGACCTGGTGGAGTACAACAACACCGGTGGCATCACGGTGGAGGCGAACGTCGCCGGAGCGCTGCTCGACCTGGGCGACAGCGCCATCAGCGCGGTGGACTACTGGGACTACGCGCACGAGGGTCCGCACAGCATCTTCAACACAGTGCGGGATTCGTCCTCTACGTTGCAGAACTTCGTGCAGTACTGGGGACAGCGTCCGGACCAGGGCGTTGGCGTCGACCCGCAAGGCAGCGCCTACAACAACGGCATCCAGATCGGGATCGGGTTGTTCCACGATCCCCTGCCGAGGGATACGCCGCGCAAACGGCCGAGGCCGTTGCCGGCGCAGAATTTCCGGTTCGACGCGGTGCCCACCTACTGGAGCGTCGTCGGCGCCCGGCCGCAGTCGGGCAATGACGTGAACGTCAAACTGCTCAATAACCACGGTTCCGCACTCGTGGAGAGCACGATCACGGGGTCGGTCACCGATTTCGTGGCGGTCGACTCGAACAAGCAGCCCGCCGATACCTACCGCGCGACGGTCTCCCTCGGTTCGGACAACCTCCCGTACATGATCGAGTTCGGCGGCGGACGCGCCATCTCGGGTGAAACGACGACCGACACGATCACCATGGGCGGCGACAACGTCATCGCGGCGCGAGACCTGGCGGTCCCACCCGGAAGAACGATCAAGGTAACGCTCACACCGTTGAACAACCAGGATCCGGAGATCTTCCTGCTGTCGAGCGCGTCCGGGAACTTCCAGACGCGGGCCCAGGCGGTGGCGTCGTCGACGACCCACGGGCCCGGAGTGCCGGAGGAGTTCACCTTCGCCAACACCGGTTCGACCGACACCTGGTTCGGCTTCGTGCTGACCAACCCCACCGCGGTCGCGGGTGACTACACGCTGACGACCCAGCTGCAACCGAAGTGACACGTGGCGGAGCTGGGGTAGTCCGCCGGCCTTCCCAGGACGGCGAACTACCCCGGCCCATCGTTGGCGCACGCCAACACAGAACAAAGTTCTAGAGATATCCAACGTCCAGCACATCAACCCGCGGAAGCGATCAAAGGAGAAACCCATGTCCATGCGCCGCGCGTTCAGCCTGGCGGCGGCCGGGCTCGCCGCCGGTGCGGCACTCACCGTACCGGCCGGCGCCGCCCACGCCGCCCCCGCCAAGTGGGTCACCGGCACGTTCAAAGCCTGCACCTACGAGGTGCCCATGGTGAGCGCCCAAGGCGACTGTAAGACCATTAACGTCAACACGGTCATCCAACCGGGAGAGGTCCAGGCCTACTTCCTGGACACCCATTCGCGGCCCGTCTACTCCCCCGGGTATTTGGGCACATTCGGCCTCCGCTTAGGCGTCACCGCGGCACAACAGGCCTACGTGCAGGTGGCCATCAAGAAGCTGTACTGGCTGGACACGGGCATCCAGCTCAAGGTCAGCCCGTACCCCGACCTTGTGGGCAACGTCATCGCCATCGAGCCCACCGCGGACTTCAGCGACTTCGCGGTCAACACCTTCTGCGGGAACGCGCCGACCACCAATTGCAGCCGAACCATACTCGACGTCTCACTGAGGGCAACCTAGGCGCCGTACCACCGCTTACAGGCCCTGACCGTTAGCCGGTCAGGGCCTGACGCTCGGCCGATCAGGCACGGACGACATGAAGGCGCGGACGCGGCGGGCGGCTCAGGCGGTCAGGCTCTGACCGATGAGGGCGACGGCCGAAAGGGCGGCGACCACCAGCACCGCGGTCCGTACCTTCCCGCCGTCCAGGTAGCGCCGCAGCGGCCCCGACACCAGGAACCCGAGCACCATCGGCACGATCAGCACGGCCCCCGTGATGGCCGCCCGGCCGGAGAACTCCCCCACGAAGCCCAGGACGGCCAGCGACTGCGCGGCGCCTAGGAAGAAGACCATCGCCAGCGTCGCCCGGATCTGCGGCCCCTTGGCGTGCTGGTACACCAGCGCGATCGGCGGCCCGCCGACGCCGGTCGCGGTGCCGGTGATGCCCGAGAAGAACCCGGCCCCCGCGATGGTCGCATCGTTGCGCGGCACGCTGACCGCCCACGCCGTGAGCCCCACCGCGATGAGCACCATGACCCCCACGAAGACGCCTCGCGTGTAGACGGATATGTAGACCAGGACGACTCCACCTATAGCCGCACCGGGCAGCCGTCCCAGCACCGCGAAAACCACCCCGCGCCAGTCCACCTTCCGCCACTCCGCGGCCAGCGTGAACAGCGGCAACGTGAGGTTGACCACCTGAATGGCGGTGGGCATCAGGGAGTGGTCGAGCATGGTGAGCACCGGCGCGGCCACCAGCCCCAGCCCGAACCCCACGCTGCCCTGGACAACCGCCCCAATGAAGACCGCCAAACCGCCAACAATCAGCACTAATGCCATCTGAGTCACGGAGGAGAGTCAATCATCTTTACTCTGTGTTGCCGTTCAAGCAGTATGCGTTACGACGAGGGTGTAGGTTTCTTCCCGACGCAGACGTAGCCTCCGGAGTATGAACGTGAAACAAAAAGCGACGACGATACGCGTCAGCGTCAAGACCCGGGACAGAATCGCCGCACTTGCCAGAAAGGCGGGTGAACCCATGACCGCGATCATCGACCAGGCCATTCGGGAGTTGGAGAAGAAGCACCGCTGGCAACATGTCGCGGACCAGATGGAACGCACGAGGAAGGAGGACCCGCGAGCCTGGGCCGACTATCTCGCCGAGTCCGAGCTGGTCCAGGGCCCACCGTCAAGCTCCCTCCGCATCGCACCCGAGTGGGAGGGGCTCATCACGTTTCCCGAGGAGAGAGATGAGGGTGATCCAAGGCGAGATCTGGCTCGCTGAGCTGGGCGAGCCCACCGGACGGGAGCAGGGCTACCGTCGCCCCGTGCTCGTCGTGAGCAACGACGGCTTCAACGCCGCAGCCGCAGTAAAGATCATTGTCCCCCTGACAACGACCGAGCGCGGATGGGACAACCACATCCCGGTCAGCCGCGAAGGCACGGGGCTCGACAAACCCAGCTGGGCCATGGTCGAGCACGTGCGAAGCGTGTCTCCCCAGCGATTCACCAGGAGAGTCGGGATCGCTCCCGACGAGGTCGTCCGCGAAGTGACCGACTGGATCGCGGACATCGTCTGACGATTAGTGCCATCCGGCGAAGCGGAATTTCGCCGGGTGGCACCCTCATCGTGCCAGACTCGCCGATCGACCGTCGCCAACCCGCCTCAATCGGCGGCGCTCCCGCTGGACAGTCGCAGCCGCATGCCGTCCAGGATGAGGGCCAGCCCCGCCTCGAACGAGCGGTCGCCCTGCGGGTCGCCCTCCTCCAGCAGGGCCGCCATGATCCGGGGGTAGCGTGCCTGAAACTCCGCCATGTCGGGCCCCGACTCGTCCGTGTCCGGCCGCGTCCGGTCGGCCTGCTCCTCCAGCACGAACCCGGCCACGTAGTTGCTCACCGCGAACAGTCCCCGCGCCGCGTCCGCCACCGTGAAGCCCGCCAGCTCCAGCGCCTCCACCGCCCGCTCCACCATCGCGAACATCTCAGGTGACGACCGCGTCCCGGCCGCCAGCCTGGCGCCGTCGCGGTGGGAGTTGAGTATCGACCGGCTGCCGCGGGCGTAGTCGGCCACCCACTCCCGCCACTGCGACGGGTCCGTGAACACCGGCCGCGTCACATGCGGTGCCTCCATGGCCACCGCCATCGCGTCGAGCAACTGCTGCTTGTTCTTGAAGTGCCAGTAGAGCGCCGGCGCCTGCACGCCGAGCTCCGCCGCCAGCCGCCGCAAGGTGAGGCCGTCGAGGCCCACCTCGTCGAGCAAGCGGAGCCCCGTCGCCACGATGGTGCCTTTTTCGAGTGCCACGGTTGACAGTTTAACAACGTTCAATGCATCCTTAACAGCGTTAGATTTAACGGCGTTAAGGAGGTTCGTCGTGATCCACGCGGAAGGGCTCCGGAAGAGTTACCGGTCCAAGGACGCGCTGGCGGGCATCGACCTGTCCGTGCCGGCGGGCACGGTCTGCGGGCTCCTCGGGCCCAACGGGGCGGGCAAGACCACCGCCGTACGCATCCTCACCACCCTCCTCCGCCCCGACTCCGGTCACGCGGAGGTGGCGGGGCTGGACGTGGTGCGGGACGCGGCGCGGCTGCGCTTCATGTTCGGGCTCGCCGGGCAGCACGCGGCGGTCGACGAGTTGCTCACCGGGCGGCGCAACCTGGAGATGTTCGGCAGCCTGTACCACCTGCCCAAGGCGGCGGCCCGGCGGCGGGCCGACGAGCTGCTCGAGCGGTTCGACCTGACCGACGCCGCGAACCGGCGGGTCAAGACGTACTCAGGGGGCATGCGCCGCCGCCTCGACGTGGCCGCCAGCCTGATCGTCGCGCCGCCCGTGCTGTTCATGGACGAGCCCACGACCGGCCTCGACCCGCGCAGCCGCCTCGGGCTGTGGGAACTGCTGCGCGACCTGGTCACCGAAGGGACCACGCTGCTGCTCACCACTCAATACCTGGACGAGGCCGACCGTCTCGCCGACCAGATCGTCCTGCTCGACCAGGGGCGGGTCGCCGCCTCCGGCTCACCCGCGGAGCTGAAGCAGCGGATCGGCGGCGACCGGGTGCAGGTCGTCCTCCGCGCGGCCGCCGACGTCCCCCAAGCCCTCGACCTGGTACGGCGCGCGGCCGATGAACGGCAGGTGGAGGTGGTGGACGAGCGGCGGGTGACGGTGGCGGTCGAACACGGGGCGCAGTCGCTCATCCGCATCGCCGGCGCGCTGGACACGGCCATGATCCCGGTCGAAGACCTGTCCCTCCGTCGCCCCACCCTGGACGAGGTCTTCCTCCACCTGACCACCACCTGACCACCCGACCACCAGCCCACAGCCGCTGACCGCCACCCGACCCGCCCTTCCGGCAGGTCCGGCCGATTCCCACGAGGTGACTCCACATGACCCTTGTCCACGTACCCGCTCCACCGACGACGCTCGGCGAGCGCCTCCGCTGGACGATCTCCGACTCCCTGACCATCGCGCGCCGCACCTACTTCAGGCTGATGGCGCAGCCAGGGGAAATAGCGGGATACCTGGTGTTCCCCGTTGTCATGACCATCCTGTTTGGCTATGTCTTCGGCAGCGCGATCACCCTCCCCGGTGGGGGCGACTACCGCAGTTACCTGATGCCCGGCATCTTCATGCAGGTCATGGCGATGACCGCGGCCGCCGCGGCCACGGCGGTCGGCGAGGACATGGAGCGCGGCATCATCGACCGGTTCCGCGCCCAGCCGATCGCCCGCGGCGCCGTGCTCATCGGCCGCAGCGTCGCCGACCTGTCCATGCACCTGCTGTCGCTGGCCTCGATGGTGGGGGCGGCGATGCTGCTGGCGGGGTGGCGGGCGCACGGCACCTTCGGGCAGACGGCGGCGGCGTTCGGCCTGCTGGCCCTGTTCGGCTTCGCGATGATCTGGGTGGGCACGTACATCGGGCTGTTCGTCAAGAGTGGCGCCCAGGCGGACGCGGCGACGTTCGGGTGGCTGTTCCCGATGACGTTCCTGGCCAACACGTTCGTCCCGACGGAGGGGCTTCCCGCCTGGATCAAGCCGCTCGCCGACTGGAACCCGATGAGCGCCGTGGTCGCCGCCGCCCGCCTGCTCTTCGGCAACCCGACGTCGCACTCCACCGCCTGGCCGCTCCAGCACCCGATCGCGGCGAGCCTGCTGTGGTCCGGGGCGCTCATCGTCGTCTTCATGCCGTTGGCCGTCCGCGCCTACCGCCGTATATCCCGCTGATCCGCCGGGTGACGTAGGCCGAAGCAGGCGGCCAAGAACGCGCACGTCACGGCGCCCAGCCCCGTGAACCGCAGGAGCGTGCCCCTGGATGGGGCCCGGCCATGGACGGCGGGTGGGGCTCACCGTGCCTGCCGTAAAAGGGAAGTGCCCGTAAAGCGGGTACGGAGGAGGGCGCCCCTGAACGGGGTCCGGCCACGGACGGCGGGTGGCTCGAAAGCAGATGTCTGCGGGAAGGCAGCAAAGCGCCGCCCGGCGGTGTGGTGCCGGGCGGCTCTTCGTGGTCGGGTGGTTCACCCCCGATGTGGGCGCGTGAGGTCGCGCCCGCCCGGCCGCGGGAAGTGCGGCGCGGGATCCCGGCGGCCTCCGCTCAGCTGATGGCCGAGGCGGAGACGCGGGAGAACTTAGGAGGACTTGGCGAGGAGGGAGCGCAGCACGTACTGCATGATGCCCCCGTGCCGGTAGTAGTCGGCCTCGCCGGGCGTGTCGATGCGGACCACCGCGTCGAACTCCACCTCGCCCGCCTTGACGTGCACGGTCGCCGGGATGCCGCCCTTGTTGAGCTCCTCCACCCCGGTGATGTCGAACGTCTCCTCGCCGGTCAGCCCCAGCGAGGCGGCCGAGACGCCCTCCGGGTACTGCAGCGGCAGCACGCCCATCCCGATCAGGTTGGAGCGGTGGATGCGCTCGTACGACTCCGCGATGACGGCGCGGACGCCCAGGAGCGCCGTGCCCTTGGCCGCCCAGTCGCGCGACGAGCCCGAGCCGTACTCCTTGCCCGCGAGCACCACCAGCGGCGTCCCGGCCGAGGCGTAGTTTACCGAGGCGTCGTAGATGAACGACACCGGCCCCTCGTCCTGGGTGAAGTCGCGGGTGTAGCCGCCCTCGGTGCCGGGCGCGATCTGGTTGCGCAGGCGGATGTTGGCGAACGTACCCCGGATCATGACCTCGTGGTTGCCGCGCCGCGAGCCGTAGGAGTTGAAGTCCTTGACCGCGACCTCGTGCGACTGCAGGTATTGGGCGGCGGGCGTGCCGACCTTGATGGAGCCGGCCGGCGAGATGTGGTCGGTGGTGACCGAGTCGCCGACCTTCACCAGCACGCGGGCGCCGGAAATGTCGGTAACGGGGTCAGGAGTCGAGGGCATGCCCTCGAAGTAGGGAGCCTTGCGCACGTACGTGGAGGAAGGGTCCCACTCGAAGGTGTTGCCCGTGGGGATCGGCAGCGATGTCCAGTGCTCGTCGCCCTTGAACACGTCGGCGTAGTCCCGCTCGAACATGTCGCGCCCGATCGAGGAGTTGACCACGGCCGCGATCTCCTCGGGCGACGGCCAGATGTCGCGCAGGAAGACCGGCGTGCCGTCGGCGCCGACGCCCAGCGGCTCGGTGTCGAGGTCGAGATCCATGGTCCCGGCCAGCGCGTACGCCACCACGAGCGGCGGCGAGGCCAGGTAGTTCATCTTGACGTCGGGGTTGATCCGGCCCTCGAAGTTGCGGTTGCCCGACAGCACGGCGGTGACGGCGAGGTCGTTGGCCTGGATCGCGTCGGAGATCTCCGGGAGCAGCGGCCCGGAGTTGCCGATGCAGGTGGTGCAGCCGTAGCCGACGAGGTTGAAGCCGATCTTGTCGAGGTACGGCTGGAGCCCCGAACGCTCGAAGTAGCCGGTGACGACCTGCGAGCCGGGAGCCAGAGAGGTCTTGACCCACGGCTTGCGGGTCAGGCCCTTCTCGACGGCGTTGCGGGCCAGCAGGGCCGCGCCGAGCATGACGTACGGGTTGGAGGTGTTGGTGCAGGAGGTGATCGCGGCGATGGAGACGATGCCGTGGTCGATCTCGAACGAGGTGCCGTCCTCGAGCGTCACCGAGACCGTCTTGTGCGGGCGGCTGCCGTTGGCGCGGGCGTTGGAGGCGGGCGCGTCGGAGGCGGGGAAGCTCTCTTCCACGGCCTCGTCGATGCCGTCGCCGTCGAAGTCGGTGACGTAGTTGCGCACGTCGCGGCGCCAGGTGTCCTTGGCGGCCGACAGGGCGATGCGGTCCTGCGGGCGCTTCGGGCCGGCGATGGACGGGACGACGGTGCCGAGGTCGAGCTCGATGTACTCGGAGAAGACCGGCTCGGCCGCCGACGGGTCGAGCCAGAGGCCCTGGGCCTTGGCGTAGGCCTCGACGAGCGCGATCTGCTCCTCGGAGCGGCCGGTCAGGCGCAGGTATTCGACCGTCTGGCCGTCGATCGGGAAGATCGCGCAGGTGGAGCCGAACTCGGGGCTCATGTTGCCGATCGTGGCCCGGTCGGCCAGCGGCACGGACGAGACGCCGTCGCCGTAGAACTCGACGAACTTGCCGACCACTCCGTGCTTGCGCAGGATCTCGGTCACCGTCAGCACCAGGTCGGTGGCCGTGGCGCCGGCGGGCAGCTTGCCGTTGAGCTTGAAGCCGACCACGCGCGGGATCAGCATGGAGATCGGCTGGCCGAGCATCGCGGCCTCGGCCTCGATGCCGCCGACGCCCCAGCCGAGGACGCCGATGCCGTTCTCCATCGTGGTGTGCGAGTCGGTGCCCACGCAGGTGTCGGGGTAGGCCTTGCCGTCGCGGATCATGACCACGCGGGCCAGGTGCTCGATGTTGACCTGGTGGACGATGCCGGTGCCGGGCGGGACGACCTTGAACTCGTCGAAGGCCGTCTGGCCCCAGCGCAGGAACTGGTAGCGCTCGTGGTTGCGCTCGTATTCGCGCTCGACGTTGCGCTGGAAGGCGTCGGGGTGACCGAAGTAGTCGACGATGACCGAGTGGTCGATGACCATCTCGGCGGGGGCCAGCGGGTTGATCCGGGCCGGGTCGCCGCCCAGGTCGCGTACGGCCTCACGCATGGTGGCCAGGTCGACCACGCACGGCACGCCGGTGAAGTCCTGCATGATGACGCGGGCCGGGGTGAACTGGATCTCCACGCTCGGCGCCGCCTTGGGATCCCAGCCGCCCAGCGCGCGGATGTGGTCGGCGGTGATGTTCGCGCCGTCCTCGGTGCGGAGGAGGTTCTCCAGCAGGATCTTCAGGCTGAACGGGAGGCGGGCTGCGCCTTCGACGGCGTCCAGCCGGAAAATCTCGTAAGACGCGTCGCCTACGCGTAGCGTGTCACGGCTGCCGAAGCTGTTCGCGGACACGATGATTCGCCTCCTCCATAGACATGTGCTCAGTTGAATCCTGCCGCACCCCGGGAGCAGTAAGAACGTTAGGTGAACCTAACCCGCGGGCAGCGCGGCGGATGTCTTGACGTCAAGATATCTCTAAAAGTATCTCGACATCAAGTTAAACCGGCGCCAGCCGCCAGAACAGCAGGCCAATGATGGCGATGGACAGCACGGGAGCCAGGATCTTCTGCTCGAACGTCTTCCCGGTCTTGATCCCGATCTTCCACGGCAGCACGAACCGGACCGACACCGGCCACAGCACCGGACAGCCCCGCTCGGTCATGCAGTCGCCGACGACGTGCACGAGGCAGCCGATGGCCACGGCCATGCCCAGCCACGCGTAGCCGACCCCCTGCGACAGGAAGACGGCGTAGAGCCCGGCGGTCAGGCCGACGTTGATCATCGCCGAACCGAGCTTGTTGCCCGGGATGCCGATGCCGATCGCGCGCAGCGCCAGGCCGATGAGCAGCACGACCATGATGTCGCGGCCGATCGGATAGGTGTTGGCCAGCCAGTGCGCCGCGAACCCGAGCACCACCGCGAACGCCAGCGAATGCGTCGCCCCCCGATGTCCGCCGCTCAGCCAGTTGACGGCCTTGCTCAGCACCCAGGTGACCGGCCCGAACGTCTGCGCGATCGTCGCGCTCGGATGGTCGAGGTCGGGCAGCATGGCCGCCCCGGCGCAGATGATGGCGCCGGCGATGAACTCGGCCGGGGTGAGGGCGTTCGCCATGATCCCGGTCTCGATGAACCTGGACGAGTCGGTCAGCATCGGGAGCGCGGCGAGCCCGGGTGCGAGTCCTAGCCAAGCGATGGCCCCGGTCATCGCATGCGAATGCCCCATCATGATCGAAACTGTACGGCAAAGCCGTTCTTTACGCGCGGAGACCCGCCTGGGGCGCCATCACCCTCACCACGGCGCTACGGACTTTGCCGACCGCAGACCAACGCCGGTCGTACCGGAAATGTCCGGAAACGCAGACGAGGTCGTCTCCGCGGCGACAGCACCCCCCAGCCCTGCCGACGCGGAACGACCTCGTCTGCTCTGAACAACGACACCCTCCCGTCTCCTGTTCCCGTAATCCGCAACTTTTTCGTGATCTGTCTCACTCTGCCCACCCGCTTGCGAACGACATATTGGCGATATATCTTTGAAGCATCGAGAACATTCACAAGCATTCACAAGAAGGAGCGTTTGACATGACTTCCGCACAAGCAGCAGGTCGGCCGTGGCCCGAGCCCCGCGAGTTCAAGCGTGCCGCCCGTGAAGCGCTCAAGGCCGTGGCCGAGGCGTGGGAACAGGGCGGGCACCACCACCATCACCACCACCGCGGCGGCGGCGGTCCGCACGAGGAGCGGCAACGCGGCCGGCGTGGATTCCCGCCCGAGTTCGGGCGCGGCCCCTGGGGATGGGGTCCCGGCGGACCGGGCCCGTTCGGGCATCGGGGCGGCTGGGGAGGCCGGGGTGGCCGGAAGGCCAAGCGGGGCGACGTACGCGCCGCGATCCTGGCGCTCCTGTCCGAGGAGCCGCGCAACGGCTACCAGATCATCCAGGAGATCGCCGAGCGCAGCGAAGGCGGCTGGAAGCCCAGCCCCGGCGCCGTCTACCCGGCGCTCCAGCAGCTCACCGACGAGGGGCTGGTCGTCGCCGAGGAGAACGAGGGCCGCAAGACCTTCCGCCTCACCGAGACCGGGCTCGCCTACATCGAGGCGCACGCCGACGAGATCCGCGCCCCGTGGGACGAGATGCGGCCCGACATCGACGACAACACCGCGGACCTGTGGGACATCGCGCGCCAGTCGGCATTCGCGATGATGCAGGTTTTGCAGACCGGGAGCGACGCACAAATCCGCGAAGCGCGTAAGACTCTTGTAGAGACCCGGCGCAAGCTCTACCAGATTCTGGCCGACGGCGACCCGGGTGAGGAGTAACGCATGACCGGCGCCACCCTGGAAGGCCGGTACGGGGAGAGCGAGGAACCAGCCATGGACCCCAACGATCTCCGCATCGGCGACGCCGAGCGCGAACAGACGATGGCCGACCTGCGCGAGCACTTCGCGCAGGGCCGCCTCGACCGCGAGGAGCTGGACCAGCGCCTCGATCGGACACTCGGCGCACGCACCGCGCGAGACCTCGCGCAGATCACCGCTGACCTTCCGGGACAGCGGCGGCAGTACGACTACCGCGACCCGCATGGCCTGCCTCCCCAGGCGTTCGACAAGGACGCCTGGCGGGCGGCGATGAAGGCGCACCGGCACCAGATGCAGTCGATGCGTCACGAGCGGCGCGACATGCGACATGGCTGGGGACGGCGGCACCATGGGCCGGGGCCGTTCCTGCCGATCCTGTTCGTGTTGCTGATGGTGGGGCTCGTGTTCGGGGGGTTCGGCATCGCGAAGGTGCTGTTCTTCGTGTTCATCGGAGCCATGGTCTTCAAGATGATCCACCGGCACTCCCACCGCCGCTGACCCCCTCATCCCCTTTTAAAGGCATATATAGGTCCGATCGCCGCCGTCACCCGACGGGCGGCGGTCGGCACAATTCGCGGCATGTTCCAGCATCCGAACGGCCGCCACCACGAGATCCGCGGCCACCGCCTCTGGGTAGAGCAGGACGGCGCGGGCTCCCCGGTCGTCCTGCTGGCCGGGCTCGGCCCGGCCGGTTCGCACGTGGTCTTCCACCCGCACTTCGACGCGCTGGCCGCCGACCATCGGGTGATCTACGTCGACCTCCACGGCCGCGGCCGCTCCGACCGCCCGGCCGACCTGGGCGAGATCACCTTCGCGAACGACGTGGCCGACGTCACGGCCCTGCTCGGCGAGCTCGGCCCCGCGCACCTGTACGGCTTCTCCTACGGCGGCCTGATCGCCCAGGCCGTCGCCCTGGACCACCCGCACCTCGTAACGACCCTCACTCTGGCCAATTCCCTGCACAGCCCGGAGATGTGGCAGCTCAACCACGCCAACATCAACCGCGAACTCGCCACCCAGCTCCCGGAGACCTGGGAGCGCATCCAGGCGCTGCGGCGCTCCGGCCTGCGGTCCACGTCCGCGCCCATGCGCGCGGAGTTCGCCGCGGCGGCACCGCTGATCAGGTTCTACGATCCCGCCAACGCCGCCCTGCTGGCCACCGAACCGGGCGCCCGCAACGAGGAGCTTTATCCGCTCTTCTGCGGTGACGACGTCGATTTCATGATCGGTGGTCAGGTGGCGGCGATTCCGGACTTCCGGCCGCGACTCAAGGAGCTCGCCGTCCCGCTGATGGTGCTGGCCGGGCGGTACGACCGGGCGTTGTATCCGGCGGCGCAGCTGGACTTCCAGCGGTTCGCCCCGCGGGCGCGCTTCGAGATGCTGGAGCGCAGCGGCTCCTTCGGCCACGTCGAAGAGCCTGAAACCGTGCTGGGCCTGCTGCATGAGTTCTGGCGGTCCGCATGAGGGCGCGGGTTCCGGCGGTCGGCTTGAGGGCGCGGATCCGTGAGTTCTGGCGGTCCGCATGACGAAGCGGTCCGGCTCCGCGACCACTGACCGGTCGCGTGACGAGTCGCCTCTGGGGCGCGCGACGCGCCGGACGGCAGATCGTGACTTCGGCCTGCTCTGGGCCGGGCAGTCGTTGTCGCTGTTCGGAGACCAGTTCATGACGCTGGCGCTGCCGCTGCTGGCCGTGACCGTCCTGGGCGCTTCCCCGGCGCAGGCCGCGTTGCTGCCGTTCGCGCTGTTCGTCCCCTTCCTCCCGCTCGGCCTGCCGGCCGGGGCCATCGTCGATCGGCTGCCCCGCCGTACCGTCATGCTGGTCTGCGACGGCGTGCAGGTGCTGGCGTTCGGCGCGATCTGGGTGCTGGCCGTTCTGGGCGGGCTGACGTTTCCGGTGCTGTTCGCGCTGATCCTGGTGAGCGGGTGCGCGGTGGTGTTCTTTCAGGTCGCGTACACCTCCTACCTGCCCAGTCTGTACGGCAAGGCGGAGGCGCTACATCGCGGCAACACGCGGCTGGCCCTGTCGGAGTCGGCGGCCAAGGCGCTGGGCCCGATGGCGGCCGGGCCGGTCATCGCGGCGCTCGGCCTGGTCGGGGCCATCGCCGCCAACATGGTCAGCTTCGCGGCGTCACTCACCTCGCTGGCGCTGATCCGCCACCGCGAGAAGGTCGCCACTGAGCTGAGCACCACCGCGCCGGGGACCGCACCTGGATCGGGCACCACGGCCCCAGGCCACGGACGTGAGCCCGGCTGGATGCGGCGCGACATCGCCGAGGGGCTGCGGTTCGCGCTCCGGCACCCGATACTCCGGCCCGTCCTGGCGTGCGGCACGGTCTATGTACTGGCACTGTCCATGGTCGAGACGAGCCTGGTGCTCTACTGCCGCAACGTCCTCGGCCTGTCCCCCGGCTGGATCGGCGTGGTGATCGGCGCCGCCGCGGCGGGCTACCCTATCGGGAACCTGATGTCGACCCGGCTGATCCGCCGTCTCGGCTCGCCGCGCACCCTCGTACTGGCCGCGTCGGTGTCCGTGCTGGGCATCGTCGCCATGCCCGCGCTCGGTTCCCTGGGCGGGGCACCCGGCGCGATCGGGCTGGTCGCGGGGAGCATCGTGCACTGCGTCGGCGAGGGCGCCTTCAGCCCCACGTCGATCACGATGCGCCAGGTGCTCACCCCGGCATCCCTGTTGGGCCGGGTCGGTTCGGTGCAGCGATTCCTCTTGTGGGGCGCCATCGCGCTGGGCAGCCTGCTGGCCGCCGCCGCGACCGCTCTGGGCGGGCTCGCCGCCGCGGTGTGGATCGGCGCGCTGGGCACCATACTGTGCCTGCCCGCCCTGCTCCAGCGCGGCATCCGCGCGGCGATGACATCGGCTCCGGCCTCTGACGTTCAACAAGACGCCACAAAAGAGTCAAACAACAGTCAGTAAAGTTCCTGTGTGTCCCTTTATGGTGTGGATCAGCACTGATCCACGGAAAGGTACGCGGAAGAACATGCGGGTCGCTCAACTACTGCTCGCGACGTTGACAGCGTCGGCCCTGTTCGCCCTCCCCGCCCAGGCGGCCGACCGGCCGTCACGACTGCCGGCGGAGGTGAACGGCGGGGCCTGGCCGTCGGGCCACGTCCAGGGGATCGCGATCGACCAGAAGAAGGGGTTCATGTACTTCTCCTTCACCAACCTCCTGGTCAAGACCGACCTCGCCGGCAAGCCGGTCGGCTCTGTCACCGGCTTCACCGGCCACCTGGGCGACCTCGACTTCAACAGCCGCGACGGCCGCGTGTACGGCTCCCTGGAGTACAAGGCCGCCAAGTCCTTCTACATCGCCATCTTCGACGTGGACCGCATCACCAGCCTCGACATGAACGCCGAGACCTCCGACGTGGTCACGGCCGTCTACCTCAAGGACGTGGTGGACGACTACAGCGCCGACATGAACGGCGACGGCGTCTTCGACGGCGACACGGCCAAGACTCCGGACCACCGCTACGGCTGCAGCGGCATCGACGGCGTCGCCTTCGGCCCCGCGTTCGGCAAGCGCGGCGGCGGCGACAAGCTGACCGTCGCGTACGGCATCTACGCCAACGCCGACCGCCAGGACAACGACTACCAGGTCATCCTGCAGTACGACATCAAGCAGTGGCGCCAGTACGAACGCCCGCTCACCCAGAGCGAGCCGCACACCTCAGGACCATCCCGCTCGGACGGCAAGTACTTCGTCCGCACCGGCAACACCACCTACGGCGTACAGAACCTGGAGTACGACGGCCACACCGGCAACTGGTTCATGGCGGCGTACAAGGGCATCAAGCCGCAGTTCCCGAACTACTCCTTCTTCATGATCGACGGCGCCAAGCCCGCCGTGATCAAGCCCATCGAAGGCCAGCCGCAGCCCGAGCGCGGCAAGACGCTCTCTTTGGTCGAGCGGGGTCTCCATGACCAGGCGACAGGCATCTGGGGCTGGGAATTCGGCGGCCAGTACGGCCTGGCCTCGCTGGACGACGGCCGCTACTACGTCGCCCAGCAGGGCACGGTCGTGGAAGACGGGGTGACCAAGCAGACCGGCCTCGCCCAGCTCCACCGCTGGACCGGCAAGGCCCCGGCGCCCTTCGAACGGGTCCAGTAGCGGTCGCCTGGCTGGACCGTCTCCTGACAGTGGTCCAGCGGATGCGCGGGTGGCGATCATCCCGATGATCACCACCCGCGGCGGTCAGACGTCGCCTCCATCTGGCGTGGTGAAGTACGGGTGCTGCCGCAGGAACGCCGACGACGCGGCGCTGCTAGCCGCTGTCGCCGAGGATCCACGGCAGCGGGTTGATCGCGGTGCGGCGCACCAGGGTCATGGGAGTCTCCTCACAGGCTGGTCGAAGGGGTAGTCCACGAAGGCGAACGCCGATCCGTCCGGCGCCCAGCTGGGCACGTTGATCGTGCCCTGCCCGCCGTCGAGGGCGACCAGCGTGGTCGGCTCCTGCCAGGCGCCGACCGATACCAGCCGCAGCTCGACGGGCAGGTCGGCGGGGTGCCCGGTGGTGCCCGGCGGGTAGCTGAGGTAGACCGCGACATCGCCGGTCGGAGCGACATGCGGGAACCAGTTCACGCGCTCGTCGAAGGTCAGCTGCGCCAACTCGGTCCCGTCCGGCCGTACGCGGGCGAGTTGGGCGTGTCCGGGCGTGGTGGAGAACTGCTCGGTGTTGAACACGATCCACTCGCCGTCCGGCGTCCACTCGCATCCGTCCGCGGGGCCCGGGTCGGTCGTGACGGCGATATCTCCCCGCCCGTCGACGCCGACGGTGTGGATGGTCGCCGACGCCCACCAGTTGTCCCCTTCCGGGGTCAAACGGACGTAGCCGAGCCGTTGCCCGTCGGGGCTGACGCCGTGCAGGAAATGCATCCCGCCGTCATCGGCGGTGACGCGACGCGCCGTACCTCCGGTGAGGGGGACCTGCCAGATGTGCCAGTCGTTCGCCGACGCGAACACGGTCGCCCCGTCGGGGGCGAGAACGTGGTCGTTGTTGACGTCCGGCAGCCCTTCCGCGGGGATCTCCCGGGGCGGCTCGGAACCGTCGACGGGCAGGAGCCAGAGTTTCCCGTCGCCGTTGATCAGCAGCCGGCCGTCGGGCGTCCAGTTCGGCGCCTCGTAGAGGCGATCACGCGACTCGCACACCGTACGCACGGCTCCGGTGCGGCGATCCCAGACGCGGATCCGGGCGCGCTGCCCGGGCCGCAACCGCCGTTGCGGCACTTTTTGCTCACTCACTTACCGTCTCCTTCGGCCAGGTAAGCGCGAATGCCTTCGACAATGAGGTCATGGTCCTCCTGCGAGGACAGCCCGGAGGCGGTCGCCGCCGCGACGACCCCGGCTCCTCGTACCCGGATGGGGAAGGATCCGCCGGTCACCGCGTACTCGGCACCCAGCCATCCGGCCGCGACCGGATTCACCCCCATGGCGGACAGGCGGGCGTCCACCAGCGCGCTGCTGGCCTCCATGCGCAGGACGACGGCGGCCTTGCGGGCGATCCAGGTGTCCTGGTCGGGGGTGATCCCCGGCAGGGCGGCGCGGAAGAGGATCAGGCCGGGTCGGCGGATGTCGATACCCACCTTGTGGCCGGCTTCCTGCGCGATCGCGGTGATGCGGGTGCCGAGTCGCCAGGCGTGCGCGTGGTCGAACGCGTCGAAGACCAGCTCCTGCTCCTGACGTTCCAGCGTGGTGACGAGATCGGTCATGACGGCTCTCCTTCAAGTCAGGAGGCGGCGAGCTGGGCTCGCGCCTGGTCGATGGTGTCGAGGATCGAGACGGTCTCGTCCAGCGTGTGCACGGGCGACTCGGTGCGGCCTTCGCCGACGAACCGGGCCAGCGCCGTGGCCTCCCACGAGAGCCCGGCGAAGAGCTTCAGGTCCGTCGGGTCGCTCCAGGTGAGCACGGGGGCGAACGGGTTGCTGTCCGCGAGCGTGAAGGAGGTGGGGGTGTAGAAGCTGCCGTCGACACTGATCGTCGCCGCCGATCCGGCGATCACGGCGGTCATCGACGTTCGAGCCAGGATCGACGAGTACAGCGTGGACTGCGCGTCTCCCTCATGAGTGAGCACGAGCGTCGAGTAGGCGTCCACGCCCGTCTTCGTCATGCCGCCGACAGCGACGACCCGGGTCGGGGCGCCGAGCACCATCGAGGAGAACTGCACCGGATAGATGCCCAGATCCAGCAGCGCACCGCCGCCGAGCTCAGGCCGGTAGAGGCGATGCTGCGGATCCGCGGTGATCGCCTGCCCGTGATCGGCGAGTACGACACGAACCTCCCCGAGTACGCCATCGGCGAGCAGCTTGCGGATGACCGACGTCTGGGGCAGGTAGCGGCTCCACATCGCCTCCATCACCAGCACCCCCGCGGCACGTGCCGCGTCCGCCAGCGTCCGCGCCTCGGCCGCGCTCACCGTGATCGGCTTCTCGATCAGTACGTGCTTGCCCGCGGCGATCGCCGCCAGCCCGATCGAAAGGTGCTCGCTCTGCGGCGTCGCGATGTAGACGACATCCACCTCCGGATGCGTCACCAGCTGCTCCGTGGAGCCGAGCGCGACCTCGATGCCGTGTTCGGCGGCGAACGCAGCCGCCCGATCGGCCGAGCGGGACGAGACCGCCACGACGCGCTGCGCGGTGTGGGCGCGCAGCGCCTTGGCGAACTCACCCGCGATCCATCCCGGTCCTACGATGCCCCACCGCAGGGACGGCTCCCCCGTGCCTGGCAGGTAGAGGTCGGGGTCGGGGAGATGAGAAGGCAGCATGTTCACTCCATGTCATCGACGTTCTAGAAAACTGACTTGGCACGAGCTAAAGTTACGCGCAGGTTAGCACGAGCCAAATTGTGTTGGCCGAGTTTCTGGCGTTCGGCTACGAACTAAAGGAGGCGTCGATGTCGACAGAACTGCCGGCGCGCTCGCACACACCCCCCCTCCCCACCCAGCCAGTCCGCAACTGGTACCTCGCCGCCCTCGGGGTAGCGCAGTTCGGAATCTTCGTGGCGATCCTCTCGCCAGTGATCGTCAGCATGCAGCTCAAGGCGCAGGAGCTGAATCCGGACAATCCCGCATCCATCATCGGCACTGTGCTGCCCATCGGCGCGCTCGGAGCCCTGGTCGGGAACCCACTCTTCGGAGCACTGAGCGATGCGACGAAGACGAGGTGGGGGCGTCGCCGGCCCTGGCTCCTCGGCGGCATCGTGGCACTGCTGGCCGGCCTCGCCTGGGTCTCCCTGAGCACGAACGTACTCACGCTGACCATCGCCTGGCTGGTCTGCCAGCTCGCGTCGAACGCGGCATCCGCGGCGCTGGTCGCGAGCTTCGCCGACAACGTCCCCGAAGCACAGCGCGGCCGCGCGTCCAGCGTCCTCGCTCTCGCGCAGAACGTGTCGATCCTCGCCGGCAGCTACGGCGCCGTCCTGCTCGTGAAGAACCTGCCCATCCTGTTCGTCGCGCCCGGCGTCATCGGCGTCGCCTCCATCATCGTGTACGTCCTCGTCACCCCCGATCGCCTCCCGGACACGCCGGTCCAGCCGTTCTCCGTCGCCCGGATCCTCGGCACCTTCTGGACGAACCCCATCAAGTACCCCGACTTCGGCCTGGCCTGGTGGTCGCGGTTCTGCATGGTCCTCGGGGCCTTCGTCTTCACCACCTATCGGCTGCTTTACATGCAGAGGCACCTGGGCCTCAGCGCGGCCGACGCGGTCGTGGCGGTCGCCAACGGCGTGCTCCTCTACACGATCACCCTGTTCATCGGCACCAGCGTCGCCGGCTGGCTGTCCGACAA
This sequence comes from Nonomuraea sp. NPDC048901, assembly GCF_040649695.1. Classification (NCBI taxonomy): domain Bacteria; kingdom Bacillati; phylum Actinomycetota; class Actinomycetes; order Streptosporangiales; family Streptosporangiaceae; genus Nonomuraea; species Nonomuraea sp. NPDC048901. Next base: position 679,438 of record NZ_JBEZFW010000002.1, on the reverse strand, counting down.
GCTCCGTCGCCGAAAGATCTTCGTCGCCGGCTCTTCACTCGTGTTCGGCATCGGGCTGGTCATCCTCGCCTTCGCCGACAGCGTGGCCGTGTTCTACCTCGCCGAGATCATCATGGGACTCGCGTTCGGCATCTACGCGGCCGTCGACACGGCCCTGGTCATCGACGTCCTGCCGGACCCCGACAAGCCGGGCAAGGACCTCGGCGTCATGAACATCGCCAACTCCCTGCCACAGTCCCTCGCCCCCGCGCTCGGGCTCCTGCTGCTGGGCATGGGCGGTGGTGACAACTACCCGGCGCTGCTCTGGGGCGCGGGCATCATCACCGCCATCGGCGCCGCGCTCATCATCCCCATACGCGGCGTCCGCTGACCCCAGCCCATCGCCGCAGTCGAGTCGTGGCGTGCCACCCGCACATCACGACCCGGTTTGGGCGGGCCCTGTCCGGGCGGGGCCTGTCGACTCACGAACCACAAGCTCCGTCCGCGTCGCACTCACTCGGCGCGGCTTGTCACCGCACTCGAGCCGCTCCAGCACCGACGTCAAGGTCGCCTCGACGGTGGCCTCGACATCCTGCCGAACCGACGTCAGCCGGTGGTACGACAGCGACGCCAGGTAGCTGTCGTCGAACCCGACCACGGAGATCTCGTCGGGCACCCGCACGTTCGCCTGCGCGAACACCGCCAGCACACCCACCGCGCACTGATCGCCACAGCACACCACAGCGGTCGGACGCCGGTCGCGCCCCAGGATCTCGCGCGCCGCGCTCGCCCCGTTCTCCTCGGAGAAGCCGCTGGAGAGCACCTCGATCCGGTCCTCCAGCCCGAACGCGGCCATCGCCCCGCGGTAGGCATCGGCACGATCCCGGCCTACGTTCCCCCCGAGCCCGCCGACGTAGACGATGTCACGATGCCCGAGCCCGACGAGGTGCTCGATCGCGAGACGAAGTCCCTCGACCTCGTCCACATGAACGTTGTCGACGTCGGACTTATGCGCCCATTCCCCGAGCCACACCACGGGCAGGAGTTCGCAAGCCTCCGCCAGAGCGCTCGACGCCGGATCCGGATTGAACGCGACCAGCGCCTCCACCCGTTGCTCCATCAGCTCAGCGACGACGACATCCGTCGACCGCTCAACTGTCCTCGGCCCCAGCGCCAACCCGAACCCCTCTTCGGCCGCCCGGACGAACAACCGCTCCACGAAGCGCACCTGAAACGGATGGCGAATCTCGAACACCGCTCCGATCAGGCGCGTGCGATTCTGACGAAGCAGCCGCGCCGAGGCATTCGGCCGATACCCGAGCTCACTCGCCGCGGCGAGGATCCGCTCCTTCGACTCCGCACTCGGGCCGGGAACATCCCGCATCACCAGCGAGACCAGCTGACGCGACACACCCACATGGTCAGCGATGTCCTGCATCGTCGGCAGCCGGCCGGAACCCTTGTATTTCCGCGGCGTCCGCGCACCATCCACGCCGGTCGTCATGCGTACCAGTCTCGCACGTGCTAATCGGGTCGCGGGTCGCAAGCGAACCGGCCGGCGCGCAGCCGAACCCACCTATCTTTCGTCCTCAGTGATGACGGGGGTCAGCGACCTACCACGCCCGCGTCTCCACACACCAGGCGGCCAGCTCGGCGAGTTGGGCGACGGTCCGCAGCCGCGCGCTCGCCGGTGCGCACTTCTGGAGATCGATGTGGCAGGGGGCGCCGAGAAGCTCGCCGGATGGCACCGTCCTCTGGACGTCTGGAGCCCCCGACATCTGGGGCATCCTGCGCGCCCTGGAACAGCCAGGCATCGTATTCCTGGCGGAACAAGGCGTATCAAGAGGCCGAAGGCCCGGTTCCCACTCCGCACGACAAGCCCGAGTCCCAGAAGCAGGCCAGCCGTTCCTACGCCAAGCTTCGCGGACCTGGCGAACACGCGAATGCCCAGTTGAAGAGCTGGAAAATCCTCTGAAATCTACGCTGCAGCCCGTCCAAGGCCAATCACCTCCGCCAAACCGCCGCGCCGCACAAGCCGCGCGAGGCCGAAATAGGTTCGTTAAATGGTAATCGACCTGCTGGCGTACTATCCGAGCCCTCCGAAACTAATGATTTTCCAGGGGTCAGCGCCCGACTGCCTTCCCACCATAAAAGTGTAGGGATAATGGGGGTCGTCATCCGGCGGCTCTTCGTCGCAGCGGCGAACCTCGATATCAACGTCAACCACCTGCACTTGACGGTAGTCGTCACGTTCAGATGTATCCGGCTTTGGTTTGCCCACATCGGCGACCTGCACGTTGGCCCACGTGTCAACCGGATCGTTCGGCCACCTATGGATACTCTCGTAAAATTCCGGCGCCGACAAAGCTATGACCGCCTTGTCGTCACGGGCAGAAATTGCGGCAAGATATGCACGCACTACCACGTCGGCGGCCGCATTGGCTTTTGGCAGGACAACTGCCGGCCCGTGCGAAACGTCACACGCCGAGCAACCACTTATAACATTGATGGAAAACAGTAGACCCAATACTAATACCGCTTGATTGACCTTCATTAGCCTTCCCATTGTACGACTATTTAGCGGGGAGTGAGTGCTCCACACCGAGCCGGTCGTGCGCGGCAGAGCCCAGGGGTCGATGGTGGACCGGCCCTCCGGTGTGGTGGCGGGCTGGTTACTCCAGAAGGTATTGTCCGCCGCCCACGGCGTGGTGATGCGTTGTGCGACTGTGTTTCCAAGGCGTCCGCGCATCATCCACGCCGGTCGTCATGCGTACCAGTCTTGCACGTGCTAAACGGATCGCGCGTCGCAAGCGAACCGGCCGGTGCGGCCGGACCCACCTGTCTTTCTTAACGCTGTCGATCAGAGTGATGATCGGTGTCAGCGATAGTGGTGATGCGGGGCCACCACGAACCCGCAGTCCCTCGAGATGCGACCAATCCAGCCGCCTCGTCTCCTCAGAGGAGAAGGTCGAGGAGTAAGGCGTTCCACTGCGCGTTCGCCTGCCGGGCATTCCATCGGTCGCTTTCGTCGACGATCCGCATGTTCGGCTCGTTTCGGGTGCGTCTGATGAATCGCTGGCCGCCCGCCTGGCACAGTTCGTAGAAGGGGCTGCCGCACCCGCAGGTCCACGCGACGACGCGCACGTCTCGGCCGTGGTCACGCGGCGCGTTCCACGTCAGTCGCTCGGCATGCGATTGGGCGGGGGACGGGTGCGGGCTGATGCAGTGAGGAGGAAACCACGCTTGATCAATAGTCCAGGACACTCCGGTGCACCTCATTTCACGCCCTCACGTTCTCGCCGCACCGGCGGACGTGCCGCTCTTCGTGGACATCTCCACCCACACCACCTGCCGTCGGCAGCCCCCATCGCGCACGCCCCAACCGACCGCAACCGCCTCTACCAGCCACAACCCCCGCCCGCCACACTCGCCGGCGTCGGCGTTACGTACCTCGGGAACGGTCACCGCCGCCCCTTCGTCGATGACCTCGATGTAGGCCGTCGCAGCATCCAGGGAGGTGACCTCCACCGTGACGAACCCGCCAGGCTCGCCGGATGCGGTGTGCGACACGGCGTTCGTGAGCAGCTCACTCACCACCAGTTGGACATCGTCCACGTCCTCATGCCCGGCGACCATCAGCACCTCCCCCACACACCGGCGAGCCACCGACACCGAACGCGTCACCCCTGGCAATACGATCTCGGCCAGGAACAGCCCACTCATTGGGCAACCTCCACGATTCGATCGGGCGCGTTCACGTCCCATAGGAAACTGCCGACCAGCCTGCTGTGGAAGACCGCTCAGCGTGGACACCCGGCCGTGTCAAGTCCCCTCCGGTCCCCTGCTGCTCCCTGAAGGTCGCCGCCATGGTGACGATCTGCTGACCACTGCCTAACCGAGCGTTATCATGGCGCCAGGGCCCGGCCAGGTCTTCCAGGAGGCGCTGTGGACGTCGCACATCACCGCCTGACGCAGGCTCGGCAGCTACGCGGCTGGTCGCAAAAGGACCTCGCCGAACAGGTACTCGATGCAGGCGGTCGCGAGCACGTGAATGTGGCGACCAGCAAGAAAACTGTCTCGCGCTGGGAGCACGGCCAAGTCCCCGACGTCGTCACGCAGGAACTCCTCGTCAAGGTATTCAATCTCCCCGAAGGCGAACACCTGCTGGCTCCGTGGCCGCTGTGGCTACCCGCTCCCGACATTCCCGAGCTGTACTATCCCTGGACCCCCAGAGGTACGGTGGAGGTCCTAGCTGATTCGCTGAGGAGCGGACGTATGGACCGTCGCGGCTTCGTCATCTTGTCCGGCGTCACCTTGACCACGCTTCTCCACGACTGGCTGATCACCGAACCCGAGATCGTCCACGCCGTTACCGGGTCCGGCCGCCGCGTCAGCACCGCGATGATCGGCCGCATTGATGAACGCATCGCCGACCTGCAACGCGCCGATGACACTCTGGGCGGCGGCGACCTGATCGGTGAAGCCGAGGCCCACCTGTCGCTGGTCACCCGCTTGCTGAGCGAGAGCTCCTACACCGAGGCCCAAGGCATCCGCCTCAACACCCAAGCAGCCGACTTGGCACGAATGGCCGGCTGGATGCGCTTCGACGCCGGCCAGCACGCCGCCGCGCAACGCTACTTCCACGCCGCCCTGCGCTCCGCTCACACCAGCGGTGACCGTCTGCTGGGCGCGAACATCCTCGCCTTCGCCGCCATCCAGCAGTACTCCGTGGGCAACCCTCACGACGCCGACCGCATGGTCCGCACGGCTCAAGCCGCAGCACGTGGACGCAGCACCCCGACCGTCGATGCTATGCTGCACGCCCGCCAAGCCAGAGCGCTAGCCAAGACGGGCGATGCCCGCCGCTGTTACCACGCTCTGAACCAGGCCGCTGACTGCCTGAACGAAGGCACCAGCGACGACGACCCACCTTGGGCATACTGGGTCAATCGGGCTGAAGTGGACATGCTGACGGGGTCGTGCATGCTCGACCTAGGCGACCCTGCCAGAGCACAGCAGAAATTCACCGAAGCTGACACCGGATACGGCCCCGGCTACGTACGCACCCACGCTCTCTACCTCACCCGGATGGCCACAGCCCAACTGCAGCAGAAAGACCTCGACCGGGCCTGCGACTCCGCTGGTCAGGCCCTGAGCTTGACGGAGCACATCAGCTCCACGCGCAGTACCGACCACATCCGCGACTTCGTTGAACTGCTGGCCCCTTACCGGACTGAGCCGACAGCTCGCAGCTTCCTGGACCGCGCCCGCACCTTGCTCAGCGTTTGACCATTCTCTGCGATTGAACAGTTGCTAAAGCAAGCAACTGTCCGGCTGCGCAGCCGGACCCGTAGGAGGGATGCGCACCCAGGGGAGCACGGCGATTAGTTGCTTCACCCCATGGTCTTCTGGGCGCGCGAATTATTTAGGCTAGACAATCACAGGGATTCGGCTCACCATCCTTTCGCTTGCGTACACGAGCAGAGTTGCGTTCTCTTCACCCAGGACGCCGGCGAGACAGATGCCTAGAGGCGAGATCCGGCTCGGCTCGCGACAATTCGGTCTGGCAAACTATTGACCTACTCAGGTTGCGGCTGTTCAACTTCAGCTGCGGTTACCGTGAGCGACTGTTGCATATCGGCAAGCATTTTCTTTGCATATTGCAACGTGCGCACAGCCGCGTCTCGATGACGCGGCACCGAGCGAGGTGAACCCTCGCCGAACGCTACGGTGAACTTCGTGTCGCGGTTGCGATGACGAACCGTAGGACCTCGGCCTGGTCTCCCAGTTCAATGAAGCAGGTTGCGGGCCCGCGCCACCTAGGCTCCGCTCGGAGGCGCTGTTACCCCCATGAACACGGACGGCCCGGGTGGCGTGCTCGATGAAGATCGGAGCGATGGACCCGCCTCCGGCGGCGACAGACCTCGACCAGTCGCTTGGCGCCCCTCAGCCCGGCGCCCTCCGGATATGGCTCCGCGCTGAAGTGTTTCGAGTTTTTGAGAGCCCACCGAGTTGTTTTGTTCAGCGTGGAACGATGTCCAAGAACTTCGCCCATGCCACATCCGTGTTCGCGAACAGCGGTGGCAGCAGGTTGGCCGGCGCCGTGACAATGGCGCCATAGATTTTGCCTCCAGCGGCAACGGACCGCAGTTTCGCAAGGCTCAGATCATACTGCTCAAGGAGTGCATCGTCCTCCGGTTCGAGCATTGCAACCCATTCAGAGAACTGACTGACCGTCGCATGAGGATTCATGCACTCTTTGCCCATCCCTCGCTGGACGCAGCTCTGCCGGTCCCAAACAATAGGTTGATCGCCCATGTTCGCAGGTGCTATCAATATTGTCTGAGGAGGGAATTCTTCCGGGGCAACGCCGGCCAGGCCACGGTCCGTGATAGGCGACCTGAACTTCACAAGGACGTCTACATTGACGCTTGGCGCTGACTTGCTCAGAGCATTTATGAGTGCATGCGCGGCCTCGGTGGTCTGAGTGCCCATGCCGTCAGCTGCCGCCAGCAGTGAAGACAATCTATGCTCATCCACGCTGGGCATCGAGATCTTTCCTGAGGCGTTCAACCGGATCTCCGTCCGCAGCCAATCACCGCGTTCTAGTCCGACTGGCCTTCGAGGCCCGATTATGATCGGCATGATCGTCTTGTCCGACATATCCGCTTCACGGTTCAGCATGTTCGCGGTCTGCATCGCGGAAAAGTTAACGTGGTAATCAAAAGAGGTGACGGCGAAGGCGTTCAGAACGACCAATCGCAACCTATTCCTCTCAATATATTCCGCCCAAGGCGATCGTGGGATCGCCGAGTTCACCCAGATCGCAATGACCAAAAGGGCAATGACCGCCGTCAATAAGTAAGCTTTTTTGGGCACCGAGTTCATGCCGGAAATTTTAACAGATGCACAAGCTCCCGGGAAGCAGGTTTCGCTTCCCGAGAGCTCAAACTACGGTGCCTACAGAGGCTGTACTTCGAGCGAGGAGCGGCGCGCTCTCGCGTTGCACTTCGTCACCTCAGGATTGATGTTGCCATAATCGAAGGATCTGCTCGCCTCCACGTACAGGGTGTGCGTGATGGGGAACGACTGGAAGCGCTTCTTTTTGAGCTTTCCGTTGTCAAGCCGGTCCCACGCCCTGAAATCCCACGCCACACGGCTGGTAAGCGTGTGCCGGTATGCGACGATCTTGCAGTCGTTCAATTTGCCTTGAGGGCAACGTCCGACAATGAGCGGGTAGTCGTCCTGTAGTTTATGGTTCCCGATTTTTCCTTTCGCCATAGGGCTGTAGTTCTGACAGTCTTCGCCAGCCGCGGTGGCCAGGGTTATGCCACCAGAAAGGGCGACGTCTCCGATATTCCCGGGGCTGACCTCGAGGTTAGCGCTCTGCGAGTAATCTTTGCGCTGCCAGCCGAAGCAGGCGCTGCTGAGGGCGTACAACTCAGCCCCTTCATCCAGAGCCTTAGCGAATTCCGATCCCCATCCCCACGTCTTGTTGCTGCTCTGAGGATACAGTTGCACTCTATTCTGGAACTTTTTGATCTTCCAGATCTGATCCTTCTTCCAGGACCCTTCATCCTCCGCGTCAGGCCATTCAGAGTAGAGGGTCGTCTTGAAGTACCAACCTTTCTTTCCCAGGGATTGGTTGATTTCGCACGTGAGATTATTGTCAGGATAACTGAAGTACGGAAGGCCGTCTTTCACGATGCAAGAGCCGCCAGAGACGTTCTGGTCGATCGGGCAGGCGGCGGCCAGTGTGGCCGTAGATCCATCGACCATAGAGGAGCAGGCACTGTCATTGAAATCCGTCGAATCCTGGCCAGCGGGAATCGGCGCTTCTATGATGATCAGGCCCCCGCACCTGTCGTACACGAAGATCGAGATCGTCGCTTCGTCTGGTTCTACTTGGCCTGATGGCCCTGATTCCGTCGAGGACGTCTTCTGCGCAGTAGTCGCATCCGCAGAAGTCTCCTTCCATTTGCGGTGTACTCTGGCGGTCACCCGGGCACCGCCGTCCACCGTCGGTTGCACGACTACATTGTCGACGGTGGTCGTGGAATCAGCTCGTGTGATCCGCCCCTGTTCCAACAACTGGCGCTGACCCACAAGCATTTCATTGAGCAATGAGAGTTGCGCGGTGGAAGGCGATGATGCCACTACTCCAGGCGCATTCCAGACCGTGTCCGCTCGCCCCTCTAAAACAGCATCCTGCGTCGCGAAGTAGTCTTCTATCCGGTCCTTGTACGCTGGTACCGCAGAATCGTCCGCAGCAGTGGCCTTCTGCTGATTGTTCTCCAACACACAGTCATGCGTGTTCGCTGGCGGCGGTGGGGCGGCCTTGGGAGTGGCGGTGGCGGCCTCCCAACCGCTAACGCCGACGGCCGTTCGTGATCGAACTCGGAGCGTATAGGCTGTTTTGTTGGTCAGGCCGCCGATCGCTACGGTGGGGATCGCTACACTGATGGCCTGAACTGTTGCGCCGCCAGCATCGATTACTTCGACGTCGTACCCGTCCAGCAGTAGAGGACCTCCGTTCTCCTCAGGTAGGCCCCAACTGGCGATGATGCCGCTGTCGCCTGATTGAACGGCCAGATTTATGATCTTGCTGGGCGGGCGAGCAAGGGAATAAGTGATCGCGAGCGAGATCTGCTCGGCAGCGGATGGCCCACCGAAAGTGACGGCTTCCTCGCGATTGGAGGTCAGCATGTACCAGGTGTAATCGCCGTCGGCTATGTCAGCCTCAGGGGCGGTCACCGGAAGCGTGTAGTTCTTTGCTGCCGTGTCGACGTTTCCGATGAGTTCAGACCCCTTGGTACTCCCGGTGACCTCTTTCTTAAGCGGTGCCGCCGTTATGACCGTGTCCGGGGGACACGTTCCCGAGGAACAGGACGCGCTGCCCAGCTTAAGCATGGCCGTGGTGAATGTTGATCCGTTCGGGACCTCATCCAACTTGAGACCGACGACGGACGCCAGTTTGTCGGTACCACTGCCGCCGACCTGAATTTTGTCGCCATCGGCAAGTGAGCATGGGTTACCCTCACACGCGGTGGGGTCCGTCCTGCCCGTCTTGATGACGAAGCCGTCCTTGCCCAGCGTCAAGTGTCGGACATCCTCGTCCGGCTCTGGCGTAGGGGTTCCAGGAGTGGTGAAGTTGACGGCATTGGTCTTGGACGTACAGACCTCACTGCCTGATCCGTCCGACGTCGTGGCCGCCGCTGTCGATGGCGGCTGAGCCCTGTCGGCCAAGGTAGTCGTGCCGCCCAGTGGGGTGTTCATGTCGGTGGTGATTTCGGTGGCGGCTTGGGCGCGGTTGTAGACGCGTACTTCGTCGATCGCGCCCTTGAAATACTCTCCGTATATCGAGTTGCCGCCGATGTGGAAGGCGCCGCCGTCGTCGAGCAGATTGCCCGTGACGGGGTTCTGGCCTACCTGGCTGCCGTTGACGTACAGCCGGGCGGTGGTGCCGTCGTAGGTGACGGCGAGGTGGCTCCAGGTGTTGACCGGCAGCGATCCACTTCCTGGGACCGTTTCGAGATCGCCGTCGGTGGCCAGCAGACCCATGGGTTTGGAGCCGTTGGACGCGTACAGGCCGTAGCCGAGATCGTCCAGCGTCGCGTTGTCCTTGCCCATGACGGTGCGATAGCCATCGGCGGCGCTGGGCTTGACCCAGGCCGACAGCGTCAGGGCGTTGTTCATCTTCAGCGAGGGTGAGTGGTTGACGGTGACCCAGCTGGAAGTGCCGTTGAAGGACAGGGCTTTGCCGTACTTGCCGGCCACCCAGGAGGTGCTGCTGGAGGTGCCATTGTTGGTGCCGGTCTTGTCGGCGACGGCGGTTCCGGTGCCCGCGTCCATGCCATAGGCGGCAACCAAGCCGCTTGGCGTCGGATTCGGAGTCGGCGTTGGGGTGGGCGTCGGTGTCGGCGTCGGCGTCGGGTTGGGTGTTGGATCAGGGCCGGGGTCAGACGAGCCAGGCCCTGTAGCACAGGCGACCATCTGCCACTTGTACGTACGCCCAGGCTGCACGGTATTCGCGGGCACCTGGAACGAGGCTCGCTCGCCCCCGTTGACCGTACGGGTGCCAAGCGGCGCCGAACCGACCGGTGCGCCCGTGTTGTCATACAGGTAGTACTTGGCCAAAACCGCGCCGCCGGACGGCCGGTTGACCATGCCGGACAAGATCGGCTGGGTCGGGTCGGCCATGCCGGTTTCGGTGTCGCTCGGCAGCGTCGGCGCGTCCGAGGTGATCCGGTAGGCCGGGCTCTCGTTGCACGACGGCGGGACGACGCCGCTTCGGCACGCCTTGACCACGAACTTGAAGCTGGCCGGGTTGTCCAGCGTGAACACCTTGTCCAGCGCCTGCCCGGAAGGGATGTTGTTGTGGGTGGTGGTGCTGGGCACGCCGACCAGGGAGCGGATCTCGTCGGCGGTCAGCACGCGCTGGTAGGTGTGTACGTCGTCGATGGCGCCGTCGAAGGTCGCGCCATCTACCAAAACGACACCGCGGCCGATCTCGAAGGCACCGCGGGCATTCCAGTCGACGGTGTGGTCGCGTTCGGCAGCCAGTTCGCCGTCGATGTACAGGCGCATCTTGTGCGCGGATGCGTCGTATTGCGCAGCGAGATGCTGCCACTGGCCGGTCTTGGCCAGGTTCTTGGATAAGACGGGCACCGGCTTGATGCTGGTCTGACTGTCGTCCTCCATCAGCGTGAACATCCACCGCTGGTCCATGTCGGCGGCACCGGAGGCGCTGTAGCCGATGGTGAAGGCCGGCAGCTGGGTGCCCTGCTGTGCGAGGACGGCCTGGTCGGTGGCGGTGGCGTCGAGTCGAGCCCAGGCTGTCACCGTGTAGCTCTGGTTGGTGTTGAGGACCGGTTTGCCGGTGCTGATCAGGCCACCGGGAGACAGTTTGACCGCCTGTCCGAGCTGACCGGGGGTGCGGCTGTAGGTTCCGCTGAGGCTGGCGTTGAAGCCCTTGCCGGTCGAGTCGGCTGCGGTGGTGCCGGAGGTCTCATCAAGCTTCCACAAGGCTGCTTCCCCGGTGGGGAGTTGGGCGGCCGGAGGAGGCATGGTGGAGTCGTTGACCGTCACGGTGTAGTCCAGGTTCGCCGTTTCCGGGACGCTGGACTTGTAGGTGACTTTGACGTTGGTGCTGCGTGCGATGGCGTCGTTGCCGCTGATGGAGTCGATTGATTCGGCGGAGACGGTGGGGATCTCCGGCGGGAGCACCCAGTCCACGCTTAGCTTGGGCACGTTCTGGTTGAACATCAACGGCCAGAACAGGAAGTCCTCGATGAAGTTCTTGGGGACAGGGCTTTCCGAGGTCAGGCTCAGCATCAGGCCGTTGTTGGCGGCGCCCGAGGCCCACTGCTGGGTCATGTTGGTGAGGTCCCAGCTCCACACGGCGCCGGCCGTGCGCGGCAGCGCACAGGGGTCGATGGTGGAGCGGCCCTCCGGTGTGGTGGAGGGCTGGTTACCCCAGAAGGTATTGTCGGCCACCCACGGCGCGGTGATGCGCTGTGCGACGATCCCTTGAAAAGCACTGCAGTTGACGGCGTCCTCACGCAGCATCAACTGCATGGTGGATTTGACCACGTGGCGCCCTGAGATCGGGGCGGTGTCGAAGGCCATCAGCGCGCGGGTGATCCGATCGCTTGCGTTCACTTGCGTTCGGCGGACGAACCCCGGTGACGACTGGAGGCTAGGAGAACTGATCCCGACCTCCTGGCTCACCCCGAGCGTGGTCGTGGGGTCCACGGTGACGGGATACTGTGTGGCCGGGTTGGCCAGCCACTCCGCGTCCGGCTTGAGCACAAGTACGGTCGATGCGTCCTTGCCCTCGACCGTCGTCTTGATCTTCGCCTGGCGGCCAGGGTGCTCAGCGCTCGGCTTGTCGGTCGCCGCGTCCCACATCAGCGGCGTCGGAGCGGACGCCACCTGCTTGCCCTTGGCGGCCGTCAGCGAGAGGCCACCCGACTTGGTCGTCTTGAGGTCCAGCCCGCGTGCCTGGACCGGGATGCGGAACTCGACCGCTCCGGTCGGCCGTTCGCGTAACACGATGTCGTGCCGGAATCCGGTAGCTAAAGCCGTCACCACCAAGTCCGCCGATGGGCCGGCGGCTCCTACGTACGTGGCTACGTTGCCCTTGATCTGAGGGCGTGGCAGCGTCGTCGGCCAGGACAGCCCTAACGAACGGTCCCTGCCCAGCTTCATGGTCGCGAAAGGTTGCGTGCCGCCGGTCGACAGGCGCACGCCGCCCTTGGCGCGCTTGGGCCGTAGCACCCCGTTCTGCTCGACCAGGGAGGTGTCGATCCACTGCCACGAGCCGTCGCCCTGCTTGAGCTGGGCCGGGCCGGAATACGACTCAGTAACCAGATGGCGGTCCGGGTAAGCCCAGGTACGTGACGTCTCCGTGAAGGCCGCCTCTACGGGAACCGCCTCGTTGCGCCTCACGGCCTCCTCCACGGCCGCGCGTAAAGCCGCGTCCGGGTCCTCGGGACGCGGGAAGAAGGTCTTCGTCGAGCCGGGAGCGCTCCCAGCGGGCACCGGGTCGGCCATGGCCGACGTCACTGTTCCTGCTACCAGCAGCGATGCTGCCACCGTGAGCACCGTTGCCAGGGTGATTTTCTGGGGCGGTTTCCCGCCCAATCTCGTTGTACGTCGCAATTCGTTCACTAACACCATCAATCAGGCGTGAGTCGACATGACACAAGATCAATATCTTTGTCTGAACAACCTGACAAGTGTGAGATGGATCACTCAAAACTCGAACACATTATCTGTAACATCTGGAGTCCCAGGACGATGGAGTGCGTCCGATAAGAGCAAGATCCAGTCTGACGAGCGGCAACACGGCCCGCCTCAATGCCCCCGGAACGCCGACAGGGTGGTTTCGGGCACACACATCGAGCGACATCTCCAGGGCCGGATCTTTATAACCGCTTTACAACGCTAGAGGCCAACCGGGGTCCCGCGCCTCATGTCACGACCCGGAGAGGGCGACGCTGAAGGTCACGCGTGGCCAGGAAGAGGAGCACGGCCCAGACCGCGCAATAGCCGCCGAACACCGCGCCGCCGCGATCGGTGAACAGCGCACCGCCCAGCATGCCGACCGTCCCCACCGCCGCCATGGCGGTGCACAGCCACAGCAGTACGAGCAGGACCACACGCGGCCAGCACCTGTCGAAACGCACCTGGGCGGCCAGCAGGAACACGATGATCAGCACCCCGCTCCCGGCGTTGGCCCACTACGCCACCTCGCCCGGCCCGTAGCCCTGATAGCTCTCGGGCGAGACGTGCGGGCCGCCCGTGACCCCCAGCCGCCCCTCCAAGGCGAAGAAGACCTTCGACACCACGTAAAGACCGGTCCAGCCCATGGCCGCGTAACCCATCGTCCTCATAGGCGATGACTGTGCCAGCGACGAGAGCCGTCCGGGCTCCCCCGCTCGGGGGAGCCCGCCCCCCATAGAGGGGGATCACCGTCCTAGTGGGTCACGCCTCTATGGTGCGAGTGATCCACGAGCGGTAGTGGGTCACGTCCGTCCAGACGCCGACCCCCGGTCCGCCGTCAGGGTTGGTGGAGCAGCCGGCGCCGCCGCCCATCCGCTCGTCCACGTCGTCACCGTCGCGCGAGGTGGCTCCGATCAGCTCCCATCGGCCGGCGATCTTGCGGATCTGCGGGCCGCCGGAGTCACCGTGGCAGGCGCTGGCCGCGCGCCCGGCGCTGTCGCTGGTGCACAGCTCGGTGCCGCTGTTGAGGTCGACGCAACGGTTGTCGGATACGCGTACGGTGTCGAGTTCCTGCAGCTTCTCGGAACCGTTCTCGCATCTCGCCATGCTCTCGCAGGTCATGCCCCAGCCGATGACCCGGCTCGGGTCGCCCACTCGGCCGGGGCTGTCGGCGATGCGGATGGGCGCGAGGTTCACTCGCCGGTCCAGCTGGATCAGCTCCAGGTCGCCCTTGCGCTCCCCGCTCGAGTCGCGGCCGCTCCAGTCGGGATGGGTGACGATCCGCTTCACGCGGGCGACGACTCCACCCTTGTCCCGGTCGAGGGAGCCGATGCGTACCCGGGTCTCGCCGGGTTTCATGAGTCCCTTGCAGTGGGCGGCGGTGACGACCCAGTCGGCGGCGATGAGGGCACCGCCGCAGTGGTGGTTGGGCACTTCGCTCAGCCGGAAGGACGCCATGAACGAGTAGGGCTCCGTCGCGTCCCTACCTCCGATGATGGCGGCGTGGTTCACGCCCGCAGCGGCCGTGGCGGTGGTGATCAGTGCGAGCCCTAGAGCCATGAGGGTGGCCAGCGCCATTGATCGCCTGCTGATTGCCTTGAACACAAGTCTCCTATCAGTTGGGGCGGCTGAGGAGACACTTTGAACGCTGCGAACTCAACGTGATGGCAGCCGCACCGGCCCGTGATCTGAGGGGGGGAATGGTGCTTCGTGGCTGGTCAGAGGCACCCGCCACAGGCCAAGGGTACCTACGGGCGCAAATGGTCGGCACCGAACGTGATCACGCGATCACGAAACGATCACTCAGCGACCATCGCGCGACCATGCTGGTCAGCGGTCCGCGATGAACAGGAAGTTCCGGGGGAAGCCCATGACGTCCCGGGGCAGCGGCGGATCCCACGGCCACCGGCCGTACGAGGCGCCCTCCTCCCCGGGGGTCTTCAGCTCCGTGACCCGCCAGCCGCACCCCGACAGGAACTCCTCCGGCTCGTCCGTGCCGAACAGCCACGGGCAGCCGTCCTCCGTCAGCCTGCGCAACCCTTCCGCCGAGAACTCACTGATCATCGACTGGTGGCTGAGCAGATCCCCGGCGAGCACGCTCCCCGGAGCCGTGATCTCCGCGACAAGCTCCACCAGCCGGCGAGCGTCAGGCTCCGGCATGTAGAACAGCAGCCCCTCCACCACCCACAGAGTCGGCGCAGCCGGATCCCAGCCGGCCTCCCGAAGCGCCTGCGGCCAGGCGCCGGTCAGGTCGGCGCCGACGGCCCGGCGAGCGCAGCGGTGCTGGGCGCCGAGTTCGGCGAGCCGTTTGTCCTTCTCCTCCAGCAGGTCGGCCTGGTCGATCTCGTACAGCATGGTCTCGGGAGGCCACGGCAGCCGTACAGAGCGCGTGTCCAGGCCGGCCGCCAGCAGTACGACCTGTCCGAGGCCGGAGCGCTCGGAGATCACGTCGTCCAGATAGCGGGTCCGGATGGCGATGAACTCGCCGACGCCCGGGTTGTCGTAGCGGGCGAAGAGGGTCGCGCCCTCCTCTCCGGCGAGTTCCTCGGCCAGGTGGTCGGTGAAGAGCGCGTCTTCGCGTCCCGACTCCTTCGCCCTGGCGGCCGCGGTCCAGCGGGCGGTGGCGGAAACAGCGTGCATGGTCATTCCCTTCGAAGGATCAGCGGCGCGGGCTGCGTACCTGTTCGAGCAGGCGCCGCATCTGCTCCGGAATCCGGGCCGGAACCAGGTGGCCGTTCTCGTCGGGACGTACGCAGGCGATCCGCTGCTCCCCGGTGGCGACCAGTTCCTCGCCTCCGTCCGGGAGCTGACGCCAGTACTCGTAGGTCATCACCGACTGGGTCTGGCCCAGCTCTCCCTGACGCATTCTGATGACCACCTCGTCGAAGACCGCCAGTTCCCGCAGGTAGTCGCAGTGGCAGCTCACGGTCAGAAGGCGCACCCCGTCGGCGAACCCGGCCACCACGTCGGGGACGAAGTCCCGCAGGAACATCTCCCGGGCGCGGCCCTGCCAGCGGATGTAGTTGACGTAGTTGACGTTGCCGAGCAGGTCGGTGTCCTCGATGCCCACGACGTGCCGGTATTCGTACGCGTCCCCGGTCATCGCAGCTCTCCCGCCTTGCCGGCGTTCGGGTCGGTCGCGGCCAGGATCGCGAGTACGACGGGGGCCGACACACCGCGCAGCCTGGTGGACATCGTCAGGATCCGGTCATCGCCGGCGACCAGCCCCACCCAGCCGCCTTCCCGCGCCGAGTCGAACGTCACCGCGGCGTCCACCGGCCGGCCCGCCTTCACCAGGCACTCGGCGGCCGTCCAGATCCGCGTGGCCGCGGTGTCGAAGTCCTCCCCGGTCTCGTCCGCGACGGCCTCGGCCAGCGCGAGCCGGTCCGCGCCGAGCAGCGTCGACCAGGTCTGCCTGCTCCGGGGCGTGACCGTCTCCAGATCGCACCCCGGAGTGGTCGTCGCCATGGTGACGCCCGCCGAGTGCGCGATCGACACGATCTCTCCGCCCAGTACCTCCGGCTTGCCGTCCGGGCGCCAGACGACCTCGGCCTCGGCACCGAACAGCCGCTGGATGGCCAACCGGCTGGCCTGCCGCCGTTCCAGTCCGTCGCCGTCGGTGTCGAGCAGGACGCGGCCGGCCAGGTTCTGCTCGATGAGCACGTGTTCCAGGTACGAGCCCAGCAGCATGGGGACCCACTCGCGCGGCACCTCGTACTTGCTGACCAGCTGCGTCCGGAAGCCCTGCCAGGTCTCGATGACGTCGCCGTCGCGGTCGGTGACCTCGATGTCCCAGCACTTGTCGTCGAAGCGGTGCCGGATGTAGACGTCGGTCGGCTGCGCGCCGGTCGACGGGCCCGGCACGATGCGCTCCACTCCCGCGGGGATGGCCAGTACGGTCGGCCCGCAGGTCTGCATCGGCTGCATGTAGGCGTCCCGAGCGGCCGGGTCGCCGAGCAGCAGCCGGTCGGGGAGATACCGTCCGAACCAGGAGGAGCCGGTGCCCGCGAGGAGCCGTCCCGTGACATGCTGGGCGCCGGTGCGATGGACGCTCTCGACGAGCTTGAAGCGCGGGCCGTGGAAGAGCATCGGCCCGTAGAGGTCCGTCGCGGGGTCGAAGGCCAGCGGCGGCAGCGCCACGTCGCCGGGCCGTGCAAGCCCGAGGGTCCCAGGCTTGACGCCAGTGTGCCCGAGCGTTTCCGCCTTGGCGCCGGAGTAGTCGCAGACCGCCCGGAAGTGGTCGATCTGGAATTTGGTCGTACTCGTACGAACCGCCGTGACGACCCGGCCCGGCCCGGTACGCAGCGCCGCCACCCGTACCGTCACCGGGGCGTCCTCGGTCACGACGATGGCCCGGAGGAATTCGACGTCCTCCAGGACCGGCACGGTGTCCGTGCCGAGCAGGCCGGCCGCGGCCTGAGCCATGATCTCCATGCCCACCGTGCCCGGCACGACCGCCCCTTCTCCGCCGCCGAAGACGTGCTCGGCGAGGTAGGGATCGCTGGCCCAGCCGACCTCGGAGTCGGCCACCAGCTCGATGCCGGGGTAGTAGACGCGCGGCTGCTCCAGGAAGCGCAGCAGTGGCAGATCGTCACCCCTCTCAGAGCCGGCGCTGAAGGTCACCGTCGGCATTTCGCCGAACCGGCCCGTAACCACGGTGACGACGGGCGCGCCGGGGTCGGCGATCAGCTCCCGGAGCATGGCCACCCCCTGGTCGGGCGTGATGGTGGTGACGCCCACCCGGGCGAGGTTCTCCACCGAGCCGAGCCGCTCCCCCATCCCGACACCCGACCACAAGGACCACTCCACGGCCCGGCACCGGCAGTGCGGCAGCTCGCGCGCCAGCCGTTCGACGAGGTCGCTCTGCCACTCGTTGGCTATGGCGTAGTGGGCCTCACCCCGCAGCCCGGCCCGCCCGGTGATGCTGCCGAACGTGACCAGCAGCTTCAGCGCGTCCGTGCCGACGGCCGTGAGTACCGCTTCGAGCCCGCCGACCTTGGGGTCGATCGTGGCCGCGTAGTCGGTGTCGGTGAGCTCCCCGAGCAGCTTGGGCACATTGCCACCGGCTCCGTGCAGGACGCCGGTGACCTTGCCGAGGTGTCGTTCGATCGCGGCGACCGCTTCGGCCACCTGCGCCGCGTCGGTGACGTCGGCGCGCACGTAGCGGGCGGTCACTCCGGTCGCCGCCATCCGCTCCAGGTTGGCGGCGAGTTCGCTGTCTTCTTCCGGATCGGATCGGCCGAGCAGGGCCAGCCGGGTGCCGGTCTCCTTGGCCAGGCTCAGCGCGCATTCGGCGGTGATGCCCTTGCCGCCGCCGGTGACGAGCAGCACGTCGTCGGGGCCGAGCGGCAGCTCGGTGCCGACGAGCTCCACCGGCGTCAGGACGGGCTCTGTACCGATGCCGTCGGCGTCGTAGAAGACCTCCTTGAAGCGGTCGGTCGCGCTAACCTCCGCGGTGATCCACGCGGGCGCCTCGGCCGCGTCGAGCGGGAGGGTCACGACGGTGGTGGCGACCCAGGGCGCCTCCAGGTGCAGGCTCTTGGCGAAGCCGGCCCCGCCGGGCTCCTCCTGGACGATCGCGCAGCGGGTCACCTCCTTGCCCGCGAGCACCGCCTCGGCGGCGGCGCGCAGCACCGCCAGCCGTTCGGCACGCGGGCCCGAGGGGAGGATGACCAGGACGCCGGTGCCGGTGGCCGCCGCTTCGAGCGCGGTCCGGACGGCGTCGGCGGCGAGATGCTCACCGATGACCTGCCAGGTGCCCTGGGTGCGCGGCGCCGTACGCCCCGACGGGGTGCTGTCGCGTCTCCCGACGGCGAAGCTGTGCACCCAGGGCGCGATGCCGGGCGGCACGATGCGGGCCGCCGCCGTCTCGGCGTCCTCGGCCGGGGCCGCGCCCGTCGCGACCAGCTGCTCCAGCGTCTCGGCGACCTGGCCCAGGGTCGCGGTGGCGTACCCGGTGGGCGCGGCGGGCTCGGACAGCCCGAGCCGGCGCATGGCCTCGCCGACGAGCTCGCCCACCACGATCGAGCTGAGGTGCAGGTCGTCCAGGAACTTGCTGTCCGCCTGCACCGACTCCAGCGGGAACTCGGCGTGCTCGGCGACCAGCCGGCGCAGCAGGAGGAGCGGGTCTCCGGTGGGCTCGTCCAAGGAAGAGGAGGCCGACGCGGGAGCGGCGGCGCTGACCAGCAGGGCGGAGTCGATCTCCGGGACGACCTCGCACAGGTTGGTGATGAAGGTCGGGGTGGCGGCCGGGTCGAAGGCGCGGGTGAAGCGGTCCTCGAACAGCTCCCCGACCTTCACCCCGGCGCCGACGGCGAACGCCGCGCCCAGCGTCTGCAGGATGCCGGCCAGGGAGTCGTCGTCCGTACGCGTGGCGACGGCGGGAACGTCGACGATGTCGCGGGCCAGCTGGGTCAGTACGAGGCCGGGTCCCACCTCGATGAGCAGGTCCGCGTCCTTGGCCGCCGCCGTGAGCGCCTCGATGAAGCGGACCGGCGCGGTGATCTGCTCGCGCAGCAGTTCGAGCGGCTCGCCGACGACCGGCGCTCCGGTCACGGTCGAGATGACGTGCCGGCCGACGGGCTCGGGCCGCTCTTCGGCCAGCCGGCCCGCGAAGACGTCGGCGGCCGGGGCGACCAGCCGCGAGTGGAAGGCGTGCGAGACGGGGAGCCTGACCGCCGACAGGCCCTGGCGGGTGGCCCGCTCGACGACCCGGGTCACGGCCTCGGCGGGTCCTGACACCACGGTCTGGCGCGGGGAGTTCAGACCGGCGACGACCACGGGATCGTCGCCGAGCAGCGCGGCCACGGTGTCGTGGTCCGCGGTGATGCTGGCCATCGCGCCGCCGCTCTCCGACAGCTCGCTCATGGCCCGTCCCCGGGCGGCGGCGATCCGCAGCGCCGCGGCCTCGTCGAACGAGCCGGCCCAGTGCAGCGCGACGAGTTCGCCGAGGCTGTGCCCGATCGCGGTCCCGGCTTCGACGCCCAGCTCGGACAGCACCCGCAGCCCGGCCACCGAGGCGGTCACGATGCGCGGCTGGGCGACGGCCGTCTCGACCTGGTCGCCGCCGGTGGGCAGGGCCGCCATCTCGTACAGTTCGTCGACCGAGTCGAAGCGGCGGCGCAGCGCGCCCCCGTCGGCGCGGGTGCCGGAGCCCTGGCCGGGGAACATCAGCACGATGCGCGGCAGCTCGCCGAGCGTGCCGAGGAAGACCCCGGCCGCGCTGTCGAGGTGCCGTTCCGTGCCCTGCCCGGCCAGCTCGGCGACCTGCCGCAGCCGCTCGGCGAGCGCGGCGGGCGTGCCGGCGACCACCGCGGCGCGGCTCGGCCTGCGGCCGATCTTCCTGGCCAGGTACGCGGCGAGGTCGGGCAGCTCGGACCGGGACAGGCCGACCGCGATCTCGGCTAGGCGCTCCGCCTCCTGCCGCAGGTCGGCCGGTGAGTCGGCGTCCAGGCAGAACAGCTCCACGTCCTGGGGGGAGTTCATGAGCGTCCGGGTCCGCCCGTCCAGGCGGGGGCGGCGCCGGCGCGGAGACTCGATCACCACGTGCGTGTTGATGCCGCCGAAGCCCATGGCGCTGACGCCCGCGCGCAGCGGCGCGTCCTGCGGCCATGCTTCGGCCTTGCGGAGGGTGCGCAGGGCCGGGGAGTCGCCGGAGAGGATCTTGTGGGGCCGTTCGCAGCCGGTGGTCGGCGGCAGCACCGCGCTGTTGACCGCCATGACCGCCTTGATCAGGCCGGCCATCCCGGCGGCCGCCTTCGTGTGGCCGATGTTCGCCTTGATCGAGCCGATGACTGCGGGCCGCGCGGCCGGAGCGGCCGCCTTTCGCGCCTCGGAGATCGTCTCCAGCTCCGCGGCGTCGCCGACGGCGGTGCCGGTGCCGTGCCCTTCGAAGTACGACACCTCTTCGATGCCGAACCCGGCGCGCTCGTAGGCGCGGTCGAGGCAGAGCCGCTGGCCATCGGACTCCGGCCGGGTGATCCCGCCCGCTCCGTCGGAGGAGACGCCCCAGCCGGCGATGAGGGCGTGGATGCGGTGGCCCCTGGCGACGGCGTCCTCCTCGCGCATCAGCACGACCATGCCGGAGCCTTCACCAGGCCAGAAACCGGCGGACCGCTGGTCGTACACGCGCATCTCGTCGACGGCGAGCGCGCCGGCCCTGGAGAAGCCGATCAGTTCGTTCGGGTCGATGCTGATGTCCACCCCGCCGGCCACCGCGACGTCGAGGTCGCCGGAGACCAGCGCGTTGCAGGAGGTGGTGAGCGCCAGCAGCGACGAGGCGCAGGCTCCGTCGACGGCGTAGCCGCCGCCGTTGAGGTCGAAGTGGTTGCAGATGCGTCCGGCGATCGTGTTGGACAGGCCGCCGGCCAGGTAGTCGCCGTCGGGCACCGGGAACGGCGCCTTGTAGTCGTGCTCCATCCGGCCGAGCAGCTCGGTGAGCTGCTCGGTGTCCAGCTTGCCCTCCAGGGCGTTGGCAACGATGCGGCGTACGTACGGCCAGCGCAGCCTGATCCCCGCCGCGCGCTGGCCCTCGCCGGTGAGCGAGTTGCCGATGACCACGCCGGTGGTCTCGTGCGGCGCGCCCTTGCCGTCGGGGAACCCGGCGTCCGCGAGCGCCTCGGCGGCCACCTCCAGGGCGAGCCAGTGCACCATGTCGGTATTGCGGAAGGTCGTACCGGCCACCTTGAAGCGCAGCCGGTCGAACTCCCAGTCGCGTAACAGCGCCGCCTCGGTCGTGTAGAAGTGGTCGGGCGCCGAACGGTCCGCGGACCAGTAGTCGGACAGCCGGATGCGTTCCGGGGGCAGCCGCCGGAACGACCTGCGGCCCGCCAGCGCGTTGTCCCACAGCTCACCGGCGGTGGCGGCGTCGGGAAAACGGCATGCCATTCCTACTACGGCGATACGAGAAGTCACGGGCGTCCTCAAATCGAATTCGTTTTGCCGTTGCGGAGGCGGTGGAATGCGTTGACCCGCGCCGCGCGCAGCAGCGAGCCCGGTGACGCGAACTGTTTGACGTCGATGAGCCGGGAGGCGAAGTCGTAATAATGCCTGGCCGCTCCGGCGTCGCGGGCCGCCGCGGAAAGCAGCAGCCGCTCGAAGACGTTGAACGGCCGTACGGCCGAATAGTCCTCCATCAGCTTGTGATGGCTGTCCAGGGCCGCGCGGTGCGCTTTGCCGTATTCCGCCAGGCCCGGCAACACGTCGCCCTGGCTCGCCACAGCGCCCCCGACCGCGTCCACCAGCCACTGCGCGGACTGGAACGCCCACCCGCACCCGACTCCCCACAGCGGGTCGGTGGCCAGGGCGGCGTCGCCGACCAGGGCGAGCCCCGGTCCGTACGGCTTGCGGTAGACGTTGGGCAGGTCGAGCGTGCCGACGATCTTGGAGACGCGTTCGGCCTCGTCGATGCGCGGCGCGTCGGGCAGGGCGCGGACGAAGCGTTCGAAGCTGCCTTCGAGGTCGGCGCGGAAGGCGGAGCTGTGCTGTTCCTTGCTGGGCGAGCAGGAGATCACGGTGACGCCGTTGTCGTTGGGGAAGGCGAAGGCGGTGTCCGGGTCGAGGAACCACACCCGGCTCGGCGCGTCGTCCGGCAGGCCACGGTACTGGGCGAAGAAGCCCAGCCGGTTGTTGGCGCTGAGCCTGACGGGCAGCCCGCTGAGTGCGCCCACGGTCGAGTTGCGCCCGTCCGCGCCCACGACCAGCCGCGCCGTCAGCCGGGTCTCGACGCCGTTGGCGGTGACGCGGACTCCGGTGAAGCGGCCGTCCTCCTCCAGGAGCCCGTTGACGTTCTGGCCGAGCCGGAGGTCGACTCCCGGTGTCTCGGCGGCGAGCCGTCTGAGCAAGGGGTCCAGGGTCTGGCGCCGGATGTTGAGTCCGTGCGGAAGCGGCTCCGCGCCGGGCGCGGGGCGCGGCTCGATCCAGCCCCAGGGGGTCCACAGGTGGGTGACGTGCCGGTGCGCCCCGGCCTCTTCGAGCAGTGGCAGCAGGCCCAGCGTCTTGATGACCGGCAGGCAACTCGGTTGCAGCGTATGGGTGCACAACACCTTGTACGCGTCCATGCCGGAATGCTTTTCCAAGAGCGCGACGCGAGCTCCCAGATTCGCGAACAGTATCGCGCCGGCGCACCCGGAAATGCTTGCGCCGACTATGACGACGTCATAGTCATCTGCCATGCGAGATTTCCCTACGAGGCTACGGCGAAGCCCACTCCCGCCTACCTGGAAGTGGTTGAACCGTAAACGGGGATTGCGTTGATCATTAAAGAGTTACCCGATAGTAGGGAGCGAGCTCTGAGATCGTCAAGAGTTGCGTGAAGGCCACCCGATGTGCTCGCGCAGCAGCCGCAATTCGGCGGCGATGCCGGCCAGGTTCCAGTGGGCGTTGAGGCCGCTCGGGTTCGGCAGCGCCCACACCGGCACGCCGCCCACCGGCTCGGGCTGGAGACCGATCCGCGCCTTCGGCCGGGCGAAAGCCGTCCGGTACGCCGAGATCCCCAGCACGGCCAGCGCCCGGGGCCGCACCGACGCCACCAGCCCGGCCAGCCGGGCTCCGCCCTCGATCAGCTCCTCACGAGTCAGCTCCGACGCCTTGGCGCTGGGCCGGGCGACCACGTTCGTGATGCCCAGCCCGTACGACGGCAGGAGGTGCTGCTCGGCCGGGGCGAGCAGCCGGGGCGTGAACCCGGACAGATGCAGCGCGGGCCAGAACCGGTTGCCGGGGCGGGCGAAGTGATGACCGGTGGCCTCCGACATCAGCCCGGGATTGATCCCGCAGAACAACACCTCGACCGAGGGACCGAGCACGTCGTCAATCACGCACCGGACGCTAACCCATCTCCTCCAGCTTGCGCCCCTTGGTCTCCTTGACGAACTTGGCGACGAACAGGAACGACAGCACGGCGAAGAAGGAGTACATGGCGTACGTGAGAGGCAGGTTCCACTTCCCCAGGGCCGGGAACGTCACCGTGATCGCCCAGTTCGCGATCCACTGCGCCGAGGCGGCCACGCCCAGGGCGGCGGCCCGGATGCGGTTGGGGAACATCTCCCCCAGGAGCACCCACACCACGACACCCCACGACAGCGCGAAGAACAGGACGAACACATTGGCCGCGACCAGCGCGATGGGTCCCTGCGGGGCGGGCAGGCTGAGCCCGCGGGCGTAGGAGAACGCCCACGCGGCCGTGCCCAGCGCGATGGCCATGCCGGCCGAGCCGATGAGCAGCAGCGGCTTGCGCCCGATCTTGTCGACCAGCGAGATCGCGATGAACGTACCGATGATGTTGATGACCGAGCTGGAGAAGCTGATCAGCAGCGAGTTGGCCTGGGTGATGCCCACCGACTGCCAGAGCACCGACGAGTAGTAGAAGATCACGTTGATGCCGACGAACTGCTGGAAGACCGACAGGGCGATGCCGATCCAGACGATCGGCAGCAGCCCGAGGGCGGGCCCGCGCAGCTCCTTGATCGTGGTCCTTTCCTCGGTCCTGAGGACCTGGTGGATCTCCGCCACCCGGGCGTCCAGATCTACGTGCTCGCCCTCGACCTCGGCCAGCACCATGCGGGCCTGCCTGATCCGGCCGACCGCGATCAGGTACCGGGGCGACTCAGGGATGGTCGAGGCGAACAGCAGGTAAAGCAGGGCGGGCACGACGCACGCGCCCAGCATCCACTGCCAGGCCTGCAGGCCCCACAGCGGGTTGTTGACGTCACCCTTCGCCAGCCGGACGAAGGCGTAGTTGACCAGCTGCGAGCACGCGATGCCCAGCACGATCGCGAGCTGCTGGAACGAACCGAGCCGGCCCCGGTAGGCAGGCGGCGACACCTCGGCGATGTAGGCCGGGCCGAGCACCGAGGCCATCCCGATCGCGATACCCGCCAGGATCCGCCAGAAGGCCAGGTCCCACAGGGCGAAGGGCAGCATCTGCCCGATCGAGCTGGCGGAGAAGAGGATGGCCGCCACCTGCATGGTCCTGGTACGTCCCCACCAGTCGGCCAGCCGGCCCGCGATCCAGGCGCCGATGGCGGAGCCGAGCAGCGCGATGGCCACCACGATCCCGATCTCCACCGGGCCGACGTGGAAGTACTTCTGGATGCCGACGACAGCGCCGTTGATCACGGCGCTGTCGTAGCCGAACAGGAACCCGCCGATGGCCGCCGCCGCCGTGATGAAGACGACGTGGCCGAGGTTCTCCTGGTGGCCGGACTGAGTAGCCATGCGGGCCTCCTCCCCGAAATGGGGATTTACCCGTAGTCACTCCACGTACGGCCATGATTACTCAAAAACTAGAGCCGAGGGTCCACCGGCTCGGATTCCAGGGCGAGTACCCCGAAAACCGGCTCGTGGACCCGCCAGCCCGCGTCGCCGTCGGCCAAGCGCGACAGAGCCTCCAGGCCGAGCGCGTACTCGCGCAGCGCCATGGACCGCTTCTTGCCGAGGAACCGCCTGCGCAGGACGTCGAGCGACTCGGTGTAGTCGGGGCCGTAGATGATCCGCAGGTATTCGCGGCCGCGTACCTTCACTCCGGGCTGGACCCGCCCTGCCACGTACTGAGCGGGTTTGACCACCATGCCCTCGCCGCCCGCCGCCGTGAGCGACGACCACCACTCGACCGCCTCGGCCCGCGCCCGCGGCGAGTCGAGGGAGACGAACAGGTGCCTGGTGTGGGTGATCAGCGGCGAGTCCAGCAGGGCGAGTTTCGCCAGGTGCCAGGCGTGCGGCTCCAGCGCCGTGGCCCGGCCTTCGCAGGCCAGGATCTGGAACGGCGCCACCCGTACCCCCTCCAGGCCGTCGACCGGCCAGCAATAACGCGCATAGGCGTCGCGGAACAGGGCAGCGTTGTCGGTGCGGCGTCGAGTGCGGGCGAGCAGCCCGCCCACATCCAGCCCGCGCCCGGCGGCCGCCTCCAGAGCCGACATGGCCTCGGGCAGCGCCGCCCGCGCCGCCGCGCCGACGGAGGCGTACTGGCTCCTGATCAGCTCGCCCGCCTTGGCCGACCAAGGCAGCAGCTCGCAGTCGAGCGCCACCCAGTCGGAGCCGAGCTCGGCCCAGAGCGGCTCGCACGCCTCGCGCAGCCGGTCCACCAGCGGCGCCATGTCGTCGAAGAACGGACGACCGGTACGCGTGTAGACGGCGCCCGCCGAACCGTCGGTCACGCCGAAACGGGCCGCGGCCACCTCGGGGGTCCTGGCGAGCACGGCGACGGCCCGCGAGCCCATGTGCTTCTCCTCGCACACGACCTCGCTCACCCCGGCGGCGGCGAACTCCTCGAACGCCTCGTGCGGGTGCTCCAGGTAGCCGTCGAGCGCGGAGGTCTCGGGCGGGGCCATGGTCGGCGGGAGGTAGACCAGCCAGCGCGGGTCCACGGCGAACCTGCTCATGATCTCCAGGGCGGCGGCCGCGTTCTCCTCCATCACCTTCACGCGGGTGCCGAACCGGGTCTCGATGTGCCTGGTGCCCTGGACGTCGCCGATGTCGAGCATGCCCGGGTCGCGGGCGGGCCCGCCGCCGAGCGGCTTGACCGATTCGTACCAGACCTTCTCGGCGGGGACGGAGACCAGCTCGCGTTCCGGGTAGCGCAGCGCGGTCATCGTGCCGCCGAAGACGCAGCCGGTGTCGAGGCAGATCGTGTTGTTGACCCACTCGGCCTTGATCGTGGGCGTGTGGCCGTAGACGACCATGGCCCGGCCGCGGTACTCCTCGGCCCAGGGGTAGCGGACCGGCAGGCCGTACTCGTCGGTCTCGCCCGTCGTGTCGCCATATAGGGCGAAGGAGCGGACGCGGCCCGACGCGCGGCCGTGGTAGGCCTCCTTGAGCCCGGCGTGCGCGACGACGAGCCGGCCGCCGTCGAGCCGGTAGTGGCTGATCAGGCCCTCCATGAAGGTACGGGCCCGCTCGACGAACTCCGGCGGCTCGGCGGCGAGCTGGTCGAGCGACTCCTGGAGGCCGTGCGCGACCTTGACCTTGCGGCCGTTCAGCGCGCGCACCAGCTTCGCCTCGTGGTTGCCCGCGACGCAGATCGCGGTGCCGGCCGCGACCATGCCCATGACCAGGCGGAGCACACCCGGCGTGTCGGGGCCACGGTCGACCAGGTCGCCGACGAACACCGCCGTACGACCGGCCGGGTGCTGAGCGGTCACCGCCTTGCCCTCGACGCGCTCGATCTGCCAGCCCAGGCTTTCCAGCAGCGTCTCCAGCTCCGAACGGCAGCCGTGGATGTCGCCGATGACGTCGAACGGGCCGGTCAGCTCGCGCTTGTCGCTCCACGCCTTCTCGTACGACAGCTCCGCGTTCTCGATGGCCTCCAGGCCGCGCAGCACGTGCACCTTCCTGAAGCCGTCGCGGGAGATCTTGCCCAGCGAGCGGCGCAGGTCCTTGCGCTGGCGGATCACCACGCCGGGCCCGAAGTCGCGGTTCGGGCGGCCGGCGTTGCGCTCGATCGCCACCTCCTCGGGGGTGTCCAGCACGATCGCCTCGGCCAGCACGTCGTGCTTCTTGGCCAGCTCGATGAGGCTGCGACGGGCCGGGTACTGGACGTTCGTGGCGTCGACGACGGTGAACAGCCCCCTGGCCAGGCGTACGCCGACAATGTGGTGCAGCAGGTCGAAGGCGGCGGGGGTGGCCGACTGGTCGTTCTCGTCGTCGGCGACCAGGCCGCGGCAGAAGTCGGACGAGATGACCTGCGTCGGCTTGAAGTGCTTGGCGGCGAATGTCGACTTCCCGCTGCCCGACACACCGACGAGCACCACGAGGGACAGCTCGGGAACGCTGATCGGGCTCATCGGGTGAACACTCCCATCTGGGTGGGCGGCCCGACCTCGGGGTCGTCGTCGCCAACGGGCTTGTAGGTGACCTGGTATCCGTACTGCTCGGCCACCCGCTCGGCCCACGCGGCGAACTCGGCGCGGGTCCACTCGAAACGGTGGTCGCGGTGGCGCAGTCCGGTCAGGAACTCGTAGCGGGGGTTGTACTCGATGTTCGGGGTGGTGACGAGCACGTGCTGGGGCCGGGCGTGGCCGAACACGACGCGTTCGAGCGCCGCCAGGCGCGGCGGGTCGACGTGCTCGACCACTTCCATGAGCACAGCGGCGTCATAGCCGCTCAGCCGCTTGTCGGTGTAGGTAAGCGCGCCCTGGAACAGCGTCAGCCTGGCCCGCTTGCCGTCGGGCATCCGGTCCAGCTTGAGCTTGCGCGCGGCGATGGTGAGCGCCATGGCCGAGACGTCCATCCCGGCGACCCTGGCGAACCTGGGCCTGGCCAGCAGCGCGCCGACCAGCTCGCCCTGCCCGCAGCCGAGGTCGAGCACGCTGGTCGCGCCGAGCTCCTCCAGGGTCTCCAGTACGGCCTCGCGCCGCCTGACGTTCAGCGCCTTCGGCTTGACCTCCGGCACGTCGCCCTGGGCCGCGGCCTCGACGGCCGCCGCCTCGTCGGCCGCGGTCTCCCCCGCCGCCGCGTCCTCGTCGACCGCGGGCTCCAGCTGCTCCTCGGTCTCATCGCCCAGCTCGGCCAGCCTGGCCAGCGCCGTCCGGGCCAGCGCCCAGCGGCGGCCCAGGTAGCGGCGCATGATCAGGCCGCGCTCCGGGTGCCCGTACAGCCAGCCCTCACCGGCCCTGACCAGCTTGTCGACCTCGTCGGGCGCGATCCAGTAGTGCTTGCCGTCGTCGAGCACGGGCAGCAGCACGTACAGGTGGTTGAGCGCGTCGGCCAGCCGGACGGTCCCGCTGAGCGTCAGCCGGACGTAGCGTGAGTCGCCCCACTCGGGAAAACCCTCGTCCAGGGGTACGGCCTTCGCCTCGACGGCCCAGCCGAGCGGCTCGAACAGCCGGACCGCCAGCTCGGGCCCGCCGCGGCAGGGCAGCGCGGGCAGCCGGATCTCCAGCGGCATCGGCCGGCCCGGCAGGTCCGGCCTGGCCTTGCAGCGCCCGGCCCGCGCGGTGCGGAAGACGTCGCCCAGGGCCACGGCCAGCAGGGAGGAGGCGGCGTAGGGCCGGTCGTTGACGTACTGGGACAGGCTGAAGTCGGGCGAGTTCTTGCCGCGTGACCGGACCAGCGCGATCGGGTCGACCTCGAGCAGCAGCGCGGCCGTGCAGCGCCCCTCGCCCGACTCCGGATAGAAGACCGTGGCCGTGCCGAACGACCGGTCGAACTCCTGCACCCGATCAGGATGCTTGTGCAGGAGAAAGCCCAGGTCGGTGGCGGGTGTGGCGGTGGTCGTAATGGTCAGCAGCACGGGGCAAGTGTGCCGCAGTCCAACAAAGGGGCGCTAACGGTTATGTCAGACGTGTGGCAGTACCTCGGCCGCGATCAGCTCCAGGTGCTCTAGGTCGGACAGGTCCATGACCTGGAGGTAGACCCGCTCGGCACCGAGCTCGCCCAGCTGGCCGATCTTGTCGATCACCTCGGCCGGGGTTCCCGCGAGTCCGCCCGTGCGCAGCCCGGCCAGATCCTGCCCGATGGCGGCCGCGCGCCGTTCGATCTCGGCCTGGTCGCGGCCGACGCAGACGGTCTGCGCCGCCGACAGGAGCACGGTACGGCCGGTCTCCGCGCTCGCCTCCCGCACCCGGGCATATGCCTCGCTCGTCTCGGACAGCGTCCTGAACGGCACGTTGTACTCGTCGGCGAAGGCGGCCGCCAGCCGGGGCGTGCGCTTGGCGCCGACCCCGCCGATGATGACCGGCGGGTGCGGGCGCTGGATCGGCTTGGGCAGCGCCGGGGAGTCGACGAGCCGGTAGTAGCTGCCCTCGAAGGAGTAGCCCTTCTCCGCCGTCCACAGCCCCAGGATGATCTCCAGCTGCTCCTCGAACCGGCCGAACCGCTCCCCCACCGGCGGGAACGGGATGCCGTACGAGCGGTGTTCCTCCTCGAACCAGCCGGTGCCGAAGCCCAGCTCGACCCGGCCGCCGCTCATCTGGTCCACCTGCGCGACGCTGATGGCCAGCGGCCCCGGCAGCCGGAACGTGGCCGGGCTCACCAGTGTGCCGAGCCTGATCGTGGAGGTCTCCCTGGCCAGCGCGGCCAGCGTGAGCCAGGCGTCGGTCGACCCGGGCCCCGGCTCCCCTTCCCCGATGCGCATGTAATGGTCAGACCGGAAGAACGCGTCGAAACCCAGCCGTTCCGTGGCCTGGGCGACGGTGAGCAGGTCGTCGTAGGTGGCACCCTGCTGGGGCTCAGTGAAGATCCGCAACTTCATAAGCCTCATTATCCGCTTACGTACCACCACACAATGGACGACACCCGGAGAATGCCCCTGCCCCACCCCACCGCCCCCGCGACGGCCATAGGATTTTCTGAGCAACGTGGCTTTTGTCGGCGAGAGGGGTGAGATGGCGACCCGTCCGGAGACGGCGAAGAAGATCCTCCTCTACTGGATGGACGCCACGTTCGCCGTGATGGGCTTCATGCTCTCGATGCTGGTCCTCACCTCGGCCGGCGAGGGGCGGATCTCCGTAGCGCACGCGGTGGCCATCGAGGTGTGCGCCCTGGCCGCGCTGGCGTTCCTCCCCCTGATCCTGCGCGACGCCTACGACGACCGGCCACGTCCCACCGCGAAGCTGGTCGCGTGCGGGCTGTTCTCCGCGAGCGCGGTGGCGCTCGCGCCGTCCTCCGGCGCCACCGGGTCGTGGGAGATGGCCGGGTGCTTCTTTCTCTCGGCCCTCGCCCTCTACGTCCCGCTGTGGGCGACGGTCTGCGTGGGCGCCGCGCTGGTCGCGCTGACCACCTTCTATGTGTCGGCGGTCGGCGACCAGCCGTGGCTGACCCTTCTGCTCTCCCTCACGGTGTCCGCCGTGCTGCTGCCCGGCACCATGAAGCTCTGGCGCTGGCTGTGGTGGACGCTCAGGGAGGCGTACGACAGCCGGGAGGCCAAGGCCACCCTGGCCGTGTCGAACGAGCGGCTGCGCTTCGCCCGCGACCTGCACGACCTGCTCGGCCACAGCCTGTCCGTCCTCACGCTGAAGAGCGAACTGGCCGCCAAACTGGCCACCATCGACGCGGGCAAGGCGGCGGCCGAGATGGCCGACGTACGCCGCCTGGCCGCCGAATCGCTCGCCGAGGTGCAGGTGGCCGTGGACGGCTACCGGGTGCTCGACCTGGACGAGGAGCTCGCCGGGGTACGCGCCGCGCTGGAGGCGGCGGGCGCGCGGTGCGTCATCGAGGCCAGGACCGACGACCTGTCCCCCGCCGCCCGTACGCTGCTCGCCTGGGCGGTGCGCGAGGGAGGCACCAACGTGCTCAAGCACAGTACGGCCACGCGCTGCGCGATCGTCATCGACGGTGGCGTGCTGGAGATGCGCAACGACGGCGTGCGCGGGCCCGCCACCAGCGGCCCGGACGGGAGCGGGCTCCGTGGCCTGGCCGAGCGCATGTCGGCCGCGGGCGGCTCGTTCACGACGGCCGCCACACCCTCGGGCGAGTTCCTTTTGCGGGCGGCGGTGTCCGCATGAGGGCGGTGAGCGGCCGGCTTCGGCGGGCGAGCCGGCTCGACAAGGTGCGCTGGCTGATCGTCTACACCGCCGATATCGCCAACCTGCTCGCCCTGCTCGGGCTCTACCAGCTGTACGTCCAGTGGAGTGCGGGCATTCCCGCGGCCCTGGTGATAACGGCGGCCGTCCTGCTCCTCGTCCTGCTCGGGCTGGCCACTCGCGCGTTCAGGATCGCCGTCAGGGGCGGCCCGCGGCCGACCGTGATCCTGGTGGTCGCCGGGGTCGTCACGCTGCCCCTGGCCGTCTTAGCACTGGTCTGGGCGATCCCAGTGTTTCTGGGAATGCTCGCCCCGTTCGTCCGCAGGCGCACCATCATCGTGCTGGCCGCCGGGTCGATCGTGGTCCTCAACGCGTACGTCACGCTCGCCGCCGGGTTCCAGATCGAGGTCCTCCTCGTCCAGACCATCCTCACCGCCCTCATCACCGGCGGCGTCCGGGTGAACCTGTGGCTGTGGCGCGTGGCCAGGGACGCCCACGAGGGCCAGGAGGCCAGGGCCAGGCTCGCGGTGTCGGAGGAACGCCTGCGCTTCGCCCGCGACCTGAACGACCTGCTCGGCCAGAGCCTCGCCGACATCTCGGCCAGGGCCGGGGCCGCCTCCCAGACGCTGCGCGAGGATCCCTCGGCGGCGGCGGGCGAGATGTTCGAGGTACGCGACCTGGCCAGGCAGACGCTGCGCGAGGTGCGGTCCACCGTGCAGAACTATCGTGCCGTGGACCTCGACGAGGTCCTGGCCAGCGTGCGGGCGGTGCTGGAGGCGGCGGACGTACGCTGCGTCGTCCGGACGGACACGGGCTCGCTGACCGCCGAGACCCGCACGCTGCTGGCCACCGTGGTCCGCGAAGGCGCCACCAACATCCTCAAGCACAGCAAAGCCGGACATTGCACGATAACGATCGAGGACGGGGTGCTGGAGATGTCCAACGACGGGGTCGACGGGCCGGTGAGCGACCACGCGCCGGACGGGCTCGGCGGCCTGTCGCAGCGGCTCAGCGCCGCGGGCGGCACGCTGTCGGCGGCGCCTACGGACGACGGCGCCTACCTGCTCAGGGCGGCGGTTCCGGCATGACGACGCGCGTACTGCTGGCCGACGACGAGCACCTGATCCGCGGCGCCCTGGCGGCCCTGCTCGACCTGGAGGCGGGCATCGAGGTGATCGCCCAGGTCGGCCGGGGCGACGAGGTGCTGGCCGCCGTCGTCGAACACCGCCCCGACGTGGCCGTACTCGACATCGAGATGCCCGGCATGGACGGGCTGAGCGCGGCGGAGCAGATCAGCTCCATGTGCAAGATCGTCATCCTGACCAGCCTGGGTCGGCCCGGCTACCTGCGCAGGGCGATGGCGGCGGGGGTGAGCGGCTTCCTCGGCAAGGACGCCTCGGCAGAGGAACTGGCCATGGCGATCCGCAAGGTGCAGTCGGGCGGCCGCTACCTGGACGCCGAACTCGCGGCGGCGGCCATGGCCGCGGGCGACAGCCCCCTCACCGAACGGGAACGGGACGCCCTGCGCCTGGCCGACGACGGGGCCACGATCGCGCGGATCGCGGCTGAGCTGCACCTGACTGAGGGCACTGTGCGCAACTACCTGTCCAGCGCGATGACCAAGCTGAACGCCCAGAACCGGCTCGAAGCCATCCGTACGGCTCAGCGGATGGGGTGGCTCTGACAGCGAGGGCGTTTCCCCCGTCAACCCGACGCCTCATCTTTGGCTGGGCTGTCAACCGCCGAAAGGGACGCCCGAATCCTGTTGTTATAGCCGGTTCTATGCATATCAAGCAGCATTCCCTCGGGATCACCAAGTAACAGACCGAGCAGGAACATCAGACGCTCGAACGGGGTCCGATCATCTCCCCTGCCGAGTAGTGCGCATGCCACTATTCCCAGAACGACCATCAGCGCCACGCCTACGACCAGCAGCGCGATCGGCAAGGCACCGCCGAAGAAGACAGCGGTCACCGCAACTCCGCCGCCGACCGTGCTGTAAAGCGTCCTTCCACGAGGTCTGCGAGGGGCCGGGCAGTTATTCACGGCAGGTGTTTCGCCACCATTAGCTGCCATTCGACCCTGCCTGATCTCAGTCCGCCCTGAGGTGGGAGGCGGGACGGTCGGCCTATCGGGATTCCGCGCGAGTCATCCTGCCTCCTAAGCCCAGAGTGAGCTACGCTAACTCTGCATGCAAGGTTGCATGCAGAGATGCTTTCCTTACGTCTGGGAGAAGGTCAACGATGACCGGGCACACGCTGGGCTTCCGCGAGTCCGCGGAGCGGCAACTTGCCTAGATCGCCGTCGATCCAGCGCCGGATGCTGGCCGCCGAACTCCGCAGGATGCGCGAAAGTGCTTTTCTGACCGGCGAAGACCTCAAGGCGCGTTTGGGATGGTCCACCTCCAAGGTGAGCCGGATCGAGAACGCGCGTATCGGAATTTCAGCGGAGGATCTCGACATCCTGCTCAACCTGTACCAGGCCACCGCCGCTGATCGTCAGCGACTGGTGACCTTGCTTGATCATTCCCCCGCGCATCCATGGTGGCGCGCCTCCTCGACGCCGCCCAATGATTTTCATCAGTACCTGGATTTCGAAGCCGTCGCCGACCTGATCGAGGAATGGGAAATACGGGTTGTACCGGGATTATTCCAGGTTGCGGACTACGCGCGATGCCTCTTGAACGCTTGGAAAAGAATCGAGAGCACCCTGACGCCGCGCGAGCTCGAGGAGCGCGTAACCCTCCGCATGCGCCGCCAGGATCGCGTGACCTCCGATCACCCGCTTCAGCTCAATACCATTATCGATGAGTCCGTCTTGCTGCGGCGCATCGGTGACGCCACTGTGATGCACGCCCAGCTGGTTAGATTGCTCGAAATATCTGAACTTCCCAACGTAACTCTCCGCGTTTTGCCGCTGGACGCCGACCGCGAGATCATGGACGGCTCCTTCCTTCTTATCAAGCTTTCTCCGGGCGAAGAGGTCGAGCAGCGGCTGCTCTACATGGACAACGTAGGCTCCGGGACGATCAGCACAGATGAGACACATATCTATCAATTTCAACGTGCCTTCGAGAATCTGGCAGATCACGCCCTGCCGCCCGAGCTCACTCGCGACCTGATCGCGCGCCACGATCGACAGCGATGGAGACCTGCAATGGCGCAGGAAAATCACCATTCACCACGGGAGTCCACATAATGGAAAAAGACCTGCTGACGGCCGCCTGGCAGCGATCAAGCCGGTGCAGCAACAATGGCTCTTGCGTCGAAGTCGCCCGGCTGCGGGGCGGCCGTGTCGCGATACGCGACAGCAAGAATCCGCACGTGCACCCTGTCATCGTGCCGGATGCCGTTTATGAAGAGTTCATCAGGTCGATCAAGTAACCAGGCCGGCCCGACCCACCCGCTACGCGCCGCGACCGGGAGACCGGGCCCGAGAGGCGCTGCGGCCGAGAAGCCGGGAGGATTTCGTTCTCTCGGCCTCTCACCTGCAAGTGCTCCAAACTCGGCCTTCAGCCGAGCGATGGCATATCTTCGGGTCCGTAGTGGAACAGAGCGCAGGAGGCAGGCTATGCGGCGGTGCGTCCAAGAGCTCGGCAGCGACGAGGTCGCGGACGATGCCCTGCTGGACTACTACCTGATCTTGGCTGAGACGGACGGCGGAGATTCTGGAGCACCGCCCCTGGGGATCCTGGTCGAGGAGTTCGTGCTCTGCGACGACTACACCGCGGCTGCCATCGACAGTGCCGAGTGGTCGGCGGCGGCCGGTGCCTGGCGGAGTTCGCCCGCATCGAGCCGCGACATCCGTACCGACGCCCACCTGCGGGCGCGGGTGACCGCGGTGAGCCGTCACGACGCGGGCCGGGCCTACCAGGCGGGCGGCGGGGGCGAGCTGCCGCAGGAGGCCGAGATCCGCGCCCTGTTCCGCGAACGCCAGCCGTTACCGGCCGCCGCCCCGCTCGACCTGGGCACGACCGGGTCACGCCACTACCGCATCCTGTTCGCCGGGGAACCGCACAACTTGGGGAACATTCGCTCGGCCCTGGGATTGGAGCCGATCGACGACCCCCTGGCTCGCGTGGTCGGCACGGCGACGGCGACCGCCGCGGGTCACACCTTCACCTGGGAGTTGCGCCGGATCGGGCCGGGGATCGCTTGGTGTCTGGACGTGACCGTACGCCTGGGGGCCGGCCCGGAGTCCGCCATCGGGGCCCTGCTCCACCACCACCGGCAGGCGATCCGCGAGGAGGGCCTGATCCCCGTCACGATCGAACGCTTCGCCTGAGCCTCCGAACCACGCGAGGCGGCGCGATCACACTCCCGCTACCCCATCTGTCCCCGGCTGAGGAAGGCGGGCGCGGCCGCACGCCACCCGGGGGCGTCCAGCGCGTTGAGCGCCGAGATGAGCCGCCTCTCCTCGTAGACGAAGTGGGACTCCAGCAGGGCGGCCAGACCGTCCAGGTCGGCCCGCACCCGTTCGGGATCCGCCTCCAGGTCGCCGAGCAGCTCCTGCAGCTCCCGCATGATGTCGGCCACCTGCCGGTGGTCACGGGCCAGCTCATCGAGTACGGGCCGCAGCTCGGGGAACTGCTCCGCCAGAGCGGGGAAGGCCCCTTCGTCTTCACCGCTGTGGTGCTTGGTCACGGCCGAGCAGAACGTCAGGCAGTGGGCCCGCAGCTCCCGCGGCCGCTCGGGATGGGCGTACATGTCCTCGCGCAGCCGGGCCAGCTCCTCACGGAGCCAGAGGTGCACCTCGATCAACTGGTTGCCGAACGCCGTCAGGCGGCCGTCCGGTTCGGTGGGCGGGTTCATGGTCATCCCATCCAGCACCCAATTCCGCGTGCCGTCAAACTAGGACGGTGAACAGGATCATCGTCTGCGGCATCTCCGGGTCGGGCAAGACGACGCTCGCCAGGAGGCTGGCCGCCCGGCTCGGCCTGCCCCGCCACGAGCTCGACGCCCTGCATCACGGTCCCGGCTGGGTCAAGCGGCCGGAGTTCGAGGCCGATGTGGACGAGTTCAGCCGGGGCGAGCAGTGGGTGACCGAGGACCAGTACCACCGCTTCCTGGGCGACCTCCTCTGGCAGCGCGCCGACACGGCCGTCTGGCTGGACCTGCCGCGCCGCACCGTGATGTGGCGGGTCGTACGCCGCTCACTCGGCCGCGCGATCACCCGGCGCGAGCTGTGGAACGGCAACCGGGAGGACTGGAGCTCCTGGCTCGAACCCGACCACCCGATCCGGTGGGCGTGGACGCACCACCAGCGCCGCAGAACGCAGACCGCCGACCTCGTCACCCGCCATCCGGAGGTGACGGTGATCCGCTTGCGTACGGCACGCGCGGCGAAACGCTGGCTCGGCGGCCTGCCCCCGAAGGCGTGAGCCGCCTACCCGATCAGGTCGAAGGCCGGCCAGGGCTCGATCTTGGCCAGCCGTGCGGCGCCCGCCCGGCTCGCGGAATCTCACTTTCGCCCGCTCACCTCCTGAGAGGGCCGGAGAGACGCTAGCCGATGAGTGCCTCGGTGATCTGGCGGGTGGTCTGCGCGGCGACCCGGGGGTTGGTGGCGGCGTAGGAGGTGTAGGCGTTCAGGCCGGTGGCCAGCGCCCAGCCGCGGCCGCGGGTCCAGGTGTCGTCGTCCACGCCGAGCGCCGCACGGAAAGCGGCCCGGCTCTCGGCCGACATCAGGGTGAAGGCGATGGTCAGGTCGCGGGCCGGGTCGCCGATGCCGAGCTCGCCGAAGTCGATGACCGCGCTGAGGCGGCCGTCGGCGGTCAGCAGGTTGCCGGTGTGGAAGTCGCCGTGGAACCAGACCGGAGGGCGATCCCATCCGGGCACGCTCAGCGCGGCCTCCCACAGCTCGGTCATGGCCGCGGCGTCGAAAACGGCACCCAAAGCAGCGTCGACCGCGGCGCCCGACGCCGCTCCAGGCGCGGCGCCCGACGTGGTGCCCACCTGCGCGATGGCGGCACGCGTGGCGCGGTCCCGGTCTGCCAGTGGTCGCCCGGTGAGGTCCTCTCGGGTACGCGCGGCCGGGATGTCCCCGGGCGCGAACCGCTGAAGGGCAGTAAGGAAGTCCGCCAGTTCGACAGCGGCCTCACAAGAGGAGGCCAGGGTCTCGACGGTCGCCACCTCGCCGTCCAGCCAGCGCGACACCGCCCACGGCCAGGGATAGCCGTAGCCGGGCTCACCCACCCCCACCGGCACCGGGATGGCCAGCGGCAGGTGCGGGGCGAGCCGGGGCAGCCACTCGTACTCCTTCTTGGCCTGCCCGATGGCCCCGGTGTGGCGGGGCAGCCGGACGGACAGCTCCTCGCCCAGCCGGTAGATCACATGGTCCGAGCCGGCCGGGTCGAGCAGCTTCAGAGGCAGCTCGGCCCACTGCGGGAACTGGGCGTCGACCAGGCGCCTGACGAGCGCGGCGTCGATGGGCGGGCGGGTGTCCGGAGTGCTTGCCAAGAACAGCTCCAGGTAAGGACGGTCAGCTTCCCAGAACCGCGTCAGCCCCTGGCCAGCAGTGCCACGCACTCCACATGGTGGGTCATCGGGAAGGCGTCGAAGGCCCGCAGGTCGACCAGCCCGTAGCCGTCGTCGCCGAACCAGGCCAGGTCGCGGGCCAGCGTCGCCGGGTCGCACGAGACGTAGACGATCCGCGAGGACTCCAGCGCGGTGATCCGGTGGACCACGTCGCGCCCCAGCCCCGACCGGGGCGGATCGACGACGACGATGTCGGCCCGCTCGATCTGGAACCGGTCCAGCGCCTCCTCCACCCGTCCCCGCTCCACCCGGGCCTGCGGCAGGTCGCGCAGGTTGGCGCGGGCGTCGCGGACGGCCGACGCCTCCGACTCCAGGCCGAACACCGCGCCCTGCTCCCCCACGCCCTCCGCCAGGCCGGCGGCGAACAGGCCGACCCCGCAGTAGAGGTCCAGCGCCCACTCCCCCGGCTCCGGCGCGGCGTAGGACAGGACGGCGTCCAGCAGGGTCTCGGCGGCGCCCGGGTGCACCTGCCAGAAGCCGCTGCCCGCCACCCTGAACTCGCGGTCGCCCACCTGCTCGCGCAGCACGCCCGAGCCCTTGCGCGGGACGGTGTGGCCCTTGCCCTGGTCGAGCAGGATCGAGGCGGGCGCGTCGAGGTCGGGCACGGTCACGCTGCGCCTGGGGCGCGGCCTGACCACCACGGCCCGGTCGCCGGTCGAGGAGGCGATCACCTCGACGGCGGAGGCGCCCTGCCACTCGCGCTGCTCAGCGCCGACGGCCTCCACTTCCGGGTGCGCGATCAGGCAGGCGTCGACGACCTCGATGTCGTGCGAGCGGTGCCTGCGGAAGCCGAGCTCGCCGCTGGGCCGGGCGGCGAACTGTACGCGGGTGCGCCAGCCGAGCCCGTCCTTGGCGCCGGGCACCTCCTCGACCACGATCTCGCGCTCGATGCCGGCCAGCCTGCTCAGCTGCTCGGCCACCACGGCGGCCTTGAGGCCACGCTGGGCCTCCTGGGTGGCGTGCTGCCAGTCGCAGCCGCCACAGCGGCCGGGGCCCGCGTAGGGGCAGGGCGGGACCACGCGGTCGGGCGACGGCTCCAGCACCTGCACGGCGTCGGCCCGGAGGAAGCGGGTCGTCTCCTCGGTGACCTCGGCGATGACCCGCTCGCCGGGCAGCGCGTGGCGTACGAACACCACGCGCCCGTCATGGCGCGCCACGCACCAACCGCCATGGGCGACCGGACCTACCGTCAGCTCGAGAGATGCCTGTTCCACACGGACACCCTATGCCCTGACCGGCACTGCCACTTTCCGGACTTAGCCCGTTACGCGGAGTGGTCTCCGGCCTTGACCTGCTTCTGGACCACCTGATGTCCCGCCCGGCGCGAGGCACCCGGGGCGGCCGGTTCGGGGCGGCCCTTGAGCCGGTCGGAGGAATGGAGCTGCCACGGCACGCTCGTCACCATGACGCCCGGCTTGAACAGCAGCCGCGCCTTCAGCCGCAGCGCGCTCTGGTTGTGCAGCAGGTGCTCCCACCAGTGCCCGACCACGTACTCGGGGATGAACACGGTGACCACGTCGCGCGGCGAGCGGCGGCGCAGCGTCTTGACGTAGTCGAGGATCGGCTGGGTGATCTCCCGGTACGGCGAGTCGAGCATCTTGAGCGGCACCGGGATGCCCCGGCGCTCCCACTCGTCCTGGAGCTGCCGCGCCTCGGCGCCCTCGACGCCGACGGTGATCGCCTCCAGCGTGGACGGCCGGGTGGCGCGGGCGTAGGCGAGCGCGCGCAGCGTCGGCTTGTGGATCTTGGAGACGAGCACGATCGCGTGGTTGCGCGCCGGCAGCGTCGACTCGTCGTACTCCTCGGTGATCTCCAACTCGGCCGCCACGTTGTCGTAGTGGCGCCTGATGGCCTTCATCATGAGGAACAGGATCGGCATCGCGAAGCACACGATCCAGGCGCCGACCAGGAACTTGGTCAGCAGTACGACGACCAGCACCAGCCCGGTCATGATGCCGCCGAAGAAGTTGATCACCCGCGAGCGGTGCATCTGGTGCCGGATCTTGGGGTCGGTCTCGGTCTTGAGATGGCGGGTCCAGTGGATGACCATGCCGATCTGGCTGAGCGTGAAGGAGACGAAGACGCCGACGATGTACAGGTTCAGCAGGCGGCTGACGTCGGCGTCGAAGCCCCACAGCAGCAGGCAGGCGCCCAGCGCCAGGATGACGATGCCGTTGGAGAAGGCCAGCCGGTCGCCGCGGGTGTGCAGCTGGCGGGGCAGGTAGCGGTCCTGGGCCAGGATCGAGCC
Source organism: Nonomuraea sp. NPDC048901 (assembly GCF_040649695.1). Classification (NCBI taxonomy): domain Bacteria; kingdom Bacillati; phylum Actinomycetota; class Actinomycetes; order Streptosporangiales; family Streptosporangiaceae; genus Nonomuraea; species Nonomuraea sp. NPDC048901. The sequence continues at coordinate 639,497 of NZ_JBEZFW010000002.1, read as the reverse complement.
GAGCACCGGGAAGCCGTTGAAGGCGGTGTTGGCGGCCAGGAACAGGATGAGCGCGGTGACCGCCGAGATGATGACGAACGGCAGCGAGCCGCCGCCGAAGACCGCGTCGGCCACCTGCGAGATGATCGGCTGCTGGTAGTAGCCGGGGCCGACCGGCTGCCCGTCGGGCCCGTGCAGGTCTGTGGCCACCACGGACGGCTCGGCCACCTTCACGCCCGAGGCCAGGCCCAGCGCGATGATGCCGCCGAACATGGTGATGGCGACCAGGCCCATCATGAGCAGCGTGGTGGCGGCGTTCTTGCTCTTGGGCTTGCGGAATGCGGGCACGCCGTTGCTGATGGCCTCGACGCCCGTCAGCGCCGCGCAGCCGGAGGAGAAGGCGCGCAGGATGAGGAAGGCGGCGGCGAAGGTGGTCAGGTTGGTCTGCTCGGCGTCGATGGTGAACCCGGCGCTGGGCGCCCGCAGCTCGTCGCCGAGCACCAGCAGCCGGAAGCCGCCCCAGGCGATCAGGCCGAGCACCGCGATCATGAACGCGTACGTCGGGACGGCGAAGGCGGCCCCCGACTCGCGCAGACCGCGCAGATTTACCACAGTGAGCAGGACGACGATGACGATGGCGACGGCCGGCTTGTGCTCGGCGACGAAGGGGATCGTGGCGCCCACGTAGTCGACGCCGTTGGCGACCGACACCGCCACGGTCAGCACGTAGTCGACCATGAGCGCGCTGGCCACGGTCAGGCCGGCGTTCTTGCCCAGGTTGGTGGTGGCCACCTCGTAGTCGCCGCCACCGCTGGGGTAGGCGTGCACGTTCTGCCGGTACGACGCCACGACCGTGAGCATCACGACCACGACGGCGATCGCGACCCATGGGCTGTAGGCGTAGAACGACACTCCGGCCAGCGACAGGATGACCAGGATCTCCTGCGGCGCGTACGCCACGGAGGACAGGGCGTCGCTGGCGAAGACCGGCAGGGCAATGCGTTTGGGCAGCAGCTGCTCGTGGAGCTGGCCGCTGCGCAGCGCCCGGCCCACCAGCACGCGTTTGACAAGATCCGTTACCTTCGCCACGTTACGAGATGCTAGCCCCCCGCTGTAGGGGCGCCGACGTTGCGCTCCCCTATCGCGCCATACTGGTGTCGAGCAACCGGCCGACCGCGAAGTGCGGGGGAGTATGCATATAGTGATCATGGGATGTGGCCGGGTCGGTTCGACCTTGGCTCACATCCTCGAGGACAACGGCCATACGGTCGCGATCATCGACCGGGATCCGCAGGCGTTTCGCCGGCTGCGGGCCGGTTTCCGGGGGCGCCGGGTGACCGGTGTCGGATTCGACCGCGACGTGCTCACCGAGGCGGGCATCGAGTCCGCTTCCGCGTACGTGGCGGTCTCCAGCGGCGACAACTCCAACATCATCTCGGCGCGGGCGGCGCGCGAGACGTTCGGCGTCGACAATGTGGTGGCCCGCATCTACGACCCGCGGCGGGCCGAGGTCTACCAGCGCCTCGGCATCCCGACGGTGGCGACCGTGCGGTGGACCGCCGACCAGATCCTGCGCCGCATCCTGCCCGAGGGCGCCGAGCCGCTCTGGCGCGACCCCACCGGCACCGTGGTCCTGGCCGAGGTCGCCACGCACACCGGCTGGATCGGCACTCGCGCCGTCGAGCTGGAGGAGCGGGGCAGGGTCCGCGTCGCCTACCTCAACCGCATGGGCGAGGCCCTGGTCATCGCCGACGACACCGTGATCCAGGACGGCGACGTGCTGCACGTCATCGCCACAGAGAGCGACATGGACCGGATCAACAAGGTGCTCGCGGCGGCACCGGAAGAGGACCACTGATGCGCGTCGCCATCGCCGGAGCGGGGGCCGTGGGCCGATCCATCGCGGCCGAGCTGCTGGAGAACGGCCACGAGGTCCTGCTGATCGACATCGACCCCAGGGCCATCAAGATCGACAGCGTGCCGCGGGCCGAGTGGCTGCTGGCCGACGCCTGCGAGATCGCCTCGCTCGACGAGGCGGGGCTCAACAACTGCCACGTCGTCGTCGCCTCCTCCGGGGACGACAAGGTCAACCTCGTGGTGTCGCTGCTGGCCAAGACCGAGTACGGCGTGCCGCGCGTGGTGGCCAGGATCAACCACCCCAACAACGAGTGGCTGTTCAACGAGTCGTGGGGCGTGGACGTCGCGGTCTCGACGCCGCGCCTGCTGAGCGCGCTGGTCGAGGAGGCGGTGAGCGTCGGCGACCTGGTGCGCCTGATGACCTTCCGTCAGGGGCAGGCCAACCTGGTCGAGCTCACCCTGGCCGAGGACGCGCCCGTGGTGGGCCAGCGCGCCGGCTCGGTGCCGTGGCCCAACGACTCGGCGCTGGTCGCGATCCTGCGCGAGGGCCGGGTGCTGGTGCCGACCAACGACGACCCGCTCGAGGCGGGCGACGAACTCCTGTTCGTCGCCAACCAGGAGGTGGAGCAGGAGCTGGCGCACCTGCTCTCACAACACTGAGAAATGTCAGGCGGGGGCGACCGGCGGCTTGATCGGCGTTCGCCCCTTGCCGAGCAGCCACAGCATCGCGCCGAGCGCGGCCACCTGGAGCGGCCAGCCCATCGCGATCTTCGCCAGACCGAGGGCGGCCACGGCCTCGTCGCCGCCGCCCAGCAGCCACACGGGCAGCTGCACGGCCACCCTGACCACGCACGGGAGCATCAGCAGCCAGGTGAGCTTGACGCAGAGCTTCACGATGCCCGGATCCTTGTGCCAGGCCGTGGGGTCACCGGTGACCGAGCCGATCAGGAACCCGACCACGGGCCACCGGGTGACGATCGACAGCAGCATCGCCACCGAGTAGCCGGCGTTCCACAGGATGCCGGGCAGGAAATAGTCCTTCGCGTCGCCGCTGCGGCTGGCGAAGAACGCGCCGATGGCGATGCCGATCAGGCTGTTGATCACGAACTGCGGCGTCGACCGCTGCGCGAGCCTGGCCAGCAGGAGCAGGACCGCCAGCGAGATGCTGACGATGAGCGAGGTCTTCAGGTCCTCGGTGATGATCCATGACAGCGTGAACGCGATGGTCGGCACCGCCGCCTCGATGATCCCGCGCACTCCCCCGAACGCCTTGGCGAGCTGGGCTCGCACCGCCGCTTCCACGGTGTCGTGGGCGACCTCTTCCGCCTCAGCACTCACCTGATCAACTCCCTGGGCGCAGCTCGTATCGAGGATTGAACATCACCTTGCGCCCGTCCTGCATGCTGACCAGGCCTTCGGCCTTGACAGTGCGCCCGGGCTCGATGCCCGCGATCTTGCGGCGGCCGAGCCACACCAGGTCGATGACGTCGGACCCGTCGTAGAGCTCGGCCTCAAGGGCGGGCGCGCCGCCCCTGGGTCGCAGTGTCACGGTACGTAGCGTACCGGCCACGCAGAAGCGGCGGCGGCCGCCACACGAGACGATCGGGGTCGCGCCGACCTCGTCGACGTCTTCCCGTAGTTCCTGGGCTTCGATTTCGGACTGGGTGGAGGCCAGCCGGCTGAAGAACCCGCGCAATCCCCCGCGTTTGGGGGGCTCTGCCGTACTCATGATGACTCAGCCTACGTGATGTGGGCGGTCAGCGAATCTCGCTGATCTCGGGACCTCGTTTGAACGGGTTGAGCCCCTGGCTGTCGACCGTTTCGGCGCTCTGCTCGTTGGGTCGGCGCAGGGTGATCGGTTCTTCCCGGGCCATCGGCTCGGTGCCCCGCACGACCACGACGTCCTTGATGAAGTCGAGGAAGACGTTCGCCACGTTCTCGTCGAGCGCGGCGCGGCCGCTGATCATCGCCAGCACGAACCAGCGCGGCCCGTCGATGCCGATGTAGCGGGCCTTGCGGGTGGTGTTGCCCTCGCCACTGATCTCGCCGATCAGCTCGGGTCCGAAGGGGCCCTCCTGCTCGGCGAGATTGTCGGCGCCGGCCCGGATCTTGGCCCTGACCTCGTCCCAGAGCCCCATGCTCTTGGACGCGGCCAGCGCCTGGAGCTGGAGCGAACTCTCCTCATAAAGCGCGACGACCCCGACGTTCTGGTCTCCCACCGAGGCCAGCCGCAGGTCGAAGTCCGGGTTGTGCGGCAGGAGCAGTCCGCCGAGGTCGATCCTGTCGGTCTCGGGGTGGGGCTCGTCGGCGTCCCACGGGCCGGACTCGCGCGTTGGGGCGGCGGATGCCTGCTGCTCTGCCGCCTGATCCGGCTGCTCACGACGGCGTCGTCGGAACACTGTGCTCACTCTCCCTGGTTAACGTCCTGTTGATCCGAAACCGCCGGTGCCGCGGGCCGAGCCGGGCAGCTGCTCCACCTCTGTGAACGCCGCCCGCTCGACGCGCTGGACGACCAGCTGGGCCACCCGGTCACCGCGGCTCAGGCGGAAGGGCTCCTTGGCGTCGGTGTTGATCACCGTCACCCGGATCTCGCCGCGATAGCCGGCGTCGACCGTGCCTGGCGCGTTGACCAGCGTGACGCCGTGCCTGGCGGCCAGGCCCGAGCGAGGGTGCACGAACGCGGCGTAGCCGTCGGGCAGCGCGATCGCGACGCCCGTCCCGACCATGGCCCGCTCTCCGGGCAGCAGCTCGACGTCCGCGGCCGCGTAGAGATCGGCGCCCGCGTCGCCCGGATGGGCGTAGGACGGCACCGGCAGCCCGTCGTCGAGTCGCTGGATGAGGACCTGCACGTCGGTCAAGGGTTCACCTCATGGTCATGGTGCTCGGCGGCGATGCGCCCCCTCAGCCTCAAGGTACGCCCTTCCGCCCGCGATCCCGTCGCACCGGGCAGGCGGGTGGAGTGTCGTGCCGCCGGGAGCCCTCGTGAGAGCGGGGAGAGGGCCGCCGATCTCCGAGATCCCGTGGCGAGGTGGTCACGGGTGACGAGGTTACTCGCTACCAGGCGGACTGGCGTCCTCGACCGGCGAGCCCGGAGGTGGGGGGCTCGGAGGCGGGGCGGGTGCCGGGGTGGGCCCGGGTGGCAGGGCGGGCGGTTTGTGGAAAAGTTCGGGAAGCGCCCGGTAGATCACCGCCGCCACGGGCACGGCCACCGCCGCGCCCGCGATGCCGGCCAGGATGCCGCCGACGGACAGCACGAGGATGATGGCCAGCGGGTGGAAGTTGAGCGCCCGGCCGACGATGAGCGGCTGGAGCACGTGGTTCTCCAGCTGCTGCTCGACGATCAGGATGCCGACGAAGATCAACGCGTAGAGCGGTCCCTTGGCGCCCAGCGTGACCAGGGTGGCGATCGTACCGGCGAAGAAGATGCCGACGATCGGGATGAAGCTGGCGAAGAAGATCAGCACCGCCAGCGGCGCCCATAGGGGCACTCCCATGCCGGCCAGCACGATGCCCATGATCACGCCGTGTACGGCGGCGACCGCGACGGTGCCCTGCACGTAGTGGGAGAGCGTGGTCCAGGCGGCCCGCCCCGCCCGGTCGACGCGCGGCGCCATCGAGCCGAACCCCCGCAGGAACCACGACCAGATCCGGTCGCCGTCCTTGAGCAGGAAGAACGAGACGAACAGCAGCAGCACGAGGGACGCGAGCACCTCGAAGGCGACGGCGCCGGCGGTCAGGACCGTACTGGTGATGGCCGTGCGCTGGGCGTTGACCATCGTCGCGATCTCGTCGACGTAGCTGGTGATCTGCGCCTCTTTGAGGTGCAGTGGGCCGGTGATCAGCCAGTTCTGTACGTCGCGGGCGGTGGACTGGACCTGCTGGACCAGGTTGGGGAACTCCTCGGTGGCCCGCGCGCCGACCAGCCAGCCGGTGCCGACGAGCACCGCGAGGGCCACCAGCATGGTGATCCAGGTGGCGTAGATGGGGCGCATGCCCGCCTCGCGCAGGTTCCTGGTGAGCGGGAACAGCAGCGCGGTCAGCAGCAGGGCGATGGCGACCGGCAGGGCCACGAAGCTGAGCCGCGCGATGCCCTGGACGAAGAAGTAGACGACCACGCCGACGAGGATCAGGCACAGGCACCATGCCGCCATCTTGGCCAGCACGGGTGGCACGAGCTTGGTTGGGCGGTCGGTCAGCACGTGTTCAAGACTGGCACGTCAAGGACATATGTGCGCGTGGATAAAAGATCGGGTCTGGGCAACGGCATGATCACATGTCACCGTCATGCACATGAGGACCGTCGCGCTGGTTAAGGTGAGCGCGATCACCGCGGTGATCGCGTGTCTCGTGGCGGCCCCGGTGCCCGCCCTGGCCTCGCGCGGCGAACCCGCGCTCGACGTGCTGTCGAGCCGCGCCGACCAGGTGAGTGGCGGGGACGCGTTGGTCAGGGTACGGGTGAGCCAGGGCGTGCGGCTCAAGGTGCTGCGCAACGGCGATGACGTCACCGCGTCCTTCAAGCCGGATCCCGGCGGCCAGTCGTTCAGCGGCCTGGTGACCGGGCTGATCGACGGCGACAACACGATCAAGGCACTGGCGGGGCCGTTCAAAGAAACCCTGAAATTACGCAACCACCCGATCTCGGGACCGATCTTCTCGGGGCCGCACCAGTACCCCTTCCTGTGCAAGACGGAGCGGAGCGGGCTCGGCCCGCCCGTCGCGGACAACCAGGACGGCCAGGGCATGCGCACCACGGGCGGCTGGAGCAGGGACTGCTTCGCGCCGGTGCTGACGGAGCGGCTCTACCGCGCGACGGACGGCGCGTTCAAGACGATGCCCGCCGAGCGCCCCGCGGACATGTCGACCACCACCACGCTCGACGGCCGGACGGTGGACTTCGTGGTGCGCCGCGAGCGCGGCGTGATCAACCGTTTCCTCTACTCCATCGCGATGCTGGAGGACGGCTACAACGGCCGGGCGATCTACCGCTTCGACGGCGGCGTGGGGATCGGCCACGACCAGGGCACGATCGGCGGCAGCGCGCTCGACGCGTACGGGCTGGGCAAGGGCTACGCGATCCTGTTCTCCTCGGGCACCCGTACCTCCACGCACTACAACCTGATCCTCGGCGGCGAGACCGCGCTGATGGTGAAGGAGCGGTTCATCGAGAAGTACGGGGTGCCGCTCTACACCGTCGGCGTGGGCGCCTCGGGCGGCGCCCTCCAGCAGTACATCTACGGCCAGAACTACGGCACCGCGGTGATCGACGCGGCGATTCCGCAGTATTCCTATCCCGACATGGTCACCCAGACCATCCACGTCGGCGACTGCGAGCTGCTCGAACGCTACATGGACCACAACCCGCGCTGGGCCTCCTGGGACGCGCGGACCGCGCTGATCGGGATGAACGCCAGCGACACCGTCGACAACCCCTACACCGGCAAGCCGGGCTCCGACGAGTGCGTCAAGGGCTGGCGCGGGCTGACCCCGCTGACCATGAACCCCCTCTGGACCTCCAACAACGATCCGGAGTGGGCCAAAATGGACCCGCCCGGCGTCAAGGACACGATCCAGTGGACGCACTGGGACGACCTGCGCGAGATCTACGGCGTCGCCCCCGACGGCTACGCCCGCTCCACCTGGGACAACGTCGGCGTCCAGTACGGCCTGGGCGCGCTGGTGAAGGGCGTGATCACGCCCGCGGAGTTCCTCGACGTCAACGCGCGCGCCGGCTCCTGGAAGGAGTCGAAGGACATGGTGCGCGAGGGCTGCCCGTTCACCCCCTCCCTCTGCCAGGACACCGCCCAGTTCGACCCGTGGAGCTCGCGCAACATACGGACCGGCGACCCGGCCCCCCGACGTACCGGCGACCCGATCGCGATCAAGAACGTGGAGCGCAGCGGGCTGGTGTTCAGGGGCGACATCGCCATCCCGATCATCGACTGGCGCCACTATCTCGAGGACCAGCTCGACATGCACGACTCGCACCAGTCGTTCGTCTCGCGGCAGCGGATGCTGAACTACGACGGCAACGCCGGCAACCAGGTCATCTGGTTCACCGACGCCCGCCCCGACGGGCCGGCCTTCGACCAGACGCCCGAGGCGCTGCAGGTGATGGACCAGTGGATGGCCAACATCCGCTCGCGCCCGTGGCGCGGGGTGGCGGGCAACAAGCCCGCGGCGGCCGTGGACCGCTGCTTCACCAGCTCCGGGGCGCAGATCGCCGCGGGTCCGCACGTGTGGGACGGCATCCTGGACCAGCGCGCCGCCGGTGCCTGCACCGCGCGCTTCCCGCTCTACTCCACCTCTCGCGTGGTGGCGGGCGGTCCGCTGGAGGGCGGCGTCTACAAGTGCCGCCTGCAGCCGGTGTCCAGGGCCATCGCGCGCGGTCTGTACGGCTCGTGGCGCCCGTCCCCCGAGGAGCAGGCCCGCCTTGAGGCGATCTTCCCCTCGGGGGTGTGCGACTACTAGCGGCTACTGCTCCTCCAGCGTCACCTCGACGGCGAATTCGGGACCCTCGTCGAGGACGAACTCCTCGACGTTGCCCGCGCCGCACAGGTCGTCCTGCGCCAGCCGTACCAGGGCGATCTCGGGGCCCGACACGGTGAGGCGGGAGACCTCGGCGCGCATCGACAGCTTGGCGGCCGACTTGGCCTTGCGGATGCGCCCGAGCACGTCGGAGGCCACGGCGAGCACCGCCGGGTCGCCCGCGCCCGCCGGGACCGACGGCCAGGCCGCGCGGTGGACGGAGCCCGGCCGCCACCAGGACCAGACCTCTTCCGTGACGAACGGCAGGAACGGCGCGAAGAGCCGCAGCAGCACGTCGAGCGCCTGGCGCAGCGCCGCGTGCGCCGAGGCGGCCGCCGGACCGCTCTCGTAGGCCCTGGCCTTGACCAGCTCCAGATAGTCGTCGCAGAACGCCCAGAAGAAGCGCTCGGCGGCCTCCATCGCCCGGGTGTAGTCGTAGCCCTCGAACGCCTGGGTGGCCTCCTCGACCACCCCTGAGAGCTGGGCGAGCATCGACAGGTCGAGCGGCTCGGTGACCGCCGCCTCGGACTCCGGGAAGCCGAGCACGAACTTCGACGCGTTGAGGATCTTGATGGCCAGCCGCCGGCCGACCTTGATCTGCCCGGTGTCGAACGCCGTGTCGGTGCCCGGCCGCCCGCTGGCCGCCCAGTAGCGGACCGCGTCGGAGCCGTACTCCTCCAGCAGCCCGAGCGGCGTCGTGACGTTGCCCTTGGACTTGGACATCTTCTTGCGGTCGGGGTCGAGGATCCAGCCCGCGATGACCACGTCACGCCACGGCAGCGTGCCGAACTCCTGGTGCGCCCTGACCACGGTGGAGAACAGCCAGGTGCGGATGATCTCGTGCGCCTGCGGCCGCAGGTCCATCGGGAAGACCCGGGCGAACAGGTCGGGATCCCGCTCCCAGCCGCCGGCGATCTCCGGCGTGAGGGACGAGGTCGCCCAGGTGTCCATGATGTCCGGATCGCCCATGAAGCCGCCCGGCACGCCCCGCTGGTCCGCGGTGTAGCCGTCGGGCACCTGCGAGGAGGGGTCGATCGGCAGCAGGTCCTCCGACGGCACCAGCGGGCGGGAGTAGTCGGGCTCGCCCGAGGCGTCCAGCGGGTACCAGACGGGGATCGGCACGCCGAAGAAGCGCTGCCGGGAGATCAGCCAGTCGCCGGCCAGCCCCCGCACCCAGTTGTCGTAGCGGACCTTCATGTGCGGCGGGTGCCAGCGCAGCTCGGCGCCCCTGGCCAGGAGCTGCTCGCGCAGCTGGGGGTCGCGCCCGCCGTTGCGGATGTACCACTGGCGGGTGGTGACGATCTCCAGCGGGCGCTCGCCCTTCTCGTAGAACTTCACCATCCGCTTCGTGGCGCGCGGGTCGCCGTCCAGGTCGCCGGACTCGCGCAGCAGCTCCACGACGCGCTCACGCGCGCTGTGGACGGTCTTGCCGGCCAGCTCTTTGTACGGCTCCTGCTCGACGCCCTCGGGCGGCTCGGGCAGCAGGCGGCCGTCCTTGCCGATGATCGGCCTGGTCTCCAACGCCAGCTCGCGCCACCAGGTGACGTCGGTGAGGTCGCCGAACGTACAGACCATCGCGATGCCGGAACCCTTGTCGGGCTCGGCCAGGTGGTGGGCCAGCACCGGCACCTCGGCCCCGAACAGCGGCGTCAGCACCGAGGTGCCGAACAGCGGCTTGTACCGCTCGTCGTCGGGGTGCGCCACCAGGGCGACGCAGGCGGGCAGCAGCTCGGGCCGGGTCGTCTCGATCCAGACCGGCCCCTTCTCGCCGTAGAAGGAGACCCGGTGGAAGGCCCCCGGCCACTCGCGGTCCTCGAGCTCCGCCTGGGCGACGGCGGTGCGGAAGGAGACGTCCCACAGCGTCGGCGCCTCGGCCAGATAGGCCTCGCCGCGCGCCAGGGTGCGCAGGAAGGCCCGCTGCGAGGCGGCCCGCGCGCCGCCGTCGATGGTCGCGTACGTCAGCGACCAGTCGACGGACAGCCCCAGCCGCCGCCACAGCTCCTCGAACGCCTTCTCGTCCTCGAGGGTCAGCCGCTCGCACAGCTCGATGAAGTTGCCGCGCGAGACGGAGACCTGCCGCTTGGGATCGGGCTTGGCCGGAGGTGTGAAGTCCGGGTCATAGGGCACCGAAGGGTCACAGCGGACGCCGAAGTGGTTCTGCACCCGCCGCTCGGTGGGCAGGCCGTTGTCGTCCCAACCCATGGGGTAGAAGACCTCGCGGCCGCGCATCCGCTGGAAACGGGCGATGGTGTCGGTGTGCGTGTAGGAGAAGACGTGACCCACGTGAAGGGAACCGGAGACGGTCGGCGGCGGGGTGTCGATCGAGTAGATCTGCTCCCACGGCTTGGACCTGTCGAACCGGTAGATGGCGTCATCTTCCCAGCGCTCTACCCATACCTTCTCCAAGCCGTCGAGAGTCGGTTTCTCCGGCATGGCTGCATGGCGTAGTCGCTGCTGATTCATGCCTCCTTATGGTACGGCTTCACCGGCCCAGGAAGCGTTACAGACTAGGGTTCGTTACATAGCGGAAGGAGACGTTCGGATGGCAGACGACAAGCCTGACCTCGCCTGGCGGGTCATCGGGGGACTGGTCGGATTGGCCACCGCTTGGGCGGCACGCAAGATCCTCGGGTTCGTCTGGGTGAAGACCACCGGCAAAGAGCCGCCGATCGACACCGACTCACCCGAGGTCAGCATGGGCGAGGCCATCGGCTACGCCGTGGTGATGGGCGTCGGGATGTCCGTGGCGCAGATCGTGGTCAACCGGACCGCCAAGAAGCGGTATGAGGCGTGGAAGACGGTAAAGCAGGTGTCTCAAGGGCATTGAGGAACTCTCCTGCCCAGCGGTCCACGTCGTAGGTGGCTACCCGGCGGCGCATCGTACGCATCCGCCGGGCCAGCTCGTGCGGCGTGGCCCGCATCGCCGTCATCATCTGGCGCTTGACGTCCTCGACGTCGTACGGATTGACCAGGTACGACTGCCGCAGCTCGTCGGCCGCCCCCGCGAACTCACTGAGCACGAGCGCGCCCCGCAGGTCGTGGTGACAGGCGACGTACTCCTTGGCGACCAGGTTCATCCCGTCACGCAGCGGCGTGACCACCATGACGTCGCTGGCCAGATAGAGCGCGGCCAGCTCCTCGCGGCCGTACGACTGGTGGAAATACTGGATCGGCTGCAAGCCGAGCATCGCGTGCTCGCCGTTGATCCGGCCGACCTGCAGCTCGATGTCGTCGCGCAGCCGCCGGTATTCGTCGACCCGCTCCCGGCTGGGCGTGGCGATCTGCACGAACACCGCCTCGTTGGGCTGCAGCCGCCCCTCCTTCAGCAGCTCGCCGAACGCCTCCAGCCGCAGCCCGATGCCCTTGGTGTAGTCCAGCCGGTCCACCCCGAGCAGCACGTGCTCAGGATCGCCGAGCTCCGCCCTGATCTCCTTGGCGCGGGTCATGATGTGCTCCTGGCGCACCATCGTGTCGAGCTCGGCGAAGTCCACCGAGATGGGGAACGCCTGCGTGGTCACGATCCGGTCGTCGAGGAAGATCTCGTTCCCCTTGTACGGCAGGCCGAGCAGCCTGCGGCACAGCCGCCGGAAGTTGGCGGCGCCGCCGGGCAGCTGGAAGCCCACCAGATCGGCCCCGAGCAGCCCTTCGACCAGCTCCTTGCGCCACGGCAGCCGCCAGAACAGCTCGACCGGCGGGAACGGGATGTGCAGGAAGAAGCCGATGCGCAGGTCCGGCCGGAGCCTGCGCAGCATGGCCGGGACCAGCTGGAGCTGGTAGTCCTGCACCCAGACGACCGCCCCCTCCTCGGCCACCTCGGCCGCGGCCTCGGCGAAGCGCTGGTTGACGGTGGTGTAGGCGTCCCACATGTCACGCTCGAAGATCGGCGGCGCCACCACGTCGTGATAGAGCGGCCAGAGCGTGGCGTTGGAGAAGCCCTCGTAGTAGAGCTCCACCTCGCGAGCCGACAGCGGCACCGGGACCAGGCTCATGCCGTCCTGGTCGAAGGGCTCCAGGCGCTCGTCGGCGGCGCCGTGCCAGCCCAGCCACGCGCCGTGCCGGCGCTGCATGACGGGAGCGATGGCGGTGACGAGCCCGCCCGGGCTCCTGCGCCATGAGGCCGTCCCGTCCGGCTCGACCGTTCGATCCACCGGCAACCGGTTCGCGACGATCATAAACGAGTTACGGCCACTCACCCAGGTCCTCCTAGAGTCCATCCTCCACATGCCGCGGGACGCGGTACATGGTGGCGGCCACCCGCTCGGGGCTCCGCCTGGGAGATGATCGCGACGACATGGGCGGCCGGCCTGACCATCCAGACCTCGCCCCGCTTCCGCGCCCAGGGTCTTTACCAGGACTCGGGAGCGGTCCAATGCCGCGAACTCACGCACGGCGAGCGGCGCCGTAGTGACCTTGCCCAGGACCTGCACAAACAAACGCGAATCGCACATATCTCCTAGTGCGGTGGCCCCGGTGAGCTTCGTCACACGACCGTCTCGGTCCGTGTGACGGTCGGTGGTAGCTGAGGTCCTTGGAGAGAAACCCCCTTCGGGGGAGGGAAAAGGACGGTCCGTGGTGGCTGAGCCCTTGGGAGGGACGCCCCTGCCGGGGGCGAGGAAAACGACGGCCCGGCGGGAGTCGGACGGCGCTACGGCCATCGGGCCCCGCCGGCGGCGCCGGGCGGCGGGCGGCCGGGGCGGACGGCGGGGGCAGGTGACGGCGTCGGGCAGCCGGGACGGGTGGCGTTGGGGGGAGCGGGCGGCGGCGTCGGGCAGCCGGGTCGGGTGGCGGGGAGGTCGTGGGTATCGGAGGGCGGGTGGCGGGGGTTCGGTCGTCTCTTGACAGAGATCAGGGTGGGCGGTGGAGTATTTACCGAACAGTCGGTCAGTTGAGCGAGGGAGACCTGCGTTGGAGAGCGCGCGGCGCATGATGGACGCCGACACCGCCTCCGCGGCCCTGGGGATCGAGCTGACGGAGCTGGGGGCCGGGCGGGCGGTGTGCCGGATGGAGGTCACCGAGCGGATGATCAACGGGCACGCGCTGTGCCACGGCGGCTACGTCTTCCTGCTGGCCGACACCGCCTTCGCCTGCGCGTGCAACAGCCACGGCCCCGTGACGGTCGCGGCGGGGGCGGAGATCACCTTCGTGGCGCCGGCCCGCATGGGTGACGTGCTGACGGCCGAGGCCGCCGAACGTACCCGCTACGGCCGCAGTGGCATCTACGACATCACGGTGAAGAAGGCCGACGGTGAGGTGGTCGCGGAGTTCCGCGGCCGCAGCAAGGAGATGAGATGAGACTCGGCGCCGCCCCTCAGCCCGGCGACCTCGACCCGATCGAGCGGGCTTCGCGCGACGAGCTCATGGCCCTCCAACTCGAGCGCCTCCAACGGACACTCCACCACGCATACCAAAATGTCCCGAAATATCGGCAAAAGTTTGATGAGCATGGCGTTCACCCAGCCGACTGCAAGGAGCTCGGCGACCTGGTGAAGTTCCCCTTCACCACGAAGCAGGACCTGCGCGACTGCTACCCCTTCGGCATGTTCGCCGTGCCACGGGAGCGGGTGGCGCGGGTGCACGCCTCCAGCGGCACCACCGGGCAGCCCACGGTGGTCGGCTACACCAAGAACGACCTCGACGTCTGGGCCGAGGTCATGGCCCGCTCGATCCGCGCCTCGGGCGGGCGGCCGGGCGACATCGTGCACATCTCGTACGGCTACGGCCTGTTCACCGGCGGCCTGGGCGCCCACTACGGCGCCGAGCGGCTGGGCTGCACGGTGATACCGGTCTCCGGCGGCATGACGCCCCGCCAGGTACAACTGATCACCGACTTCCGGCCGGACGTCATCATGGTCACGCCGTCGTACATGCTGGCGTTGCTCGACGAGTTCGACCGGCAGGGCCTGGACGCCCGCGCGTGCTCGCTGCGTATCGGCGTCTTCGGCGCCGAGCCGTGGACCGAGGAGATGCGCGCCGAGATCGAGGACCGCTTCGACCTGGACGCCGTCGACATCTACGGACTGTCCGAGGTGATGGGGCCGGGCGTGGCCAACGAGTGCGTGGAGTCGAAGGACGGCCTGCACGTCTGGGAGGACCACTTCTACCCCGAGACCGTCGACCCGTTCACCGGGGCCCCCGCCGAGTCGGGCGAGCTGGTCTTCACCAGCCTCACCAAGGAGGCGCTGCCGATCATCCGCTACCGGACCCGCGACCTGACCAGGCTGCTGCCCGGCACCGCGCGGCCGGCGTTCCGGCGGATGGAGAAGGTGACGGGCCGTACCGACGACATGATCATCCTGCGCGGGGTGAACGTCTTCCCCACCCAGATCGAGGAGATCGTGCTGCGCGTGCCGGGGCTGTCGCCGCACTTCCAGGTACGGCTCACCCGCCCGGAGCGGCTCGACGTGATGACGGTCAGGGTCGAGGCGCGACCGGGCCTGGAGGAGGGCACAGAGGCCCGCGCAGAGGCAGGGCAGACGCTGCGCAGGGTCGTCAAGGACACGATCGGCGTACAGGTCGAGGTCGAGGTGGTGGACCCGGAGACGCTGGAGCGCTCAGTGGGCAAACTCCGGCGAGTCATCGACGAGCGGGACCGCTAGGCCAGCGGAGGTCGTCCCAGAGCGGGCGTCCCAACGCAAACGTTCTAAGGCCGGACCTCCGGCGAGCGGCGGCCGGGCGGCAGCTTGCCGCGCAGGTCGTCGCGGATGGCCTCGCCCAGCTTCTTGGTCGCCATCCGGTTGAGCGCGCCGCCGGCGACCGCGCCGGTGAGGAACGGGCCCAGCGTGGTCAGATGGCGTCCGAGGGTACGCATGAGGCGGTTGCGCAGGGCCGTCTTCGTGGCCGCGCCGAGCGCGAGGGTGACGGAGGCGGGCGCGAGGGGGTCGACGCCGCGCTGCTTGGCCCAGGCCGCGGCGAAGACGGCCGCGCGCTGCGTGCCGGTGCCCGAGACGCGTACGCCATAGACCTCGTGGAGCTCGGCCAGCAGCTTGACCTCGATGGCGGCCACCACGATGGTCTCGGCGACGAGCTGGGCCGGAGCGGAGAGGAGGAGGGGTGGGGCCGCGAACTCGGCCGCGGCGAGCGCTCCGCCGATGGCGCCGACCGTCATGGTCGCCTTCTGGGCGGTGCGCACCAGGTCGTCGGCGAGCTGCTCGCCGGTCAGGCCGTGGTGGTGCTCGGAGAGGGTGTGAAGGTCTCTGATGGGGATGCGGGGCGCGATGTTCATGAACACATCCGCCAGCCAGCGTCCACGCCCCACTCCGGTCTCACGCGTCTTGCGCGCGCCGGAGGCCAGAGCGCGGGCTAGACGGCCGAGCAGCCGTCGCCGCTCGGCCGGCTCCAGCTCACCGGAGTCGGCGAGCCGGCCTACGAGCTCGCCGACCTCTTTATCGGGGTCGGCGATCTCGTCGCCTGGTTGCCTGTCCTTCTCAGGTGCGGCCACGCGGAGCCTCCTCCTTCGTCAGGCGGCGCACTCCCGGCACACCTGCTGGCCGTTCTTCTCGGACGCCAGCTGGCTGCGGTGGTGCACGAGGAAGCAACGCGAGCAGGTGAACTCGTCCGCCTGGCGCGGAATCACGCGCAGGCTGAGCTCTTCGTTCGACAGGTCGGCACCGGGTAGTTCGAGCGACTCGGCCAGATCGGTCTCATCGATGTCGATACTGCCCGACGACTTGTCGGTGCGCCGCGCCTGGAGCTCCTGGAGGCTGTCTTCCCCCAGGTCGTCGTCCGTCTTGCGCGGGCTGTCGTAATCGGTAGCCATCGTGCTTGCTCCATCCCCCTCATCTATACGTCTTCGCGCTCATCGCGCGTCTTCTAACGCCCGGGAGCCTCATCTTGTGCCCGTTCTGCCGGGGGAATTTTTGCATCGGTACCCAGCAGGAAGGAACCATGAACCTCCCAACACGTCAGGACCCGCTGCCGTCGGCAATGGTTAGCCAAATATGGCGAAACCCACAGCCTTGGCGGCATGCCCCACCGTGTTCGACGGCACATCCAACCACATGTGCGGCGAGAACGAGACGCCCGCCGTGGTGCAACACGCCGGATCAGCGGCTCGGCAGCCGAATGGTCACCACAAGTCCTCCGCCCTCCCGCGGCACGGCGGTCACATTTCCACCGTGCGCCTGCACAACAGCGCGAACGATGGACAGCCCAAGACCAGATCCCTTCGCCGAATCCACACGATCCGCGTGGAGCCTCCGGAAGGGCTCGAACAGGCTGTTCACCTCGTACGCAGGGACATGCTGCCCCGTGTTGGCCACCTGAACAACCAGTGCACCGTCTACCATTCCCGTTCGGATCCATACTTTTCCGTTTTCGGGAATGTTGTACTTGACGGCGTTCTCGAGCAGGTTGCTGACGGACCGCTCCAAGAGCACCGGATCGCCTATGGTAGGCGCGCTGACCAGTTCGGTGGTGATGGTTACGCCGTTATCTTCGGCGAATGGGGTCACCTGCTCAACGGCCGTCTGGGCGACGTCCTTGACGTCCAGCGGCTTGCGTACCGCCAGCTCGCGTTCGCTCCTGGCGAGCAGCAGCAGTCCCTCGATGAGCTTCTCGTTGCGCGCGTTGACTTCGAGCAGGGTACGGCCGAGCGCCTTGAGGTCCTGTGACGCCTCGGGATCGGACAGGGCGATCTCCAGGACCGTCCGGTTGATCGTGAGCGGAGTTCGCAACTCGTGCGAGGCGTTGGCGACGAACCTTCGCTGGGTGTCGAAGGCGACGTTGAGCCGGGTGAGCATGGCGTCGAAGGTGTCGGCCAGCTCCTTCAGCTCGTCGTCCGGGCCCTCCAGGTCGATGCGCTGATGGGCCAGGGTGCTCTCGGAGAGCTTCTTGGCCGTGGCCGTCATCTGGCTCACGGGCCGCATCGCCCGGTCGGCGACGAAGTAACCGAGGATCACCGCGAGGATGCCGACGCCCGCCAGCGCCATCAAGGAGCTCTGCAGCATCGCGTCGCGGGCGCTGGCGACGGTCTGGTCCTTTGCGGCGTACCAGCGCGCGTGGACGATGGCCGCGTCGATGGCGTCGATGTTGTCGGTGTTGATTTCCGGCCACACAACGTTGATCGCTGTGCCGACGATGACGTACATGGAGATGAGGAGCACCGCCGCGGCCACGAAGAACAGCGAGCCGTAAGCGATGGTGAGCCTCCATCGGATGCTCAGCTTGCCCGGCAGCGCCTTGACCACGTCCATCGTGGTCCGCTGCGGCCGGGCGTATGACGGTGGCGGCGGGCCGTCCCAGACGGGCTGGCCGCTCGGCGGCGGCGCCGACTCCGCCCGCGCCTGCTCCGCCCGCGCCACGGCCCGCTCCGAGTGCGGGCTGATCATCGGATGCGTCGGCATCGCCTCGCGCTCCGGCCGTTGAGTCACAACTTGTATCCCACTCCGGGCACCGTCTCGATCACCTGCGGATCCCCCAGCTTCTTGCGCAGGGTCATCATCGTCACCCGCACCACGTTGGTGAACGGATCGATGTTCTCGTCCCACGCCTTGTCCAGCAGATCCTCCTGGCTGACGACGGCGCCCTCCGCCCGCATCAGCTCTTCCAGGACCGCGAACTCCTTCTTGGTGAGGATGACCTCCTTGCCCTCACGCTCGACCAGCCGCTTGCCCGGGTCCAGCCGGATCCCGCCCCGCTCCAGGACGGGCGGCAGGGCCGGCGCCGACCGGCGGCCGAGCGCCCGCACCCGGGCGACCAGTTCGACGAAGACGAACGGCTTGGCCAGGTAGTCGTCGGCCCCCAGGCCGAGCCCCTCCACCTTGTCGTCGACGTCGCCGGACGCGGTCAGCATCAGGATGCGCGAGGACGTACGCTGCTCCACCAGCCGGCGGCAGACCTCGTCCCCGTGCACGACCGGCAGGTCGCGGTCCAGGACGATCACGTCGTAGTCGATGTAGGAGGTGCGCTCCAGCGCGCCGCCCCCGTCATAGGCCACGTCCACCGCCATGGCCTCGCGCCGCAGACCGGTCGCGATCGCGTCGGCGAGCACCAGCTCGTCCTCTACAACCAGCACTCGCACGACTGGCACCTCTCTCCGGATCCGCTGCTTCATTCTGCCCACACCTGCGATAAGCGCACGGTAAGGCATGTCAGAGCATGTGTGCCGCAAGGCACAGCCAAATTCATGTTTCGGTAAGCGATGGGCCGGGGTATGCCTGCTGGACACCCATCGCCGTGTGCCTCTTTTGGCTTCCCCACGAGCGGTGGGCGCTCTTCGCTCCGCAACCCCTGAAGAGAGTAGGTGAGATGGGCGAGTTCACGACCACGATCGAAAGCCGCCTCGACCAGGCTTACAAGGGCCTTCGGGAGGCCCGGTGCGCCGGCGACGACTACCTCGCCGACACCCTCACCGCCGAGATCGAGGACCTGCGCCGCCTGGCGGATGACAACGGCGTCCCGTTGCCTCATTGATCGGCACATCGTGTGACGAAACGGCCGGAGCCCCGGGCAAGGGCTCCGGCCGTTTTCGCGCCGTGTTGGGGATCGCCGTGTTGGGGACCCACGCGCCGTCAGGCGTCGCGCTGGGGATCCAGCGGTACGAGCAGGTCGTGCAGCTCGTCGAACAGCCCCGGCGCCGCGCAGAGCACGAAGTCGTTGCTGTACGGCCTGCCGTTCAGCCCGCCGATCCTGGCCCCCGCCTCGGTCGCGACCAGCCCGGCCGCGGCGAAGTCCCAGTAGTTGGTGCCCCGCTCGTAGTAGGCGTCCACCCGGCCCGAGGCCACCGAGCAGAGGTCGACGGCGCACGAGCCGCCGCGCCTGATGTCGCGTACCCGCGGCAGCACCGACGCCAGCACCTGGGCCTGCACGGCCCGGCGTTCGCGCAGGTAGCCGAAGCCGGTCGCGACCAGCGCCTGCGGCAGCGGCACGCCGGTGTTGCAGCGCAGCCGCTCGCCGCCGAGCCAGGCGCCCCGGCCGCGCGCCGCGGTGAACACCTCGCCGCGCGGCACCACGTTCACCACGCCCGCGACGATCTCGCCGCCCACCTCGACGGCGATCGACACCGCCCACTCGGGCAGGCCGTACAGGAAGTTGACCGTGCCGTCGATGGGGTCGACGATCCAGCGCACACCGGAGTCACCGGCGGCCTCGCCGCCCTCCTCCCCCAGCACGCTGTCGCCGGGCCTGGCCTCCAGGACGCGGGCGCGGATGAGCCGCTCCGACGCCGTGTCCAGGGCGGTGACCACGTCGGTGGGGCTGGACTTGGTCTCGACGACCTCCGACATCGTGGGCCGCTTGGCGAGCAGCATGTCGCCCGCCTCGCGCGCGATGTCCTCGGCCAGGTCGAGCAGTGCCTGCGGATCGGTCATCACGCCACCGAGTCCGGGCGCTTCCACTCCTGACCGAGGACGTGCTGGCCAAGGAAGGCCAGCACGGTCTCGTACCAGGCGACGGCGTTGCCGGGCTTGAGTATCCAGTGGTTCTCGTCGGGGAAGTACAGGAACTTCGACTCGACGTTGCGGCGCTGCAGGTCCCACCACAGGCGCAGCGCCTCCCCGATCGGCACCCGGTAGTCCTTGTCGCCGTGGATGACGAGCATCGGGGTGGTGATGCTGTCGAGCCCGTGGTGCGGGGAGAGCTTGGCGTACCGCTCGGAGCCGGGCTCGCCCATCTCGCGCTGCCAGTACTGGGCCGCGTCGGTGGTGCCGGCGAACTGGTCGAGGTTCCACAGGGCGGCGTGGGTGACGATGGCCTTGTAGCGGTCGCTGTGGCCGGCGATCCAGTTGGCCATGTAGCCGCCGTACGAGCCGCCCATCGCGCCGATCCGCTCGCCGTCGATGTCGTCCCTGGCCACGACCACGTCCACGATCGCGTCGAGATCGGCCAGGGTACGCGGACCCCAGTTGCCCCACCCGCGGTCGATCATCTCCTGACCGTAGCCGGTGGACAGGCACGGGTCCGGCAGCAGGACGGCGTAGCCGTGCTGGACCATGATCCAGGGGTTCCAGCGCCACTGCCAGTCGTTCCACGAGGCGACGGGACCGCCGTGGATCCAGAGCAGGATCGGCGCCGGGTCGTCGGCCGAGGCGCCCTCGGGCAGCGTGAGCCAGCCGCGGATCGTGGTGCCGTCGTCGGCCGTCGCGGAGACCTCGGTCAGCGTGCCGGGCAGCTCGGGGCGCGAGGCGGGCGAGGGCAGGTCGGTGATCTCGCCGGTGGCGGTGTCGATCCTGGCCGGGCCGTGGGTGCGGTCGACGCCGCTGTGCAGCGCGTAGACGAACCGGCCGTCGGCCGATGCGTTGAGCCCGAGGTAGGCGGCGTCGTCCTGGGTCAGCCGGGCGACCTCCCCGTCCAGCGGCACGCGGAAGATCGGGCGGCGGCCCCGCTGGTCGGCCGCGAGGTAGACAGCCGACGAGTCGGGCGCCCACTCGACGTCCGCCGGGAACAGGTCAGGTGCGTAGGCACGCCCCGCGCCGGTGGCCAGGTCGCCGATCCACAGATCGATGCGGACGGAGACGTCGAGCCCGGCCAGACGCTCGCGCGCGCAGGCGACGCGGGTGCCGTCGGGCGAGACCGCGATCGGGCCGTAGAAGTCGTGGCCCTCCTCGGTGAACAGCGTGCGCCGCTCACCGGTGGCCACGTCGATGGCGACCAGGTCCACCCGCAGCTCGGCGTCCGGGAGGATGGTACGCCAGGTCGCGATCACGGTGGCGCCGTCGGGCGTGAGCGCGAAGGTGACGTCGCGCAGCGCCTCGCCCGGGTCGGGGGTCAGGTCGCGTACGTCCTCCAGCCGGTCCGCGCCGAGCCTCGCGGCGAACAGCCGGGTGTGGCCGGGGCCGAGGTCGTGGTCCCAGTAGCGGACCGGGTAGCTCTCGTGCAGGATCGCGCTGATACCGGCGTCCTTGCGCGCCTTGCGGCGCTCCTCCTCGGCCGCCTCCTCGCCGGTGAGCACGTCGGCGGCGAACACCACCACGTCACCGGCCGTACGGAAGGCGCCGACGCCGCCGGGACGGGCGGCCACCTGCCGGGCCTCACCGCCCGAGCGGGGCAGCAGCCACAGCGAGGGCACCTCGTCGGTGGCGTCCTTGACGGTCGGGTCGGGCCGGGCCGAGGTGAACAGCACGTCGCCCGCGTCGGTGAACTCCGCCGCGCTCTCACCCTTGGCCGAGCGGGTCAGCCGGTACGGCTCACCGTCGATCGGAATGGCCCAGAGCGCGGTGCCGTACGACTTGCCGTCGGGGTTGAGGGACTGGACCGCGGAGATCAGCCGGGAGCCGTCGGGCGAGAGCTTCAGCGAGAGAACCCGGGGGATGGCAACATAGTCACGAATGTCGTTGAATGCGCTCACTCCACAAAACGTACCCTGTTCAGTTGCCTAGCTCCGTAGAGACCCGCTCAGGGCGGCGGCGCTCCCTCGCCGGAATAAGGTGGGTCCGTGGGGAACTACGACGCTCTGCTGGTGCTGTCGTTCGGTGGGCCCGAGGGGCCTGAGGACGTGTTGCCGTTTCTGGAGAACGTGGTGCGGGGCCGAGGTGTGCCGCAGGAGCGGCTGCTGGAGGTGGCCGAGCACTACCAGGGTTTCGGCGGGGTCAGCCCGATCAACGGCCAGAACCGCGCGCTCATCGAGGCGCTGCGTCCGGTGGTCGATGTGCCCGTCTACTGGGGCAACCGCAACTGGGAGCCGTTCGGCGAGGAGACCGTCCAGCGGATGAAGGCGGACGGGATCCGCAAGGCGGCGGTGTTCGCCACCTCGGCGTTCGCCGGCTACTCCAGCTGCCGCCAGTACTACGAGGACATCGCCAGGATCTCCGTCAAGGGCGGTCCCGAGCTGGTCAAGATGCGGCACTTCGGGGATCATCCGGGGTTCGTCGCCGCCATGGCCGACCACGTCGGGCAGGCGCTCGACCGGCTCGGCCGCGACGACGCCCGGCTGGTGTTCACCGCGCACAGCGTGCCGGTCTCGATGGCGCGCACCGCCGGGCCCTACGGCGGTCTCTACGAGGCGCAGCTGCGCAGGAGCGCCGAGCTGGTCAACGAGGCGCTGGGCCGCACCCAGCCGTGGGACCTGGTGTGGCAGTCGCGCAGCGGGCCGCCCGAGGTGCCGTGGCTGGAGCCCGACGTCTGCGACCATCTGCGCAAGACCGACGCCCGGTCGGTCGTGCTCGTGCCGATCGGGTTCGTCTCCGACCACATGGAGGTCGTCTACGACCTCGACACCGAGGCCAGGCAGGTGGCCACCGAGCTGGGCCTGCCCATGGAGCGGGCCGCGACGGCGGGCACCCATCCGGCCTTCGTCCGCATGATCCGCGAGCTGATGGAGGAGCCCGAGCCGCAGCCCTGCGCGCTCACCTGCTGCCCACCGCCCCGGAGACGTCAGGCATGAACGCGCGCGGGCGTCAGGTGTAGGCGCGGGCGTACGCCTCGGCGATGCCCATCACCTTGTTCACGTAGTCCCACGAGTGGTTGTAGAACCAGATCGACTTGCGCAGCTTCTGGCCGCCCTGGCCGGCGCCGTTCGCGCAGAGGTACTTGGCCGCCGCGGGCACCGCGTCGTACGGGCTCCAGATGTCGGACTTGCCGTCGCCGTCGCCGTCCACGCCGTAGTGCTTCCAGGTGGCGGGCATGAACTGCATCGGCCCGAGCGCGCCCGCGCTCGACGGGCCGTTGTTGCGGCCGTGCCCGCTCTCCACCTGGCCGATCGCCGCCAGCACGGTCCATGACAGGCCGGGGCAGTGGGTGGCCGAGGCTTTGTAGAGGTCGAGGTAGCTGCTGGGCCGCCCGACGTTGACCTGCTGCTGCGGCTTGGCCGTCTGCTGGGCCGGCTGCGTCGGCTGGGCCTTGGGGCGGGCGCCCAGTGTCACGACCTGGGCGCCCTTGCCGAGCAGCTTGCGTACGCCCGGCTCGCTGATGCCGGGCTTGCCGTGCAGCAGGACCGCGACGCCCGGCGCCAGGCCGAGTGCCTTGCCCATGTCGGCGCCCACCAGGCCGTCGATCCCCGACAGGCCGAGGGTGGCCGAGGCCGCGACGCGCAGGCGGGGGCCGCCGTCCACCTGGTACTCGGCGCCCAGGATCATGCCGAGCCTGCGTACGGCCGAGGTCTCGGCGACCAGTTCGCCCCTGGACAGCGCACTCCACACGGCCGGCTGGTCGGCGACGGCCTTGGGCGTCCAGGAGCGGAAGTCGGCCGGGTCGACGGCGAGCAGGTTCAGCCCGGTGCCCGACACCCGGACCGAGCCGGCGTCGACGATGGCGACCTTCTGCACGTGCTTGAGCTTCGCCAGCTCGAACCGGGTGGTCTTGGGCACCTCGGCGCGGGCGATCGCCAGCACGCGGGGCGGGGTCGGGGTGACGCTGGGGCCGCCCTTGCCGAAGTCCTTCACCGGCTCGGTCGTGGGCACGATCTTGTCGAGACCGGCGGTCTGCGGCTGCGTCTTCTGGACCGGTCTCTGCGATTTCCGTACCGGCTGCTGGTCGGCCGTACTCGCGAACAGGTCGTCCCGCGTGGACAGCGCCACTCCCACGGCCACGACCGAGACGGCGATGACCGAAGCGATCACGATCAGGACGGCGCGGAACGAGGGAAGACCGGACACCCGGCACACGTTAGCCGAGTTGCCGGAAAAATCACTTGCTGTCCGGTCAGCGCGCGCGTAAATGTTGGGACGCATCAAGGGAGAGGAACGGGCGTGGTCGGGCCTTATCGGGGGTTGTTCAACGGGCCCGGCATCAAGGGATTCGTGCTGGCCGGCTTCGTCGGCCGGATGCCGATGTCCATGCTCGGCATCGGCATCGTGCTGCTGATCTCCGGCCTCACCGAGTCGTACGCGACCGCGGGCGCCGTCGCCGCCACCACCAACGTCTCCTTCGCGGTGGCCGCCCCCCTGACCGCGCGGCTGGTCGACCGGTTCGGGCAGGCCCGGGTGATCGTGCCCTTCTCGATCGTGAACGCGCTCTCGCTGGCCGCGCTGATGCTGTCGGCGGGCTTCGGGCTGCCCGAGTGGACGTTGTACGCCGCCGGGCTGTCGGTCGGCGCGACCTCCCTGTCCCTGGGCGGGATGGTCCGCGCGCGCTGGTCGCACCTGCACGGCGGCTCGGCCAAGCTGCACACGGCCTTCGCGTTCGAGTCCGTCGCCGACGAAATGATCTTCGTCGCCGGACCGGCGCTGGTCACCGTGCTGGCCACGGCGGTCAATCCGTACATGGGACTGCTGGTGGCGCTGGTCTGCATGCTCGGCGGATCCCTCGCGCTCGCGGCGCAGCGGCGCACCCAGCCGCCGATACGGCCGGGCGAGTCCGGCGCCGGGATGGCCATCCTGATTCCGGGGATCGCCCTGCTGTCCTGCGTCTACCTGGCGCTGGGGGCGGTGTTCGGGTCGATCGACCTGATCACGGTGGCCTTCGCCGAGGAGCACGGGGTCAAGGGCGCCTCCGGGTTCCTGCTGGCCGCCATCGCGAGCGGGTCGATGGTGTCGGGGCTCTGGTTCGGGTCGCGGCACTGGCGGGTCTCGCTGCGCCACCGGTTCGTACGGGCGCTCGGGGTGCTCGTGGTGGGACTGCTGCCGATCATGTTCATCGGCGACGCGCGGATCATGGCTTTCGGCCTCTTCCTGGCCGGGCTCGCGATCTCGCCGACGCTCATCACCGGCTTCTCCCTCACCGAGCGGCTCGTGCCGCCCTCTGTGCTCACCGAGGGGCTGGCGTGGATCTCCACGTCGATCGGGTTCGGGGTGGCGATCGGGGCGTGGGCCGGGGGACGGCTGACGGAGGCGTTCGGGGCGTCCAACGCGTACGGCTTCACGCTCGGCGCGGCGGCGGTCGCTGTTGTCGTGGGCGTCGGAGGTTCGGGTTTGCTGAGACTTCCCGAGGCACCTTCACCGGCCGGGAACTGATCCGCTACGGTCGAACAACCCTCGCAACACCCTTCACAAACGAAAGCTTTCGCATGTCCCGACAAATCACTTCACTTTTGGCTATCGCGGCTGTTGCTGTCACTCTGACACCGGCGACCGCGTCCGCCACCCCCCGTCAGCCCGCCGCCCCGGCCAAGTCGGCCGCCGTCGCCCAGGCCAAGGCGAAGGCAGTGGACTGCGCTGACGAGCAGGTCAAGTGCCTCGCCCTGACCTTCGACGACGGGCCGGGCAAGTACGCGGGAACGCTCCTCGACACGCTGAAGAAGTACAACGCCAAGGCGACGTTCTTCCTCGAAGGCCAGTACGTGAAGAGCCGCCCCGCCTTCGTCAAGCGCATGGCCAAGGAGGGCCACGAGCTCGGCAACCACAGCTACACGCACAAGAACTTCACCACCATCGAGCCGGGCGCCATCAAGAGCGAGATCCAGAAGACGCAGGACGCCGTCAAGAAGGCCGCGGGCGTCGAGCCCAAGCTGCTGCGGCCCCCGTACGGCATGCTGGACATCCAGACCTCGGAGGTCGCGGCCGAGTTCGGCATGCCGATGATCCTGTGGACCGCCGGTTCGCGCGACTGGGCGACCAAGAACTCCGCGGAGATCAAGAAGCAGACGCTGGCCGTGGCCAAGCGCGACGGCATCATCCTCATGCACGACTGGGTGAAGCAGACCGTCGACGTGATGCCGTCGCTCGTGCAACTGCTGCAGAGCCGGGGCTACACGCTGGTGAAGGTCTCCGACATCATCAAGTCGCAGAACCTGCAGCCCGGCGACGCCTTCCCGCTTCCCGAAGGCTGGGAGAACTGAGTATCGTTCACGTTTAATCCGAAAGATGCTCTAGCGCAAGGGCGGCCATGGTCTTCACGAACTGGGCCCGCAACCAGACGGCCGCGCCCGCCGAGGTGCGTACCCCGGCGTCGACCGAGGACGTCGTACGCGCCGTCAAGGACGCCGCCGCCGCCGGCCGCCGTCTGCGCATGATCGGTACGGGCCACTCCTTCACCGGAGTGGCCCTCACCGACGGCGTCATGCTCCGCCCCACCGCGCTGACCGGCGTCACCTCCGTCGCCGACGACCGCGTCACCGTGCGCGCCGGCACGCCGGTGCGGGAGCTGAACTCCCTGCTCGCCGCGCGCGGGCTGGCGCTGGCCAACATGGGCGACATCACCGACCAGACGGTCGCGGGAGCCATCCAGACCGGTACGCACGGCACCGGGCGCGACAGCGGCGGCCTGGCCGACCAGGTCGAGGCGCTGGAGCTGGTGCTCGCGGACGGCTCGGTCGTGACGGCCGCCCCCGGGGAGGACCTGTTCGACGCCGCGCGGGTGGGGCTGGGCGCGCTCGGGGTGCTGACCTCGGTGACGTTCCGGGTGGAAGCCGCCTTCCTGCTGCGCAACCGGCGGCGCCGGATGACGCTCAGCGGCATCCTCGACTCGCTCGACTCCCTGACCGCGGACAACGAGCATCTCGACTTCTTCTGGCTGCCGCACACCGACGCGTGCCTGGTCAAGACCAACAACCGCGACCCCGGCCCGGCCCGGCCGCCCGGTGCGGTCAAGTACTGGCTGGACAACGTCTTCCTGGAGAACACGCTGTTCGGCGCCGCCTGCGCGCTGGGGGCCCGATCCCCCGGACTGATCCCGCGGATCAACGGTGTCAGCGCCGCCGCGCTCGGCGACTCCGAGGCCGTGGACGCGTCGTACAAGATCTTCACCTCACGCCGGGACGTGCGCTTCCTGGAGATGGAGTACGCGGTGCCGCGCGAGCACCTCGGTCAGGCGCTGCGGGAGACGCGGGCGCTGGTGGAGCGGATGGGGTGGCGGATCACGTTCCCGGTGGAGGTGCGGGTGACGCCGGCCAGCACGGCGTGGCTGTCCACGGCGTACGGCCGTCAGTCGGCGTACATCGCCTGCCACGTCTATCGGCCCACGCCCAACCCCGCCTACTTCGCCGGGGTGGAAGAGATCATGACGCGGCTGGGCGGGCGGCCGCACTGGGGCAAGCTGCACACCCGGGACGCGGCGTACCTGGGGGCGGTCTACCCGCGGTTCGCGGACTTCGTGGCGCTACGGGATCGGCTGGATCCGGGACGGCTGTTCGGCAACGCCTACCTGGAGACGGTGCTGGGGTAGGGCCTGCTTTTACTGCGCCTCGGCGGGTTCGTCCTGCTGCGCCGGTTGTGACTGCTGCGGCGGCTCGGTCGGGGCGGACGGCGCTTCGGTCATGCGGCCGGGGTCCTGGGCCGAAGTGGTCGCGGACGGGGTCGACGGCTCCACGGTGTTCTTGCCGGGGTCCTTGCTCGCGTCCTTGTCCGTGCCGGTGGGTGTCGGCGTGGGGCTCTGGGACGAGCGGGTCGGCGAGGCGGTCGGGCTCGCGCTCGTGCTCGGCGCGCCGCTGGGCGTCGCCGGGTCGCTGTAGAACGTCGTCCGGGGCTCGACCGCGGGCTCTTCCTTCTCCCTGGCGGGCGCCTTGCCGCGCTCGGTCACCGGCTTGCCACCGGTGAGCTGGTCGTGCACGGTCGTCTGAGCGATGGTCTGGTACGTCAGGATGCCGCCCATGCTCACCCCGAACACCAGCGCCGCGGCCATCCCCGTCTTCGCCCACGGCACACGCCTTCGCGCCGGAACCTCGATCGGCGCCATGACCAGCGTGGTCTCGCCGGGCCGCGAGGGCTCACCCGGCCCCTCGGCCTCACTGAGGTTACGCACCGTAGCGTGCGCGGCCGTCGCCAGCTCGCCCTGGCCCTCCTCGCGCTCGGGCGGAGGATCCGCCGCGCCGGAGTCACGCCAGGCGATCACCGTGTGCTGCTTGACCTTCTCGCCCGTACGTTTGAGGTAGTGCGTGTAGACCGCGGTGGCCACCGTGCTCGCCACGCTCATCAGCGCCGCGCCGATCACCGTTCCCCCCACGCCGAGGTAGGAGGCTCCGACCGCCGCCGTGACCGCCGCCAGGGCGCTTCCCGCGATCTGCGGCATGCTCAGCTCGAACTTCCGCTGCTCGCCGCTCATCCCCCGGATCAGTCCTTTCTCGCCCGCGTTCGGTAAAGAGCTTTCTCGTGAATAGACGCGAGGGCGTGTCCTGTTGTTCCTGTGACGTGTGTGACAGACACCCTCGTCGCTCGTGCCCCGACGATTCGGCCTGCCCTCTCTCTACCTCGCCGCGGCCGCGGCGACGGCCGTGACCACCGCGATCCCCCTCGCCATGGCGCCCGCCTCCGGCCTCGCCTCCCGGCCGCCGGTAACCGAGCCTACGCGCCCGTACATCGTTACCGTGCGTGACCGGGCCGGGGCTCGCGACCTGGTCGGCGAGATGCGATGGCGGGTACGCCGCTTCTACACCGCCGCGCTGCCCGGCTTCGCCACGCTGCTGAACGCGAGCGAGCTGGCGGAGCTCAGCGCGGACCCCAGGGTGGTGGCGATCGAGCCCGACCGCGAGATCCACGCCATGCCGCTCACCACGTCCGCCCGCCTGCCCTCCCGCCGCGCCCCCCGTGCCCCTCGCACCCGTCGTGCCACTCGTGCGACCGGGAAGGGCGTCACGGTCTACATCGTGGACAGCGGCGTCACTCACGGCCGAACCGGCGCAGTCCACTCGGAAAATCCCCATATGTCGGGTCGCACGGAGACTCTCCGTGTGTCGGATGGTTTGGGGGATCGGCTCTGGTGGGCCTTCGACGCCACCGGGCGTACCGGCGAAGACTGCGGCGGCCATGGCACCCGGGTGGCGCGCGCCGTAGCCGGCCGGTCGCACGGCGTTGCGCCCCAGGCGAGCGTCGCGTCGGTACGGGTGCTGGGCTGCGGCGGCTCCGGCAGCCTGTCGGACGCCCTGGCCGGCCTCGACTGGGTACGCAGGCACGCCCGGGGTCCCGCCGTGGCCAATATCTCCCTCGACGGCGCCGACTCCCCGGCCCTGCGGACCGCCATGGCCCGCCTGGCCCGGTCCGGCGTCTTCGTCGTCGCCGCCACCGACACCGGCCGATGCCGGGTCTCCCCCACCGGCGAGACGTACTCCGCCAGAGCCCCCCGCCTGGCCGGCGCCGCCGCCCGCTACCTGGAGCTCCATCCAGGCGCCAACCCATCCGTTCTGGCCTCTTGGCTGAAGTGCGCGGCGACGCGTGACACTATTCGCCAGAATCCGTCGAGGGCTTTGCGCACGGGCAGGCCTTGAAGATGATGGAATCACCAAATGTGACCGGCGTCACATCGCCCCTGGGCTATCCCAGGAAGGCGATGTTCGGACATGCCGGGTACGGTGCTGGCAGGCAACCGGCACACGCGAGAGACTCAAGGGTCCGGGGGAAGAATGAGCAGCACGCTGACGAAGGGACTCGCATGCAGGAGCTCCGACTCGTCGCGGTAAGTGAGGACGGTACCTATCTCGTGCTGGCGACAGCAGGGCGGGGTACACGGTTCACGCTTCCCGTGGACGACCGGCTCCGTGCTGCCGTCCGCGGCAACTTCTCCCGTCTCGGCCAGTACGAGATCGAAGTGGAGAGTCCGTTGCGCCCCAAGGAGATCCAGGCCCGCATTCGTGCCGGAGAGACAGCCGAGGAGATCGCCGCCACAGCGGGCATCCCGGTCGAACGCGTCCGCTGGTTCGAGGGCCCCGTGCTCCAGGAGCGCGAGTACGTGGCCCAGCAGGCGCAGCGCGTGTCCGTACGCATGCCCGGAGAGTCCTCAGCCGGCCCGACGCTCGGCGATCTCGTCGCCGAGCGGCTCACCAGGCGCGGCGTGCCCACCGACGAGATCGACTGGGACTCCGCCAAGCGTGACGACGGCCTCTGGCGTGTCAAGCTCGGCTACGTTTGGAACGGTCACACCAGGCACGCCGAGTGGCTCTTCGACCCACGCAGGCGGCACGTCACGCCGCACGACGACGAGTCGATGCGGCTCTCGGCCGCCGACTTCGACCCCAGCCCTGTGGTGGAGGACACCACGGTCACGCCGTTCACGCCGCGAGTGGCCAAGCTGCAGCCGGTGCCGCCGCTGGCGTCGGACCCGCTGCCGTTCCCGTCGGTGATCCGCCACGAGCCGGAGCCGCAGGAGCCGGCGGTCGGCTACCAGCCGAGAGGCACGGAATCGCCCTACGGCCGCCCGCCGTCCCGTGATGTCCCGTCCCGCGAGACTCCCTCCCGTGAGACCCCGTCTCACGCCGCGCCGTCCCGCGAGACCCCGTCCCGTGAGACCCCCTTCACTCCGGCGCGAGAGGCACCTTTCGACCGCGCCCCCGCAGCCGACCCCTCCAGCCGCACGGCGGAGGCCGGCTACCGCTCGGACCCGCCGGGGAGGGACTACCGCTCGGAGCCGCCCGCCTCCGTGCCCGGCTACCGTGCTCCCGCTCAGGAGACCGGCTACCTGACCGAGCCGTCAGCACCGGAGACGGGCTACCGCGCCCAGGAGCCCGGCCACCGTACCCATCCGTCGGCGTCGTCAGCACCTACGGCATCGTCCTCGTCGTCGGCGTCGGCGTCGGCGTCGGCGGCGCAGGACACCGACTACACCCGCCCCAGCGACCCTTCGTCCTGGCTGCCCGACTACGGCACTCCCCGCCCGCCTGACCGCCAGACCGACCGCCCGACCGGCCGGGACGGCGAGGCCATCTACGCCTCGGCGAGCCGCGAGAGCACGCCTCCGGGCACCCGTACCACTGCGTCCGCGCCCGAAGACGCTGTCACGCTGCCCCCGGCACCTGACGCGATCCCCGGCACACGCGCCGCAGACGGACCGGCTACTGGCACGCCCGCAACAGAGGTACCGGCCGCCAACGCGCCCGCAACGGAGGGCCAGGCCGCCGACGTGCCCACTGCGCAGAGCCCGGTCGCCGTCGACGCGACCGCCGCACAGGGCCCAGCTACCGATGCGCCCGCCATCGACGGCCCGGCTGCAAGCGTCCCGGCGGTGGGCGACCGCACCACAGAGCCGGTGGAGAGCAACGCGCCGCCTGCTCCTGTGACCCCGGCCTCCGCGCCCGACGTTGATGCCGCCGTGACGTCTGTCGTCGCGCCCGAGGCTGATGCCGCAGCGGCCGCCGCCGACCCCATCCTGGCGAACACCGCCGTCACTGGCAGCGCCGTCGCAGAGGCCGTCACGGACACCGCCACGGCGAAGCCCGTCGCTGCAGACGCCGAAGCGGCAGACGTCGTAGCCGCGACCCCCACGCCCACCGCGCAGACCTCTGTGGAGTCGACGCCCACCACTGAGGTGGCGACCGAACCGGAGGCACCCAGCGCCGCCTCCGACCCGGAGCCCAACAGCACTCTCACCGAGCCGCAGCCCGGTGGGACTGTCACCGGCCCACAGCCCGCTGACACGGTCGTCGAGCAGTCCGCTGGCGCCGCAGCGGCAAGCGCCGCTGTGGGACCCACCGCTGTGGAGAACACCGCTGCGGAGAGCACCGCCACCGTGGGGGACGCCACCGTGGAGAGCGCCGCCGCGCCGCAGACGTCCCCCGCCACTACGGACACCACCGCCACACCGCCCGTCACCGAGGCCGCGCCTGCGGCAAAGGACGCCACTGCTCCCGCAACGGCAACCGACCAGGACGCCTCCAAGACCGCGCCCGAGACGGCCGCGCGGTCGGCAGCCGAGCCAACTGCCGATCTGACCGCCGACCCCGAGCCCACGACAGCGGCCCCCAAGCCCAGCCCCACAGCTCCCGAGCCCCAGGCCGCCGCAGGCGTACCTGAGGCCGGCACCACCCCGACGGCTGACACAGCGCCGAAGGCCGATGCGACCGCGAAGGCCGGCACAGAGGCGACTACCGCCGAGCCGGTACCGACCGCGCCCGTACCCAAGCCCAAGCCGCAGCCCTCGAAGCCCCAGCCCAAGGCCGAGTCCTCGGCACCCGCGCCCAAGGCTGAGCCCGCAGTGGCCGAGCCCAAAACCGAGCCCGCCACTGAGCCTGCCGCTGAGCCCAAGGCTGAGCCGGCGGCGGCCAAGGCTGAGCCGACAGCGCCTGAGCCTGCCGTACCAGCCGCGAGGACGAGCAAGGACGACACCGCGAAGCCCGAGCAGCCGGCGGCCAAGGAGGAGCCCCCGGTCCCGGTGCCCTCTCCCCCGCCCGCCCCTGCGGCCCGTCAGCCGCGCAAGGGCTCCAGGGGGCGTCGCGCCTCGGTGCCGACCTGGGACGAGATCATGTTCGGCGCCCGCCGCCAGGACTGAGCCGAACACCGCCCGCACACACCGCCCAAGCGCC
The DNA here is from genome assembly GCF_040649695.1 of Nonomuraea sp. NPDC048901. Lineage (NCBI taxonomy): Bacteria > Bacillati > Actinomycetota > Actinomycetes > Streptosporangiales > Streptosporangiaceae > Nonomuraea > Nonomuraea sp. NPDC048901. The sequence goes on along the minus strand of NZ_JBEZFW010000002.1, from coordinate 607,102 downwards.
GTCCACAGACCGCCGTCTGAGCGCCACCCGCGCACACCGCCCGCGCACTGCCCGGCGGTTCGTCGGTGATCTCCCCCGCGGGACCTGTCGGGAGTCTCTCCCCGCAGGCCCTCCCGGGCCTCTGGGACTCTGAGCGCCCCGGGGCCTAGGTTGAAGGCGCGAGGACGGGAGCGGGGGCGGAGGACGAGGGCTCAGACGGAAGGACGCCGGCTGACCGCACCGAAACCGTAGAACAGCACGTCCAGGGGCGTCCCCCTCGGCGAGCAGCGGAAGGTGCCCGCCTACTGCTCCTTGGACAAGAACGGAGCCAGCCACTCCGGTGTCACTTCGGCCGGGAAGCCGATCGCCTGGGACTGTGAGACGTCGATCGCCGAGTAGCCGCCCTTGCCCGCTCCCACCCCGGCGGTGAGCGTGTACACCCCGGCTCGCCGCTGGAACCACGTCTGCCTGAGGTGCCAGCCCACCACCGCGCGGCGTTCCACCACCGCTTGCGAGCGGCGGAGGGAGCCTGAGCGGACCGCCAGGCGTACGCCGTCGTACCCGTGTCCCAGAGACCTGTACCGGTCGAGGCCGAGGGGGATCCCCAAGCCTGCCAGGAGGAGAGCGACCACGGTCCCGATCCACCAGATCGGCTGGGCGGTCAGCAGGGCCGTCAGGGCGGTGGCGAGTGCCGGCGCGAGCCACGGGGCGACGGCGCGGAAGAGGCGGCGGTTGCGGGCGATGGGCGGGTGGGGACGGAGTTCGGCCTGGTAGGTGCCGATGGCCTCCCCGGTGACCCGGAAGGCGACCGCGCGCGGGACGTCCGGCAGGAGTTGCCCGCGGGTCTGGGAGTCGCCGAGGCCCGTCACGATGGCCCAGACCCGGGCGACGCCCGCCCAGCGCTCGGGGAGTCCCTCGATGATCTCGTAGCCGCGTACGCGCCCCGCCTCGAGGGACACACTGCGCCGGTTGATCAGCCCGCGTTCGGCCACCAGGTAGCCGTCGCGGCTGATGAGGCGGAAGTTCCAGTTGAACACCGCGTACATCACACCGCCCACGAACGGCATCGCCAGCACGAGCAGCAGCACCACGGCGAGCAGCAGATAGGGGTGCTCCCAGAGCCACTCCCCGACGGTGAGCGCGGCGTCCCGGCCGTAGCCGAGGTCGTCGCCCCACTGGAACGCCAGCCCCACGGCGCCGCCCGCCAGGGCGAACGGCGTCAGCAGGTACGCGCCGGACAGTGGGCCGTACGGCAACCAGGTCCACGGCACCCGGATGATCTCCCGCTCGGCCTCCGCCGTCTCCCCACGAACCGCAGCGGACACCGTGACTGCGGTGGAATCCGTGGCGGAGACGGCAGCGGAGATCTCATCGGGCGTCCCGGCTCGGGCGGGGCGGGTGATGCGGGTGCGTCGGAGCAGGACCGACTTCAGGCGTTCGGCCTCCTTGAGGGTGACGCCGTCGAGCTTGCCCTCCTCCTCGCCTCCGCTCGCCCCAGTGTCGATCTTGAGTACGGCCAGACCGAGCAGCCGGTGCATGGGCGGGGTGGAGACGTCCACGCCGCGGATCCGCTCCAAGGGGATGGTACGGACCGACCGGCTGATCAGTGAACGCTTGATCTCCAGACGGTCGCCCACGATCTCGTAGCTGAATATCGCCCACCGGACGACGGCGAAGACCAGCGTGACGCCGACCCCGACCGCCGCCCAGGTGTACGACATGCCGGAGAACCCACCCACGAACAGCAGCCCGACAAGGGGGACGATCAGCGACGGGATCATCCGTACCGGGTGGATGAGCAGCACCTTGGGGCTCAGCCGCATCGGCACCCGAGCGGGCTCCACAGGCCCAGCGGGAACGGTCACCGGCGGGAACGAGCCCTCACGAGCAGCATCAGCTGGTTCGGGCGCCGACGGGTGCGCGGGAGGCCCGGGATGAGGTTCGGGCGCCGATGGGTGCGCGGGAGGGCCAGGGCGGGGATCGGTCACGTGGCATCGTCCCTGAGCTGCTCCGCGCGGTGCGCCAGTTCCTCCGCCAGCCCGGCCGCCACCGTGTAGTCCAGGCCCTTGATCGTCGACGAGCCCGCGTGGGAGGCCGTACGGATCTCCAGGGTCGCCAGTCCGAGCAGCCGTTCGACCCACCCTTGCGCCTTGTCGACCGTCTGGATCCGGCTGACCGGCACGAAGACCCACTCCCGCGTCAGGAACCCCGACCGGGTGTAGACCACATCACCCGACAGCTCCCAACGATGTACGGCATAGCGTACGAACGGCTCGGCCACCAGGAACGGGGTGGTCAGCACGCCCACCCCCACGGGCAGCAGCCACGGGTCGTCGGCGAACCAGCCGGGCACCCACGACCACCCGCTCCCCCCGACCCACCGCGCGACCAGGATCGAGCACCCCACGAGCAGCACGAACCCGAACAACGCCTCAGCGAGCCAGAGCCGGATGGCCTTGGGCGAGACACGGTGTTGGGGGTCACGCAACGGGCCAGAAGACGTCACGAGGCCAGCTTATGGCTCCCGCCCGCGTCGGTGATCGGCCAGAGGCACCGGATGCCGGCCGGACGCCGGCCGGAACGCCAGCCGGAAACTGTCGGTGCCGTAGTCCAAAGTGGAGGCACCGAGGAGGAGGGGCGGGTCATGCAGTACGCGATTCAGGCAGACGGCCTGGTGAAGCACTATGGCGAGACCAAGGCACTCGACGGTGTGGACCTCGCCGTGCCGGCCGGCAGGCTGCTCGGCGTGCTGGGACCCAACGGCGCGGGCAAGACGACCGCCGTGCGCATTCTGGCCACGCTGCTCACGCCTGACGCGGGCACGGCCACGGTGCTGGGGTTCGACGTGCGCCGGCAGGCGCATCAGGTGCGGTCGCTGATCGGGCTGACCGGACAGTACGCCGCGGTCGACGAGATGCTGACCGGTGTCGAAAACCTGATGATGATCGGTCGTCTGCTGGGCTTGTCGCGAGGTGAGGCGAGGGAGCGGGCGAAGGCGTTGCTCGGCCGGTTCGACCTGGCCGACGCCGGGGGCCGGGCCACGAAGACCTATTCGGGTGGGATGCGCAGGCGGCTCGACCTGGCGGCGAGCCTGGTGGGCAGGCCGCAGGTGCTGTTCCTGGACGAGCCGACGACCGGTCTCGACCCGCGCAGCCGCACCGAGCTGTGGGGCGTCGTGCGCGGCCTGATGGCCGACGGCGTGACCGTGCTGCTGACCACCCAATACCTGGAGGAAGCCGACCAGCTGGCCGACGACATCGTGGTGTTCGACCACGGCAAGGTCATCGCGTCGGGCACGTCCGACGAGCTCAAGGCCACCACCGGCGCCCAGGTGCTGGAGGTGCGGCCGCTCAGGGAGGACCAGCTCGACCTGGTCGCCAAGGTGGTCACCGACGTCCTCGACGTGGCACCCGACCTGTCCGGCGCCATGGTCACGGCCGCCGTGCGCGACCCGGCCGTGGTGCCCGCCATCGTCCGCCGCCTCGACGACCTCGGCATCGTCGCCTCCGAGCTGGCGCTGCGCAAGTCCAGCCTCGACGAGGTGTTCCTGGCCCTGACCGGGCACCGCGCGGAGGACGAGCAGACGGAGGAAGCCCTCGCATGACCGCCATCACGACGGCCCTGCCCGGCCGGGTCGGTCCCGGCGCCACCCTCAGGCAGACCATGACGCTGGCCTGGCGGAGCCTGGTGCAGATCAAGCACAACCCGTGGGAGCTGCTCGACCTCAGCATCCAGCCGATCATGTTCCTGCTGCTGTTCACGTACGTGTTCGGCGGTGCCATCTCCGGGTCGACCGGCGACTACCTGCAGTTCGCCCTGCCGGGCCTGCTGGTCCAGAACGCCCTGTTCTACACGCTGTCCACGGCGATCGGGCTCAACACCGACATCACCAAGGGCGTGTTCGACCGGCTGCGCAGCCTGCCGATCGCGCGCACAGCGCCCCTGTCGGGCCGGATCATCGCCGACACGTTCAAGCAGGTGTGGGCGTTCGCGCTGTTAGTCGGGTTCGGGATGGTGCTCGGGTTCCGGGTGACGACCAGCGTGGCGGGGCTGCTCGGGGCGCTGGCGCTGCTGGTGGTCGTGGCGCTGGCGATGTCGTGGATGTCGGTCTTGATCGGGCTCAAGGCGTCGAGCCCGGAGAAGGTGCAGATGATCTCCTTCTCGACCATGATGCCGCTGACGTTCACGAGCAGTGCGCTGGTGCCGGCCGACACGTTCCCCGGCTGGCTGAAGGCCTGGTCCGACGTCAACCCGGTGACTTACCTGGCCGACGCGATCCGCGGCCTGCTGATCGGCGGCGAGATCGCCTGGCCGACGATGGTCTCGCTGCTGTGGTCGGCGGGGTTCGTGGTGGTGTTCGCACCACTGGCGATCAGGGTCTTCCGCAGCCACGCGTGAGACCGGTTCCCATCCGGGTCCGGGTCGGTCCTGGTCCGAGTCCAGGTCCATCCGGGTCGGTGTCCGGCAAGGTCCGAGTCCAGGTCCGTCCGGGCCCGGGTCCGGGTCCCGCAAGGTGCGGGTCTGTCCGTCCCTGCCGTCTGCGGACGGCGTCCCGCAGAGCGGTGTGGTTTCTCGACCACTCGGTCCTGTCCGTCCCTGGTAGGGGCCATACGGCGGGATCGTGGATCCGCCGCCCAGTGGGACACCACCCACCGGCGGCTGGCCGAGGCCGGGGCCGCGTATCTGGCCGAGGCCGGGTTTGCCTACCTGGCCGAGGCCAGGGCCGCGTACCTGGCCTGGGCCGCGTACTGGGTCCGCGTACCGAGGCCGGGGCCGCGTACCGAGGCCGGGGCCGCGTACCTGGGCACCTGGTTTTAATGAGCGCGGTGCCCGGCCGAACGGACTTGACGCGTATTGCGTCCCCCGTACCCGCCGGGCAGGCCGTCCCCCTCGCCCATTCGATCGGCCGGTCGGGGGCGGTCATCGTCACGGCGACGAGAACCAGCAGGCCGGGACCCGGTTCCCCGGCGATCCCCACGGTTCCCGGCCCTGCCGAGTCACCTGCGGGCCCAGAGCGGCGAAGGTCATGGATGTGGCGAAGTTCACTCGTATCTTGCCCGCATTGCACCCGCTTTACGGTCCTTTACCGACCACCGACCCTCGCGAAACGGTCGGCGCACGGCGGATAGCCGCGTAGCATCATGCGGCATGGGGCTGTGTAACACGGCAGGACGCGTGAGACACATCGCTGTCTCTGTGACAGCGGTGGCTGTCGTGCTCGCGTCGTCCGGTTGCGACTTCCTCGTCGGAAGGTCCCAGGCCAAGGAGATCGCCGAGATCAACGTCTCGAGCCCGGAGTTGCGCGCGGGCGAACCGCTGCCGCGCGAATTCTCCTGCAAGGGTGCTCAGGGCAGTCCGCCTTTGCGTTGGTCCAGCGAGCCTCTGCCCGACGCCAAGTCGATCGCGATCGTGGTCGACTCTCTCTCACCATCAGAATCCGCCGTCCAGTGGGTGCTCTACAACATCCCCGCGACGACGACCGAGCTGGGGCCGAACGCCGCCGCGAGCCCGCCGGAAGGCGCGAGCCAGGCCAAGGTGACCAGCGGCAAGGTGGGCTACCAGCCCCCCTGCGTGGAGAAGGGCAGCTACCGCTTCAGCGTCTACTCGCTGAACGGCAAGGTCGATGTCCAGGAGGGCGCCCCCCTCTCCGAGATCTTGAGAAAGATCGCGGACCAGACCATTGCCCGCGGCCGGCTCACGGTGGTGAACATCCAGTGAGACACCGCTCACTAAACGTAGTAATAGTTACCAATTCTTCACGTAGGGTGTGACAACGCTCATAGTGGTCCGACACAATCAGATCCAATCGCTAGGTGCTGGTGATCAAAGGGGGAAGGTCGCGTCGATGGCCGCGCGATCTCACCGGTGCCGCAGGGAGGCCATGGCTTTGAGGGTGGTGCAATGATCGCGGTCGTAGTCAGCTTGGTCGCTGTCGTGCTCCTCGTGCTCGTCGTCGTGGCACTGGGCATGCGTTCCATGAACCGTCGGGAAAGCTCTCTGCCTCCCGAGCGGCTGAAGCAGATGGCCGAGAAGGATGAGAGGACTCAGACGCGTTCCACGGATGAGTTCTCCAAGAGCGAACCGCGCATGAACAACTTCAGCCCTGACTTCAGTCCTATCGACGAGGTCAAGGCCAAACCGGTACGTACCGGCCAGCGTGGCAAGCGTGGCGTGGACGAGTGGGGCAACCCGCACTCCGACGTCGAGGACGAGGAGTTCTGGGCCAACATCCGCAGCGACGCGGAAGAGGGCGGCTTCGGCGCCGGCGGCACGGTCGCGGCGCGCAAGGGCGCCTCGCGCCCCGTCGAGCGTCCTTCAGAGCGTCGTCCTCCAGAGCGCCCTTCGGAGCGCCCCTCCGACCGGCCCACGGAAAAGCCCGCCCAACGGCCCGCCGCGCGTACCCCCTCCGCACGAGCCGCCGCCGAGCGCGAGCGGGAGCGCGAGAAGCAGCCCAGCGCCCAGCGCGAGCAGCAGCGCCCCGCCGCCAAGCGGGAGCGGTCCGGCAAGCGAGAGCCCGCCAAGCGCGAGCCCGTCACCGCCATCGACCCCAACGCGGCCACCGTCCAGGCGCCGCTTCCCGGACGATCCCAGCGTTCGCGTTCCCAGCGGCCCGCCGCCGCGACCGCCTCGTCCGGCTCGTCCGGTCTGGCCGACCTCGTGGAGTCGGCGCAGCGTCCGGCCCCGACGGCCGCCGAGCTGGCCGACCAGCGCACGGTGACCTTCTCCGCGCCGACGCCGCCCGACGTGATGAGCATCCTCGGCGTGGGCGCGCAGCAGGTGACGCCGCCCCAGCCCGGGACGGGCAGCGGCTCCTTCCCGGCGGTCGGCAGCGGCACCTCGCTGAGCACGAACAGCCCGGCCACCACCAGCGGCTCGTTCCCGGCCACGCCGGCCACCAGCGGTTCCTTCCCCGCCGTCGGCGGCAGCGGCTCGTTCCCCGCCACACCGGCCCCCGCCGCGCCGGTCTCCCCGATCGGCGGCGCGCAGGCCGGCGTCCCGTTCACGGTCTACGGTGCCAACACCGACCCGCTGGAAACCACCTGGACCAACCCGCCGATCGTGCCGACGGCGTCGGGCTCGTGGCCCGCGCTGCAGCACCACGACATCCTCGACGACCCCGCTCCCGCCGCCCCGTCGAGCGACTCCTGGCCGGCCTTCGAGCCGCAGCAGCCCGCCGCCGCCCCACGCTCCTCCTATCCGGCCTCCTATGAGGTACGGGCCGGCTGGGCCGTGGCCGACGACTCCGACCCGCTGACCGGCCCCTCCCCCGCCACCGGCACTCCCACGGCGCCCGCGCGGGCTGTTTCGGCCTACGACGACGTGCTGTCGGCCCCGCCCATGCAGCCGGCGCCGCAGCACTTCGCGTACGAGACGGGTGACATCACCAGCCTCCCGCCCGGCCAGATCGCGCAGACTTTCGCGTACGAGACCGGCGACATCACCAGCATTCCGCCCGGCCAGATGCCGGCGGGCTGGGGCGAGCCGCCGGCGAACAACGCCGCCTGGCCCAACTACGGCGGCACGCCCGAGGCGGGCGCCCGGCAGGGCGGCCGCAACGGCGGCGCCCAGGGCAACAGCGGCGGGCACCGTCGCTCCACCCCCGAGCAGGAATTCCCCGACTACTACCGCTGATCGGCGACTCCCACGCCGACCGCCGGACGGCGGACGAGTGACGGCGGCCACTCATTAATCTGTAAAGCCGCCGATGACCCCTTAAGCCCCCGGCACGCGGGGCAATAGGGTTCGACGTATGATCGGCACTCTGAGTCGCGTGCTGAGCACGCTCAGGTACGACGTACCTGCCTCGCTCGTGGTCTTCCTCATCGCGGTGCCCCTCTCGCTGGGCATCTCGATGGCCTCGGGTGCCCCCCTGGCCGCCGGGTTGATCGCCGCCATGGTGGGCGGCATCGTGGCGGGCGCGCTCGGCGGCTCCGCCGTACAGGTGAGCGGGCCCGCGGCGGGGCTGTCCCTGGTCGTCGCGGATCTCGTGCAGACGTACGGCTGGCGGGCCACCTGCATGATCACGCTGATCGCGGGGGCGGTGCAGCTGGTGCTCGGGGTCTTCCGGGCGGCCAGAGCGGCGCTGGCGGTCTCGCCGGCGGTCATCCACGGCATGCTCGCGGGCGTCGGCGTGGTCATCGCGCTCTCCCAGCTGCACGTCGTGCTGGGCGGCAGACCGCAGCGCTCGGCGCTGGCCAACATCGTGGAGCTGCCCGCGCAGCTGGCCGATATGCACGGCCACACGGTGGCGGTGGGCCTGCTCACGATCGCCGTGCTGGCGCTGTGGACGCGCCTGCCCAAACGGGTCAAGGTCGTGCCGGCGCCGCTGGCCGCGCTGCTGGTGGCCGGCGTGACCGCGTGGGCGTTCGACTGGGACGTCACCCGCGTCGACCTGTCCAACGCCGTCACCTCCTGGGCCTTCCCCGTGCTGCCGTCCGGTGACTGGCATCGGATCGTGGCGGCCGTGCTGCTCGTCGCGCTGCTGGCCGGGGTCGAGTCGCTGCTCTGCTCGGTCGCGGTCGACGGCATGCATGACGGCCCCCGTACCGACCTCGACCAGGAGCTGAGCGGGCAGGGCGTGGCCAACATGGTCTCGGGCGCGCTGGGCGGGCTGCCGGTGGCGGGCGTGATCGTCCGCAGTACCGCGAACGTGCAGGCGGGCGGGCGCAGCCGGTTCTCGGCGGTCCTGCACGGGGTGTGGGTGGTGGTGTTCGCCCTCGGGTTCGGCTGGACGATCAAGCTGATCCCGATGGAGGCGCTGGCGGCGCTGCTCGTCTTCATCGGCGTGCAGATGGTCAACCTGGGTCATGTCAGGAAGGTGCACGGCCACGGCGAGGTGCCGGTCTACCTGGTGACGATGGGGGCCGTGCTGATCCTCGGGCTGGCCGAGGGGGTGCTGGCCGGTCTCGCGCTGGCCGCGCTGCTCGCGCTGCGGCGGCTGACCTGGGTCACCGTCAAGACACGGCCGGAGCAGGACGGGCGCGTCCACGCGACGATCTCCGGCTCGCTCACCTTCCTGGGCGTGCCCAGGCTCACCCGCGAGCTGCGCGCCATCCCGCCCGGCACGGCCGTGGACCTCGACCTGAACATCGACTTCATGGACAACGCCGCCTTCGAGGCGATCCACTCCTGGCGGCTGAACCACGAGCGGCTGGGCGGCAACGTCGACATCGACGAGCTGCACGACGAGTGGTACGCGATGGCGGCCAGCGGGACCCGCCTGTCCCGGACCAAGACACCGCTGCGGACGCCGGAGCGGTGGTGGCTGCCGTGGTCGCACCGCCACCACCGCCCCGCCCGGCACGGCGGGTCGGCCCCGGGAAGTCCCCGTCCGGCCAGCGTGGAGTGCCAGCTGACGGCGGGCGCGCGGGAGTATCACCGGCGTACGGCTCCGCTGGTGCGGCCCATCTTCACCGAGCTGGCCCGCAAGCAGCAGCCCACGCACCTGTTCATCACCTGCGCCGACTCACGGGTCATCCCCAGCCTGATCACCGCGAGCGGCCCCGGTGACCTGTTCACCGTGCGCAACATCGGCAACCTGGTGCCGCGCAGGGGCGCCGAGCCGCACGACGACTCGGTGGTGGCGGCGATCGAGTACGCGACGCAGGTCCTGGGCGTGCACACGATCACGGTCTGCGGGCATTCGGGCTGCGGGGCGATGTGCGGGCTGCTCAGCGGCGGGGTGAAGGCGGGCAGCCTGCCGGGGATGCGGCGCTGGCTGCGGCACGGCTACCACAGCCTGGCCACGTTCATCGAGACCGCGGACGAGCCGCTCGACGGCGGGGCGCTGGACCGCCTGTGCAAGGTCAACGTGCAGCAGCAGCTGGAGAACCTGCGGACCTACCGCAAGGTCGACGAGCAGGTGCGGGCCGGGCAGCTGGAGCTGGTGGGCCTGTACTTCGACATCAGCTCCGCCAGGGTGCACATGCTGCCGCCTCTCCCGTCTACGCTCTCCGTGAAGATATGACCGGTTTGCTGGCCGTACGCGAAGAATGTCGGCATGAGAGTACTGGTCATCGGCGGGACGAGATTTCTGGGACGAACCATCGTCGAGGAGGCGCTGGCACGGGGGCATCAGGTCACGACGTTCAACAGGGGGCAGAGCGGGGCGGATCTGCCGGGTGTGGAGGCCATCCGGGGTGACCGCGAGGTGACCGCGGACCTCCACCGGCTGGCCGACGGGCACACGTGGGACTTCGTGGTCGACACGTCCGGCTATGTGCCGCGGGTCGTCGGTGAGTCGGCGCGGGCGCTGTCGGGACATGTGGGGACATACGCGTTCATCTCCTCGGTCTCCGCCATCGACGGCTTCCCCGGCAAAGCCGCCACCGAGGGCTCGGGGGTGTGGGACTGCGCGCCGGACGCCGGTCCTGACGACGGTGACTACGGGGTGCTGAAGGGCGGCTGCGAGCGGGCCGTGGAGCAGGGGTTCGACGGCAACGCGCTGATCGTGCAGCCGGGCCTGATCCTCGGGCCGTACGAGAACGTCGGCAGGCTGCCATGGTGGCTGAACCGGATCTCCCAGGGCGGCCAGGTGCTCGCGCCGGGTGATCCGGGCACGCCGATGCAGCTCGTGGACGCGCGGGACATCGCCGTCTTCACCCTGGACCAGGCGGAGCTCGGTACGGCCGACCGGTTCGCGGTGACCGGGCCCGCGGGCAACACCACGTACGGCGAGTGGCTGGAGCTGGGCAAGGAGGCGACCGGGTCGGACGCGGAGTTCGTCTGGGTGGACGATCGGTTCCTCGTCGATCAGGAGGTGGGGACGTGGGTCGAGCTGCCGCTGTGGGGCGGGCCGCCGTCGGACGAGGTCGCCAACTTCTGGAGCGTGCCCACGGCCAAGGCCGAGGCTGCCGGGCTGCGCGTACGGCCGGTGGCGGAGACGGTGCGGGACACGTGGGCGTGGCTGCGTGACGTACCCGAGGCGGAGCGGTCGTACGGGGCCAAGGCGCAGCACGGCATCGCGCCCGAGAAGGAGGCGGCGGTGCTGGCCGCTTGGGCCGCCCGCTCTTGATGGAGTTCAGGCGTTCCACGTAATCGTGCGCAGACCTCAGGCCGCCCGTTCTGCGTAATCGTCCACAGACCGCTGGGCGGCGGCGGGTTAGCGTCTAGGGTGTCGCGCTTGGCAGTCCTTGGTCCCCCACCCTGGCCCGGCGCGGCGGCCGGTCCTCAATCTCAGGGGCCGGAGGGGCGGAGGTATCCGCTGTCAGTGCTAGCGGGACAGCCGGGTGGTCACCTCCGCCCCTCACCACGCCCGGCGGCTCGTACTCAAGTCCTGGTTCGGCCAGGAGCCGAGGGGATGTGGGCCAGCAGGGCGTCGAGAGCGGCGGGCTCGGCCGCGCCGCCTGCCGCCAGGACGACGCCCTGCCGGTCGGTCAGCACGGCGTACGGCGGCCAGGGGATGCCGTGACGGTCGAACACCCCGGGATCAATGACCAGCGGCAACTCGACCTCCTGGGCCGCCAGATAGTCGCGGACCTGTCCCTCCTCCGCGGCGCTCACCAGGACGACGTCCACTCCCTCCGCCGCGACGAAGGCGGGCAGCATGGCGCTGCAGAGACCGCATGTCGGCGCGATCAGCGCATAAAGGACGCCAGGCCGTTCAGAGGTGCCGGGCCGTTCAGAGGTGCCGGGCCCTTCGGAGGTGCCGGGCCCTTCAGTGGCGCCGGGCCCTTCGGAGGTGAGGGCCTCCGCAGGTGGGGTCACGTCCCAGTGGGTGCCGGGGCGGGGGCCGACGCGGCCGCGCTCCACGGCTCCGATCAGCCGGGCCGGCAGGAAGGTGAGCGCGAGGTACGCCGCCCCCACCAGCAGGTGGACGGGGGTGAACGGGGCAGGTCCCGCGACGGCGGCCATGACCGCCAGCACCGCGAGCAGCCCGGTACGCGTCATGGTGGCGGCGCCGACGAGGCCGTGGTCGCCGAAGCAGCCGCAGCCGACGCTCAGCCCGCGCCACAGCACGGACGCCATCGCGGCGAGGAAGACGGCGAACAGCGCCGCCGCGAGCAGCGCGCCCCAGCGCCGGGTGGGTGGCGCGGTGAGCAGCCCGGCCGCCGCCAGCTCCGCCACCACCACCGCGACGGCGGCGACGACCGTGAGCCGCTGCGGGATCAGCCGGTAACCCCCGATGTCGGCGGCGAATCCTGACAGGTCACGAGCCTTGCTCACGGCCGCGTACAGCAGGACCGCGATCAGCGCCGTATAGGCCGACGACAGCACGATCACTGGCTCGCCTCGGAGAACCGGGTCGCCGCGTAGAGCCGGGTCGCCGCGTAGAGCCGGGTCGCCGCGTAGAGCCGGGTCGCCGCGTAGAGCCGGGTCGCCGCGTGGAGCCTCACGGGAGCATGGCGCCAGGAGGTCATGTGGCCGCGTCCCGGTAGGCCTGGGCCTGGAGGGTGTACATGTCGGCGTAGAGGCCGCCTTCCTCCATCAGCTCGGCATGCGTGCCCTGCTGGGCCACCCGCCCATGGTCGAGGACGTAGATGCGGTCGGCGTAGCGGACACTGGCCAGCCGGTGCGTGATGAGGACGATGGAGCGGCCGTCGGCGTACTTGCGGATGCGCTCGAACAGGGCGTGTTCGGCGCGGGCGTCCAGCGCGGAGGTCGGCTCGTCGAAGATCACCAGGGCGGCGTCGCGGTAGAAGCCGCGGGCCACGGCGATCCGCTGCCACTGCCCGCCCGACAGGTCGTGGCCGCCTCGGAAGCGCTGGTCGAGCAGCGAGTCGTACCCCTGCGACAGTCCGGCCACCACTTCGTCGGCCCCGGCGGCGGCCGCGGCGGCGGCTAAGCGGTCTTCGTCCAGCGGGCGGCCCATGAGGATGTTCTCGCGGAGGGTCAGCGGCCAGCGGGTGTGGTCCTGGGCGATCACCGAGATGAGCCCGCGGGTGTCGAGGTCGGCCAGGTCGGCGCCGTCCCAGCGGATCGTCCCCGAGTCCGGCCGGTACAGTCCGGCCAGCAGCTTGGCCAGCGTGGTCTTGCCGGAGCCGTTCTCCCCGACCAGCGCGATGACCTCGCCGAACCCCACCTCGACACTGATCCCGTTGAGCGTGGGGCTAGTCGCCCCCGGGTAGCTGAACGTCACCTGGTCGGCGGCCAGCCGCCCGGACGGTTCCGGCGCCGCCGTACCGGATGGCTGTCGCACGCGGGAGGCGGCCAGTTCGCGGAAGGACAGGTAGTCGCCGAAGTAGAGGCCCGCCTCGTACAACCGGTTCATCATCTGCACCAGCGCGGCCAGCGACATCTGGCCGGCGCGGATGGCCAGCACGGCCGCGCCCGCCACCGAGAGCGGGATGACGCCGACGGCCAGCAGCCCGGCGAGCGCGGCGTAGACGGCGACGGTCGCGGCGCCGGTCAGCACGTCGCCGGCGGCTTTGGTGACGGCACGGCGGCGCGCGACGTCGAGTTGCACGTCCTGTTCGAGGTCGGCGACGTTCGCGTACTCGCCGAGCAGGAAGTCGCGCAGCGCGAACGCGCGCACCTCGGCGGCGGGCAGCCGTTCGGCCATGAGGTCCGACAGCATGAACTTGCGCCGCCGCGCGGCCGACAGCCGGTAGTACCCCTCGTACTGCAGGCGCGCCGCCCGCACCGCGGCCCAGCCCGCGGGCACGACCGTGACCAGCAGCAGCGGCGTCAGGAGCGGGTGCATGAGGCCGAGCGCCACGGCCGAGGCCAGCACGCCGACGGCGCCGCCGATCACGGCGATCGTCGCCTCGACCACGCCCGCGGCGTCGGGCACGCCGCTGTCGCGGGCTCTGCGCATCGCGTTGTGGAACTCGTCGTCGTCGAACGCGGTCAGCTCCACCTGGGTGGTCAGCTCGAAGAGCCGCGTCTCGGCCAGCCGTTCGACCTCCACCTTGAGCCGCGCCTGGGCCCAGGTGGCGGCGGTCAGCAGCGCCCCGCGCAGCGCGGCGGCGGCCGCGACCAGCGCCAGCGAGGGCAGCGCCGCCCGGACGCGCTCGGGCGTCGGACCGCCGGCGAACAGCGAGGCGAGCACGTCGGACGTCGCGACCAGCCCGTAGACGGTGAAGATGCCGGCCGCCAGGTTCCCGGCCAGCGCGATGATCGTGTCGCGGCGGTGCGCCTCCCATGCCATGCGCAGCGCGGACATCACCAGGTACGGCAGGCGACGCGCGATCTTCGTCATGCTCGCCGTCAGGAGCTCGTCGCCATGGCTCTCCCAGTAGGCGAGCGCCAGCCCCGACCTGTCCGCCGCGACGTCCGGGGGGCGCTTCTTCCAGAACGCTTTCATGCGGGAAGCCAGGGGATCACCCAGCCAATCTAAGTGACCGTTGTGTCGTCGTAAACCCCCTTTGTAAACGATTCCTTCTCGGCGCGGTCGGGGCACGGAATCCTGTTCCGTGATGCCTGGACATATTTGATGAGTTGTGAACATAATGCGTCCGTTTGGCCGCGACAGGCGATTCCCATCGCGGTCAAGGCACGGGTAACGGCACTTATCCGGTGCCGTCCCGAGGCTCAAGCCCCACATCGGCCGCCTACCGGTGGCCAAGGAAGGAGCCCTTATGTCCGTTCTTACACTGGAGCCCCGCGACGCAGGCGTTCTGGAGTACGAGGACCTCGCCGTCGACTTCGAAGGCGAGCTCACCGCGCTGCTCCACGGGCCTCAGGCCTGCGTGAACACCTGCAAGCGTACCGTTTGCTCGACGTTCCCCTGCTGCCCTTCGATCGTGTGATCGGGCGGTAACGCGTTCGGCGTTCCGCGGCGGCGCGCTCCTTGCGCCGTACCGCTGTGGAAAGGCCATCGGTGCACTTCCGGTGGCCTTTCTTCAGGCATCCGGCCGGTCGGTGCAGAAGGGCTTTCTCGTTGACGGTAAATGTGATTGTTTCTCTTACCCATTTTGCCGAGTCGAACACTAGGGAAATCTACGAGGGCGACACCTGGGTCAGCGTCCACGACCCGCGTGCCACCACCCCCAACCAGGGCTGGAAGCTGCATGTCTCCGCCCGTCCCGGCACCCTGGGCGACACGCTCGAACGGGTCCTGCCCGTCCTGGCCGACGTGTCCTGCGACTTCAAGGTCGCCTGCTCGCCCGAGAAGCTCGCGGAGCTCAACTCCGGAGACCTCGACCCGGGCGCGGTCGGCAAGGCCATCACCGTCTACCCGCGGCCGGACGAGGTCGTCCCCCTCGGTCACCGGCTGGCCGAGGCGCTGGCGGGGCTGGCCGCGCCGCGCATCGTCAGCGATCGCCAGGTGCGCCGCGACGCGCCGGTCTATTACCGGTACGCCCCCTTCGCCCCCCAGTACCGCGTGGACGAGAACGGCGACTTCGAGCTGATCATCGTCAGCCCCGACGGCGAGCACCTGCCGGGCGCGGCGGGACCCGAGTTCTCCTGCCCGCCGTGGGCGACCGACCCGTTCCGCCCGCAGAGCGGCGTCGCCGACCCGCCTCGGGCTATCGGGTTGGACGCCGTGGAGGCACCCGCCAGGCTCATCGGCAACCGGTACCGTGTCACGTCCGGCGTCGCGCGTGGCCCGCGCGGCAACGTCTACCGGGCCGAGGACGCCGACGGCCGGCCGGTCGTGGTCAAGGAGGCCCGCGCCTACGTGGGCGAGAACGCCGAGGGCTGGGACCTGCGCATGTACCTGCGCAACGACCTTCGCATCCTCAAGGCCCTGGACGGCGTCGCGGGCATCCCCACGCCGATCGACCACTTCCGGCACGGCGAGGACGAGTTCCTCGTCATGACCGACGCCGGCAGCCTGGACCTCAACCGGTTCGTCGGCGAGCGGGGCCGCTTCACCGAGAACGGCGGCGACCGGGACCTCACCGCGCTGGCGGGCCGGCTGCTGGAGGTGCTGGACGCCGTGCACGCGCGTGGCGTCGTCGTCAGGGACTTCTCCCCCAAGAACGTGGTGCTCGGCGAGGACGGCCGCTGCACGCTGATCGACTTCGGCAACAGCAGGTACGAGGGGCTGCAACTGCCCGGGTGGAGCCGTGGCTACAGCGTGCCCGGCCAGCAGGCGGACCGCCCCTCCGAGCCCGCCGACGACTACTTCTCGCTCGGGGCGACGCTGTTCTTCTCGGCGACCGGGATGAACCCCATCATGATCGACCCCGACCCGGCCAGGAACGTCGAACGGACGCTGATGTGCCTGGCCCGGATGTTCCCCGGCGTCACGACGGGCGTCGTCGGGCTGCTGCCGCGCCTGCTCAGCCTCGACGCCGAGGAGCGGGTGGCGGCCGCGGCCGACCTGAGGGCTTGTGTCAGCGCCGACGTCGGCGCCGCCGCCGGGTCCGACGTCAGGGCCGGGCGGGCGGGTCGTACGGTGTCGCGGTCTGACGGGGTGCGGTTCAGCGGTGCGCTGCTGTCGCAGGTCCTGGATCACACCACCCGCGTGTGCGTACGGTTCGCGGAGGGCCTGATGGACGGCCCGGCGGACGCCCGGACGTCGAGCCCGCCGGTGACGAACGTCTACGGCGGGTCGGCCGGGGTCGGCATGGAGCTGCTGCACCACCCCGAGGCCAAGACCGTCGCCGCCGACCTGGCCCGCTGGACGGCGCGCGTCATGCCGCCGACCGCGCTCCCCCCGGCGCTGTACTTCGGCCGCACGGGAACGGCGCTGTTCCTGGCCGCCGCGCGACTGACCGCCGTCCCCGAGCTGCCGGACCCCGGCCCGATCGTTCTGGAGGGCGAGCAACGCGCAGACCAGGCCCACGGCGTCGCCGGTATCGGCGCGGGTCACCTCTCACTGGCCGCGCTGGAACAGGATCCGCGCCATCTGGAAGCGGCCGCCAAGTGCGCCAGACTGCTCGTCTCCGGCGAGGTGACGGACTCCAAGGACGCGGTCGCACCGGCACAGGCCGGTTCGGGCGTCAACGTGGAGATGGCCTTCGCCCACGGCGCCGCCGGGTGCGCGGAGTTCCTGCTCTCCTACCACGAGGCCACCGGCGACCACGACGCCGGGCAGGCGGCCCGGGAACGCTTCGAGTCGCTGGCCACCGCCACCGAGGCCATGCTCGGCGAGCTCACCGGACCGGACGCCAAGGCCATGGGCGCGTCCTGGTGCCAGGGCATTTCCGGCATCCTCGGCCCGCTGGCGCACGCGGCCACCGCCTACGGCGAGGACCGCTACCTCGATCTGGCGGAGCGGGGCGCCCGCGCGAGCCTGGCCATCGCGCCGCAGGCATGGGTCGTGTCCCAGTGCTGCGGCCTGGCGGGCATCGGCGAGGCGCTGATCGACCTGGCGATGGCCACCGGCGACGACTCCTACTGGCGCGGAGCCGAAGAGGTCGTCGAGCTGATGCTGATGCGCGCCGGCGGCGAGCTCTCGGCACCGGTCTTCACCGGCAACGACCTCGACAAGCCCGGCTACACCTGGGCGACCGGCGCGTCCGGCGTCCTGTCGTTCCTCCGCCGCCTCGACCGCCGCACCGGCTCCCGCCTGTGGACGGCGAACTGGCGGCTGCCCTAGCGGGGTGGTTCGGCACGCGACCGTCTTGGTCCGTGTGCGGGTCCGTGGTGGCTGGGGTCCTTGGGGAGTAATACCCCCTTCGGGGGAGACGAAGAAGACGGTCCGACGTGGGCGAGGTCCCCATGGAGGGACACCCCCTCGGCGGGCGAGGAAGAAGACAGTCCGTTGTGGCGGAGGCCCCCCGTCGAGGGACACCCCTAAGGGGGAGACGGTCCGTCATGGCGGAGGTCCCCATCGAGGGAGACCCGGTGGACGGGTGTGGTCACCGCGCCGGCTCAGCGCAGGCGGCGGGCGGCGGCCAGGGCGGCCTCCGTCTGGATCGTGACGATCCGGCCGAGCGGATCGTCCAGCTGGACCAGCTGGCCCTCGGCCTCCGCGCAGAGGCGCCCCATGCGTTCCTCCAGCGCGGCGCGGACGGCCGTCAGGTCGGCCGGGCGGTTGCCCGCCGCCGCCTCGGCCGCCAGCAGCCGCAGGAACATGGCGCAGGCCCGCAGCGGCAGGCGGCGCACCGTGTCGTGGATGCCGCTCGCCTCGGCCCGCGTGACGGTCCTGGCGGCGTCCTCCCCGTCCACCGCGCCTTCGAGCGAGGAGACCAGCAGGTCGGAGACGGCGAGCGTGTCGTCCACCGCCGCGTGGAACGGGGTGTGCGCGACGCACTGCGGCCGGACGTCCGTACGCGCGCGGGCCAGCGGCTCGATCTCCTCACGCAGCCGTACCGCGGCCGCCTTGACCAGGTGGCCGAAGGAGAGCCCGGCGTCCGAGGGGTCGTCGCACCCCGGAGTGGTCCACAGGGGCACCTCGGCGATCAGCGTGAACGTGCCGTAGCGGTCGGCGTAGTGCCAGCTAGACGCCCCGTACGTACGAGGCGTGCGCGCGTCGCCGCCCGTCTCCACGAAGTCGATGTGCTCGGCCGGCGGCAGCAGCGTGACGCCGGGCCCCGCCACCTGGTAGCCGACGGTGTCGATGGGCCCCAGATCCAGCGGTACGCCCTGACCCGCGGCGATCGAGGCCAGCTCGGCGGCCAGGCCGGGCACGTCGCGGGTGATCTGGAAGTAGGCGCCGCCGAAGTCGGCGTTGTGCAGCGACAGCATGAACGCGGGCCGCAGCTCGTCGATGACCCGCATCATGGCCAGGGTCTCCGGCAGCGGCCGGTCGAACTGCTTGCGCCCGGAATGGATGGGGAAGGTCCATTCGGGCTGGTCGCTCATGGACGGCCGGTAGAAGTGGCGGTGGTAGTGGCTGATCGTGTACGGGCCGGCGTACCAGCCCTCGTTCAGCCGGGCGCCGTCGGGATCCACGCACGCGATGAAGTGCCAGGTGAACCCCCGCCGCTCGGCCGCGTTCTCGCACAGCACGGAGGCCAGGCGGAGCACGGTCAGGAAGCCGGCCGGCTCGTTGGCGTGGGGGCCGCCGAACACCAGGGCGTTCTGGGGCCCGTCCCCGATCGAGACCAGTTCCAGCGGTTCGCCCCGCCGGGAGGCGCCGACGAGGCGTCTGCGGCAGGTCGCGGGGAACCGGTCGCACAGCTCCCGCAGTAACGCGGCCATGTCGTCGATGGTCGGGATCACGCGCATGGGGGAAGCCTCTCAAGCGCGCGCCGCCACGTCACGTGGCCGATACAGGACGTTTCGCAACCTCGCCCATCAGGGGCGGGGATCCCCGCAGACCTGGCAGGTGTCGAGCCGGGTGACGGGCTGCTCCGTCGTCGCCATCGTCAGGAGGTCGAAGTGGATCACCCGGCCGACCAGGGCCGGCGGCACCACGCCGGTGAGGTAGCGGACCGCCTCGGCGGCGACGAACCCGGCCACGATCGCGCAGAGCGGGCCGAACGCCGGAATGCTCCGCCCCTGGTTCAGAATGGCGGGCAGCTCCCACCCGCCGTTACGGACCCACAACTCCTCCTCCAGGCAGGCCAGGCAGGCCGAGCTCCCCGGCACGACCAGCGGCCCCGCGATGCCCAGATGCTGGCTGAACCCGCCCGGCAGGAGCGGCACCCCGGCGGCCACGCAGCCGGCGTTCATCCATTGGCGGATCTGCGGCTGCGGGCTGTCGGCCGTGGCGATGACCAGGTCCGCGCCCGCGACCAGGTCCGCCACGTCCCCGGCGCCGGTCATGGTGCGGTGGTGCGTCTCCACCTTGACCTCCGGGCTGTGCTCGGCGAGCCTGCGGGCGGCCGTGTACACCTTCGGGCTCCCGACGTCCTCCGCCGAATAGAGGTATTGGCGGTGGAGGTTGGACTCGTCGACGTCGTCCTGGTCGACGAGCCGCAGCCGCCCCACCCCGGCGGTCGCCAGTTGCAGGGCGACGAAGCCGCCGATCCCGCCGACGCCGAGGACGGCCACCGTACGCCCGGCGAGGTCCGCGACCATCTCGGCGGCCCGTGACGCGGGCTGGAACATGGAGAAGAACAGGGCCTGCCGCGACGTGGGACCGTGGCGCGTCAGCAGCTCGACGTCCTGCTCCTCGACCAGGATCCGGGCCGCCAGCAGAGCGGTGATGGCCTGGTCCACCTCGGCCGCCGTGACGCCGCCGATCCCCGCCGTGAGGCTGACCAGTTCCTCGCGGGGCAGGGCGGTGGAGGCGCACCGCCGTACCAGCTCGCGTAGGGCCGGAGAGGCGGACTTGAGCGCCTTTCCGGTGCCCGGCAGGTCCCCCAGCCGGACTAGTTCGCGGCGATCCTCAATGAACAGGGGAAACGCCGGGTTGACCAGAACGCGCGACAATTATCCGCTCCACGTCAGAAAAAGGCGCGGGATCGGCGACCCGGGTGGCCACCAATCCCGCGATGAGTATCAGCTGTTGCTGTTTCCGCACGTGAGCTCCACTGCCTCTATCTCGGCAATCGTGATCTCCATGCAGTCCCCCCTCCTGATGATGCTGGGACATTTGGGGCTATAGCGAAGAAATGTCCTCGAGCGAGGAAGGTAGTTTCCCCAACCGCCAGTGTCCACCGCTTTGGTGATAAATGACCCACTTGAGCCAGTTTGTTCAGTAGCCCGTCTCCGAAACGGGCTTTACGGGGAAGCCCTATCAGGCCGGTCGAGAGGCCGCCGGGAGGCAGGATAAGGTCAAGATCTTCGACGGGAGGTGCGGTGGGGAGACTGAGCAGGCGCGGGCTGCTGACCGCCTCCGGTGCGGGCGTGGTGGCCGGCGCGGCGGCGACGGCGGGCGCCTTCCTGCTGGGCGAGCCGGAGCCGCCGGCGAGCAGCGCGGCCCCGGCGCAGGTGGTGGGCTTCCATGGTCCGCACCAGGCGGGCATCGCCACACCCGTCCAGGACCGCCTTCACTTCGCGGCCTTCGACGTGGCCGTGAGCACGCGCGAGGAGCTGGTCGCGCTCCTGGTCTCCTGGACCAGGGCCGCCGAGGCGATGACCGCGGGTCGGCTCACCGCCGACGACGACTCCGGTGAAGCCCTCGACCTGCCCGCCTCCCGCCTGACGCTGACGGTCGGGTTCGGTCCCACGCTGTTCGAGCGGGCCGGGGAGGATCGCTTCGGCCTGGCCGCCTCGCGGCCGCCCGCGCTGGCCGACTTACCTCCCTTCCCCGGTGAGAAGCTCGACCCGGCGCGCGGCGGCGGTGACATCGCCGTCCAGGCGTGCGCCGACGACCCGCAGGTCGCGGTGCACGCCATCCGTACGCTGGCCCGCATCGGGCTGGGCCGGGTGAGCGTACGGTGGTCGCAGCTCGGCTACGGCAAGACCTCCTCGACCACGCCCAGCCAGCTCACCCCGCGCAACCTCATGGGCTTCAAGGACGGCACCGACAACATCCCGCACGACGACCACGCCGCGCTCGACCAGCACGTCTGGGCGGGCGCCGCCGACGGGCCCGCGTGGATGACGGGCGGCAGCTACCTGGTCGCGCGGCGGATCCGCATGCATCTGGAGTCGTGGGACCAGGCCTCCCGGCAGGACCAGGAGGCCACGATCGGCCGTACGAAGACCGAGGGCGCCCCGCTCGGCGGCAAGGGCGAGCGGGACAAGTTCGACCCGGCCAGGCTGCCCGCCGACTCCCATGTGCGGCTGGCCCATCCGTTGTCCAACGGCGGCGTACGGCTGCTGCGGCGCGGCTACTCCTTCGTGGACGGCAGCGACACTCAGGGCCGCATCGACGCGGGCCTGTTCTTCCTCGCCTACCAGCGCGACCCGCGCCGCCAGTACGTGCCCGTGCAGCGCAGGCTGGCCACCGACGACCGGCTCTCGACCTACATCCGGCACGTGGGGTCGGGCCTGTGGGCGTGCCCGCCCGGCGTGTCCCCCGGCGGGCACTGGGGCGACACGCTCCTCGGACAAAGCTAGGGCTCGCCTCGGACAAAGCTAGAGCCCGCCTGACGCAGAGCGGCTAGAGCTCGTCTGGGCGGATCCAGCCGCCCGAAACCAGCAGGGCGAGCTGTTCGCGCAGCAGGTCGCGCAGCGGCCCGTCGGGCTGCTCGCCGTAGACCTGGAGCAGCCTGCCCGGCCGTTCCAGGATCTCCTCGGGGTCGTCCTGGCGGCCGGTGTACTCGGCGATCAGCTCCGGCAGGCGGGCGGCGACGTGCTCGTCCAGGCCGAGCCGGACCGCCGAGCACAGCGCGTACTCCCAGGCCACCAGGTAGCGCCAGAGCTTGTCCTCGCCCTCGAAATAGGCGCGCTCCAGCCGGGAGAAGGCGCCGAGCACCGCGCCGTGGTCACCGTCGCGGTAGGCGAGCACGATGAGGTGGAACAGCGCCCACTGGTGCCCGCGCCGCAGCAGCTCCGCCCGCTCGAAGGCGGCCCGCGCCTCGGCGTGGGCGCCCAGCAGGTACAGGGTGTAGCCCCGCACGTAGTGGGCGTCGGCCGAGCCGGGGGTCTCCTTCAGCAGCCGCTCGCTCGCCCGCAGCAGCCGCCCGAACGTCTCGGGGACCTCCGGCCCGTCCTCCGCCGCCTCGATCAGCTCGGCCATCGAGGTCGGCTCGGGAGACGGGGTCGGGGTCGAGATCGGCCCGGCGGGCGGGGTGTCAGCGGGCACCGCTCACCATCCTCCGGAGTGGCCGGTGGATCTGCCGTTGGCCATCCAGCGCTTGGCGGTGGCGCGCAGCTCCCTCTCGATCTCCGGCAGCATACCCGGGTGCTCCCTGATGAAGCGTTCGAGATCCCTGGCGGCGGCCTTGAAGCCCTCGCCGTGCCGCCCGCTCTCGAAGCTGGTGTCGCCCCGGTACCGGTCGCGGATCTCGCGCTTGACGGAGTTGGCCCACTCCGTCGGTGACAGCCAGCCACAGGGGTACTTGGGCCGCGGGCTGTTGTGGACGAGGACGTCGGTGCCGCCCTGGACCACGTGATAGGTGTGCGGACCGTCCACGCTGAGGTTGTGGACGCGCTGGCTGTCGCGGTGCTCGGTCTCCACCGCCGACACCTGGACGAGGGTGCCCGCCGAGGTACGCAGCCACATGCCCGGCCGCAGGTCGGCGGCGGGCAGCCAGGTCTTCAGCGCGGGCACCCAGAACGGGTGGTTGTCGGTGGCGACCAGCACTCCGCCCGCGATGCCCACCTTGACCAGGTCCTTCGCGCCCTGGCTGGTCATAGTGGCGACGACCGGCTGTGCGGACGTCTTGCCGGTGGCGGGGTCGGTCGCCAGGACCTTGTCACCGACCGCGACGTCCTCGATGGGCTTGGCGCTGCCGTCGGCCATCCGTACCTTGGTGCCCGGCACGAAGCTGCTGGTCAGTCGGCAGGTCTTGCCGACGCTCTCCACCACTTCGTCGCCGTACTTGCCGAAGCGGGCGAACTTGGTGCCGCCGAAGGTGATCGAGCCGAGCGCGCCCTCCAGGCAGCCCTTGCCGAAGCCCCGGGCGTAGTCGCCGAAGGAGTGCTTGCGGCCGAGCAGTGCCCCGGCGACGGTGTTGATCACGCCGTTGCCGAGGCACGCGCCCACGGCCGCGGCCACCTGCGGCGGAATGGTGCCGTCGGGGTCGGTGTAGTCGGCCGGGTCGCCGAGCGCGTACTCGTAGAGGTTGTAGCCGCCGCCGAAGCCGATGGTGTCCTCGGAGATGAAGCGCCGCAGCGACGGGGAGTACAGCCGGGACCTGTTGTCCTGCAGCCCGCCGGGGATCGGCGCGCCGGAGACGCGGCCGGTCCAGCGCACGGTGTTGGGGTCGTCGGCCGCGGAGGAGGTGGTGGCGCCGAACAGGTCGTAGCCGTAGGTGGTGGTGATCTGGCCCGAGCCGTCGGTCAGGGCCAGTGTGGAGCCGAGCGCGTCGGGCAGCAGCCCCTGCACCTGGCCGTCGCCGCTGATCCTGGCCAGGGCCTCGTCCTGGCCGAAGCCGTTGAGGAAGGAGACGTCCGCCCCGCCGGGCCCGCTCTGGCCGATGAGGGCGTCGCCGTCGAAGCGGAAGCGGGTGGTGTCGGTGCCCGTGGTGCTGCCGACCCTGCGTCCGGCCGGGTCGTAGCCGAGGGTCGTGGTGACGCTGCCGTCCGACACCGTCACGAGCTCACCGCGGGCGTTCCAGGTGTAGGTGAAGACGCCGTCGGAGGTCAGGTTGCCGGCCGGGTCGTAGCCCAGGGTCCGGCCGCCGTTGCCGGTCAGCCGGTTGGCGTCGTCGTAGGTGAGGCCGGTCGCGGGGGTGGGGAGCTGGGCGCGTACGAGCGTGCCGCGCATCCGGGTCCGGCGCCCGAGCTGGTCGTAGCTGTAGGCCACGTCGCCGACGCCGGTGGTGCCGCGCTTGTAGCCGATCGAGGTCAGCAGGCCCGAGTCGTCGTAACCGTAGGCGGCCGTGATGCCGCCGGGCAGGGACTTGGAGGTCATCCGCGCGTCGTCGTCGTAGCCGTACACGGTGCTGACGGCGCCCCGGGTGACCGACTTGAGCAGGCCGTTGGGGAAGTAGTCGTAGCCGACCGCCGGCTGGCCGGAGGCGGTCATGGTCTTCAACCGCCCGGCCGCGTCGTAGGTGTAGCCGACGGTCCCCGCCGAGCTGGTCTCGGAGGTCAGGTGGTCGAGGTCGTCGTAGCCGTAGGTGATCTTCCCGGCGCCGGTGGTGGAGTCGCTCAGCTCGCGGATGCGGCCTCTGTCGTCGTACAGGGCGCTCTGGGTCGACTCGTAGTTCTGGCCGTTCTTGCCGAAGCCGGTGAAGGTGGCGCGGCCGAGCTCGTCGTAGCGGTACTCGGTGACCTTGCCGCGCCGGTCGGTGACCGTGGACAGGCGGTTCATGCCGTCGTAGGTGAAGGTGTCCTTCGCGCCGAGCGGGTCGGTGCGTTCGAGCAGCCGGTCGGCGTCGTCGTAGCGGTAAGAGGTGATCTTGCCGCGGGCGTCCTTGACCGAGGTGATGTTGCCGTTCTCGTCGTAGCCGAAGATCGTCTCGTCGCCGCCCGCGTCGGTGACGGACCTGAGCACGTCGGCCGCGTCGTAGACCCGCCCGGTGGAGGTCCCGTCGGGGGCGATCGTCTCGATCACCCGGTTGGCGGCGTCCCGCACGAAGCGCGTCTTGCGTCCCTCGGGGTCGGTCACCGTGCTCAGGGCGCCGTCGACGTAGTCGTAGGTGGTGACGCGTCCCTGCGGGGTGGTCTGGGTGCGCGGGTGGCCCTGGGCGTCGTAGCTGGTCTTCCAGGTACGGCCCATGGCGTCGGTGATCTGCTCGGGGTTGCCGCGCGTGTCGTACTTGAAGCGGGTGACGGCTCCCGTGGGGTCGGTCAGCGTGTCCGGCCTGCCGTACGGCGTGCCCTGGTAGGTGGCGTGGCCGGTCACGGTGGCCGAGCCCGCCGCGCCCTTGAGCTCCAGGGGGTTGCCCGCGGCGTCGTAGGTGATCGTGGTGGTGCGGCCGAGGCCGTCGTCGATCGTCCTGGGCAGGTCGCTGTCCGGGTCGCGGGTGATCCGGATGGTGTGCTCGCGGTCGGTGCCCGCCGCCTGGGTGTCGGTGGCCAGGTAACCGAGGTCGTCGTAGGTGGTCTTGCGTACGGCGCCGTCGGGCTCGGTGACCTGGGCGGCGACGACGCGTGTGCCGTTGAGGGTGTAGGTGAAGGCGTAGGTGCCCTGGCCGAGGATCGTCTGGGTGGCGACCCTGCCGTTGGCGTCGTAGACGTTGGTCAGGTACGTGTGGTCACGGGCGTCGGTGATGGCGTTCATCCGGCCCGCGGTGTCGTAGCCGTAGGTGGTGGTCTGGCCGGTGGGGCCGGTCACGGTCTTGAGCCGATCGCCCTCGTAGCCGTACGTCACCGAGCGGCCCGCATTATCTTCTACCTTGGTGACCTTGTCGGCGGCGTCGTGCGTGTAGCTGAGCCAGAACCCGTTCGGCGAGCGGACTTCGGTGATCGGCCCGAGGTAGCTGCCGAAGCTGTTCTTGTACTTGCGCAGAATCTTGACGGTGTTGCCCTGCGCGTCCCGGATCTCCTGCAGCGGCGCCTCGTCGCCGAAGACGTAGGTCATGCCGTTGCGCAGCTTGAGGTGCCAGCCGCCCGCGTTGCACCCGCCCACATAGCGGAACCCGGACCCGGTGAACTCCGGCGAGGTGTCGCGCGCCTCGAAGACCGCGTCGCAGAAACCGGTGCCCGGCGAGGTCCGCACGTAGTGCACCTGGGACCCGTCGGGGAAGTTGAGGTCGGCTTCCTGGTACTGCTTACGCGACGACAGGTACATGTTGTACAGGTCGTTGCCGCCGATGCCCATCGCGCGCTTGCGGGTGTCGCCCGGGTTGTAGCCGCGGTTGACGGCCAGCGGCAGGACGTCGTCCACCATGAGGTCGGTCTGGCTCAGGGTGAACAGTCCGCTGCCGAGGTCGACCGGGTCACCCGACGAGTTCAGGAACTTCAGCAGCCACTTCCACGCCGGCTCCTCGTTGCCCGGCACGTTGATCATGGCGCCGTCGAAGTCGGAGATCGCCGTGCCCGCGTCGGGGACGACCTGCCGGGCGGCCGGATCGACCTTGCCCGCGCCGAAGATCTCCCAGCCCTCGCCGCTCTTGTCGTAGTGCCAGAAGTTGACCCGCTGCCCCGCCTGCAGTTTCAGGTAGTTCGGGTAGGTGATCTGGGCGGTCCCGCCCACGAGACGGCCGCCGGCGGGCTGGACCGTGTAGTAGACGGGCACGCGCACGCCGTCCGGCATGGGGATCGGCGTACGGTCCACCGGGATCGGCGTGATGCCGACGCGCCGTACGGGCTTGCCGTCGGCGTCCTCGATCGTCACGCCCGCCGGGATGCGCACCTCCAGGCCGGGCACGCCCGGGTTGGACAGCACGACCTCCTTGGTGGTCGGCGAGGGGATGTCGATCTCGTAGTCGGTATCCAGGGCGGGCAGGTACGGCGTGTAGAACAACTCGTTGCCGCCCGCCTTGAGCGGCACCTGCACGTCGAACACGCCGTACTTGAGCTTGCTCGTCGAGGCGCTGCGGCCGTCGATGCGCAGGCGGCGCATGCCCTGGCGCAGGTCGGTGAGCTGGAAGGCGCCCTTGGCGTCCGTGCGGGCCTCGCGGCCGTCGGCGCGCAGGGTGACGCCGGCCAGCGGCAGCCCCGCGGTGGTCTTCACGACACCGGTGAGGCTCGCGTCCTTGTGCTTCTTCGCGGTGTACGACGCCACGGGCTCGCCGCGCTTCACCCCGTCGGGCAGCGCCTCCTTCTTCTGGGATTCCGTGGCCTGCTTGGCAGCGGCGGCGGCGGTCGCGACCCGGACGGTGGCCGCGCCCGTCTCGGCGTCCCAGGGGTTGATCTTGAAGGTGTAGGTGCCGGCGGCGGTCAGGGTGGTGGTGTGGCTGCCGTTCTTGGACAGGCACGTGGTCCACAAGCGCGCGCCGGTGGGCGGCCACAACTCCGTGGTGGTGCAGGTCGCGTACGTCTCGTCGATCATGGTGATCTTGACGGTCTGCCCGGCGGTGGCGGTGAAGGTGACCGCCGAGTTCTGTCCGGCCTTGGTCGTGGTGACCACGACGTCCGCGCCGCCGACCGTCGCCGCCTTCGTCACGTCGGCGGGCACGTCGACCAGGGTGACGGTGATCGTGCCGGTCCAGGCGTCCTTCGGGTCGAAGGTCAGCTTGTACGCCCCGGCGACGGGCAACTCCAGCGTGTCGATGTACTCGGCCGCCTGGTAGATGCAGGTGTCCTTCGCCAGCTCGGTGCCGTCGGGCTTGAGCAGCCGCACGTCCAGGGCGCAGGCGGGCGCCCCGGCCGGAACGGCGAGCTTGACGAAGAGACGGTGGGCGGCCGTACCGGTGAACGTCACCGCTCCGCCCTGGCCCGGCTTGGTGATCGCCACCGCGGCCGGAGCGGCGTCCGGCGCGCTCGCCACGACCGCGTCGGCCGGGACGCCCGTCAAGGCGAACGTCACCGTGCCCGTCCAGGCGTCCTTCGGGTTGATCGTGAACCGGTAGGCGCCGTCGGCGGGCAGGATGATCGTGTCGATGTACTCCGCCGCCTGGTAGATACAGGTGTCCTTGGCCAGCTCGGTGCCGTCCGGCTTGACCAGCCGCACCTCCAGCCCGCAGGCGGGAGTGCCCGCCGGAATGGTGAGCTTGGCGAAGATCCGCTGCCCTGTCGTGCCGGTGAACGTCACCGCGGCGTCCTGGCCGGGCTTGGTGATCGCCACCGAAGCCGGGGCCGCGTCGGGCGAGGTAGCCACGACCGCGTCGGCGGGCACGTTCAGCACCTGCAGCGTCGGGGTGCCCGTCCAGGCGTCCTTCGGGTTGATCGTGAACCGGTAGGCGCCGTCGGCGGGCAGGGTGACCGTGTCGATGTACTCGGCCGCCTGGTAGATGCACGTGTCCTTGAACAGCTCGGTGCCGTCCGGCTTGAGCAGCCGCACGTCCAGGCCGCACGTGGGCGTGCCCGCCGGGACGGCCATCTTGGCGAAGATCCGCTGCCCCGCCGTGCCGGTGAACGTCACCGCGCCACCCTGACCGGGCTTGGTGATCGCCACCGAAGCCGCCGCCGCGTCCGGCGAGGTCGCCACCACCACGTCGGCGGGCACGTTCAGCACCTGCAACGTCGGGGTGCCCGTCCAGGCGTCCTTCGGGTTGATCGTGAACCTGTACACCCCATCGGCGGGCAGGGTGACCGTGTCCAAGTACTCGGCCGCCTGGTAGAGGCAGGTGCTCCTGAACATCTCGGTGCCGTCCGGCTTGAGCAGCCGCACATCGAGGGCGCATGAGGGCGCGCCCGCCGGAATGGCGAGCTTGGCGAAGATCCGCTGCCCCGTCGTACCGGTGAACGTGACCGACCCGTTCTGGCCCGGCTTGACGATCGCCACATCGGAGGGTGCCGCGTCCGGCGAGGTCTGCACGGCCACGTCGGCGGGCACGTTGATCACTGCCGCCTTGTACGGACCACCGGTGACCAGGCCCTTGGGATCGACGGCCACCCGGTAGGTACCGGCCACCGGCAGCGTGACCGTGTCGAGGAAGGAGTCGACCTGGTACACACAGTTGTCCTTCACCAACTCGGTGCCGTCGGGGGCCCGCACGCTGGCGGCCACGTCGCAGGCCTTCGTGCCGGTCGGCATGCCGAGCTTGGTGAAGACCCGCTGGCCGGCCGTTCCGGTGAAGGTGAAGGCGGCCTGCTGGCCGGGGACGGTCGTGGTGAGGGTCCCCTGCGCCCCGTCCAGGGTGAGCTCGGTCGTGGCGTCGGCGACGGCGGAGGCCAGGACGTCCACCTTGCCGGTCTGGTCGTCCTGCGGGTCGAGCAGGACGGCGTAGGTCCCGGCCTTCGAACCTTCCGGCAGCTCCCATTCCCACGTGCTCGAGCACATGCTCTGGCTGAACAGCGTGGTCCCGTCGGGGCCGAACACGGTGATGGGCAGGCAGCCGGAGAAGGTCTCGCCGGACATGTAGATCGTCGCGCGCTGACCGGCCGCCACGTCGAACAGCGCCAGCGCGATCTGCTGCGCCGCGCCCACCGGGATCGAGGTGAGGGTGCTCTGCGCCAGCCGCACCGCGCCGCCCGTGCTGATGTTGGCGGCCAGGTAGGGGGCGGGCGGGACGATCACGTCACCGGTGGAGACCGCGCTGCCGCCGGGGTTGACAACCTTCACGTGCCCGAACGCGGGACCCGGCGGCAGCTTGACCTTCAGATCGCCCGTGGTGGCCTGCGTCACCTGGATCTTCGGACCGTTGAGCGAGGCGATGTTGCGGATCTTGTCGGTGTCGAAGCCGCTGCCGGGAACGGTGACCTCGGCTCCCGCGTCGCCGACGGTGATGCCCGTCAGGGAGACCGCGGGCTTGGGCCGCGTTCCGGGGACCTTGAAGCCCTTCCAGACGGCGGACTTGCCGCCGACGGTCACGGTGACGTCGCCCGAGGCGGCGCCGCCGGGGACCGTCACGGTGATGGTGTGGTCAGTGACGGCGCTGGGGGTCGCGGTGGTGCCACCGAAGGAGACCGTCACCGCCGACTTGTCCGTGCCGAACGCGGTGCCGTAGATCGTCACGCCGGTGCCCGAGCCGGCGCTGGGCGGGGAGACCTGGGCGACGGCCAGCGTACCGGCGGGCAGGTCGCTGACCTCGGTGATGTTGCCCGCGGGGTCATGGCTGATCTTCGAACCGTCGCCCGGCTGGGCGAACACACCGGTGACGCGGCCGTTGGCGTCGTGGGCGTACGAGACGTCGGCGGCCTGCGCGGGCGCCTGCTGCTGCTTGACGGCCGGTTCACCGGCGGGCTGCACCCGTGTCGTGGCGGCGACCGGGACGGTGGAGATGCGAGGTGGTGCGGCGGGTGGCGGGGGTGCCAGACCGGCGATTAAGGCAGCAACGACTAAACCCGCGATCACCCGCATGCGTACACCCCGGCTCAAATAATGATCAACCCGGGCAAACCATAAGGATCATTACAAACCCCCGTCAATGATCTCGGCCCAAGTTGTACGAAGCCCCAGCCCAGCAGGCTGATCCGGCGCTCAGGCCCCCGGCCGTGCCAGAGCCCGGACGTTCCAGCGGCGGTCGTCGGTTCGGCGCCTACTCGTCACGGACGAGCGGCTCGAAGGCGTGCGCGTGTTCGGCCGCCCACGAGCGGAACGTGCGTGCCGCGGTCGCGGTCACCTCCTCCACAGTGGCGGTGACCGGCGCCGGGCCGCGCGTCATCTCGGCCTGGGCGCTCAGGATGCCGTCCACGGCCTCGGCCGGCCAGCCGCGGGCCAGCATCTGCCGCCGGGCGTCCTCCGGCGAGGTCTCCTCCCAGCGCACCGGATGGCCGATCACCTCGCCGATGACGCGTACCTGCTCGGCCTGGGTCAGGGAGTGCGGCCCGGTCAGCTCGTACACGGAGCCGGCATGCCGATCCTGGGTCAGTGCCCGCACCGCGACCGCGGCGATGTCCCGCTCGTGCACGAGGGACATCGCGGCCTGGCCGTACGGCTCACGCACCACTCCCCCGCCGCGGATCTGCTCGGCCCAGCGCAGGGCGTTGGCCGCGAAGGCATGCGGGCGCAGGATCGTCCATTGCGGCACAGACTGTCCGATCAGCTGCTCGGCCTGCCGCTCATGGTCACGCACAGCCGCCGACGACAGGTACACCACCCTCTCCGGTATCACCTTGAGCACCATCTCCAGCCCCTCGGCCGACGCGAACGGCCAGACCAGGAACACCGCCTCAACCCCGTCGAAAGCGGCATGCAGAGAATCAGGGACCGAGAGGTCCCCGCGCACGCCCTCGACAGTCGGTGGCAGATCGACCGGTTCCCGGGTCAGCGCGCGCACCTCAACCCCGGTTTCCAGCAGTTGCGCCATCACCTGACGACCGACCGTGCCGGTCGCCCCGGTGACCAAAATCCGTTGCGGCATCCTGCGCCTCCATCAATGGTTCTACTGAGGTCAACCGTAGGAGGCGCAGATGAGATGACCAATGCTTAAAAGTCTGGCATTCATACGCGATCGTCTTCAGGTTTAAGGACTCAGACGGCGAGTCGACCCAGGCTGCGGTCGACGACCGTGATCAGCAGGAACAGCGTCGCGGCGCCGATCATCACCCAGGCCAGCACGTGCATGCCGCCGGTGTCGGCGTGCCGGCCGAAGGCGAACGCGGACGCGGCGGACGCGACCATCGAGCCCATGTACGAGAAGGTGCGGAGCAGCCCGGACGAGGCGCCCATGCGCTCCGGATCGGCCTGCCGGTACACCGAGTTCTGCAGCCCGAGGTTGTTGAGCCCCTGCGGCACGCCGAACACCAAGGCGACGACGAGCAGCATCCAGACCGGGCTGTTCGCGTACAGGAACAGCATCAGCACGCACGCGACGATCTGTCCGACCGCGCCGACGACGAGCTTGCCCCACACCCCCTTACGGCGGCCGGTGAGCGTGGAGACGACGATGGCCAGCAGGAACATCGGCAGCTGTACGAGCCCGGCCTGGGAGGCTGACAGGCCGCGGCCCTCCTCCACCCACTGGGTGAAGCCGAAGAGGAAGGCGTAGGCGACGACGTACGCGACCAGGGCGCGCGCGTAGGTGGCGAGCAGAGGGCGGTTGCCGCCGAGCACCCGCAGGTCGATGAACGGCTCGGGGGCGCGCAACTCACGCCACACGAACGCGGCGGCCGCCGCGGCGGCGATGGCGAGCAGGTACAGCGACCTGACGCTCAGGTTCATCAGGAAGAGCAGCAACGCCATGAGCATGACCGTGAACAGCCCGGCGCCGGGCAGATCCAGGCGCGCGGCGATGCCGCCACGACTGGTGGGCGGCGTTTTCGGCAGCCGCAGCGCCCCGAGGATCAGCGCGCCCGCGGCGAGCGGGATGTTCAGGGCGAAGGTGGCTCGCCAGCCGCCAACGCCGATCAGCAGACCACCGAGCGCGGGGCCGATGACGGCAACGGTCTGGGTGGCGACGGCGAGCGTGGTGAGCACCCCACGGGGGTTGTCGTTCCCGGTACGGTCCGCCTCGCGACGCAGTAGCGACATCGCGGCCGGGTATCCAGCGCACGTGCCAAAACCGAGCACCACCCGGGCCGCGATGAGAACGCCCAGGTTGGGGGCATACATCCCGACGACGCCCGCGACGCCGACCAGGGCGGCGCCGATCAGGAAGAGCCGGCGCGACCCGAAGAGGTCGATGAGGCGCCCGACGACCGGCTGCCCGAGCGCGGTGGCGAAATAGAGCGCCGAGACGAGCCAGGCGGTCTCCGAGGGCGGGGCCCCGAAGGCGACACCGATGGGGACGAGCGCGACGGCGATGATCGTCGAGTTGATCGGATTGAGAACCGACCCGAGGATCATCGGCGGTATCAGCCGGCGATCGAACCGCCCCTGGTCGCCTCTTGCGCTGCCGCCTGTGCGCGGCGTCGCGTCGGCGGCTGCGTGGGGCTTGTCATCACTCATGGCTCGATCAGCTTCTCCAGGACGGCCATCGCGTTCACCACCGTCCGCCGCTCGCTCTCGGTGCAGCGCTCCTCCAGGGCGCGAGCCAGCCAGGCCTGGCGGGCGGCGCGGTCGCCCTCGGCGCGTTCGCGGCCGGGGCCGGTGAGAGTGACGAGCCGCTTGCGGCCGTCCTCGGGATGGGGGTTGCGCTCCACGAGCCCGAGGCGGGAGAGCGCCGCGACCGTGGTGGCCATGGACTGCGGGCGTACGCCTTCCACGGCCGCGAGATCACTCGCCGAGGCGGGCCCGTTCTTGGAGAGCCGGGCGAGGACGGACGCCTGGGAGAGGGTGATGTCCGCGGCGTCGTTCACACTCAGGATGCGGCGGCGCAGGCGGCCGATGGTCACCTGGATGACCCGCGCGGTGCGGACGGCGGAGGCGTTCTCGGTCTTGTCGCCCATGCCTCCACCCTAAATCGTTCAGCCAAAACTGTACAGTTTGGACTGTCTTTCGCATCACGAGGTGAGTGTCCGTCCGGACATGGTCAATCACGCTCGGCCAGCCGGAACCAGACCGATCCGCCGGTCTCGTCGCGGTGGAATCCCCACTCCTCGGCCAGCAGATCCACCAGCCACAGGCCCCGGCCTCCGTCGTCGTCGAGGGTCGGGGCGCGTACGGCGGGCGCGGTGATGGTGGAGCCGGCGTCGATCACCTCCACCCGCACGGTCGCGCCGGTGCGGGTGATCCGGACAGCCACCTGGCCACCGACTGTGTGGGCGGCGTTGGAGTGCGTGATGGCGTTGGTGACGACCTCGCTCAGCAACAGGAGCACGTCGTCGAGGAACGGGGACGGGACACCGACGGATAGCAGGGAACCCACCCATTCACGGGCCTCGGGAACGGATATCGCCGTCGCCGGGAATTCCCTGCGCCAGGTGGCGTGCGTGAATGGCGTCTGTCCCCCTGACCGGCCAGCCGGTCAGGGGCTCGGACATCCCGAAGCTCACGAGGTGCCAGTGCGGTCGCGGCTCGTCTCGAGCGTAGATCCGGATCGCGTCCAACGGATCGGGACCGCCGGCCGAGTACGGCACGTCGGGTGCGAAGGTGCCCACCGGTTCGGTGTCGCCGTAGAGATCGTGCAACGCCGTCTCGATCGCCGCCCAGCCGACCGCCTCCAGGTCCGTGGAGATGGAGATCTCGGTCCCTTCCGGTAGGTCCTTGACCTGCCCGTGGATCTGGCCGGCGACGTTGACGCTGACCACGAAGTCGATGGCGTCAATGTTGTCGACCGCGACCCGACCACCGGCGACCGGCGGATGCTTGAAGTCGTAGACCTGTTTGGCATCGGGGACGATCCCGGCACGTTCGGCTTCCTGGGCCAGCCCGGCCATCAGATACCGTTCCTGACCGTCCGGCGTGTCCAGCTCCGCTCGCAGCGCCTCGACGCCGTCCCAGCACCGGGTCAGCGTGCCGTGCACAATGCTGAGGAACCAGCAGCCGTCGTCGGAGCGGAGGAAGACGTCCCCGAACGGGGACGCGAAGAGCGGGACCTTGTCTCCGATATCGGCCCACTGCCATGCTTCCAGGGCGCGCTCGTACTGCTCCGGCGAAAACGCTCGAATCATATTCACGCGCGGATCCAACCACAGTCTTGTCCGGCGAACACATCGGCGCATCCAAGGGCAGGTTTATTGGGAGGGCACCAGGGCGCGGCCGCGGGGTGCGACAGTGCTGCGGCGGCGATAGTAGTGCACCGTCAGCAGGGCGAGCAGCGGACTCCAGACGGCCAGCGGCCAGTACATGACATGGAAGACCACTGTCTGCCAGCCGTGGGTGACCAATCCGGTCGGGTCACCGTTGAACTTCACCCCGAGACTGATGCTGATCATCGCAGAGGGGAAGACCAGCAGCGCGAGCGCGCCAAGACCAGCGGGGATGACCGCGGCCATGACCGGCACCCGGCGGCCACGCAGGACCGGCACCCAACGCGGCCACACCTCACCCCACTCGCTGACCAGCCCGACGGCGAGAAGGGCCGCCCCTTCACTCACCACGCTGAGCAGAAGGATGTACCACCACCCGTTCAGCTGTTCCTGCCCAGCAGGCGTGGGGCCGGGCTCCAGCAGCGGCACATTCACGATGAAGGCGGCGATGCGCCACAGGCTGGAGGGCAGCACGGCCAGCGGGATGGCGTAGGCGGCCAGCACGGCCCAGCGGGGGACGCCCGCCGCGATCCGGCCATGCAGTCTGCTCCCCAGGGTGTCAGCGGTCATGAAGATTCTCCTCAAAGAGTGGTGCCTTCGAGGATCACAGCTGTCCTGAGCCAGGCTCATCCCCCACACGAGGGAGGCCGGGCGGCGGGCCGTCGGCTAACGTCGGTCCCCGTGAAAGGTCGCTTCGCCCGAGCTGTGCGGGCCGGGATTTACCAGCTGCTGGGGGCCGCGCTGCTGACCCCGGTGGCGGTGGCGCTCGGCCTGGTCATCCTGGCGGAGCAGACTCCGGTGCGGGTGTTCGCGTTGTGGGCCGCGTGCCTGCCTGCCGCGATGCTGCTGGCCGCGGTGCCGTTGATGCGGCGCCTTGAGAGGGCCGCGCTGTCGGAACTGCTCGGCGTCGATGTGCCCCAGGGGACCGATCGGCTCTATCTGGCAGCCCTGACCAGCCTGCACCTGTACGGCGGCGCCACCCTTGGTGCGGGGGTGTTGCTGCTGTCTCCTGGGTTGGTCCGGCTGGGTGACGTATCGCGGTGGCGCGCGGCTCCAGGTGAGCTGGCCGGGGTGTGCGTCCTCGCGGCGGGCACACTGGCCGCGATGGTCGCGGCCGGCCTCGGCCAGCGGTGGGCGGCGCGCCGGCTGCTGGGCGCCGAGCCGTCCCGCGTCATCGAGGAACTCGGCCGCCGCCAGAGCCTGGCCATGGAACTGCACGACTCGGTCGGTCATGCCCTCAGCGTCGTCCTCGTACAGGCGATGGCCGCTCAAGCGGCGCTGCGGAAGGCGCGCGTGCCGGAGGTCGGCGACTCGCTCAGCCATCTGACGAACACCGCCCGAAACGCCCAGCAGGACCTCGACGTGCTGCTCCGCGTACTCGACGACGGCGACCCGGCCGAGACACCCACACTCGACTCACTCCGCGAGCTGATCCGCGGCCTCGACGTGCGCGCGAACGTCGGCCGCCTCGACCGGGTTCCGGCCGCCACCTCGCGCGTGGCCTTCGCCATCGCCAGGGAGGCGCTCACCAACGCCCTGCGTCACGGGCGGGGCCCGATCGTGATCGACGTCGCCACCGGCGACGATCTGATCCTCACCGTGGACAACAGAACGGCCGACACCTCCCCGCGGCCCGGCCGGGAAGGGCGCGGCCTCACCGGCATGCGCATGCGGGCCCGGTTGGCCGGCGGCACGTTCGTACACAAGAAGATGGAGGGCACGTGGCGCATCCAGGCGACGCTGCCGCTGTGATCCGCGTCGTCCTGGCCGACGACGAGACGCTGATCCGTTCGGGTTGGTCGACGATGCTCTCCTTCCACAACGACATCGAGGTCGTCGGCGAGGCAGCCGACGGTCGTGCGGCCGTCGAGGCCGGCAGTGGCGCGGACGTCGTGCTGATGGACATCCGCATGCCCCGCCTCGACGGCCTGGCCGCCACCCAGGAGCTCGCCCGCCAATCCCCGGCGACGCGGGTCATCGTGGTCACGACGTTCGAGAACGACCAGCTGGTCTGGGGTGCGCTGCGCGCCGGCGCGGCCGGTTACGTTCTCAAGCGCGCGCCCGCGGAGGAGCTGGTGGATGCCATCCGGCTCGTGCATTCCCGCGACGCGGTGCTCTTCCCCGACGCGCTGCGCCGCATCGCCTCACCACATGCCGGTAGGTCGAAGCCGCGCGTGCCGGTCGAGTTGACCCCGCGCGAGCTGGACGTACTGCGGCACATCGCGTACGGGCAGAACAACGCGGAGATCGCGGCGACCCTGTACGTGTCCGTAGAGACGGTCAAGACGCACGTCCGCCACGTCCTGGAGAAGCTCGGGGCTCGCGACCGCACCCAGGCGGCGGTTCTGGCCTACGAATTCGGCCTCATCTTCGCCGGCGCCGAGGGGCGCCTCATGTGAGCGGGCCCTTGTCCTTGAGGACGTAGCCGCCCCGTATCACCGGCGCGTTAGGGGCAGGGGCCATGCATTTGGTCAACGGCGGTTGTTCCGGCAATGTCGCCCCGCTCAGACCGATGCGGCTGGGGCCCGCACCCTTGCCGGCGACGTAGAAGCTCACGCCCATGCGGACCTTCCGTTTCACCAGCTCTTCCCATGGGCCGCCTGGGGTGGCTCGGACGAGTATGCCTGTGACGGTCGCGGTAGGGCCGCCGCTCGTCAGGCAGTCGACCTCGACCTCTCCCCAGTTCTCCTGGCGTGGCTTACCCGGCTCTTTGACGGCGTGATAGATGCGAAACGTACCCCACGCACGGGTGGGGAAGACGGGGCTCTCCGCGGTGAATTCACCATGGGCATCGACCGTGACCTGGACGTCGTTGCCTGGGGCCGGGAAGTACATCCGCGCCCATCCCTTGATGGACGCGGTGGTCGCACTGGCGGTCGGCGCGACTTCGCCCGACGTGATGGCCGCGGCCGCGACGCCGGCCTGCGGCGTGGCGGCGGCGGCCAGAAAGAGGACCCCAACAGTGCGGCACAGAACTTTGATCACGACGTTTCTCCAACGCTCGCAACGTGAACTGACTCCACGACTGTCGTGGATGACCGTAGCTTCACACCTCCCTCCGCCGAGGGAGTTCCGAAGGCGGGATAACACCGAGGAAACACGCTCTGCCCTGGAGCTGTGGAGCGCGGCGCTGGCTTTGCGATGCAGCAGC
Organism: Nonomuraea sp. NPDC048901; assembly: GCF_040649695.1. NCBI lineage: Bacteria > Bacillati > Actinomycetota > Actinomycetes > Streptosporangiales > Streptosporangiaceae > Nonomuraea > Nonomuraea sp. NPDC048901. Next base: position 569,631 of record NZ_JBEZFW010000002.1, on the reverse strand, counting down.
AGCGCCTGGGCACGGCGGGCCTTGCGGTCAGGTTCCCCGGATGAGCCTCTTGTGGGCCTCGGGCATCCCATCGGGCAGTGAGTTCGCGGCGAACAGTCTGGCGTCAATGACCTCCCTGCCGTCGACGGCAAGGTTGTCGAGTCCGCCAATCAGGGTGGCCTCGTAGAAGATCTCGATGCGGAGCTTGAAGCCGCTGTTCACCTGGAGAAGGCGACCGACCTTCACGGTCAGGCCGGTCTCTTCGCGTACCTCTCGAACAATGGTGTCCTCGTGCTTCTCGCCTTTGTTGGCGTAGCCGGTGGGAAAGCCCCATTGCCGGTCGGCAGGCCACAGCCGGTGGCGCAGCAGGAGAACCTGGCCGTCCTCGGTGCGGGTGACCCCGGTGATCCCGCACATGAACTTGGCGTTCACGAGCCACAGCAAGCGCCACTGCAAGGGCTTGCCCAGGCGCCACAGCTTGGCCAGCAGCTCGTTCACGTCGTTATCTCCCGGGTCGGTGTGGGTGGGATGGGAGAGCTCAGGTTCCGGCCAGGATCAGAGCGAGCCGGTCCGCGCCCGTGCTGGCCGGATGTCGGCGTACCAGCTCGATGGCCAGTCCCCGGATGCTGGAGCGGTCGCGAACCTCGGTGCGCGCGTGCCCGTGCGCGGCTAGCAGGGCGCCGATGGCCCGGCCGGGATCGTCGGCCTGGGCCCAGACGCGGGCCAGGTCGGTGAGCAGCCGCGCCCGCCGTTCAGGGGTCGGAAACTGGGCAGGGTGCAAACCCTGGCCGGCGCGCATCGCGGCTCCGGGCTCGCCCAGCGCCCAATGCACACCCACCCGGTACAGGGCGACTTGCGCCGGGCTGACGGCGAACCGGTTGGCGGCGGGCAGTTCCGCCGGGACGGCCCGCGCGGCGCGGGAGGCTTCGTCGATCAGGTCGATGGCCCGGTCGCGGTCGCCGGCCTGAGCGGCGTTGTAAGCCGAGGTGCACAAGATCTGTGCCAGTGTGTTCGCCGCGGCGGTCGTACGCAGACCGCTGTTGTCGAGCCGGGTGGCCGCCGCATAGGTGACCTGTTCGGCGAGTTCCCTATGGCCCTGGTGGCGCAGCACGATGCCACAGGACCGGGCGGCCATCGCCTGGGCGACCAGGTCGCCGGACAGGGCGGCGTAGGTGACGGCTCGATCGGCCGTGATGCGGCCGGCCTGCAGACGGCCGACCTTCTGCAACGCCTCGGACGCCAGGTCATAGCAGCCCGCCAGTAGAGCGAGGTGGCGTTCGTCGCTCGGCGCGCGATCCAGCACGTCATGCCCGGCGGAAAGCAGACCGGGCAGACCGCGCAGAAGGGCCGCCAGGTCACCGGTGTCGAACCGCAGCCGGGCCCGGCCCAGCAAGCTCGTCACGTCGCCGGCGGTGGCCGCGGCCTGGGGCGCGGGCAGCACCGCCAGTGCCTCCTCGACCCTGGTCAGCAGAGCGGCAGGCACCGCGAGGCCGGCTCCGATCAGCAAACTGCGTCGTCGCACCGGATCATCCTCCCCGCCCGCACCTGCACCCACACCATGACCGTCGAACGGCGAGAGCCGAGGTGCGCCGGAGATCGGCAGGCAGATCGGACCGTCGCACCCCTCATAGGGTGAGGCGAGACCAAGGGCGTCGGGCGAGATCCCCAGGATGTCGACGAACGTCCGCAGCAGGGTGATGTCGGTCAACGGCGTCTTGCCGCGCTCGTAGCGCGACAACTGAGCGGGTGAGTAGCCGCAGCATTGTCCGAGTTCGGCCAGTGTCATCTTCCTGGCCTGGCGCGCGGTACGCACGATCTGTCCGGCGTGCATCAGCGGCTCCTGGCGATGAGGATCCTCACACATCGTAGCGTTGCGATGACATATTGTCGCGGCGGTTGCACGCCATGCAAACAGGTTTGCATGACACGCGGAACGGCCTGCTGACCTGCGAAAACGTGGTGATCTCGAAGTCTCATCCCCCATCCAGAAGAGGCTTTCGATGACCGTCCTGCTCGCCAACGAACACCTCGACGGGACGCCGGCCGAGCGACACCGACTTCACGCTCTGCTGCGCGGCCTACGCACCGGGGCTGCGCCCGCGCCACTGCCCGGCATCACCTTCCAGACGCTCACGCACCTCCTGGCAGCCCGACCCGCCACTGTCGATCTCGACCTGTTCCGCACCGGGTACGAACTGCTGTCCACTCGCTACGCCGAGATCGGCATCCGCGCCCTGCTCCCACCGCAGCGCGTGTGGGTCGGCGTCCGCTCCACAGCCGCCGCAGGCTCAGCCCAATCCTTCGGCGGTTTCCACCACCCCGGCCAGGGCTATCGACACCTGCAAATGAACGCCGCCATCACCCTGTTCGGCAACCTGTCCGGCCACACCACCCCACCGACGCCCCAGGCCGTCGCGCTGGATCTCCTACGCGCCTATGCTCACGACTGCCTACACTTCGGCACGTACCGCCGCTACCGGCTCGGCCCACGCGGCGAGCCCGCCCGCGTCCAATACGGCATCAACTTCCGCCGGCTGGACGGCACCACATACTCGCTGCCAGACCCACCGGACGCCCGCCGGACCCGCAACCTGGGCATCGTCATGGAAGGCGCCACCGACATCGAGGCCACGACCATCGCCCGCCATACGGCCGACCTGCATGGCCTCACCGAACCACCCGGCTCGACGCACTTGACGAAATACGCCTTCGCCGACGTCACCGGGCGACTCTCCACCGACGACATCAGCACAGCACGGCGCACGGCCAACCCCTACCTACGATCCCTCAGCGGGTTCGCGCGCAGTGTCACCAGCCGATACCGCGCCCTGCTCGACGACCTCACCGAGACGCCCCACGAACTCCACCACCTCCTCATCACCGCCATGATCAGCGGGGACCTGGGCGATCTCAACGCCTGGCTCGACGCCCGGCACGGGCCCGGCTCGTTCGCCAGACGATTCCGTGCACCCATCTTCTCCGACCTCGATATGCGGCCAACTGCCTGATCTCGATCAGAACGCGCCGTAGTGTCGGCGGCCAGGATCGCCGACTCGGTCACGATCATGCCCGGCGGGGTGGGCCCGCACCCACAACGGCGACCAGGTCGTTAGGAACCCGGCCCATCCCGTCCATGCCACCAATGCTCACGAGGTCGTCGTGAGCTCATCCTGTACGACCGGCGTCCGCGGCGGGCCCGACAGGAGCGGGATCAGGACCATGACGATCACGATCATGCCCACGGCGAACCAGTAGACCCCGTGGACACCGCCGATCGGGTCGCCAGAGGTCTGGAAGATGAGTGTGACCAGCGCGACGCCGAGTGCCGCGCCGAGCTGGTTGAGCATGTAGAGCACGGAGCTGCCCTGCGCCACCATCTCCGGCGGCAGCGCCCGGTAGAGCGAGCCCATCGCCGGCGCGCTGAAGCAGCCCATGCCCAGCCCGATCCCGAGTGAGGCCAGCACCGGCAAGATCTCCGGGGTGTCCGCGCCGATCCGGGTGAGCGCCAGCCCGCTCAGGGCCGCCAAGAGGGCGCCGCCGGTGGCCAGCCCGCGTGGGCCGAGCCGGTCCGACAGCCGTCCGGCCACCGGCATGGCGATCGAGCCGCCGAGCCCGACCGGGGCCATCAGCAGCCCGGCGGCCAGTACGCCGTGCCCGTGTGCCTGCTGGTAGTACAGGGGCAGCGCGAACAGGGAGGCGAAGACCGCCATCCCGCCGAGGCCCATGATCGTGACACTCGCCGTGAAGCCCCGGTTGGCGAACAACCTCAGGTCGATCAACGGGGCTGTGGTGCGAAGCGCGCGCACGGCGTACCCGATCAGGACGGCCGCACCCGCGCCCAGCGGGAGCAGCACCTGCCAGGCGGTGAACGCGCCCTGCTCGGCCACCTGCGACAGAGCCAGCACCACCACCGCGAAGCCGGGTCCGAGCAGCGCCAGCCCCAGGACGTCCAGTCGCGCCTCGCCGCTCTCGCCGGGCCCGTCGGCGGGGATGACCCGCAGCGCGAGCACGAGGGCGACCACGCCGACGAGCACGCCGATCAGGAACATCCACCGCCACTCGAAGGCGCCGAGAATCGCGCCACCCGCGATCGGCCCGAGCACGGGCCCGAGGGACAGCACCACCCCCATCAGCCCCATCACCCGCCCGGCTCGGCGCGGTCCGGCGGCGCGGGCCAGCAGGATCAGTACGAGCGGATCGAGCAGCCCCGCCCCGAACCCCTGCAGCACCCGGAACGCGATCAGACTGCCGACGTTCCAGGACAGCCCGGCTGCGAGCGAGCCGACCAGGAAGATCAGCAGACCGGCCACCCACAGGCGCTTGCCACCGAACCGGTCCACGGCCCAGGTGGTGAACGGGATGGTGGCCGTCACGGCCAGCAGGAAGCCGGTGGACGCCCAGCCGATCGTGCTGAGCGAGGTGTCGAAGGCCGCGGCCAGGGTGTCCGTGGCGACGGCCGCCATGGTGCTGTTGAGGATCCCCAGCAGCCCGCCGAGCAGGATCACGGCAATCGTGCCCAGCAGTCGTGGGTCCAGCCGGTCATCATCCGAAGGATTTGAACTCATGGGTTCAAAGTAGTGATCCCATGCGTTCGCATGCAACTCTCAAGTCAATGAAGTTGAACCAGCGAGTACAATCAACGGCATGAGCACCATGCGCGGGCGGATCGACAAGCGGCAGGCGATCCTGGAGGGCGCGTTCACGGTATTCGCCCGGCTGGGCTACGCGCAGGCGGGCGTACAGGACATCGCCGCCGAGGCGGGCGTGGCCAAGCCGACGGTGTACAACCACATGACCGACAAGGCCACCCTGTTCAGGCACGCCCTGGAGGCCGCCGCGCGGACCGTGCTGAGCGAGCGGCTGGCCGCCCTCGAACCGCTCGCCGCGCCCGGCGACGACCTGCCCGCCACGCTGGAGGGCGTCGCGTACGAGCTGCTCCGGCTGCACACCGACCAGCGATCATGCTCGCTGAAACGGCTGCTCTACTCGGAGATCACCACGTTCCCCGACGCCCTCGACCTCGTCCTGGACAGCGGCCCGCACCGGCTCAACCAGGCTCTGGCCGACCGGCTGGCCAGGCTCGCGCTCTCCGGACGCCTGCGCACCCCCGACCCCGACCTGGCGGCCGAGCAGTTCATGGCCCTGCTGACCGGCCCTCTGGAGGCCCGCACCCGGATGGGGACGCAGCAGATCACCGACTCGGAACTGCGGACCATGGCCCGCGCCGCCGTGGAGACGTTCGTCCGGGCCTGGGGAACACCCTGAGCCGTGACGCCCCTTAACGACGGCCGAGGAGCATGCCAAGCCACGCCTGACCTGTTATGCGTATGGTGGTCGAGCCGCCAGGGCCGCATGCGCAGGGCGCGGGCCTGGATGCCGGCCTGGGCACACCGCCACTGCCCGCCGGTGGGGGTGGGTTACCAGGTGACCGGCAGTTCGTAGACGCCGTACACCGCCCCATCGTGCTTGAACGGGATCTGCTCCAGGTCGGCCGCCAGGCGCAGCGTGGGGATGCGCTTGTAGAGGGTGCTGTAGGCGACCTGCAGCTCCATCCGGGCCAGCGGCTGGCCCAGGCACTGGTGGACGCCGAAGCCGAAGGCCACGTGGCGGCGGGCGTCGCGGCGGATGTCCAGTTCGTCGGGGTTGGGGAAGATCTCGGGGTCGCGGTTGCCGATGTCGTTCGGCATGATCAGGCCCTCGCCCGCCCGGATGGTCTGGCCGGAGATCTCGATGTCCTCCAGGGCGACCCGGCGGCGTCCGCTGTGGGTGATGTTGAGGTAGCGCAGCAGCTCTTCCACGGCCCCGGCGACCAGGTCCGGGTCGTCGCCGGCGCGCAGCAGCGCGAGCTGGTCGGGGTTCTGCAGCAGGGCGCACGTGCCGAGGGCGATCATGTTCGCGGTGGTCTCGTGCCCGGCGATGAGCAGGAGAACCCCCATCTGCGCGGCTTCCAGCTGCGACAGCTCACCGGTCTTGACCCGCTCGGCCAGCCGGGACAGCAGGTCGCCGGCGGGGTTGGCGAGTTTCTCGCCCACCAGGGCGTTCAGGTATTCGGCCAGCCGGGCGCTGGCGGCGGCGCGGACCTCGGGGGCGGTGCCACGGTTGATCATGACCTTGCTGTTGTCCTGGAAGAAGTCATGATCGGCGTACGGGACGCCGAGCAGCTCGCAGATCACCAGCGACGGGACCGGCAGCGCGAACGCCTCCACCAGATCCACCGGCTTCGGCCCGGCCAGCAGATCGTCGATCAGATCGTCCACGATCTTCTGTACGGCCGGGCGCATGCCCTCCACCCGCCTGACGGTGAACGGAGCCTGCACCATGCGGCGCAGCCGGTGGTGCTCGGGGTCGTCCATCATGATGAAACTGGCGAACGAGCCGGTGAAGGGACCCTGCCTCGGGTAACCGGGGCGGGAGAACTCGGCGCTGACCCTGGGATCGGCCAGCAGCGCCCGCTGCTCGGCGTACGTGGTCACCATCCACGGCGTGCTGCCGTCCCACAGCCGGACCTTGGCCAGCGGGCCCTCCTTCTGCAGAGCGTGCAGGTTCGGCGGCGGGTCGAACGGGCAGCCCGCCGCCCTCGTGCCGGGGAACTCCGGGACTTCGGGCTGACTCAAGATCTCGGTCATGACTTACGTCCTTCCGCACAGGGCTGGAGCGAGGCCACGCTCGGCTTCGGTTCCGGTATCGGGGTCCACGTTGTTCGACTCACGTGTCACGGGCGCCGTCCATATTGCGACGATCCCGGCGATCAGGCCGGTCGCCGCGCCGTGCCAGCCGGCGATGACAGGTAGCGAGTGCTTGAGAAGGCCGGAGGTCCTCGCCGCCGCGAGCAGCGGTGAGGCGTTGCTCCCGTGTCCTACTTGGGGGTTCTGCGCCATGGATGATGCGATGAATGGTGGAGCGTCCGAGGCTGTACTCAAGGGCTAGATCGGCCAGGGATACCTCGCCCTCGGCGTAGCGGCGGCGGATCGAACGCCGCGCTGGCTCGGGCAGTTTGGACTGTTTGCCTTTGAGCTTGCCGTTCTTCTTCGCCAGGGCCATGCCTTCGCGGGTGCGTTGGTGCCCGATGTTGGCTTCGAACTCGGCGACCATGGCCAGGGTCTGTAGAAACAGCCGCCCGAACGGGTCGTTCCAGTCGTAGACGGATCCGCCCAGGCCGAACAGGACGCCGCGGCCGGACAGGTCGGTGAGGATCTCGTTGGCCTCGGCCATGTTGCGGGCGAAGCGGTCGAATTTGGTGACGGTGAAGACGGTCCCATCCCAGGTGGCTGCGAGAGCCTGGTCCAGGCCTGCGCGGTTGCGGCGGGTGGTGCCGGAGAACCCGCGGTCGATGTAGATCCGCTCTTCGGCGACGCCGACGGCAAGGAGCTGCTCGGTCTGGATGGCCACGTCCTGCCGCTGAAGGATCCCCTTACGGAACACTCCTTCTATGAAGTGATCTGACGCCATGAGCTCGCGGACGCCCGGCTCGGCCGTTTCGGCGGCAGAGCAGGATCGCCGCAAAGCCACTTCACGAAAGGTCCTCGGCCTGTCCGAAGGGCTCGACCGGCCGAGGACGATCTCGAGGTGTGGGTCGAGCAATACCTCGATCTCGCGTTGCACGGAGTGCGCTCGTGGAAATGACCGCCAAGATCAGCCGTCATCTGCAGCGGCCGGGCGATGCCGACATCGCCCTTGTCCAGCACCCCGGCGTTGCTCACGGCGCGATTCCGTGGCGGGCGTGTCGCTCGCGGCGCGTCAGGCGGTGGCGCCGCCGTCCGCGAGCAGCGTGCTGCCGGTCATGAACGCTGACAGGTCCGAGGCGCAGAACAGCACCACGCGCGCGATGTCGTCGGGCACGCCGACGCGGCCGATGGGGGAGTTCACCATGAGGTCGGTGGGTGGGATGTCGTCAGGGTTCACGCCTGCGTCTGCGGCCGCCATCATGTTTCCTTCCGTGGGAACGTAGCTGGGTGCGACTCCGAGCACGCGGATACCCAATGGGGCGAGTTCGAGGGCCAGCTCACGGGTGAGGCCACGGACGGCGTGCTTGGATCCGACGTAGGCGGCCAAACCTGGGGCGCTGCCACGGAATCCGGCGGTCGAGACGATGTTCACGATGACACCGCCCCTGCCTTCGTCCGAGCTCGTGGCCATGCGGCGGGCCGCCTCGCGCGCGCCGATGAAGACCCCGCGCGTGTTCACCGCGAACACCTCGTCCCAGGTCTCCTCGCTCATTTGCAGCAGGGGGATGTTGGGGAAGACTCCGGCGTTGTTAACCCAGATGTCCAGGCTGCCTAGCTCGGCGATCGCGCGGTCGGCAGCCGCGACGACGGATGCCGCGTCGGTGACGTCCATGGTGGTGCCGATCACGCGCACCCCGTGGTGTCCGGCGAGTTGCTTGGCGGTGGCCACGGCGAGTTCTCCGTCGATGTCGCCGATCAGCAGATCGGCGCCGGCCTCGGCGAGCCGGGACGCGATGGCCTTGCCCAGCCCTCGCCCGCCTCCGGTCACGACCGCGCATCGCTCTCGCAAGGAAACGAGGTCGGTCAGGGACTTGTTCGATACATCGGCGATGGACACGCATGCTCTCCTTCGGTTCTTCAAGGACATGGGGTGATGCCGGGAGAAGCCCCGGCCGGTGCGGAAGGGGTGCGGCTGGGGAATGGGCTGGCTCATCACGGAGTCGATGAGGGAATTGTCGGCCGCGCGCTAGCTTCGGCTCTTGCTGCTTTCACCGGTGGAAGGAGCCGTACTGAGGGGGTGGTGCAGGTCGACGGTTACGGTGGCAGGCTGGAGTCCATCGGCGTGGACGGTGACTGTCGCTGTTGCTTGGGTGCCGGTGGGGCGGATCACGGCCAGTGCCCGGCCTTCGTAGGTGGTGCAGGCGGTGGCCAGGAAGGACTCTTCGGTCGACGGTCGTGCCGTGCCCAGAGCTTGCAGAGTGGCCGGACCGTCAAGGGTGACGGTGACGACGCGGTCGCTGATCGGGTTGACGGTGCCGTGTTCGTCGGTCAGGGCGATGTCGAGGTAGGCGAGATCCTGCGGGTCAGTGCTCAGCTGCTCCCGGTCGGGGGTGAGCCGCAGGTGGGAGGGTGCCGCCGCGGTGATGAGCCGGCAACGGCCGGTCTCGGTGCCGTCCCGGTAGGCGACGGCCTCCAGCGTGCCGGCCTGGTAGGACAGCTCGGTCGTGGCGAGGAACGCCTTGTCGCTTCCGACCGGGACACGGGCGGCGGTGGCGCCGTTGAGGCGGAACTCGATTTCGTCGGCGTCGGCGTAGGCTTCCACACAAACAGGTGTGCCGGCCGGGATGTCCCAGGTCCAGCTGGCCACCGAATCGCTCCAGGACCAGGCGTTGGCTTTGAAGGGGTGCTCGCGGTGCTCGGGGCGTTGCACGGCCAGGTACGGGGTGTGGCGCAGGCCGAAGACGATCTCGCGGTAGTACGAGACCGGGCGTCGCCGGCCGGTGATGTCCAGATCGCCGGTGGAGGCGGTCAGCCACGGGTACGGCGCGCCGAAGGCCGGGCCCTCACCGGGGTAGACGGGACGGCCGATGCCGCTTTCGCCCAGGTAGTCCCAGCCGGTCCAGGTGAAGTCGCCGATGATGTGCCCGTGCTCGCTGACCAGCTTCCAGTACCGGTCGATCAACGTCGGGAAGGTCTCCGAACCGACCACGACCCGGTTGGGGAAGTCGTCCCGGTCGCTGAGGTAACGGGACTCGCCGTAGTTGAGTCCGACGACGTCCAGCACCGCGGCGGACTCGGCAAGCCGTTCGCCGACTTCGGGCAGAGCGGTGAGCCCCGCCGTGACGTCGGGCAAAGATCCCAGCGCGTCGTTGAAACCGGCGCCGCCGGCCTGCGCCATGAGTTCGGGGAGTTTGTCCAGCACGGTCAGCATGCCGTTGAGGGCGTTGGTGATCAGGCGCGTGGGGTCCTGGGCCCGGACGCGCTCGGCGAGCAGGCGTCCCCAGCGGGCGCCGTGCGGGGTACCGACTTCGAGGATTTCGTTGCCGATCGAATAGAAGATCACGCTGGGATGGTTGAAGTCCTTGGCCACCATGGCGTCAATGTCCCGCTCCCACCACTGCGGGAACCGCCGCGAGTAGTCGTCGTGGGTCTTCGCTTGCGCCCACATGTCGAACGTCTCATCCATGACGAGCATGCCGACCCTGTCGCAAGCGTCCAGCATCGCGGTGCTGATCGGGTTGTGTGCGGAGCGGATCGCGTTGTACCCGGCCTCCTTGAGCAGTTGCACGCGCCGCTCCTCGGCCCGGGCGATGGCGGCCGAGCCGAGCGGGCCATTGTCGTGGTGCACGCACGCGCCGCGCAGTTTGACGGTGGTGCCGTTGATGCGCAGGCCCCGGATCGGGTCCACCGACAGGCCGCGGATCCCGAACGTGGTGCGGGCCTCGTCGGCCTGCCCGTCGGCGTCGACCAGGCGGACGGTGGCGGTGTACAGGTTCGGCTCCTCGACGCTCCACAGCGCGGGCCCGCGGATGTGGGCGCGCTGGCGGACGACCGCCCGCTCCCCAGCCAACACCGTGAGGAGGGCGCGGTCAGTGGCCACGAGAGTTCCCGTGCCGTCATGTACCTCCAGCAGCACCTCGACGGTCCGCGTGCCGGTGCCCTCGTTGATCACTTCGGTGGCGACCGCGGCGGTGGCCAGGTCGTCGTCGATGTGCGGGGTGGCCACCCGCACTCCGGTGGGGGTGATGTGCAGCAGGCCGCCGATGAGCAGGTGCACCGGACGGTGCATGCCGCCGCCGCTGTACCAGCGCGAATCCTGGTGCGCCTGGGCCTCTACCCGGATGGTGTTGGTCTGTCCGTAGCGCAGGAACGGGTCGGCGGCGATGTGGAAGGTGGAGTAGCCGCCTGCCCACTGCCCGGCGAACGCGCCGTTGATGAACACCATGGCGTCGCGGTAGACGCCCTCGAACTCGAAGGTCACCCGCTTGCCCGCCCACGCCGCGGGCACCTCGAAGTCCTTGTCGTACTGCCAGGCTCCGGGCCGGTGGTAGCCGGTGTGTGAGCCGTCCGAGCCCTCGGCCGACCTGCCCCCGACGAGCATCGCATCGTGTGGCAGTGTCACCGGGACCGCCTCGGCACCTGCACCGCCCAGTTGCTCGAAGATGGACGTACGCGGGGCGACGCGCCATCCGTCGTTGAACGTTTCGCGAATCATGATCCTCCTAGAACGCGCCCGCATCGCGATGAGCGGCGGGCGGGGGATGTGCCCGTCAGCGGACACCTTTGATGAAGCGCACCGACAGGGCGGCAAGTGCGGTGCAGACGATGAGCATCACGAACACCAGTTGGTAGTCGCCCGTGGCTCCGACCACGGCGCCGGCGATGCTGGGGGCGATGATCTGCGGGCCGGCGTTGGCGATGTTCATGATTCCCAGGTCCCGGCCGGCGTTGCCGACGCCCGGCAGGACCCGCGTGATCAGCGCCTGGTCGACCGCCATGTACACGCCGAACGCCGCTCCGGAAACGGCCGTGGCCACCCAAGCCCCGGTGAGCGTGGGCACGAGCAGGTAGACCAGCCCGGCCGGCACGAACATGAGGCTCGACAGGCCCACGAACAGCCGCAGCCGGCCGGCCTTGTCCGAGATCCAGCCGCCGACCAGGGCGAAGACCAGGCTCAGCAGCGTGCTCAGGCCCGAAATGGCCACGAGTGTGGTGGCCGCCCGGTCGATGTCGCCCAGACCGATGTGGTCGCGCAGGATGTACAGCTGGAAGCTGCTGACGGAGAAGTAGCCGAAGATCATCAGGAAGCGGCCGGTGAAGGCCCACCAGTAGTCCGGCGCGCCGCGCAGGCTGAGCATCGCATGGCCGGCCTTGTCCTTGTGCTTGGGTGTGGTGCGGGCCTGCGGCTCCGGTGCCGGGCGGTCTTTGGTGGTCAAGGCGAAGATCTGGGTGAGCAGCAGGAAGAGCCCGGCGACCAGCAGGTAGCCCATGAACAGGCCCTGCGACAGCCCAGCCAGGGCGACCCCGGCGTATCCCCCGACCAGGCCGGCCGCTCCCAGTACGCCGGACATGCTGCCGCGCAGCCGCTGCGGCACCCGCTCGGGCAGCACCGCGGTCAGGCTGGCCTGCGTGGCGTTCAGCGGCCACATCATCACCGCCCACGTGATGGCGATCGCGGTGGTGGAGGTCAGCTGGGACATGGCTACCAGCCCTAGCGCGCCGACGATGCCCGCGCCGAAGATCCACACGTTGCGGCGGCCGAGGAAACGGGTGCGGGTACGGTCCGACAACATCCCGGCGATGGGCTGGGAGATCACGCTGGAGACGGCCGAGACGCTCAGGGCCATCCCGAGCGCCGCGGCGGAGGCCGCCTGCTCCGGCACGATCGCGGCGATCTGCTTGCCGAGCAGGACCTGCATCACCCCGCCCCACACCGCGTTCATCGCGACCATGGCCAGCGGATAGATCACCCACAGCCAGCGTCCGGGCGCCGGGGGGTCGCCGGCGGGGGGTGATGTGGGGGCGTCGCTTGCGTGGGGGGTGTCCGCCGCCGGATCGTGCGCAGGCAGGGCATCAGGCATGAGTTTCTCCTATCCTGTTCACGCGCGTGATTCACACGTGTGAACAAGCGCGTGAGCGGAAAGCGTAGGGGCTGGCCAGCAGTTCCGTCTAGCATCTATCCGGGGCGAATCACTCGAAGATGGACAGGAGTGCCGATGCGGGTCAGCAGCAAAGACGTCGCCCAGCGTGCGGGCGTGTCCCGCTCGACGGTGAGCTACATCCTCAACGGGCACGGCGACCGCTTCAACCAGGCGACCCGTGAGGCCGTCGAACGCGCCGTGGCCGAACTCGGCTACCGCCCGCATTCGGCCGGGCGAGCGCTCGCGCGCGGGCAGAGCGACCTGGTCCTGCTCGTGCTGCCGATCTCACCGAACAGCCAGTTCAGCCAGATGGCCGACCAGATGACCGAGACGCTCGCCGAGCACGGCCTGTCCCTGCTCATGTGCTCGGCCACCGCCTCCCCGCGATCCTTCGCGGCGGTCCTCACCACCGCCCGGCCCCGCCTGGTCATCGCCCTGTCGGAGCTGAGCGAGGCCAAGCGCGCCGTCCTGCGCTCGGCCGACGTGCACGCCCTCGACATCGCCCACGCGATCTCCCAGCCCGGCGGATCCAGCTGGACCGCGGGGCGCATGCAGGCCGAGCACCTCATGCAGCGCGGATACCGGCGCATCGCCTACGCCCGCCTCACCGAAGCTCGCGACGACGTGCTGCTGCGCGCCCGCGAGCAGGGCGTGCGCGAGGCGTGCCAGGCCGCCGGCCTGGACGGGCCCCAAGTGATCACCGTGACGCTGCGCGCGGACGCCGACCTGGACGCAATCGCCTCGCTACCCATCGGTACGGGCCTGGCCTGCTACAACGACGACACCGCCGCCGCGGCACTGGCAGCCGCACGGGTCATCGGCCGGACCGTGCCACAGGAACTGGGCGTGGTGGGCATGGACGACACCCCGCTGGCCACCCAGACCAGCCCCCGCCTCACCACCATCGGCTTCGGCCTGCCCACATCCTGGAATCGCCTGGCCCAACTCCTCCTCCAGCGCCACGAGACCACCGACGCCGACTTCGCCGACGCAGGCGAGTGCCAGCTCATCCAGGGCGAATCGACCTAAGCCGGGCGACGCGGACCACGCGAAGATCACCGCGCTGCTCAAGAAGCGCCGAGCTCTCAAGCGCTGACAACGAATCCAGTGTGTAGAAGGCGGAGGCGGCCGGGAGTGAGCTGCGGTTCCAGTTCAGGAGTGGCAGCTCTTCTGACGGCGCCTCTAGAGGGTGGTTCCGGTGCTCGGAGTCGTGTGCTGACCGGCGCCGGAGTCGAGTGCCCTGGGGCGATATCCCTGCGCGATCGCCCCTTGCGCGGCCTTTTCGAGGAGTCTCGTCAGAGCCTCGACATCGGCGCTGTCCCAGCTCCGGAACTCCTTTTCGACGCGGTCGAGTGCCAGGGCGATGATGTGCTCTCCGAGGTCGCGGCCGGCTTGGGACAGCGCGATGATGACCCCTCGCCGGTCTTCGGGGTCGGCCGCCTGCACGACGAGGCCCATGTCCACCAGACGGCGGGTGATCTTGGTGATGTTCGGCCGGCCTGTCCCCAGTGCGTCCGCGAGTTGCGTGGGACGCATCGCGCCGCGGTAGGTGAGCTGGTTGACGGTCAGGAAGAGCGAGACATCGTCGGCGGGGAAGCCGACCGCCGTCATGGTGCTGTGACGCACCGCAGGACTGTCGGCCCAGTGGATGATGGCTGACAGGGAGGCCAGGATCCCCAGTTGCTCGGGGGTGCGCACAGGGCTGATGTCGACCGCCTCGGCGTGAGCGAGCTCGGTCGCCGGCGGTCGGGGCATGTGTCGGCTCCTGTCGCGAACCCAATGGGCCGCTCCAGCATATCCAGTGGTCCTGCCCGCGGTACCGAGCGGGGCGGGGTCATACCGGCTCATGCCAGTGGCGTGGAGACGGTGTGCTGTCCGGGCGGCAACGGCCTGGGTTCGAGGCCGGGGATGCGCAGCACGGCAGTGGTGTTGGCCGGGATCGACATCGTGATGTCGGCCTGGCCGCCTTCCTTCTTCCACTCGATGGACGCGTCTCCGAACGGGGTGCCGATCGTCGCGGCGACGGCGGTGAAGGGCGCTGCCAGATCGGGAGCCATCTCGATTGCGGAGTATCCCGGGGCGGCAGGACGGAGGCCAGCGATGTTCCGGAACATCCAGTCGTCGACGGCGCCCAACGCGTAGTGGTTGAGGGAGAGTTGGCGCGGCTGGCCGTCCGGTTCGACGCCGCCCCAGGATTCCCAGATGGTGGTGGCCCCCATCGCGACCTCGTACAGCCATGATGGGACGGTGTCCTGCAACAGCAGCCGGTAGGCGAGGTCTCGATGGCCCGTCTCGGCCAGGACGTCGAGCAGGTACGGGGTGGAGAGGAACCCGGTGTCCAGGTGGTCGTGCGCCTCGTGGATCAGGTCGGCGAGGTTCCGTGCCGCGGCGTCCCGCTGTTCAGCGGGAATGAGTCCGAAGGCGAGGGCGATGACATAGGCGCCCTGCATGTGGACGGTGAGCCGGCCGTCACCGAGCAGGAACTCCTCACCGAACGCCTCCCGGATCCGCGCCGCCAGGGCGCGCATCTGCTCCACGGTCGATCGATCTTCGAGGATCTCGGCGACCCGGGCAAGGTTGCTGACGGAGTGGTAGTAGAACGCCGAGGCGAACAACTCACCGGTGAGGGAAGCGGCGACGACGAGCGAGTCCGGGTCGTCGGTGACCGTGCTGGGCACCAGCCAGTCGCCGAAGTGGAATCCCGTGTTCCAGAGCGATGCCTGGCGCATTCTCACCGGATCGTCCTCCGGCAAGCTCTGGTATCGCTCCGCGACGTCGTTCTCCGCGCGCTCTCGCACCCAGCCGACCCACTTCAGCATCGCCTCGTAGTTGTCTGCCAGGACGCGGGGATCGCCGTATCGCTCGTAGAGGGCGAGCGGCAGCATGGTGATCGCGTCCCCCCATCCCGCGGAGGTGGGGGTCAGCATGCCGATGGCCTTCGCGAACGATGGAGTGTTGGGCACGATCGTCGGCACGATTCCGGCCTCGGACTGTGCGGCGCGGACGTTGGCGAGCCATCGTTCGAGGAAGAGGTCGACGCGAGCGTTGTTCGTCGCGGCTCGCGCGAATATCTGGATGTCCGCGGTCCATCCCGCGCGCTCTCGCGAAGGGCAGTCGGTGGGGATGGACAGGAAGTTGCCGCGCTGGCTCCATGTCACGTTCTGGTGGAGGCGATTGATGCGGGCATCGTCGGTGACGAAACGACCGCTCTGCTGGAGATCGGAGGCAGTGACCACCCCGACGACGTCGTCGGCGGTGAGCTGCCCGGGGTATCCGGTGATGCGGACGAACCGGAAGCCGTGGAAGGTGAATCGCGGCTCGAAGGTCTCCACGCCGGTGCCCGCCAAGATCCAGACGTCGGTCTGGTCCTTGTTGCGGCCGATGACGTTCCTGTGGAAGTTGCCATCGCGGTCGAGGGACTCGGTGTGTTCCAGCACGATGGTGGTGCCGGCCTCGCCCCGTGCCGTCAACCTCAACCGGCCGGCGATGTTCTGCCCGAGGTCCACGATGAGCTCCCCGGACGGCGTGGTGAGGATCGCCGGGCGATCAATCTCAGCAACCCGGCGGACGGGCTCGCCGAGGTGCGGGACCAGGCCGGCCGTACTGGAGCCGACGACGTCGACCGGCGACCAGGCCGCGTCGTCGAAGCCGGGCTCGTCCCACCCGTGGATCGCGAGCCGCGCGTCGACCATCTCGCCGATGTGCAGGTCGGAGTAGCGGATCTCACCGAAAGAGGACCGAGCCGACGCGCCGGACGCGGCCAGGTGCTGTCCGTCACCTTCGAGCTGCCAGATGACGCCGAGCTTGTCGCCGTAGTTCGCGCTCTCGCCGCTGAAGCTGATGCGTCCCGCCCACCAGCCGTCGGCGAGCCTTACCCCCACCACGTTCTCGCCCAGGCGCAGGTACGGCGTGGCGTCATAGGTCTGGAAGGACAGGCGCACGGGGTGCTCGTCGTATCCGGGAGCCAGTACCTCATCGGTGATGCCGCGCCCGTTGATGGTCACCTCGTACATGCCATGGGCCGAGATGTACAGGCGCGCCCTTTCCGGGAGGTGATCGAGCTCGAAGCGCTGCCGCACCAGCGGGCTGGGGTGCAGCCGGCCTTCGAGGTCCAGCTGCCTGCCGCCGACGGTGTACGGGGCGTCAAAGGCGAGTTCTTCTTCCGGCGTTACGGGTCGCTGGTCCGGCTCGATCCAGGACGTGGTCCACTCCGACGCGTCGAGGATCGTGGTCTCGAACCATGACTCGGCCCATTCGCTGGCCTCGTGCTCTCCCGCCCAGATGCGGACCCGCCAGAGGAACCGTGTCCGCGACGGGACAGCGAGACCCGGAACCACCACCGAGTGCGATTCGGCGGAGCCGACCTTTCCAGTCGCGGCGATCACTTCGCCCTCCGCCGTGCGCACTTCCAGTTCGTAGGCCGACTGGCAGCCCGCACCGGGTACGGGCTCGCCCAGATGCCAGCCGAACTGTGGCGATCGGGTCCATACGGCGTGCGGCCGCACGAGCCGTTCGACGGTGAGATGAGTGGGTGTTGCTGAACGCATGAGCTGCTTTCCTCGTATTGGGTGTCACACCGCTGCGACGATCACGGGCGGTCCAGTTGGCGGTGTAGCCAGTTCAGCCGCTCGGTCGCGGCCGAGCGGCTGATGGCGGCGTGTGGGGCGAGGCCGTCGGAGCCGTGGAAGGCGCCGGCCCAGACATGCAGTTCGGCGTCGCCGCCTGCTTGCCAGATGCGGTTGGCGTAGTCGACGTCCTCATCGCGGAACAGGTCGGCCGAGCCCACGTCGATGAAGGTAGGCGGCAGTCCCGACAGATCGTGGGCGCGGGCGGGAGCGGCGTACGGGGAGACGTCTGGGCGGCCGTAGTTCTCCCCGAGCAGCGCCCGCCAGCCGAGGTTGTTGAGCGTCCGGTTCCACAGCGGTGCGTCGGCGAGCTGGTGGGTGGAGGGGGTGGCGTCGCGGTCGTCGAGCATGGGGCACAGCAGTAGCTGGCCGGCGAGGGCGGGGCCGCCTCGGTCACGGGCCAGCAGTGTCACCGCTGCGGCGAGCCCGCCGCCGGCGCTTTGGCCGAAGACCATGATCCGGTCGGCGTCGAGGCCGAGATCGTCGGCGTGCTGGGCGGTCCAGGTCAGTCCGGCGTAGCAGTCCTCCACCGGGCCGGGGTGGGGGGTCTCGGGGGCCAGCCGATATTCCACCGCCACCACTGCGGCTCCCACCTGCTGCGCGATGGTGACGATGTCGGTCAGGTTGTCCCTGGCCGAGCCCATGATCATACCGCCGCCGTGGATCCAGTACAGGACCGGCGCGGGCTGCGCCGACGCTCTGGGACGGCAGATGATGAGGGTGATGTCGGGGCCGGGAACGGTCCGCTCTTCGACGGTGTAGGCGCCGCCGAGGGAGAGTTCCTCGTCGGTCGGTGCGGGCATGGCCGCGCGAGTTCCCTCCCGCATCGCGGGAATGGTGTCGAGGTTCAGCTCCGACAACCACCCCTGGATCTGCGGGAGGCCGTCCAGCGCGGGCAGGACCTCCCGGTCGAACGGGGGCGGTGGCCCGAGCGGGGGTCGCTGGAGTGGTCGGTTGTCGACGGACATAATGCTCCTTCGTCTGCGGTGTTGAAGTTCAGATCGGTTGGACGGCCTAGGCGAATTCGTGGCGCTCGGCCAGTTTCGCTACGGTCGGCTTGCTCCGGGGGCTGGCGGGGGATGTGCTGGTCACGTGCGCTTCTCCTTCGAACGCTCAGACCGACCGAGCCGGAGCGGGGTTCTGCTCGCACACCCTATGTATTTTCCTAAGCGAAATACTAGCTCTCGTTCACACATCAACGACATGTCTGCCGCACATGGTGTGGCCGCGGGTTCGGCTCGCGTGTTGGGCCCGGTGAGCGGACCGTCTATTACCGGATGACCGAGGACGCGTGGGAGGTCGTGGTGCGTCGCCAGATCGCCTCGATCGCCTCGTTCCTGGACACCACGCGTGACGGCCTGAGCCTGGCCCGGGCCAGAAGATGAGCGGGTTCGGCAGGCGCACGCCACCTTCGCGTAGATGGCCAAGGTGTTTGATGACGCGCCGCCGTTGCGCAACGCCGAGGAGGAGACGACATGACCGGACGGGCCGGACGGGCCATCGTGGTGGGGGCGGGCATCGGCGGGCTGGCCGCCGCGGCGGCCCCGCATCGGATCGGCTGGCAGGTGATCGTGCTGGAGCGGGCAGCCATGTGATCGCCCTGGTAGAGGCTTTGACCGCCCCTTTCTCTCGTACTTGGTCTGCCGCCTACGGGGCGGCCGAAAGCGCAACCGGGGGCAGTCGGCCAGAGCCCGTCTGTGGTCGAGCGCAAGGGACGCCAGCCATGCTGGTCGAGTTCGGCGAGTTCGGCTTCGATATCGACGGAGATAACACCGAAGAAGTTGACGTTCTCGCTGTGGGCCGGGGAGATGTGGGCGAGCAGGTCGTCGGGCACGTCCCGGCCCTGCGCGCGGAGCTGGTCCACGGCGAGCGCGTAGTACTCCGTGGTCCAAGTGATCACGGCGTTGGTCAGCACGGTCAGACACCAGGCCTGATCGGTCTGGTCGGCCAGGTGCGGCTTGACCACGGTGCCCTGATGGGCGTAGTGCAGGTCACGGCGGAGCGCGTGCAGGGACTCGCCCTTGTTCAGCTGCCGGGCGATCTTCCGGCGGTAGACGGGGTCGGACAGGTAAGTGGCCGCGTGGATGGTACGCCGCAGCGTGCCCCACTCCTTCAGCGCGGTCGCCAGGAGGTTCTGCCGTGAGGCGGCCGACCATTTGCCCACCACCAGGGAAGCGGTGGCCTGCCCGTACTTCAGCGACCCGGACATCCGCAGCAGGTCCGGCCAGCAGGCGGAGCACACCCGGCCGGATCGTCTTGGCAGCGATCAGGTACTCACACGCCAGGCTGAACAGCAGGGTCGGAGAGTCGTGCTCCATCGCCCGATCCTGCAGAAACTGCGCCAGCTCCTTCGTCTCAGGGCTGTCCGGTGGCGCGCTCTTCCAGCCCAGATATTCGGCCACCACCGCAGATGATCGGTGCGGGTCTGCTCCCGCCTGCCGTACCCCTCCAGGACGCCGGGGTCCAACGCGAGCTGCTCAGCCAGTCGGGCCACCGCCACCGGCGGCGCCGTGGCCACCTCATCGGGCACGAACCCAAGCCAGGGCAACGTCGCAAGCTGTACGGCAAGCCCCAGACGGTCGGTCGGCCCACGCCCACGCACCGGCGCCAGCAACGCCAGATCAGCCGACGTGAGCGTGAAGAACCTGATCAAGTCGTCCCGGCCGATATCGGGAAACGACCGTAACCGCTCTAGCTGCTCTGCCGAGAACATCCGTGTCGACACCTCACACCCCAGGGGATCAAGACCGGCAGGCGAACCGCACCCTAGCCGCAGTGATCAACCCCCGTCGAGACTCATCTCATAAGCGCTGGTCAGCCTTATCCGTTGGAAATTTCCCCGGAAATACCGGCACCCCTCAAGGTGCTGGTCATGTGCTTGCGCTCGGCTCGTACCGGCAGCGGCAGGTCGGGAAGGCAACGGTTGAGGCCGTCCGGGATCCGTACGAGCGAGGAAGAGGTGAGCGCCCCGTCGATCATGACCTCGTGCAGGGCCGGGTCGGTCATCACTTGGGCGCCGAAGCGGGCGAACCAGGTGGGGTTGCCCTTGGCGGCCAGATGCTCGGTGACCGGACGCACCAGGCAGGCCACCCAGTCACGCACGTCGTCGGAGCCGGGGGGCCGCTCAAGCATCCGCTCGCGGACACGTTCGATCTGCTTGCCGTGCTTGCGCGCGATGGCGCGCACCAGATCGGCCTTCGTGCCGAAGTGGTACGTGACGGTGGCGTTGTTGCTCTGACCGGCGGCTTCGCTGATCTGACGGTTGGCCACCACGTACACACCGTGCTCGGCGAAGAGCCGCTCGGCCGCCACCAGAATGTGCGCACGGATCGCGTTGGCCCGCTCAGCCCGCCCGGCCATGCTCACCGGCACATCGGTATGTCATCGCGCCTCACCAGGACTCCTCCCGAACCGGCTCCCCTGCATTGTCAGTAAACTCTCGTCGTCAGATTAAGTCAACTGCTTGATTTAAGCCGAAACGATGCGTGCCGACCAATGGTCGACGGTGGCCAACCGCAGCACCGGACCGGCTGCCGCTGCCGCGGCTGGTGCTGCGGGCTGCGGGCTGCGGGCTGCGGGGCCCGGGTGCTGGATGGGCTACTGAGCGCGGCTACCCGCTGACGTGCTGCGGCAGAGATCGTGGCGACACCAGAGGCGGAGGCATCGCAACGACCTACACCTAAGAGGCGCTGCCCATACGGGTGTCTTCGGCGCGCCGGCTGCCTACGTCAGCTTCCGGAGGAGGCCGAGAGACCGGGTCTGCGGCGGCTGCGCAGCTAACCCGTCGCGATCGGCAAACGTCGCGCGCGAAGAGGCGAACCGGCCAACGGACAAACGCGCGAAGAGGCGAATGGGCCAACGCAGCAACGGAGCAACGGGCCAACTTCACGGGTGCGAACAGGCGTACGTTCAACAGAACATCGCGCGTGCGAACGTCGAACCTCACGCGGGCAAACGCGCGAACAGGCGAGGATGCGAACATCACGCGCGTACGGGCGAACAGGCGAGGATGCGGACATCACGCGCGTACGGGCGAACATCCAAACACCGAACAGGCGAGGATGCGAACTTCACGGGTGCGATCGGGTTCAGGAATCGGTCGATGGATGAGCGGCGCTCACCAGCCCTGACTCGTAAGCGCTGATCACCAACTGCGCGCGGTCCCGCGCCCCCAGCTTGCTCAGCAGCCGGCCGATGTACGTCTTGACGGTGCCGGTGCTGCGGTGCAGGTATTCGGAGATGTCGGCGTTGGAGAGCCCACGTGCCACGAGCACCAGAATCTCACGCTCGCGCTCCGTGAGATCGTCCAGCGAGGTGCCCGGCGCCTGGTGTCCATGGGGAAGACGAGCGAACTCGGCGATCAGGCGTCGGGTCACCGACGGTGCGAGAAGGGCCTCACCGGCGGCGACCGTGCGGATGCCTGCCAGCAGGACATCGGGAGAGGTGTCTTTGAGGAGGAACCCGGCCGCCCCGGCCCGCAGCGCACCGTATACGTACTCGTCGAGGTCGAAGGTGGTGAGGATGAGAACGCGTGTCCCGGCTGTCTCGGGAGATCTGGCAATGTTCCGGGTCGCCTCGATGCCATCCATTCCGGGCATCCTGATATCCATCAGCACCACATCCGGGCAGAGTCGTCGTGCGCTCTCTACGGCTTCGGCACCGTTGCTCGCCTCGCCCACTGCGGTCAACCCAGGGGCGGTGTCGATAAGAACCCGGAAGCTGCCTCGGAGCAGCGACTGGTCATCAGCGACGAGTACCCGGACCGGTTCGGACACGGCCCCCTCCACCCGGACCGGCTCGGACACGCCCCCCTCCACCCGGACCGGCTCGGACACACTCCCCTCCCCCCGGACCGGTTCTACCCGGATCGGTTCGGTCACGCGGCTCCCTCTTTCCGGCTCGTGGCCGTGTTGTGCTCGGGTTCGGGCGGGAGACGAGCTGACACGGCGAAGCCGCCGCCGGGTCGCGGGCCGACGGCCAACGTCCCCCCGTACATCATCACGCGTTCGCGCATCCCCACGAGTCCGTGCCCGCCCTTGAGCTCCGCCCCATCGGACACCACCGCGTTGCCGGCTCCGTCGTCGACCACCTCGATATGCGCGTCTCCTCGCGAGTCGACAGTGATCGTCACCAGGCAGTGGGTTCCGGTGCCGGCGTGCTTGACCACGTTCGTCAGGGCCTCCTGCACGATCCGGTAGATGGCCAGCGCCGGCCCTGCGGGGAGGTGGACGGCCAACTGGGTGCGGAGTTTGGTACGGACTCCCGCCTGTTCGGCGCGTTGGATGAGGGCCGGCAGGTCATCCAGTCCGGGAAGGGGAGCCATCTTCGCCGAGCTGGGCTCGCCCGCGTGTTGACCGGCGGTTTCGCCGCGCAGCACCCCCAGGGCACGCCGCATCTCAGCGAGTGCCTCCCGGCCGGTCTGCTCGATCGTCTGAACGGCGTCGCGCGTCTCTTGGGGACGTTCCTCGGCCACATGGTTGGCGACCGCCGCCTTGACCACGATCACGCTGAGGCTGTGCGAGACGATGTCGTGCAGCTCCCTGGCGATGCGTAAGCGCTCCTCGCTCAGCGCCTCTTCGGCCAGGCGCCGCTCCTGTCGGGCGGCTCGGGCTCTCCGTTGGCGCACGACACGGCCGGCGGCCCACGCCGCGCCGATGACCAGCCAGACGAGCGCCGCGGTGCCGGCGGCTTCCGACCACGGACCGGATGGTGTCATGACCGCCTCACCTGTGATGACCGCGGCTGCCGAGACCACCAGGGTCAGGACCAGCGCCGCCGAAGCCCGGCGTACCGGCTCGGCGAGCGCCACCACGTAGGCGGCCAGGGCCGTGGAAACGTAGGGATCGCGGGTGATATCGAGGAATGTCGCCGCTGCCGAAGCGCCCAGAACCACGGCCAGGGCAGGCAGAGGCCACAGGCGCCGCACAGCCACCGGCGCTCCCACACAGACGGCCACCAGCCAGCCCAGCCACCACGGACCGGAGAACTGCGGCAAGCCGTCCGAGTCGTCTTGGCTGGCCAGTGACACGTGCACGGCCACCACGACGGCCGCCACGCAGGCGTCGAGTGCCAGCAGGTGCGCACGTGTCCCCAGGTGAACGCGTGTCCGCAGGTGCTCGCGTGCCCGCAGGCGCCACTGGGCTATGTGCATCGCACGACGATATCGATGCCCACTCATCCGCCCTCCCCGAAGGTCCCCGCTCATACGGCCTGCCCCAGATGCCCATTCATCGGGCCTGCCCGAAGCCGCCCCATCATCCGGCCTGTCCGAAGAGGAACATGGCGATGCCCACGACGCCTACCAGGAGGAGCCTGCCGGCCACCGTGGTCGTTCGCGGGACCGGACCGGTGCGCAATGTGGCCACGCCCAGAGGGACGAGCGCGACGCACAGTCCCGCGGCGGCGGCGACCGACCAAGGAGTCGTCCCCTTCAGCACCCCCAGCGGCATCGCCGATGCCAAGCCGAGGGCCAAAGCCCGTAGCGGTCCGAAAACCCCCGAGCGGTACGCGCCGATGGCCAGCAGAATCCAGCCGCCCATGATGGCGGCGTTGAGTGCGCTGAAGACGTGGAACGCGCCGTAGGTCTCGCTCACCGTTCGCGTCGCCGATGCGGCCCCCTGAACGGTCACCAGCTGGAAGTCCAGATGATCGACACCGGCATGAAACGCCCGGGCGAACAGGCCGAGGACCGTTAAGGTGCCGCCCCATACAGCCAGCTCCCGGAAACCTTCGCCGATCCTGACAGCGAGAAGCACGACTCCCGGCCAGAGCAGCACCCACCCGGCGGCGACAAGGCTGTAGGAGGTCGTCATGAGGTCCGGATCGTGCTCGTAAGCGCTCAGTTGCGCGGGGAAGAAGAAGTCGTAGCGCAGGCGAAGCAGGATCCCAGCGAGCAGTAGCAGGGGGCCAACGATGAGGGAGGCGCCGCCCACCCAGCGTCCGGGTAGGACAGGACTCGAAACGGCGATTGACGGAGTCGGGAAAGTCATGGGCCAACGATGCTGCAGCCGCGTGCGCCGCGTCGTCGGAGCACGGGCCATACTTTCAGGTCAGACTGTGGTCGTACGGGTCTGCCTTGTGTCGGCTTCCAGTCCGGTCTGAGACCAGGCACCATGCCGCCGCGTACCTCGGGGCGGCGCCCTTGCCCCGAGCCGCGCCGTCGGTGTCGGTCGCCGTACTTCAGCGCGTCGTCCTCCCTCCCCTGGCCAGGGTCGTCACCCGGCTTGGCGAACGGGCGCAACCCTCGCAGGGATGGCAGGGCCCGCACCGGCGCCCGCCGAACCGCTGGCGCTGGATCAGTGGCCTGAAGGAGCACCGTCCCGGCTCCGCTCCACGGAGGGCTAGCCTGGGGCGGGCGCGTGATCGGTGGGTACGACGTGCCCACGGCGAGTGAGGGAGACGATGTCGGCGACGCGACTGCTGGTCCTCGGCGTGGTACGGCTACACGGTCAGGCACACGGCTACCTGGTCGGATCCGAGCTGGATTCGTGGGAGGTCGCACAGTGGGCAGGGCTCAGGTCGGGGTCGATCTACCACGCTCTCCGCCAGCTGGCCAAGGACGGCCTGCTGGACGCCACCGAAGTGCACGAGTGGCCGGGCCGCATCGACTACGCCATCAATGACAAGGGCGAGGCCGAGTTCTTCGGGCTGCTGAGAAGTGCCCTGAGCGTGCCGGACCGACGTCCGGAACTGCTCGGCGCAGCCCTCGCGCTGCTGCCCGCCCTGCCTGAGAAGGAGGCGCTGGAGCTGCTCAAGGAGCGGTTGCGAGCGCTGGAGGTCGAGCAGGCGCGGATCGTGGCCGCGATGGACGAGCAAGAGCGGCCAAGGCACCTGAGGGAGCTGTTCGGCCTGCGCGCGGCGCAGGCGGCGAACGACGCGGCGTGGACCCGTGGCCTGATCGGCAGGTTGGAACGGGGCGACGAACCGGCCTGAGCGACCGGGATTCGAGTTGACGGTGGGGAGGCCGATGAGTCATAGTTCGATACCCAAATTTGGTTACCCAAATTTGGTTACCGATGAAGGAGTTCCATGCGCATCGCGGCAGCAGCAGCATTACTGGCGTTGATCTCGATTCCCACGACCACGATCCCGGCGGCGGCGAACGCCGCCACCACCTGCAGGACCGTCAGCGCCAAGGTGGCGATGACCGCCGGTGGCGCCGCCGACCAGCGCGTGGCCGGCACCCTCTGCCTGCCACGCGGCCGTGCCGCCAGCGTTCAGCTGCTCATCCCCGGCGGCTTCTATGGTCAGGCCTACTGGCAGATGCGCGGGGACCGGCGGCGGCCCTCGTTCGTCGAGACCATGACCGCCGCCGGGTACGCCACGCTGGCCATCGACCGCCTCGGCACCGGCGCGAGCTCGTACCCGCCCAGCGCCCGCTTCCAGCAGGACACCCACCAGATCGTCATCCGCCAGCTCATCCGGCAACTGCGCGAGGGGCGCCTCGGCGGCCCTCGCTTCGCCAAGGTCGTTCTGGTCGGCCACTCGCTCGGCTCGACCCTTGCCCGTACCCTGGCCGCCGCGCATCCGGCGGAGGTGGACGGCGTCATCCTGACCGGCGAGTCGAGTGTGCCCAACGAGGCCGCGTTCGAGCAGATGGGCGCGGGGATCTACCGGGCCGCCGACGATCCGCGCTTCGCCGACCGCGGGCTCGACGACGGCTATCTCACCACCCGGCCGGGCCTTCGGGCCACCTGGTTCTACCACCGGCCCAACGCCGACCCCGAAGTCATCGCCGCCGACGAGGCCGCCAAGACCACCGACGTCTTCCCGCCCGGCGACTCCTACACCCCGCCCTCGATCAACAAGAGCATCCAGGCGCCCGTACTGATCGTCAACGGCGAGCACGACAAGCTGCTGGCCGGAGCCCGCTCCTCCTCCGCCGCTCTCAGAAGTCAGGAGGCCCCCTTCTACGGCCCGCGCGCGAGGCTGGAGGCCATCGTGGTCCCCGGCACCGGGCACGTGCTGAACGCGCACCGCACCGCGCCCCGCTGGTTCGCGCAGGCACGCGAGTGGGCCGATCGCCGCGTGGGCGGGGCGGCCCGATGAGCCACGAAGAGGGTGGCCCAATGAGCCAGGAGCCGACTGACAGCCCGACCAAGTGGGTTGCCAGGCACGTCAACAGCTACGTCGAGTCCGGTGGCACCCGGGGCCACCTCTTCCACGGCGCGCCCACCCTACTGATCACCACCACCGGCCGCCGTTCAGGACTACCGCGCCGCACCGCGCTCATCTACGGCCGCGACGGCGACCGCTACCTCGTGGTCGCCTCCAACGGAGGCGCGGCCGACCATCCGCTCTGGTTCCACAACCTGCTCGCCCAGCCGCGGGTCAGGGTGCAGGTGGGCGCCGAGGTGTTCGACGCGGTGGCCCGCCCGGCGACCGCGGACGAGCGGCCCCACCTGTGGGAGACGATGACCGCGATATGGCCGCACTACACGGGCTATCAGCGAAAGGCGCCCAGGGAGATCCCGGTGGTCGTCATCGAGCAGACGGCCATGCCAGGCGGGCGCGGTCTTTAGATGGCCCCTACGGGTCGCGCGCCGAGAGCTTCAGTGTGCAGGTGTGCTCGAAGCGGGCGCCCATCCGGGCCCACAACTCGGCCGCACGGGACAGCGCGTCGAGGTCGGCGTACTGCCGGCCGGTCGCCCGTAACACGGTGGCCGCGACCCAGTCGTTGTCCCCGGTGTCCGCAGCGGCCGCGGCCAGGTCGGCTTCCGCACGCGGAAGCTCGGCGGCCACCGCGAGCTCGACAGCCGCGGCGCGGGCGAACGGCAGGTAGCGGGCCCGCGTCCGGTACTGCCAGGCGTGCTCGGCCAGTTCCGCCGCCCGGTCCAGATCACCGAGATGCAGCGCGATCCTGGCGTCGACGAAGGTGGTCAGCGGGGCCAGCCGAGACTGGAAGGAGCCGTTCTGGTGGGGAGCGGCGCTCTGCGCGGCGCGGTTCCGCCACCTTTCTACGTTGTCCCGGTCTTCGCGCAGGCCGTGGGCGAGGATGACGTACGGCATGGTGACCTGCATCCAGAACATCCGCGGCCGTCCGGCGCGCTGCCAGCCCTCCCACATGGCGTCGGCGAGCCGGATGGCCTCGTCGAGGTCGCCGCTGAGGACGACCATCGGAATGGTCTTGCTGGCGGTCAAATACGCGCTGTCGCCGGACAGGTCGCCGGTACCGATCAGCCGGGCGATGGTACGCGCGGCCGGCAGGTCGCCGGCGGCCACGGCGTCCAGGCAGGCGAGCGCCTGGGCGTCGTCGATCTCGGCGACGTACGCGGGCCTGTGCGGATCCGGGCCGGCCAGCAACTCCAGGCGCTCGCTGGTGATCTGATGCGCCTCGCGGCCACGGCCGTCGTTGGTCGCGACGGTACGCGCCGCGTCCAGGGCGGCGCTGATCAGGATCGGATCGCCGGTGACCCGTGCCGCCTTGACGGCGGCCGCGGCCAGGTCGAAATCGGGCTGAAGCACTTCGGGGTCGGCGGTCCAGGCGGCCGCGCAGGCCAGCCGGGCGGCGACGACCGGATCGTCGTGATCACCTGCCGCGGTCGCCTCGTCCAGGAGTTCGCGGCGCCGCCCGTACGGGATCGGACTGCGGAAGGTGACCGGGAACCGGCCGGCCAGCTCGACGGCGCGGGCCAGCGCGACGGCACGAGCGTTGCCGTCGCCTGCGGCGCGGGCCCGGTCGGCGGCGGCCAGCCACAGGTCGTACGCCCGGCTTGAGTCGTTGATCACCTGCGCGCAGTCGGCCGCGTGGCCGAGATCGTCGATCGCCTCCGCCGGCGTCGGCGCGCAACCGGCGGCGCGCTCGTACCAGTCGGTGGACGCGCGCAGGTACCCACGCGCGAAGGTGAGCCGGGCCAGCAGCCGGATGAGCTCATGGGTGTCCGGTGCCGTCGCCAGTGCGGCGCGCAGGTCACCCGCCACCCTGTCGAAGGTGGGATGCCAGTTCTCGCCGAGCCGCGCCGCGAGGCCGGTCGCGGTGTCGATGGCCCAGCTCAGGTACCGCCGCCGCACCAGGTCGCGCTCCGGGTCGCCGTCGAGCTGTTCGGCGGCGAACGCGCGGATGGTCTCCAGCAGCTGCCAGTTGCCCTGCCGGTGCCGGATCAGACTCTTGTCGACAAGCCTGCCCAGCAGGTCGGCGGCGTCAGGGGCGGGCAGGCCGGCGACGACGATGGCGGCCGGCAGGTCGAAGTCGCCGACGAACACGCTCAGCCGCCGGAACACGGCGCGCTCGTCCTCGGCGAGCAGGTCGTAACTCCAGCCGATCACCGCTCGAAGCGACCGATGCCGTACCACCGCCCCGCGACCTCCCGCCAGCAACCGCAGGTAGTCGCCCAGTCCGCTCAGCATCCCGGTGGCGCCGAGCGAGGCGCTGCGCGCCGCGGCCAGTTCGATCGCCAGCGGCAGACCGTCCAACCGGGCGCACAGATCCGTCACCGTCGCCGGGTCTAGTTGGTGGCCGGGGTGTGCCAGCTCGGCGCGGTCCCGGAACAGCTCTTCGGCGTCCGAACCGAGCGGGAGCGGCGCGAGGGGGTGTACCCGCTCGCCGGGGAGCCCGAGCCGCTCCCGGCTGGTCGCCAGGATCGTGGTGGGACAGGTGGCCAGGATCCGCTCGGCGAACTCGGCCACCGCGTCGGGCACATGCTCGCAGTTGTCGAGCACCAGCAGCGACGGGCCGCGCCGCAACCGGGCCACGACGGCCTGCTCCACCGGCTGTTCGGCATGCTCGGACACGCCCAGCACGGCGGCGATCGCCTGCCCGACCAGACCGTCTCGTACGGGCACCAGATCGACGAACGCCGCGCCGTAGCGATATCGCGACGCCGCCTCCTCCGCGACCACTCCGGCGAGGCGAGTCTTGCCCACCCCGCCCGGCCCGGCCAGCGTCACCAGCCGGCCGTCCGCCACGGCCGTCAGCACGGCGCCGACCTCGTCCCGCCGCCCGACGAAACTGGTCCGCGGGCGCGGCAGGCCGGCGATGGTCCCGGGCGGCGTGATCGTCTCATCGGTGGTCGCGGCGCGCGCGGCGAGCGCCTGCCGGTCGGTCACCCCGTACTTGCGCAGCAGCGAGGAGACGTGGCCCTCGACCGTACGGACGGAGATGTGCATGCCACGGGCGATCTGGGCGTTGGACAGTCCGGCGCCGAGCGCCGTCAGCACCTCGGCCTCCCGCGCCGAGATCTCGGGCCCGCTCACGTGGCCGGGCACGTGGCCTCCAGGTGGTGACCACGTGGCCGGTACGGATGTCCGCCGGCCGCCGTGCGCGCATGCTGGAGTCGAGTCGGGAGGTGAGAGTGATCGACGGCGGTTACGAAGCCATGACCCGAATCCACGACTGACCCGATCGGCCGCTCACCAGGCAGCATCCAGCCTCCCCTCGCAGACCACCGAACCAGATCCCCTCGCTGACCGAAGGAACGGGCCGGCGATGGCAGCGTAACCGGACCAGGCCGCTGGTGACGTGTCCTGGCGGTTGACGACTGAGCAGGCACGACCAGACAGGAGAAGTACATGAGCAGAGTGATCGTCGGCGCGACCGTATCCGCGGACGGCTTCATCGCCGATCGGAACGACAGCGTTGGGCCGCTGTTCGATTGGTACTTCAACGGCCCGCAGGAGTTGACCGTCGCACCCCACCAGTACCGGCCGAAGGGCGGATACCGACCGGCTCCCGCCAGCGCCGATCTGCTCCGCGACACCTGGCCGGCCATCGGCGCGGCCATCATCGGACGCCGTCTGTTCGACCTCACCGACGGCTGGGGCGGTCGGCCCGCCGTGGGTGATCACGTCTTCGTCCTCACCCACCGTTCCCCCGGTGACTGGCCGAGACGCTACCCCGAGGCTCCATTCCATTTCGTCACCGGCGGCCTGGAAGAGGCCGTGGCTCGCGCCAGGCAGGCGGCCGGCGACCGCACCATTTCCCTCTCCGCAGGCGATCTCGCCGGCCAGGCGGTCTGCGCCGGGCTGGTGGATCAGGTCGACATGTACGTCGCTCCGGTCCTGCTCGGCGACGGGATCCGGTTCTTCGGAGAACACAAGGTCCCCACCACCATGATGGAGAACCCGCGCATCGTGGCCGGCGACAGAGTCACCCATATCAGTTACGACATCCGCTGATGGCAATTCGATTAGCCAATTTTTGGCAAGCCATCTAGACAACAGGCTGACCGGAGATCCAGAGTTGATGACTATGGACCCGGCAAACGATGCGATCTTCGACCAGCCCGACCTCCTTTCCGTGCCCGACGCCGACCTCGAGGTCGCCACCACCTACCGCGTCACCGTTACCCGCACCGGAAAGCAATGGACCGCCACCGCCACCGACCTGCCCGGCGGGCACACCATCCAGGCCCAAGGCGCAAACTGGGTCGAAGTAAGGAGAAACATCGGCGGTCTCATCGTCGACCTGCTCAAGGACGAACCCGGCACGATCGGCCTCCGCGTCATCCCCGGAGACCCGGAGGCCGCCGCCGCCCTGGCGGCCGTCATCGAAGCCCGCCAGGCGCGCATGCTCGCCGAGCAGGCCGAACGTGACGCGGTACGCCACGCCGCCCGCCTCCTCATCGCCCAGGGATGGACCACCCGCGACGCGGGCAGCGCCATGCGACTGTCTCACCAGCGCATCTCCCAGATCGTCTCGGCCGCTACCCCGTAGGGCGTACGCGCTGCTCGCCCGCTTCAAAGCGGTTCTTGAGTCAGTGAAGCTGGCCGGTCTCGTGCAGGTGATCGAAGATGATCTGGTCCACGGGGGCCACACGATCGCGGGCGGCGTACGTCAGCCAGATGACTTCTTCGATCTCGCTGCTGGGAGTGGGTGTTCCGTGGTGATCGGCGGTGTAGCAGGTCATCTGCACGGCAACACCGTCGGCGTGGCCGTGTGCCTGCGCCTGGTAAGTGCCCACGTGGGTGGCTGTGGCGGGGTTGATGGCGACGGACAGTTCCTCATCGATCTCGCGAACGAGGGTGTCGAGATCGGTTTCGCCGGGTTCGCGCTTGCCGCCAGGCAGGTAGTAGACGTCCTTGCCGCGTGAGCGAGTGCTGAGGATTCTGCCGTCCCGCAGGTGGATCCAGGCGATCTTGTCGATGATGATGGCCATCGTGCGTCCCCCTCGCTGGTTGAGAACGGCCGATCGAGCGGCCGGTCCGTCCGGTCGTTCGATGAGTCTGCCACGGCGGGAGGGGGTTCCGGCGCGTACGCAGGGCGACCGCGCACGTACCAGGTCGCCGCTGGACTACGCGAGCCCATAACCGACCGCCCAGGTCCCGAGCCCACCCACGGCCAGGTGCGACGCCCAATCGGCGAGTCGGCCGCCGAGGCGGGCATGGCGGCTGCCGGACGAGGGGCTCCGCGCTGGAGTGCTTCGAGTTCTTGAGCCCCACAGGCCTGATCGCGCAGCAAAACCCCAGCTCACAGAACCGAAACCGAGTTTCTGAGCGAGCACCGCGAGTGCGCCGATGTCCCCGCCGTGGACTCTCTCGGGCCAGCCGGACGATCAGCTCGCGGACACATTCGCTCACTCGCGAACATCCTACATTCATCATCTGTTAAACATCCAACGTTGGACGTAGGATGTCCCCTCCATGACTGTCTCCTGTCAGGAAGGGCAAGGACATGCACGATGGTCACCCCCCAAAGGTCCGTACCGGGCGCCCCTGGCGCCGCCGGGCGGGCGCCGTAGTGGTGCTCGCCGGCTTACTCGTCAGCGGGTTAGGCGCGCCGGCGACCGCGGAGACCTTCCAGGCCGGCACAGCGAGCGACACCGCACCGTTCGTGGACGAGCAGGTGCTCTACAAGCAGGGCGACTTCGGGTACGGCTGCTTCCGGATCCCCGCCGTGGTGCGGGCCACGAACGGCATGGTCTTGGCGTTCGCCGAGGGGCGGGTGAAGGACTGCGGCGACGACGAGGACATCGACCTCGTGTTGCGCCGTTCCGCCGACGGCGGGCGGACCTGGGGACCGCTGCAGGTGATCTCGGAGGGCAACGGCACCACCCACGGCAACCCGGTGCCGATCGTTGACGAGCGTACCGGGCGGGTCGTGCTGGTGAGCACCCACAACGGTGGGGAGCCGTGCCCGAACGGCTGTGACCGCGACCCCTGGGTGCAGTTCAGTGACGACCACGGGGCGACCTGGTCGGCGGCCAGGGAGATGACCGAGGGCAAGCGTCCGGAGTGGAACTTCTGGTACGCCACCGGCCCGATGCACGGCATCCAGCTCAAGCTCGGCCCGCACGCCGGCCGGCTGGTCGTCGGAGCGAGTTTCGAAAGCTGGGACCGGGTCGGCAAGCACGTCTACGGCACGCACCTGCTCTACAGCGACGACAGCGGGGTGACCTGGAACATCGGCGCCGAGACGTCTCGCGACGACGGCACGGTCATCGCCCAGGAAGTCACCGTCGTCGAGCTCACCGACGGGCGGATCTACGCCTCGGCCCGCGAGCGCGGCACCGACGAGGGCAGCCGGGCGTACGCGACCAGCAGCGACAGCGGCGAGACATGGGACGCGCCGTTCCGCACCATGCCGGCGCTGGCGACGACCGACATCCAGGCGTCGCTGCTGCGGTTCGGCGAAAAGCGCATCCTCTTCTCCGCGCCGATGCACCCGGGCGCCCGGGAGGCGATGGGGATCCGGTCGTCCTACGACGAGGGGCGCCGCTTCGAGACGTGGGACGAGGGCAAGGTCTTCTACTGGGGCCCGTCGGCGTACTCGGACATGGTGCGCCTGGACGGCGACGAGGCGGCCCTGATGTACGAGGCCGGCAACATCACGCCGTACGAGCAGATCCGGTTCACGCGGTTCAACGAGGCGTACCTGGAGACGCCGAACGGCACCCCGCCCGGCATCCCCGGCCCCCCGGCGCCCGGCCCGACGACGCCGGACAACTCGCCGTACCGCAACCAGGCGTATGTCCGCGGTGGTGCGCAGACCACCGCTGGGCGGTTCGGCGGCGGGCTGGCCCTGGACCGGGTGGACGACCGGGTGGAGGTGCCGTTCAACGACAGCATCGACCTCGGTGCGAAGGACTTCACGCTGAGCTCCTGGATCCGGTATTCGGAGCAGACCGGCGCGCACACGATCCTCTGGTTCCACCGGGTGAACAGGGGCACCAACCCGCCGGCGCTGTGGCTGCGGGCCGAACCGGCCGGCAACCGCATCCGGGCGGTCCTCTCCGTCGACCGGTTCAACGTGACCGTGCAGTCGACGAGCGCGTACAACGACGGGCAGTGGCACTTCGTGGTGCTCCAGCGGGTACGTGGCGAGCTCCGGCTCCTGGTGGACGGCGTACAGGTCTCGTCGGCGGCGGCGCCGGCCGGTTCGGTGACCCTCGGCAAGGAGTTCGGGCTCGAGGGGATCCACGTCGGACAGCGGCTGGACGGTGTGGACCGCTTCCGCGGGACGCTGGACGAGGTACGCGTCTACCGGCGCGCCCTCGCGAGCACCGAACTGGACCTGATCCGACGGTTCAACCTCCCGATCGGCGGTCAGCTTGGCCTGCGGCTGCCGTTCGATCACGTCGGCTGAGAGGACACGAGCCGCTTGGCGATGGCGCTCCCGGGGTCACGTGGGCGCCATCGCCGCGCCTTGGCGCCGGCTGGGCTGAAGGCGGCGAGGAGCGAGAACGAGCAACGTCTGTCCGGTGGCCCGATTGTGTCGTCGGCGTAAAATCTCCTGCCCCGCCTGGCCTTCCGAGATCGAGAGGTGGGATGTTTGGACATACGGTCTTCGACGAGCCTGGGGGCAGCATGCGTATGCGTGACGGCATGTCGCTTCAGGAGCGCATCATCGCCATGATCCACGAGCGCGGACTGGCCCCCGGCTCACCGATGCCCACCGAAGTGCAATTGATGGATCTGCTGGGGGCGAGCCGCAACAGCGTCCGCGAGGCCGTACGGGCCCTGCGGGCGTTGGGCATCGTCGAGATCCGGCACGGACATGGGACGTTCGTCGGGCACGCGTCGCTCGACGTACTGACCCCGTCGCTTGCCTTCCGGGTGCGGTCGGGGCCGGGCGGCGGGATCCGCGCGCTCCAGGATCTGGTCGAGGTCCGCGAACTGCTCGAGACCGGGCTGGTCGCCCAGGTGGCCCAGAGCACCAGCGCCCCCCGGCTCGCCGCGTTGGACGCCCTGGTCAATGGCATGGATCGGGACCCGGAAGCCGATCGGGCGTTCCACGCGCTGCTGTACGAGTTGTGCGGCAACGAGTTGGTGCTGCAGCTGATCGGTCTGTTCTGGGACGTCTACCACGAGGTCGAGCCGACACTCGGCCCACCGGAGGAGCGGAGCGCGGAGATCGTCGTCAACCACCGCCGGATCGTGGCGGCGCTTCGAGCTCGGGACGCCGAGGCCGCCCAGGAAGCCATGCGGCTGCACTTCCGCGACGTCAAGGCGCGCATCGCGCGGGCGGAGGCCCGGCCGGTACCCGCGGCCGACCTGACCCGGCCGCCCGGCCATACCCGGTTACGCCAGGCCGACGGCTGATGTCCATGCCTAGGCCGAGGGCCTGACAGCCGCCTTCAGCGATTGAACGTAAGCGCTCGCCGTCGCGCAGTAGCTGTGCCCGCCGATGACTCCGGGCGAGGCGCTGGGCGACTGGTGGACACGCAGCGGCCGACCCTCGTCCGGCATCGACGACTACGAGCTCTACCTGCATGACGTCCCACACGAGCTGGCCGAACGAGTACTGGCCCACGACGGCGCGCTCGCCGAGAAGACGAGCATGGGGCGGGCGGGCCGCGAGCCCTGGTCGCTGGCCGCTGGCCCGACGTTCCGACGAAGTACCTGCACTGCCGCAGTGACCGCCTCTTTCCTCCCGACTTCGTACGCCGCCACGTGATGGAGCACCTCGGCATCATGCGCGGCAGCCACATGGCGATGCTGTCCCGGCCGGGCGAGCTGGCCGATTACCTGCTCCAGGTTCTGCCGTGACGGGACCAGGACCGCTTCGCGGCCGCGCCGTATTCACCAGGCCTATCGCGAGAGCCAAGTAGATCAACTCGGATCTCTGACCTGTCCTTGAACAGGGCTCAGAGGGTAATGTCACCGTGGATGTCGCGGGCCTGAATCACCTTGTTGGCGTGCCCCGTGAAGGAATTAGCGACGGAGCTGGCCTGTGCTTGGTTCCACAAGCCAAGACAGTCCTGACGAAACGCGGGATCCCGACTGAACTCCGCCTCAAGGGCGGCGGCGACCTTCTCCTCGGATTCGAGCACAGTCTGCCTGTCGCGAAATCGATCGCGGACACGGCGGGTCAGGTTGCTCAGTGCCGTGCCGGCGGACTCTCCTGCACGGGTCGCGATACCAGTGGCGACGGCACCGGCGATAGCAAGGGTAACTGGGTCCATACGGAGCTCCCCCTCTCAGGAATTGGGACTCAGCTGGGATAGGCACTCCAAGACGTAGACGTCCCAGTGCGGTGGAGTGACACCGGGCAAGGGTCCGTTTCTGCCTACATGGTGCCATCCAAGGTGACGATAGATGCTTTGCGCCTGCACTGCTGTCGGTTGTACGGACAAGATGGCCCGTTCCTCTGTTCGCGTGCCAAGCAGACGATTGATCATTCGACGGCCGATGCCGCGGCCTCGCTGGCGCGGGAGGACGGCTAAGCTAGTGAGCGTGTACGTCCTTCCGTCCCATTCACTGGTTAATTCAGACGGAAGTGATCCCGGAATGAAACGCCACCAACCGTGGTCGGCGGGCAGGCGGTGCCCGTACGCGTAGCCGACGAACCTGCTGCCCTGACAGGCTACAACCACGCCGAAGGTCGGGTCTTCGGCCAGGTGGCGCAGGTCTTCAGCATTCTCTCGCGAAGTGTCCGGTGTCCATGCGAAGGGCGACTTCAGGAAGACAGCATCGTGAATGGCACAAATGGCGCTGAACCAGCCTGAGGGAAGCTCGCCATTCTTCGACTTCAGAACGATGTCATTCCTCACCATTGTTAGCTTTTGCTCTTAGTTCTTCAGCCATTGCGCTCTCTCCGAAAGTGCTATACAACTCGGCGGCAGTCAGCCAGTTGTTGTGCGCGCTCGAGACGTCACCCAGTCGGTGATGTACGTCACCGAGCGCGGCCAGTGCCATCGCGAGACTCCGCCGGTCTTTGAAGCGGTCGAACGTTCTGGCCGCTCGCATCAGCGCTTCGATGGCCTCAGTGTCTCGGCTGAGTTTCACGAGCGCTCTGGAGAGCGGAAGCACGCCCCAGGCTTCGCTCCATTCGTCATTGATCTCGACAAAGATCCGAACAGCTTCGGCCCCCAGCGATACCGCCTCGTCGAAGTGACCCAGATGGGCAGCATGTTCCCCAAGGCTGAGCAGCGCCATGCCCTCCCCACGCCGCAACCCTCCTGCACGGAAGACCTCAAGGGCGGCTTGGAAGTAGTTACGCGCCTTCTCACGGTTCCTCATCTCCGCGTGAATCAGTCCGAGTCCTCTGAGGGAAAAACCGGTGAGCCATGCGTCGTCGGCGTCCCTGGCATATGAGAGAGCGCTCTCGTAATTGGCTATCGCACTTTCTCGTCTGCCTCCGCGCCAGTCCGCATCTCCTAGTGCGAAGACGTTCGAGGCCTCCCCCAGGCGGTCACCGAGAACTCGAGCAGCTTCGGCACCGGTACGGTGGATATTCTCCCACTCCTTCCAGTAGGAGTGAAGCTCAAAGAAGCCGTCGGCAACAACGGGCAGCTTCCATGCGATGTCGTACTGGCCGGTGTCCATGGCCTGGTTCACCGCGCCCAGAATATTCAGGCGCTCCACCTCAAGCCATTCCATGGCCGCCTCAGCGTCGGCAAATAGTGGATTCACGAGTTGCTCCTGTGGAACAAGGGGCACTTCGTGCGAGTAGAAGAGGATCGCTCTGCGACCAGCGTCGACGGCCAGGAGATACCAACTCAGGACCCGGCGAACCGCCAGCAGCTGGTCCTTCGCACTGGTCTCTTCCCGGAGACGTTCCTTCGCATATGCCCTCAGTAGGTCGTGCAATCGATAGCGACTCGCCGCCACCTTTTCCAGAAGATGCGTCGCAGATAGTGTGTCCAGAAGCCGCTTCGTGGCACGCTGATCGGTGGAATTGAGCAGTGCCATGGCTGCCTGCGTACACAACTCTCGGCCGGGATGAAGACCAAGCAACCGGAAGGCCCGCTGCATTTCGACTGAGAGCGCGCGGTATGACCAGGAGAAGGCGGCACGTACGTCGCTGAGTTCGTCTTCGCTCGAGGCGAGAGAGTCGAGCCTGTGCTGCTCCTCCTCGAGCTCGGCTACCAATTCCGTAAGCCCCAGTTCCGGTCTGTCCAACGCGCGTTCAGCCACGACTCGCAGCGCTAGCGGAAGATAGCCGCATAGTTCGGCCACACGGACTGCGGCCTGAGGTTCTGCGGCAACACGGGCCACGCCGATCACTTGTCCGAGCAGCGCGACGGCGTCGGGAGAACTGAGCACCTCCAGGGTCACACGAGCAGCCCCTTCTCTTGTTACCAACCCTGACAGGCTACTTCTGCTTGTGATCAAGGCAAAGCACCCGTTTGAGGCGGGAAGGAGCGGCCGTACCGTGGCGGTGTCAGCGGCGTTGTCCAAGACCACGAGCATTCGCCTGCCGCTGACGAGCGAGCGGAACAGCGAAGAGCGTTCCGCCAGGGTTTCAGGAATGCCCTCTTTCGGGACATTGAGCGCTCTCAGAAAGCTGTCGAGAGCCTGGTCAGCGCTAAGCGGTGCGCTCGGCCCGTAACCGCCGAGGTCGATAAAGAGTTCTCCGTCTGGAAAATGGTCACGCACCCGATGGGCCCAGTGCACGACGAGCGCGGTCTTGCCGACCCCCGGAGCTCCAGCCACGGCGGAGACTGCGCCCGTGCCGCTTCCCACCTCCAGAAGGCGGTCAAGCGCGGCCAGACTCTCGGCCCTGTTAACGAAGCCGCCCGACGGAAGGGGAAGCTGTCGCGGCAATGGAAGTGCCCGCGCCAGAGAAGTCAGGTTGATCGCGCCGTGCATGGTACCTATCTGCACGACGGAATTGGCGTCACCCGTAAATTCGCTGCCAGCGCTTTGCATTTCCACCGGATCGCCATAGTTTAGAATTTGCCATCGCGCTTCGCCGCAAAGTCAGCAAACGGAATGGATTGACCAACTGCCATATCTCTCCAAAAATTGGCTTGGACGATCTTCTCCGGGTCGTCCACAATCTCCGCAGCCTCAAAGGAACCATCCTCTTTGTAATGCATGGTGACGAGGCTGGACGAGTCGAAGAGCCAGTAGTCATAGCGAGGGAGCCCCGCAGGCCATTCGCCGGGCGGAACGGGGATGAGTCGAACATCTTCACCGGCCGGTACCGTGTGAGCATACGCCCAGGCGCACTCAAACCGCACGTAATCGGACAGAGGCTCCTGCACTACGTGAACCCGGTGCAGGAGCTTGCCGGAGTTCCGTGCCGGCTTGACCGTTTCATCGATCCACTGCGCGATTCCAGGGAACTCACCGCGCTCCTGGCCGTTCAGGAAGAGATCGAACTCCGTCTTCTCGTAGGAGACTTCGTAACGCTGCAGCGACTCCAGACGGTAAGCCGTGAAGCGGAATTCGGTGAAGAAGCGGTTGAACTCGGCGTCATCGAGAGAGCGAAACATCCGCCCCACTTAGCGGACCTCGTTCTTGGCACGAAGCTTGTCGACGGCACCCTGCAGCACCTCGGGCGCGATCTGCAGAGCGATCTCGCCCGGCAGAACGTTGGCCAGGTTGGAGAAGGTTTCCTGATCGACTGCTGGCCCCTGGACCACGACCTGGCCATTCTCGGCCAAATAGATAGCCGGACAGCCGTTGCCGCCTGAGCCTTGATCCTTATAGAGCATTTCGAGCCGCATGAAACCCTCCCGTTGGATCATGAAATTTGCTTTAATTTATCGCGATAGAACTACCAGGTCAAGCTCGGCGCGTCCGGAAGGCCGTAATACCCTAATACATGTGCACAAACTCCCTCCCCTTCAGACTCAGCCAGAGACCGGTGCCAAGCCCGCACGCAAGAGGCGCTGCGCCCACCGGACATGATCCTATTTACAAAGCAGCTGGCGCATGCCAAATCATTGAACAATTTCCACACCATTCTCTCAAGCAGCCTCGATTCGTCAGCGGGCTGTGTTGTGTGAGTAGCTCGATTTGCCCGTAATATCCCCGATGCGGTTGGGATTGGGCCGTCGCATGTCGCTGCGGGGACGCCGGGTTCCACGGGTCCGGAACTGGGCTCCTTCCTGATCGTTGTGGCGAGAGCCGGTAGCGCATGCTGTCCAGCTCGGCGGGCTCCTGGCCGGGCTGATCATGCAGGGCGAGCAGGCGCAGTCGGCAGTCCAGGTCCTGGCCGCCTCGACCACCGCGCGCTCGCGGGCCAGCGCGCCGAGCCACTGCGGGTGGTGGGAGCCGGCGA
The DNA here is from genome assembly GCF_040649695.1 of Nonomuraea sp. NPDC048901. Taxonomy (NCBI): domain Bacteria; kingdom Bacillati; phylum Actinomycetota; class Actinomycetes; order Streptosporangiales; family Streptosporangiaceae; genus Nonomuraea; species Nonomuraea sp. NPDC048901. The sequence continues at coordinate 530,054 of NZ_JBEZFW010000002.1, read as the reverse complement.
TGCCTCAGCCGATGTTGGTCGCGGTGACCGAGTACTTCCAGCCGGTGCGGGTCTCGAAGGCGGTGAGGTTCTTGCGGTGACGGTCCGAGGGGCGGACCCGGCGTACCAGCAACCGCATTCCACGCGGTCAGCTGGCGCGTCGGTTCAGGCGGTGAGTCCGCTACACCACGTCGATGCCGGCCGAATGCGTTCTCGCCTCGACCAACGCCCTCAGCCGGATTCAGGCCGGCTTCTGCTCTTCTCCGTGGCGGGCGAGCAGCCCGTGCCGGATCGCGCCGTCAGTGCGGGACCGGAGTCCGGCCGGGATGGGCAGCAGCGCGGGATGGGCGAGATAGTGGTCGGCCAGGGCTGTGGCGAGTTCGTCGACCCGTGGGTCGTCCGGCTCCCACTCAGCGGCGCGCCACATACGCTTGATCAGGGAGAAGTATCGAGGATCGTCGAGGCCGCGCTCGACCTTGGCCACATATTCGTCGAAGCCTTCCGGCACCAGGGCCCTGATCAGCACCAGGCCCTCCCGGGCCATCGTCACGTCGTCCGGAGTGAAGCCGAGATCGGCGGCGACCTTGTCCAGCTTGGGCCAACTGCGGCAGGTCGGCCGATCCGCAACGTCGGTAGCCGGAGCTGTCGCGGCAGGGTTCGTCGATCAAGTCGTGCTTGTGGTAGTGCTGAATGGTCTTCACCGTGACGCCGGCGAAGGTCGCCGCCTGGCCAATCGTGACGCCTTCCGTCATCTGCTCATCCGACCTCGTGATCGTGGGGTGCCGGCGAGTTCGCGAACGGCGTCGGCGATGGCTCGGAAGTCCTTGCGCAGCATGTTGCCGTGATTACTGGCGACCTTCGGGCTGATCTTGAGCGCCTCTCGCCGCAAGGACGGCGTCGACGTCACGGACGTGCGCCTCGAACGAGGCAGCCGCGGCCGAACATCTCGATCGGCCGCGGGCCCGCATGTCGTACGTGATGTGCCGGTAGTCGCCGCCGAGTTCGGCGATGACGCGCCGCCAGTACCGCTGAGTGGCGAACTGGCCATTGAGATACAGCAGAGTACGGCCGGGCCCACCGGTGTCGGTCACGGCCAGCGCGGTGTCGTCGACCGGCACCATGCCGGTCCAGGTGGAGGTTAAGTTGGTCAGCTGGTCAGCGTGAACCCTGACCTAAAGTCAAGGTCAATCCCAGTCGGCTACCTCGTCACCGGTCACGACATGTTCGGCGTCGACACGATCCCGCGGCGACGCCGAACCTACCCATCGGTACCGGTCACGCCGGTCATGCTGCGAGACCATCCGTTGGCCGCGCCGCCCGCACTCGCCAGAGACATCGCCGCTCGGCAGTTACTCCGCGTACGGCTGGTCCTTTCCCTGGGCGCTGTAGCCGAGACTCCAGATGTAGCCGTCCGGGTCCGCGAAGGAGCCGCCGTACCCGCCCCAGGGCAGGGCGCCGGCGGGCTTGAGGATCGTGGCGCCGGCCTTCTCGGCCTCCGCGATGATCTCATCGACTCGCGCCTCACTACGGACGACGTAGGTGAGAACCAGCCCGCTGAAGCCGCTGCCTTCCGGGCTGGTGCCCACCTGGTCGGCCAAGCCGTCGCGACCGTAGAAGCCGACGGGCGAGGCGCCGTCCGATTCGAAGAACACCGAGATGCCGTAGTCGTTCTGGATCTTCCAGCCGAGCCCCTCGGTGTAGAACTGCTTGGCCCGGTCCAGGTCCCGGACGCCAAGAAGGATCGAGCTGACGTGCGCTTTCATACCTTGTCTCCTTATGTGCCTCAGGTGTACGTGCTTCCCGAACATCCGAGCCGGGGCCCGGATGTCACATCGGCGTGGGTTCGCCGGTCAATTGGTATGACAGGCCCGGACGGAGGAACGTGACGGATGACTGAGCAGGACTGGGTGAGCCAGCGGTTCGCCGAGCACCAGGACCGCTTGCAAGCGATGGCGTACCGGATGCTCGGCTCGCCCAGCGAGGCCGAGGACGCGGTGCAGGAGGCGTGGCTGCGGGCCAGCCGCGCCGACACCGGCCAGGTGGAGAATCCGGCCGGGTGGCTGACCACGGTCGTCGCCCGGGTCTGCCTGAACATGCTCGAGGCACGCCGCTCCCGGCGTGAAGACTCGGCCGGGGCGCTGCCACCCGAGCCGGACGCGGCTATCCACCCTTCAGACCACGCCGGCCCTGAGGACGAGGCGCTGCTGGCCGATTCGGTCGGGGTCGCGCTGATGGTGGTGCTGGACACGCTGACTCCCGCCGAGCGGCTCGCGTTCGTCCTGCACGACGTCTTCGCCGTGTCGTTCGGCGAGATCGGCCCCATCATCGACCGCTCCCCGGTGGCGGCCCGGCAACTCGCCAGCCGGGCCCGGCGCCGGGTACAAGGAGCGGCCGGGGCATCCGATGCCGCGCGCTCGGCGAAGCGGGACATCGTCGAGGCCTTCCTTGCCGCCTCCCGGAGCGGGGATTTCGCCGCCCTGCTCGAGTTGCTCGATCCGGACGCCGTGGTCGGCGAGGTCCGCGGCGACCACGCGGTGGCGGCCTTCTTCGCCGGACGAGCTCAGGCCGCCCGGCTCGCTCTGGTCGACGGAGTACCGGCGGCCGTCTGGTCGCACCTCGGCCGGCCGAAGGCCGTCTTCACGTTCACCATCGACGATGAGAAGATCACCCGCATCGATATCGACACCGACCTGGACCGGCTCCGCGACCTCGACATCGTCATTCTTACCGCCGGCGACAAGGAGCGGCGTTGAGCCGTACGGATCTCCAGCTCTCCTCTTGCACCCTCGCCGTCCACGACCTCAGCGAGGCACTCGGCTTCTACCGTGACGTGCTCGGCTTCGAGGTACGCGACGACGACGGATCCGAGGTGATGCGATGGGTGAGCGTCGGCCCGCCGTCGCAGCCGGACACGCGGATCATCCTCGAATCCCCCGGCACGGACCCAGGCGTCTCGCCGGCCGACCGGCAGGCGATCGCCGACCTGATGGCCAAGGGCCTGCTGGGCCGTCTCGTCTTCTAAACCGACAACTGCGACGCCATCTTCGAGCGCATCGAGGCCGCGGGCGCCGAAGTGATGCAAGAACCGATCAACCAGCCCGACGGCGTCCGCGACTGTGTCTTCCTCGACCCGTCTGGCAACATGCTGCGATTCACCCAGGCGCGGCAGGTAGTCCATGCACTCACCTCGCGGCAGGCACACGCCGCGAGAGGCCGCCAGGCGCCCTGAACGCGGCCGCGGAAAGGGCGGTCCTGCTCACCTTCACTCTGGTCCACTCGTGTCCGGAAGGTTCGGGGCACTTCACAGCGTCAGAGGTGAGAGCGATGGAAGCGACCGGATCGGCGTTACGACGAATGCGGCTGTCCTTTGGAACTGGACCACGACCAGCCGCGTTCACGCCCCTCCTAAATGGCGAGTGGTCTACTCAATATGAGCGTGTTTTAGCACGTCAGAGCCCTGTTATTCCCAAGTGGTCTACCGGTCGGATACTGGTAGCAGCTGAACGGGTGAGCAGGGAGCAGGCCATGACATCGATACAAGCCGCCTGGCAGCGCGTGGCGTTGTGTGGGCTGCTGGTCCTGCCGCTGGCCGTGATCATTGTCCTCATGACCCCGGCCTTCTTGGTGCTGCCGTTCTTCGCATGCGGCCGTGAGTTCGTCCTCAAGCCGGTGGACAGACTTACCGCATGGGCGCGTGTCATCGTCCCGAAGGCCGATGCCAAGTGACGCCAGGGATGTGAGACGAGTCGGCCTGTAGGCCGGGTTCTATTTCAGCATGATCGTGACCTGCCGTTGAGCATGCACAGTGTTGCTTGACCTGCCGAAACATGATGGTCGTTGATCATCGCCTGAAATCACCTCGCGGCGCCATGTGCCCTGAATGTGCCCTGCGGAGACGGGCACGATGGGGTGCCGTCACGGCGCCGACAGGCCATCGCGAATAGCGCGTAGATCGGCTTCCAACGCCGCGAGGTCGGGTCGGCCACCGAAACGCCATCGCCCGGCTTTCCGTTAGGCATGGCACCCATCCTGACAGCTCGATCGCGCAAGTCGTCCGCCGAACCGCCCTGAGGATTTAATCGCTGACCACTTCGGCATGAAGGCTCGCCGAGAACCCGCTTCTATGCCATCGGCCGTCGGGACGTGCAACCGTCGTACGGTCCATGTAGCGGCGCAACCGTCTGATACCGACCTTGTTGCCGACTGCGTGCTGATCCTGCTCTCACGCGAGTCTTGCTCGTTATGTCTCCGTAACGCCTCTGCCTTAGAGTTTCCGAGGCCCGTCCTGCAGGGAGGCGTTGTACATAATGGGTTTCATAGAAGAGAGCCGCAAAGGTGGCAATCCTTCGTCCCCATCGTCCAAGAAACGCAAACCCGGACCAGCGGGAATTCTACTCACCCTTCTCGGGTTTGGGATGGCTGCCGCAATACTTTCCATTTTCATTTGGCCCCCTTCGACGAGCGGCAGCCATAGCCAACCAACCCATCCTCCCAAACCTGCCCTGAGGGATCTGTATTCGGGTGCCGTCACATACGTCGACCTGAGGGATCAAGTTCGATGCAACGATAAAAGCGCCAAGGAATGTCGACGAGCATACGAGTCTTGCGAGAAAGATGACTTCTCCGCCCAGAGTTGCTCCAGCTACAAGACTCTACGTGACGAGCAAATAGCCCTCACAGAGGACTGCACTTTGGGTTTTGACAGCAGCGACGAGGACCTTGCGTGCACTGACGGCGGAGAGATATACCTGGATTGCCGATTAGACCGCAAATCCATTCTGGGATGCGAACGTGCAGCGATACATGAGGCCTGCATCCTCCTTGGCGGCGGAAATATTTGTGAGACAAGTGCGCTCGCATATGAGTCCTGTCGCCTTCGAATGATTGACGGCGCACGCCTTCCACGCGCCGTCTGCGTGGAAGGAAATAATGAGTATACTGCATGTCGCCACACGTGGAGCATCGGCGCTGGTGACGACTTCTGCATTCCCGCGACTGCTGCGTACGAAAGCTGTCGACCTGCGCTCTCCGCCGAAGACTGCAGGGAGGTTCGAGTCCGATATGCGCGGGCAAGTTGGGTGGCGTTAACCGCCAAAGGTCCGTCCTGACCTCCCCGTCCGATCCTCCCATCTGCCTCGTCTATCTGGAGAGCAAGCGGGCCAAGGCCCTGCGGTCAAGGGCTGAAGCTCCGCCCCACTGGAAGAATGCCCCTCGACCCCAGGGACTTCGTCTGGTCGGGTCTACCTGTCGCGCCACAGGTTTCCGTCAGGGGGAAGCGTTCGGGCTGACTAAAGATCGACTCGACTTCGAGACGGGCATGATCACGGTGGACCAACAGGTCATCGTGGTCAAGAGCCGCCCCATGCTCGGTACGCCCAAGAGCCCCGCATCGATGCGTGACGTGCCCTGATCTTGGCGCACGCCTGTTCCTTCCCAGGTCAGAGAGGCATTGGGTGACGAGTCGGCCTGTAGGCCGGGTTCTGTCCTTCGTCGGAACGAAGGGGCGACCATCCATCTAGGGCCGTCGTTGCCGGCGGCCTCAAGCGGTCTACCCGCGCGGCTCGGGCGGGCAGCCCTCGAACGTCGCGCGCGGGACGCTCCGGAGAGCGTCCCTTCTTGACCTTGCTCCGGGTGGGGTTTACCTAGCCGCCCACGTCACCGTGGGCGCTGGTGGTCTCTTACACCACCGTTTCACCCTTACCTCCAGAAAAATCTGGAGGCGGTTTGCTTTCTGTGGCACTGTCCCGCGGATCGCCCCGGGTCGGCGTTACCGACCACCCTGCCCTGTGGAGCCCGGACCTTCCTCGGCGGGCCCGCGAAGGGCCCGACGCGGCCGCCCGGCCGACTCGTCTAGCTGGAAGTTTATCAAACCTCAGTAGATCTTCAGTCGGTCGTCCCGCCTGCTCCGCTGGGATGTCAGCGTAGGTGAAAGGTGTCGTTGAAGGACTTCACCACGGACTGGCCGTCCGTGTAGTGCTCTATCAGCGACAGGCAGGCCAGGTCCAGGTGCATGCGGTACAGCGCTTCCGGGGGTGCCATCAGGGCGAACCGCAGTAGCGTCTTGATGGGCGTCACGTGCGACACAATCAGGACCGTCCGACCCTCGTACCGCTCGACCAGGCGCTCCTCCGCTCGCCTGACGCGCTCCGCCACGGCCTCGAAGCTCTCGCCGTCCGGGGGTGCGATGGTCGGGTCGGCGAGCCAGGCGGCCAGTTCGGCGGGCCAGCCGCGCTGGACCTCCGTGAACGTGTGGCCCTCCCAAGCGCCGAAATCGACCTCCCTGAGGTCGTCGTCCGCTTCCACGGCGAGCCCTGTGCGCTGGGCGACCGCCTCCGCGGTCTGCCGGGCGCGCTTGAGGGGGGAGCTGACGATCACGTCCAGGTGGTACGGCTCGCGGGACAGTCGCTCCGCGGCGGCCGATGCCTGGGCCAGGCCCTTGGCGGTGAGTTCGGCGTCGCCCAGGCCGGAGAAGCGGCGGTCGACGGAGAGCGGGGTCTCGCCGTGGCGGAGCAGGAGCAGGGAGGTCGCCACTCGGGTCGGTGGGGCCCAGCCGGTGCCACGATCGCGCTGCTGGCTGGTGGCCAACTGGGTGGTAGCCAGGGAGGCGGTAGGCGCCGACAGGTTGTCAGCTATGTCCAGGAGGTCCGTCTGTTGGGTGGATGAGGATGAGGGCCGGGGTCGGTCCGAGGTTCCGGAGTCGCCCTGGGTTTCGGAGGCGGCCGGAGTAGATGTGGGCGGCGGCGAGTCCGTAAGAGCCGCGCCGCCCGCCTTCCAGGTCAGGCCCTTCGCCGCGGCGTCCATCGCCTCGTTGGCCAGGCGGTCCGCGTGCCGGTTCTGGTCGCGCGGGATCCAGGTCCACGCCGTCACCCGCAGCCGTCTGGCCAGTTTGCCGGCTTCCATGGCGAGTGGGCGCAGGCCCTCGTTCTTGATCTTCCAGCGGCCGGCCATCTGCTCGATGACCAGTTTGGAGTCCATGCGTACCGCGACCTGGGCGCCCTCGCCCCCAACAGCCAGCACCGACGTCAGTCCGGCGATCAGCCCCCGGTATTCGGCCACGTTGTTGGTCGTGACGCCGATCGCCTCCGCCGCCTCCGCCAGCACCTGGCGGTCGGTGGCGTCCATGACCACGGCGCCGTAGCCGGCGGGCCCGGGGTTACCGCGCGAGCCGCCGTCCGCTTCGATGATGTAGGAGCTCATAGCCCTGACTCTGATGTACGTACGGTGTAGGAGGTCATAGCCCTGACTCTGGAGTGCGTACGAGGATGCGGCGGCACTCCTCGCAACGCAGCACCTCGTCGTGCGGCGCGGCCTTGATGCGGTTCATCTCGGCGATCGACAGGGCCACCTTGCAGCCCTGGCACCGGCCGCCCCTGAGCATGGCGGCGCCCACGCCGTACTGGTCCTTGAGCTTGGTGTAGAGCGTGAGCAGGTCGGCGGGGATCTCGGCGGCGACGGCGGCGCGGCTGGTCTGGGCCTCGCCCGCCTCCTTGTCGAGGTCGACGAGCAGGGCGTCGCGGCGGTCCTCGGCGGCGGCGCGCGCGGCGGCGATCTCGTCGCGCTGCGCGATCAGGTCGAGGACCTTGCTGTCGGCGGCCTCGCGGCGTTCCATGATCTCCAGCACGACCTCTTCGAGGTCGCCCTGGCGCTTGTGCAGGGAGGCGATCTCGGACTGGAGACTCGCCAGGTCCTTCGGCGAGCTGACGGCGCCGGAGTCGAGCCGCTTCTGGTCGCGGTCGGCGCGGCTGCGGACGGCGTCGACGTCGTTCTCGGCCTTGGCCTGCTCGCGGGCCAGGTCGCCGGCCTCGGTCTCGGCGCCGATCACGTCGGTGGCGAGCTTGGCGTAGCGCTTCGACTGCTCGTCGATCTCCGCCAGCTCCGGCATCGTACGGCGGCGGTGCGCCAGCCGGTCGACCACGGAGTCAACGTCAGCCAGGTCGAGCAGTCGTTTCTGGGCCTCGGGGGCTGCTTTCATGATCAATATCCTCTTGTCCAAGCATCGGTGACCGTGGCGGAGACACGCGTCTCAACGGTAACGCCACTCGAACCCAGGATGGACGCGGCGCTGTCGAGCCATGGCCACTCGGTGGCCCAGTGCCCGGCGTCGATCAGCGCGGGGCCGCCCTCCTCGATGAATTCGCTGGTGGGATGGTGTCTCAGGTCCGCGGTGAGGAACACGTCCACTCCCGCGGCGCGCACCGTACTGAGGAGCGAATCGCCCGCTCCCCCGCTGACGGCCACGCGCGTGACGCGGCGGGACAGCTCGCCGGCGACGCGGATGCCCTGCGCGGTCTCCGGCAGCCCAGCGACCGCCCGCTCGGCGAACTCCCCCAGCGTCATCTCCGACCGCAGTTCGCCGATGCGCCCCAGCCCGCGCCAGGGATCGTCGGGGAACGGCCGCAGCGGGACCAGATCGCCGGTCAGGCCGACGGCGCGGGCCAGCGCGTCGGAGACGCCGGGGTTCGCCACGTCGGCGTTGGTGTGGGCGGTGTAGAGGGCGATGTCGTTCTTTATCAGGTTGTGAAGCAGACGGCCCTTGGGCGTGGTCGCGGCGACGCTCGTGGTGCCGCGCAAGTAGAGGGGATGGTGGGTGACGATCAGGTCGGCGCCCCACTCGACGGCCTCGGCGGCGACGGCCGCGACCGGGTCGACCGCGAACAGCACCCGCCGCACCTCCTGCGCCGGGTCTCCGCAGACCAGGCCCACCGCGTCCCAGGACTCGGCTCGGGCGGGCGGGTAGGCCGCCTCGAGCTCCTTGATCACATCCGCCAGCGTCACTCCAGCCACCAGCGCAGACTACCGGCCGCCCGGCCCCGGTACGTGATCGGCGAGGGGTGTCGTCCGCGCGACGCCCGGCGTAACGTAAGTGGACACTGACATCTGGAGGATGCCATGGCGCCCAGGATCGCGATCATCGGAGCGGGGTTCGGTGGATTGTGCATGGCGATCCAGCTCGAACGGGCCGGGATCGGCTCCTACACGGTCTTCGAGAAGGCGGACGACCTGGGCGGCACCTGGCGCGACAACAGCTATCCGGGTGCGGGCTGCGACATCCCGTCGCACCTTTACTCGTACTCTTTCGAGAAATATGTGAGTTGGACCCGCCGCTACCCAGAACAGCCCGAAGTTCTCGCCTATCTAGAGCACTGCGCCGATAAATACGACGTCAGGCGAAAAATCCGCTTCGGCAGCGAGGTCGAAGCCGCCGTCTTCGACGGCTCCCACTGGCAGGTCAGTACGGCCGGCACCACCGAGACCTTCGACGTCGTCGTCATGAGCGTCGGCCAGCTCAACCGCCCCCAACTCCCCGACATAACCGGAATGTCAGACTTCGAGGGCACGTCCTTCCACTCCGCCCGCTGGAACCATGACCACGATCTCACCGGCAGGCGGGTCGCGGTGATCGGCAACGGCTCGTCGGCCGCCCAGCTCATCCCCCGCGTCGCCGCCGAGGCCGAGCACCTGACCGTCTTCCAGCGCACCCCGAACTGGGTGATCCCCAAGCCCGACGCCACCTTCGGCCCCCTGACCAGGCTGGCGTTCCGCTTCGTCCCCGGCCTCCAGCGCGCCTACCGCGAGTGGCTCTACCGGTACGCCGAGAACACCCTCTACCCCGCCCTGGCGCAGGGCTGGAGCGTCGGCCTGCTCAAGAAGCGGGCTCTGGACCACCTCCGCGACCAGGTCCCCGACCCGGCGCTGCGCGCCAAGCTCACCCCTGACTACCCGCCGGGCTGCAAGCGGGTCGTCATCGACAGCTCCTTCTATCCCGCCCTGACCAGGCCGAACGTGGAGGTGGCGACGGAGCGGATCGTACGGATCACGCCGAAGGGCATCGAGACCGCCGATCGGCCGTACGAGGTGGACACGATCGTGTACGCCACCGGATTCAGGAGCACCGAGTTCCTCGCGCCGATGGAGGTCTCGGGGCGGGGCGGCCGGTCGCTGCGGGAGCGGTGGAAGCGCGGGGCGGAGGCGTACCTGGGCATCTCGGTGCCGGACTTCCCGAACCTGTTCCTGCTGTACGGGCCGAACACGAACCTGGGCCACAACTCGATCATCTTCATGATCGAATGCCAGGTCAACCACATCATGTCCTGCCTGCCGTACCTCTCGGAGCGAGGGCCGATCGAAGTGCGGCCCGAGGCGATGGCGGCGTGGAGCAGGCAGCTCGACGCGGCGATGGCGCGGATGGTGTGGGGCAACGGCTGCCAGAGCTGGTACAAGACGGCCGAAGGCCGCGTCACCAACAACTGGCCCGGCCCCACGACGCTCTACCGCCGCTTGACGGCCCGATCGCCGCGCACCGCCTATCGCCCGGCTACTGCCGCTTGACGGCCCGGCCGCCGCGCACCGCCTACCGGCCGACCACCCCGGAATGGCTGGTCTGACCGGCGGCGGGTAGGTAACGGCAATGACGAGTGCGGAAGCGGCCGCCGCCCGTGAGGCGGCCGAGAAGACCGGTGTGACGATCCGCGAGCTGCGCGAGATCCACGACTTCCAGGAGGTCTACCGGCTGTACGACGACATCTGGCACCCCGACCCGCGCAACGCGCCCGTGCCGGTGGAGCTGATGATCGGCTTCGCCCACACGGGCGGCTACGTGGCCGGAGCGTACGAGGGCGACCGGCTGGTCGGGGCCTCGGTGGGCTTCCTCGCGGCGGACCGGACGCTGCACTCGCACGTGACCGGGGCGGTGATCGGGCGCGGCATCGGCTACGCGCTCAAGCTGCACCAGCGGGCCTGGTGCCTGGAGCGCGGGCTGGAGAAGGTCACCTGGACCTTCGACCCGCTCGTACGCAGGAACGCCCGGTTCAACCTGACCAAGCTGGGCGCCCGGCCGGAGCGGTACTTGGAGGACTTCTACGGCGTCATGGCCGACGCGATCAACGAGGGGGACGCCTCCGACCGGCTGCTGGCCGTCTGGCGGCTGACGGAGTCTCCGCCGCAGCCGTCCGCCGGGCCGTACACGCGGGGGGTGGAAGTGGCCGGGAATCGGCCGGTGATCGGCCTGGCCGACGGGCCGGTGGTGCTGGTGGCGACACCGTACGACATCGAGACGCTGCGCCGCGAGGACCCGGAGGCGGCCCGCGCGTGGCGGCTGGCGCTGCGGGAAGTGCTCGGCGGGCTCATGGGGTCGGGTGAGCGCGTCACCGGGTTCACCGACGACGGGGAATATGTGGTGGAAATGGGCTGACTGCCTATTCCACTCGGCTTTCGGATCTCTGTAATGTGACGCTTACGCACGTCGAACAAGGAGATCCGCATGGCGGAATTCACCCCGACTGTTCCTGCGCGAGTCCTGCCGCCCGTCGCCGTCCGAGACCTGCCGGACCCTCCCCGATCGAGCTGGCGCATCATCGGTCCCGGCCTGGTCGGCGCGGGGGTCGGGCTGGCGTCCGGCGAGTTCATCCTCTGGCCGTACATCGCCTCCCAGGTCGGCCTGGTCTTCATCTGGGGCGCCGCGATCGGCATCATCACCCAGTGGTTCCTCAACATGGAGATCGAGCGCTACACGCTGGCCACCGGCGAGACCGCGCTGACCGGTTTCAGCAGGATGTGGAAGCACTGGAGCCTCGTCTTCGTCGTGATGACGCTCTGCTCGAACCTGTGGCCCGGCTGGGTGACCACGTCGGCCACGATGATGACCTACCTGACCGGCACGGGCGCCGGCAGCGTGCGCTGGATCGCGATCGGCATGCTGCTGGTGATCGCGATCGGGCTGACGATGGCGCCCGTCATCTACATTCTGCTGGAACGGGTGATCTTCGTGAAGATCGCCCTGGTGCTGATACTCGCGGTGGTCGCGATCCTGTTCGCCATCAACGCCGAAAGCTGGATCGAGCTGGGCAAGGGCCTGAGCGTCGGGGCGCGGTTCCCGGTGCCGCCGCTGGAGTTCGCGGTGCTGATGGGCGCGATCGCCTACGCGGGCGCGGGCGGCGGCCAGAACCTGTGCCAGAGCAACTGGATCCGCGACAAGGGCTTCGGTATGGGCTTGTACGTGCCGCGCCTGGTCAGCCCGGTCACCGGCGAGGAGGAGGCGGCCGCCTCGACGGGCTTCCAGTTCGCGCCGACCAAGGAGAACCTGGCCCGATGGCAGCAGTGGTGGCGCTTCGCCAACATCGAGCAGGCGGCCACGTTCGCGCTGGTGTCGTTCCTGACGATCGCGCTGATGTCGATGCTCGCCTACTCCACGGTGTTCGGTGAGCCGGGGCTGGCCAACAGCATCGGCTTCCTGAAGGTCGAGGGCGAGGCGCTGAAGGCGTCGGTCGGGCCGTGGTTCGGCGTGCTGTTCTGGGTGATCGGGGCGCTGTCGCTGTTCGCCTCGGCCATGGGCATCGTCGACTACACCTCCCGGCTGGCCTCCGACGCGCTGAAGACCATTTACCTGCGGGACAAGGCCATTTCCGAGAACCGCGTGTACTTCATCATCGTGTGGGCGATGGCGCTGATCGGCATCGTGGTCCTGCTGCTCGGGTTCGACCAGCCGCTGATCCTGCTGGTGTTCTCGGCCAGTTTCGCGGCGGTGATGATGTTCGTCTACTCGATCCTGCTGATCGTGCTGAACCGCCGGTCGCTGCCGGAAGCCCTCAAGGTCAGGTCGTACCGGCTGGGCGCGCTCGTCTGGTCGATCGCCTTCTTCGGCACGCTCACCGTGCTGACGGTGATCCAGCAGGCGAACAAACTGTTCGGCTGAATCCCCCATCGCGGAACCAGGCTTTCCGCGATGGCGGGCAGACTGGCAGGCATGCTCGACACCTCGGCCCGCCTGCTCAAGCTGCTGTCCCTGCTCCAGGCGCACAAGGACTGGTCGGGCCCCGAGCTGTCCACGCGGCTCGGGGTCTCCACCAGGACGATCCGCAACGACGTCGAGCGGCTGCGCAGCCTCGGCTACCCCGTGCACGCCACGCCGGGCGTCGCCGGCGGCTACCGGCTCGGCGCCGGGGCCGCGCTGCCGCCGCTGCTGCTCGACGACGAGGAGGCCGTCGCGGTGGCCGTCGGTCTCGGCCGCGCGGCGGGCGGCGGCGTCCAGGGCATCGAGGAGACCTCGGTACGCGCCCTGGCCAAGCTGGAGCAGGTGCTGCCGTCGCGGCTGCGGCGCCGGGTCAACGCCCTGAACACCTACACGGTGCAGGTTCCCGGCGACGCCCCGTCGGTGGCGCCCGAGGTGCTGACCACGATCGCCAACGCCGCCCGCGACCACGAGCGGCTCCGCTTCGACTACACCGGCCACGACGGCTCCTCGGCCATGCGCGACGCCGAGCCGCACCGGCTCGTGCACCGGCGTGGCCGGTGGTACCTGGTCGGCTACGACGTCGAGCGGCGGGACTGGCGGACGTTCCGGGTGGACCGCCTCCTGCTGCGGACACCGGCCACGGGACCCCGGTTCACGCCCCGCGAGCTGCCCGGCGACGGCGACGTGGCCGCGTGGGTGGAGAAGGGCGTGACCACCGCGATGTGGCGCTACCACGCGACGGTGCTGCTGCACCGCCCGGCCGAGGAGATGCGCCGCTCGCCGCTGAAGCTGGACATCGAGCCGGTCGACGAGGCGACCTGCCTGGTCAGGCTGAGCGGCGACGACCTGCCGGGGATGGCCGTGTGGATCGGGTTCATCGGGGTGGACTTCGAGGTGCTCGACCCGCCGGAGCTGGCCGAGCACGTACTGCTCCTGGCGGATCGCTACCGACGCGCCGTACGTCGCTGATGGAGACCGTCAGTCGGCGGTAGGAGAACGGTCAGCGCCCGGCGGCAGCCTGGCGGTCATGAAGAACATGACGCAGATCGCGGGCGGCAGGAACGACTTCCAGCTCGTCCGCCACCTGACCCTCCACGGCAGCCAGGTCGAGATCGGCCGGGCGCTCACCGAGGAGGCCCTCAGGCTCGGCTGGGCCCCGACGCCCGCCGACCCCGCCGTCAACCGGGCCCGCCGGACCTGGTTCGAACGGCACTGGCCCCAGCACCACGCCCGCATGGACGGCGCCGCCGCGGCGCTCGGCCTCGACCCCGACCAGGACGAGCTGGCCCTCGACGGGCTGGGCTACGTGCCCGCGGGCTCGGGCTGCTCGGCGCTGTGGTGCCCGCCGTCCGCCGCCACCGACGGCCACGGCAGGGTGGGCCGCAACTACGACTTCTTCACCACGACCACCAGCGAGATCATGGGCCAGGCCGCCCGGCCCGGCGAGCTGCCGATGTCGTCCAGGCCGTACGTCATCACCACGGTGCCCGACACCGGCCTGGCCTCCACCGTCATCACGATGTCCGAGCTCGACGGCTGCATGGACGGCGTCAACGAGGCCGGTCTGGTCGTCATGCTGCTCATCGCCGACTTCTCCACCGCCGAGCCGCCCGAGAACGTCTCGCCGCAGGTCGGGGTGGGCAGCACGCAGTTGCCCCGGTTCCTCACCGACACCTGCGAGAACGTGGAGCAGGCCAAGCAGGCGCTCCTCGGCGCCAAGCAGTACGACCACGGCGTGCCGCTGCACTACCTCGTCGCCGACGCGCAGGGCCGGGCGTTCGTGTGGGAGCGCGGCGCGGACGGCGCGGAGCACATCATCGAGTTCGGCGACGCGCCGCTCTGCGTCACCAACCACCTCCTGCACCGCAATCCCGACCCGATGAACCTGCCCGAGGACACCGCGTCCAGCTTCCAGACGTACGGGCGGCTGCGTTCGCTGTACGAGCGGAGCAAGGGCGCGCTGATGTCGCCCGAGGACCTGCGCGCGAGCCTGCTGGCGGTGCGGCCGGACCCGGCGCTGCCGTTCCGCACGGTCTGGAGCACGGTCTTCGATCCGGCCGACCGCACCCTGTCGACCCGGTTCTACCTGGGCGACGAGAAGGGGTACACCGACGAGCTGGTCTTCACCGCGAGTCGAGGTACTCCTGCCTGACCTTGGACCGCGACAGCTTCCCCGTAGGCGTGCGGGGCAGCGCGTCCCGGTATTGGATCACCTTCGGGTGCTTGAACCGGGCGATGCGCGGCTCGCAGTGCCGCAGCAGCTCGGCGCTGAGCTCAGGATCGCCCGTGACGCCCGCCACCGGCTGGACGAGGGCGACCACGCTGTGCCCCCACTCCTCGTCGGGCACCCCGATGACGGCCACGTCCGCCACGAGGGGGTGCTCCAGCAGCGCGGCCTCGATCTCGGCCGGGTAGATGTTGACCCCGCCGGAGACGATCAGGTCGGTGCGCCGGTCGCACAGGAACAGGAAGCCGTCCTTGTCGAGGTAGCCGATGTCGCCGGGGGTGTACCACTCACCGCGCATGCTGGCGGCCGTCTTCGCCGGGTCCTTGCGGTATTCGAAGGTGCCCAGGCTGGACTTGACGTAGATCATGCCGGGCTCGCCGGGCGGCAGCTCCTGGCCGGCCTCGTCGAGGATCCTGACCTCGAACGTGGGCGCCGGCTTGCCCACGGTGCCGGGCCGGGCCAGCCAGTCGTGCGGCTTGACCGAGAAGGCGATCGTCGACTCGGTCGAGCCGTAGTACTCGTAGAGCACCGGCCCCCACCAGTCCATGATCCCCTGCTTGACCGCGACCGGGCAGGCCGCGCCGGTGTGGATGACCTGCCGCAGGCTCGACACGTCGTAACGCGCTTTGACCTCCTCCGGCAGCCGCAGCATCCGGTGGAACATGGTCGGGACCATCATCGCGTTCGTCACCTGGTGGCGCTCGACCAGCTCCAGGATGTTCTCCGGCTCGAAGCGCGGCGTGATCACCACGGTGTGGCCGAGGTGCAGCGCGAACTGTGTGTGGGCGCACGGCGCCGAGTGGTACATCGGCGAGGTGACCAGGTGCACGGCCTCGCCGGGCACCAGGTCCACGATCTCGCCGAGGAACCAGACATAGAGCGGGACGACCGCCTCGGGCTCGGCTCCGGACAGCGGCCGCTGCACGCCCTTGGGGAAGCCGGTGGTGCCGGAGGTGTACCACATGACGGCCCCGCCGGCCCGCCCGCCGGGCGCCTCTCCCGGCTGCCCCTCGGCCAGTCCGGCCGTGCCGATCTCGCTCCCGGGTACGTGGCCGTCGGCGGTGACCACGATCTTCGCGTCGCAGTCCTCCAGGATGTAGGCCACCTCCGCCTCGGTGAGATGCCAGTTGATCGGCACGTAGTAGAGGCCGATCTGCCCGGTCGCCATGATCATGATCACCGCGTCGAGGCCGTTCGGCAGCACGCCGGCCACCACGTCCCGGTCGGTCAGCCCACGGGCGCGCAGGCCGTGCGACACCTGGTTGACCCGGGTGAGCAGCTCGCCGTACGTGGTCCGGGACCCGTCCACGTCGACGACCGCGAGCCGGTCCGGGTCGGCGGCGGCGATCGCGTAGAAGCCGGGCAGTCCGCTGATGTCCATCACAGCTCCAGCAGCTCGGCGAGGCGGGCCCGGTGGATTCGTGGCGGGCCGAGCAGCACTTCGTCGGCCTTGGCCCGTTTGTAGAACAGGTGCGCGTCGTGCTCCCAGGTGTAGCCGATGCCGCCGTACAGCAGCAGGTGGTCACGGGCCACCTCGAAGCAGGCCCGCCCCACGTACGCCTGGGCGAGCGCGGCGGCGGCGGGCAGCTCCTCCGGCGACTCGTCGGCGGCCCAGGCGGCGAAGCGGACGATCGACTCGGCCTGCTCCAGCTTGCAGTGCATGTCGGCGAGCTTGTGCTTGACCCCCTGGTAGGAGCCGATGTAGCGGCCGAAGGCGACCCTGATCTTGGCGTAGGCGACGATGGCGGCCAGCGCGGCGCGCAGCACGCCGAGCTGCTCGGCCGCCAGCGCCACGGCGAGCAGGTCGTCGACGCCGTCCGGCAGCGGGCCGAGCTCACGGCGGGGCACGCCGTCCAGCTCCACGCGGGCCTGGCCGCGGGTCAGGTCGAGCGTCTCCAGGGCGGTCCTGGTGACGCCGGGCGCGGTGAGGTCGACGGCCGTCAGGACCCCGCCGTCGCGCAGCAGGAGGACGTCGGCCTCCATCCCGTTGAGCACCCGGTCGAGCTGGCCGATGGCGAGCGTGGCGGTGATCCGGCCCTCGGCGATGGCGGTCAGCAGCTCCTTGTCCGGCACCCGGGTCAGCGCGATCGTGGCGAACGCCGTGGCCAGGAAGGGTCCGGGCAGCAGCGCGGCACCCGTCTCCTCCAGTGCCACGGCCAGCTCCGCGAAGCCCGCGCCCGCCCCGCCGTACTCCTCCGGGATGATCAGCCCGGACAGGCCGAGCTCGCCGTTGAGCCGCGTGTACACCTCCCGGTCGTAGCCCTCGCGGACCTTGGTCAGCGGTGAGGCCGCGGCCAGGAACGAGCGGACGGCGGCGCGGAGCTCCTGCTGCTCCTGGCTGAGTACGAGCTTCACCCCTGCGTCCCCACCTTCAGGTCCTTGAACGGCACGGTCTTGTCCACCCGGGGCTCCGGCGGCAGGTTCAGCACGCGGTCGCCGATGATGTTGCGCATGATCTCGTTGGTGCCGCCGCCCAGCGACATGCCGGGCGCCATGGAGATCGCCTGCGCCAGCGGGTGGCCGCCGACGACCGCCTCGGGCCCGACGAGCCGGGTCGCGAGGTCGGCCTGGTACAGGTACAGCTCGGCCAGCAGCAGCTTGGCGGCGCTGCCGCGGGCACCGGGGAAGATCCCCGCCTTGGTCTCCTGGGAGAGGCGCTGGTTGAACAGGGCGAGCGCCCGCGAGCGGATGTGCAGCTCGACCAGCTCGTCCCTGACCAGCGGGTCGGCGGTGTCGACCACCTGGCGCAGCGCCGCCAGCGAGGTGGGGTCGTCCTTGCCCTGGCCCATGCCGACGCCCGCCGAGATCGACAGCCGCTCGTGCAGGAGCGTCGTGACGGCCACGCTCCAGCCGTCGTTGACCTCGCCGACGCGGTGCGCGTCGGGGATGGGGACGTCGTCGAAGAAGATCTCGTTGAAGTTGGCCCGGCCGGTCATGTCCTTGAGCGGCCGGATCGTGACGCCCGGATGGTGCATGTCGACCACGAACATGGTCAAGCCCTTGTGCTTGGGCACCTCGACGTCGGTGCGGGCCAGCAGCAGTCCCCAGTCGGCGTGGTGGGCGACCGAGGTCCAGACCTTCTGGCCGTTGACGATCCAGTCGTCGCCGTCGCGTACGGCCCTGGTCTGCAGGCTGGCCACGTCGCTGCCCGCGCCCGGCTCCGAGAAGAGCTGGCACCAGATCTCCTCGCCGCGCAGCAGCGGCCGGACGAAGCGTTCGCGCTGCTCGTCGGTGCCCCGGTCGACCAGCGTCGGGCCCGTCATGCCCAGGCCGATCGAGAAGACGTAGGTGGGCAAGGTGAAGTCCCGGGCCGCGGCGGCGAACGCGCGCTCCTCCGCCTGCGTCAGCCCCTGACCGCCCCAGCGGGCCGGCCAGGTGATGCCGGAGTATCCGGCGTCATAGAGCCGGGCCATGAAGTCCTTGGCCCTGGCGACCGGGTCGGTCTCCGGGGAGTCACCGGCCGGAGCGTTTTCGAGGAGCCAGGCCCTGGCGGCATGCCGATACTCATCAAGGTTCACATCGCCTCCCTGACATCAGTGCTCACTTACTCTAACCAGCCGAATGCGGCACGCATAGAGCGCCGTTCGGTTGGCGTTTTATCCGGATTTGTCGCCGAATCTCCGTTAATTAGGATGGGGGCTACTAGGTGTGATCGGCTGATCGCCGGGGGGAAAGGCGTGGTCACACGGTTCGGGCGGTCCGTGCGTGCGCGGTTGACGCTGTTCGCGAGCGTCGCCATGGCGCTGCTGTGCGTCGTGGTCAGCGCGTTCGCGCTGCACGCGGTGCACACCACGGCGGTCGGGCGCCGCACCAACGAGGTGCTCACCGCCGCCCTGCGCGTCGTGCACCTGGTCAAGCGGCATGAGCTGCCTCCGGTCATCAGCGGCGAGGTGGACGGGATCCAGGTCGTCGACTCTGCCGGACGGGTGGTGTCCGCGACGGCGAACCTGACCGGCCGCCCGCGCATGAGCGAGTGGACACCCGACGCCGACAACGCCAACCGCACCCGGGTCGTGTGCGACCTGCCCGGCTTCCCCGGCCGGTGCGAGATCCTGACGGTCCTGCGCGTCTATGAGCGGGGCGGCGACTGGCTGGTCTACGCGGCCGCGGCCATGGTGCCGCGCTACGTCCACCCGGCCGTGCTGGGGTTCCTGGGCGGCGACTCGCTCGCGCTGGTGGCGCTGACCTGGTTCGGCGTGTCCCGGGTGGTGGCCAGGACGCTCCGGCGGGTCGACCGGCTGGAGCACGCGGCCGAGCGGCAGCGCAGGTTCGTCGCCGACGTCTCGCACGACCTGCGCAGCCCGATCACCGCCATGCGCGCGGAGGTCGAAGAGGCCATGCTGTACCCCGGCGACGCCGACTGGCAGCGGACCGGGGTGGCGCTGCTGGGCAGCCTGGACCGCCTCCAGGCCATCGTCGGCGACCTGCTGACGCTGGCCCAGCTCGACGCGGGCGCCCCCGCCGTCCGCGAGCCCGTCGACCTGGCCGAGCTGGTGGGCGCCGAGACGGCCGGGCGGCGGTCCAAGCCGGTGATCACCACGCTGGAGCCGGGCGTGACCGTCATGGGCGACCCGGTCCGGCTGGCCCGCCTGCTCACCAACCTGCTGGACAACGCGGAGCGCCATGCCGAGTCCCAGGTCACGGTGACCGTACGGGAGCACGATGGAGTGGCCGTGATCGAGGTCGTGGACGACGGCGCGGGCATCGCGCCGGACCAGCGGGAGGTGGTGTTCCAGCGCTTCACCCGGCTGAGCGCCGCGCGCGAGCGCGACGCCTGCGGCACCGGGCTGGGGCTGGCCATCGCCCGCGAGATCGCGCTGGCTCACGGCGGCACCCTGACCCTGGAGGACTCCGACCGCGGCGCACGTTTCGTGGTGCGGCTCCCTCGGCTCCCCAGTGTGGAAGGCTGAGCGGTGTTCGCCAGGTGGTCGGTGCGGCGCCGGATGACGGTGGCCGCCCTGCTGTCGACGCTGGTCGGCTACTTCGTCACCGCGGTGCTCATCACACCGCTCGCGCACAGCGTGCTGACCGGGTACCAGATCGAGCACGCGGCCGGCGCGGCTCGCCGGGTCGCGGTCGGCGTCCAGCGGTCCGCGCCGGAGCGAATGAGGCCCGTGGCGAGCACCGAGGACGTCGATCTCCTCCAGGTGATCGACGACCACGGCACGGTACGGCAGGCCAGCCCGAGACTGCTGGGTTATCCGCCGCTCATCAGGGACGCCTCCACGGGCGATGACAACCGCCTGGACGCCACGGTCTGCACCAACCGGGTGCCGGGCGTGAAATGCCTGATCGTCGTGGGGTACCGGGTGCCGGTCGGGTCGGCGTTCTGGACGGTCTGCGCCTACGTCCCGGCAGTCCCCTGGTACATCAGCCCGCTCTATGTGGCGGGCGTGCTGCTCGCCGTGCTGCTGCTCTCCGCGATCTCCGCGTACGTGGCCAGGACGACGGTGGTCAAGGCGCTGCAGCCCGTCACGGACATCAAGACCGAGCTGGCCGAGATCACCGCCACGGACCTGGGCCGCCGGGTGCCGCCCTTGCCGCACCGCGACGAGCTCGACGACCTCGCCCGGACCGTGAACCAGACCCTGGACCGGCTGGAGCACGCGGTCCAGCAGGAGCGCAGGTTCGCCGCCGACGCCTCGCACGACCTGCGTACCCCGCTCACCGCGATGCGCGCCCAGATAGAGGAGGCCATGCTCCATCCGGACGAGGCCGACTGGCCGCGCACCGCCGTGGCCCTGCTGTCGAGCCTCGACCGGCTGCAGGCCATCGTCACCGACCTGCTGACGCTGGCCAAGCTCGACGCGGGCGCGCCCGGCCTGGGCGCCGACGTGAACCTGGCCGAGCTGGTCGAGGAGGAGCTGGCCCGCCGGCCGCCCGGCAAGCGCGTGGAGCTGGAGCTGCGGCCGGAGGTGGTGGTGACCGGTGACCCGCTGCGCCTGACCCGCCTGCTGGCGAACCTGCTCGACAACGCCGAGCGGCACGCCGAGTCCACGATCACCGTGACCGTCGACGAGCGGGACGACTGGGGCGTACTGGAGGTCCTGGACGACGGCGCGGGGATCGCGCCGGACCAGCGCGAGAACGTCTTCCGCCGGTTCACCCGGCTGGACGCCTCACGTAACCGCGACGCGGGGGGCACGGGGCTCGGGCTGCCCATCGCCCGCGAGATCGCCACGGCGCACGGTGGTACTCTCACGGTCGAAGATTCCGACATCGGTGCCCGGTTTGTCCTACAAATCCCCCGGGCTAGTAGTTAAAGTGGCCCGCTGTGACACGGGGTTTCAGCCGATTACGGCGCGAAGATTTACTGAAGACAGCCTGCGAAGTGATCGCCGAGCAGGGGTTCGGGCACACCAGGACGATCGACATAGCCAGAGCCGCCGGCGTGAGCCAGGCGCTGCTGTTCTACCACTTCGAGACCAAGGACGAGCTGTTCGCGCAGGCGTTCGCCTATGCCGCCCGGATGCATCTCGACACTCTGGACGCCATCGAGCGCTCGCCGGGCACGCCGCCCGAGCGGCTGCGGGCGCTGTTGCGCCGCTCCTCCCCCGCGGGCTCCTCCGATGGCTGGCGCCTGTGGATCGACGCCTGGTCGGAGTCCATGCGCAACAAGGAGCTCGAGCAGACCTCGCGACGGCTCGACCTGCGAGGCAGGACGCTGCTGCGCGGGATCATCGAGGCCGGCGTGGCGTCGGGCGACTTCGTCTGCCCCGATCCCGAGGAGTCCACCTGGCGGATCTTCGCGTTGCTCGACGGGCTGGCCATCCAGATCCACGTGCACCCCAAGGTCGTGTCGCGCCGCTGGGCCACCCGGCTGCTCCGTGCGACGGCCGCCGCCGAGGTCGGCCTGAACCCGGACGACCTGTGACTGGCGTCACTCTTCCCCTCTTATTGGATGCTTCGTACAATTACCGGGCGAGGAGAGGAGCAGGCGATGACACGCGCACCGAGCTCTACCACCGCCAGGGAGACCGACGAGCGGGTCGCCGACCGGAGCGCCTACGAGGCGGTCATCCAGCGCCTGTCGAAGGCGTCGGTCGACAAGCACTGGGAACCGTACAAGGACATCCCCTGGGAGGATCCGGAGTTCCTCGTCGACCAGACCGACCCTCGCTGGGAACTACCGCAGGTGGACAAGCTCGGCGCCCACCCGTGGTACCAAAGCCGCTCCCCCGAGACGCGGGCCAGGATCGGGCTGTGGCGGCTGGCCACGGCGATGAAGATCGGACTGCAGTTCGAGAACCTGCTCAAGCGCGGCCTGCTCAACTACGCCTACCGGCTGCCGAACGGGTCACCCGAATTCCGCTACGTCTACCACGAGACCATCGAAGAGGGACATCACGGGATGATGTTCCAGGAGTTCGTCAACCGCACGAAGCTCCCGGTGCGCGGCATGCCGGGGCCGCTCAGCCTCCTCGCCCAGGTCGCTCCCTGGATCCCGCTGATCTCGACCGAGCTGTTCTTCGTGTTCGTGCTCGGCGGCGAGGACCCGATCGACCACGTCCAGCGCAAGGTGCTCAAGGACGACCGGGTCCACCACCCGCTCGAAGAGACGATCATGCGCATCCATATCGCGGAGGAGGCCAGGCACATCTCCTTCGCCCGGCACTACCTGCGCAACCGGGTGCCGAGGATGCCGCGCTACCGGCGCCTCATGCTGGGTATCGCCTCGCCGATCATCCTGGGGATCATGGCCAGGATCATGCTGGCGCCACCGGGGCCGATGATCAGGCGGTTCGCCATCCCGCGTGACGTGGTGACCGAGGTGTACCTGCGCAATCCGGCGGCCAAGCGGGAGATCCGCGACTCGGTGGGCAAGACCCGCGAGCTGTGCACCGAGATCGGCCTGGTGAACGCTCTCACCCGGCCGATCTGGCAGGTCATGGGCATCTGGGCCTGAAGGTTTTTAGGAACGGCGGGCGACCAGCACTTCGGTGATCGCCCGCTCTTCCCACACGCCCGACGGGTTGGCGGCCAGGAGCACCCGCCGGACCGCGTCGGTGAACTCCGTCACCCTGTCGCCGAGCCTGTCGGGAGTGGTGTACGAGTACGACAGCTGCAGCCCGATCACGGCGTCGACGTCCCAGGTCAGCCGCTTTTCGAACAGGCTCGACTCCAGCCGGTCGAACGGCGAGTCCGCGAGCACGTCGTCATGGTGCTCCCCGCTGGCCTGGAAGGAGTTGGCCGCCGTGAACTCGTTCATCGCGAACTCGGCGCGCACCTCCCGCACGACCGGCTCCCACGCGTGCTCGCCGGGGTCGCGGGAGGGTCCGATCAGGGCCACCGCCCCGTCCGGCGGCAGCAGCAGGTCCAACTCGGCCAGTACGGCCCTGCGGTCCATCCAGTGGAACGACCTGCCCATGACGACGTCGTCGAAGGGCGGCAAGGCGGTCAATGTCGTGGAGTCGCCGGACAGCCAGCGGATGTTCGGCGTACCGGCGGCGACGCGTCTGCCCTCGGCCAGCATGCCCGCGTCCGGGTCCACGGCGATCACCTGGCGCACGGCCCCCGCCAGCGGGATCGCCACCGTACCGGGGCCGCAACCGAGGTCCAGCACCCGGCTGCCGGGGCCGAACGCCCGTGCCAGGCAGCCGATCGCCTCCTCCCCGTATCCGGGCCGGTACTTGGCGTAGAAGGGGGCGGCGCCGCCGAACAGGTTCGTCATGGTGAGACGATATTCGGGTTTCTGTTGGCGTCCACTCTTATGACGAGGGTGATGAGGAGGTCGCGTTGAGCGGCACGGTTCACCGGCTCACCCGGCGACAAGACTTTGCGAGTAGAGACTTGACGAGTTCGGTGCGGCGGCTGGTCGTGATCCTGCTGCTCGCCTTCGCCGGGGTGGGCGTCGCTCTCCCGGCGCGAGCGCACAACGTGCTGGTCGGCAGCGACCCCAAGGACGGCGCGACGCTGAGCGCCGCGCCCGGGCGGATCACGCTCGTGTTCGACCAGGCGGTACGCCAGGGATACGCGCAGGTGGGCGTGACCGGGGCCGACGGCACGGCGTGGGCCGACGGGACGGCCGAGGTCGCCGCCGAGAAGGTGTCGATCAAGGTCAAGCCGCTGCGGACGGCCGGGGCCTACGTGGTGGGCTACCGGATCCTGTCGGCCGACGGGCATCCGGTCACCGGCAAGATCAGTTTTACTCTCGCGGCGGGCGCCACGGCCGTACAGGAGGGCGCCGGGACGCAGGACGCCGTCAAGGGCGGCACCGGGGACGCCGGGGCCGAGGCCGCCGAGGCGGCGGCGAACGGCGGGGCGGGGATGGCCGTGGTCTGGATCGTGGGGGCGCTGCTGGTGCTGGCCGCCGGCACGGCCGTGTCGCTGCGCCGCGCCCGCACCCCGGCCCCAGCCGACAGCGAGAGGCGCGACAACGAAGGGGCGGGCGCGTGACGATCACCGCGCCCCCTGGGCAGCGCATCGGCGGGCGGTGGGTGGTCGGGGCGTTCGCGGTGTGCGCGATCGTCGCCGCCGTGGCGGCCAGCACGTTCACCGCCCAGGAGGCGGTGCCGGGCATCCCGATGCCGGGGCCGGTCGTGGCGTACGGGCTGCCGATCGTACGGGTGCTGCTCGATCTGGCGGCCGTGGCCGTGGTGGGGCTGAGCCTGGTGCCCAAGCTGCTCGGCTTCGACGCGCCGGAGCTGACCGAGCCGGTCCTGCGCAGGACGCGGCCGCTCACCGTCACCGCCGCGTGGGCGTGGGCGGTCTGCGCGCTGCTGACGATCGTGTTCCAGACGGCCGAGCTGAACCCGGGCGGCCTGCCCACGGTCGGCATGATCGCCGCCTACGTCGACGGCGTCGGCACCGGGCAGGGCCTGCTGTTCAGCGCCGCGTGCGCGCTGGTGGCGGCGGGCATCGGGCTAATGGCCGTGCGGTTCGGCGAGAAGGTGCCCGCCGAGCTGCGGATCATCGTGGCGCTGTTCGGCCTGCTGCCGATTCCGGTGACCGGTCACGCGGTCAACTCCGTCTGGCACGACCCCATCATGATCGCGATGGAGACGCACGTGATGGGCGCGGCGGCGTGGGCGGGCGGCCTGGTGGCGGTGGCGGTGTTCGTCGCGCCGCGGCCGTCGCTGCTGGCCGCCGCGCTGCCGCGCTTCTCCAGGATGGCGACCGTCTGCCTGCTGCTGGTCGGCCTGTCCGGGCTGATCACCGGGCTGGGCACGATGGCGCTGACGCCCGGCGTGGAGCTGCCGGGCGCCATCGTGACCAGCCACTACGGGGTGCTCGTGGTGGTGAAGCTGACGCTCACCGCGTTGCTGGTGCCGCTGGCCGGGCACATCAGGTTCCGGCTGCTGCCGTTGATCCGCCGGGCCGAGCCCACGGCCGTGGTCGGCTGGGTGGCCGCCGAGGTCGCCCTGATGGGGATGGCCTACGGCGTGGCGGTCGCGATCACCCGGGCCTCGATCGGCTGACGCCGCGTCGCGAGCCACTCGCAGACCAGCCAGGCGATCATCAGCCCCGCCCCGGCCCAGACGGCCGACGACGGGACCAGGGGCGGCGCGCCGAGCAGGCCGGTCTGCTCCTTCAGCGCGCCGTACACCGCTCCCATGATCGAGCTCTGCGCGGTGAGCGCGCCGTAGACGGCGGCCGTCGCCACGGCCGCCCCGATCACCGCGCGCACCGGCGCCAGACCCCGCATGGGCAGACGTACGGCGAACGCGAGATCCACGCAGATACCGGCGATCACCAGGAAGTACGGCAGCGCGGACGGCGGGAAATTGGTCAACGTCAGCAACGGCCAGGCCACCGTCCTGAAGGCCAGGTAGGAGCCGGCCACCAGCGTCGCCGCCCCGAACCTGCCGATCATCATCCGGGCCACGACCAGCACGGTCACGCCGACGACCACCGCGTACACCGGATAGAGGAAGTCCGGCACGGGAAGGGTGAAGTTGGTCATCATCACCCGGTCGACCGGACGGCCCATCTGGTCGGCGGCGAACCGCAGCAGGATGGGCTCGGCGTAGATGGCGTGGTTGTCCCAGGCGCCGATCGACAGGATGCCGTATTCCTGGTGCTGCTCAGGGAAGTGCACGTTCTCCAGGAAGAACGCGAAGAACGCGCCCAGCATGACCGTGCGCTCCCTGCCGGGCGGCGCACCCATGAACCAGCCGCGGATCACCCCGGCGATCATGAAGAACGAGCCCCCGTACAGCATAAGATGGGACGGGCTCCACGAGGTGATGTCCAGGCCGTTGACCCGGTGGTTGATCAGGTCGAGCGGCACCGCGACGAGAAATATGCCGGTGCCCCACTGGATCAGCCGGAGCGCCGCCTTGTCCACGCCGAAGCCGGTGTAGCCGTGGATCACGGTCAGCGCGAGGGCCAGGGCCGTGCCGACGGAGTTGAGCAGGTGAGGCGGCGCCAGGTCGTCGCGCAGCCACTTGAAGTGCCAGGAGACGTCCCAGGTCGCGCCGAGCACCTTGAACGTGAACGCCACCAGCCAGCCGTAGTAGAGAACCCTGAACAGGTCGGGCGGCGTCTCGCGCCCCGCCTGCCCGCGGGTCCAGTGCGGCAGGGCCCACTCGGCGGCGGTCTTGATGATTGCGGGAGGCTTCACGGCGGAAATCTTACGATGCCTTCTTCCGGAGCAATACGTGCATGTCCCTCGTGCTGTTGTTCTGCCGTCGAAGGCATCGAGACCGGCGCTCATGGTCAGGCGGAGGTCGACGGCTTTCCTCGGTGACTCAGCCGTACGGGCAGGTGTTTGAGTCCGTTCTGGAAGTTGGACGTGAGGCGGACGGGCGCCCCCGCGAGCTCGACGTCCCAGGCGAGCAGCTCGGCGAAGACCGCCCGGAACTGCACGCGCGCCAGGTGGGCGCCGAGGCAGAAGTGCGGGCCGAAGCCGAAGCTGACGTGGTCGTTCGGGGTGCGGGCGATGTCGAACCGGTCGGGGTCGGTGAAGACGGACGGGTCGCGGTTGGCGGAGGCGTGGTAGACGACGACCTTCTCGCCCGCGCGGATGCTCCGGCCGCCGAGTGTGAGGTCGCGGGTGGCCGTACGGCGGAAGTCCATGACCGGCGGCCAGAACCGCAGCATCTCCTCCACCGCCGAGCCGAGCAGGGCGGGGTCGGCGCGCAGCCGGGCCAGCTGGGCGGGGTGGTCGAGGAGGGTGAGCAGGCCGCCGGGGATGCCGTTGCGCAGCGTCTCGTTGCCGGCGACGGCGAACAGGAAGAACATGTTCTCGAACTCCGCCTCGGTCAGGCCGCCGTCCCTCATGGCCGACATGACCGACTCGCCGTGGGTGGTCTTGGCCAGCGCGTGGGCGTACGCGAACATGTCCGCCAATGCCGCCCGGGAGCGGGGGTTCACCCCTGGCCCGAGCCGCGGACGGGAGGCGGTGGCGAGGCGGCCGATCGGGCTGAGCGACTCGGCGTCGGCCGTGGACAGCCCCGCGTAGTCGGCGTCCTGGTAGCCGATCACCCGGGACGCCCAGTCGTACAGCAGCCGCCTGTCCTCGTCCGGCACGCCCATGACGTGCGCGAGCGTCCAGACGGGCAGGTCGGCGGCGACCTCCACGAAGTCGCAGCCGCCCGCGGCGAAGAGCGACGCGGCCCGCTCGGCGATCGTCCGCTCCAGCGCCCGCACCGCGCGCGGCGTGAACGCGGCCGCCACGATCCTGCGCAGCCGGGAGTGGTCCGGCGGGTCCGTGTTCAGCATCATCGCCTGCACGAAGGCCAGGTCGGCGGGGGTGTCGGGGTCACGGATCTGCGTGGCGCCCAGGTGCGAGGAGAAGTCGTCGGCCGCGCGCAGCACGTGCTTGACGTCGGCGTGCCGGAACACGCCCCAGTATCCGGGCCCCTCGCGCCACGGGCCGACCGCCGGTTCGGGAATCCGGCAGACGGGGGCTTCCCGCCGCAACCGGTCGTAGAGGTCGTACGGGACGGCGTGCGCGTACGTGGCGGGCAGGAAGACCTCACTCACTGGCGGCTTTTCCACAGGCGGCGTCCGTGGCAGGAAGTTATCCACAGGCTCTCGCCGCGTCTCCTCGCTCATGCCTGCCAGCCTGCATGATGGGCGGGTGACTCCAGAAGACGGTGAGGCCATTCTGCGCGACTACTTCGCGCCTTGGATCCAGCAGCTCGGGCTGCGCGTGCGGGAGCTGGGTGAGCGCCACGCGGTGGTGTGCCTGCCCTGGTCCGACGCGCTGGCCAGAGAGGGCGGCGGGCTGTGTGGCCAGGCCATGATGGCCGCCGCCGACACGGCCACGGTCATCGCGATCTCCTCGGCCAGGGGCGGGTTCGTGCCGATGACGACGGTGCAGCAGTCGACGACGTTCCAGCGGCCGGTGACGGGCAAGGACGTACTCATCGACGTACGCATCTCCAAACTCGGCCGGACGCTGGCCTTCTCCGACGTGACGCTGACGGCCGACGGGGCGGCCGAGCCGGCCGCGCGGGCGTCCACGGTCTACGCGATCTTGGGCTGATCCGCTGTCTCAGGGGTTTCTCAGGTGCGGAAAGTAGGCTCAACCACATGAAACGTGTGGCCGCGCTGGTCGCGGTACTCGCCCTCGTGGGGGTGGTGACGTGGCTGGTGTGGCCGTCCGCCCCCGAGGCGAAGGGCCTCGACCAGCGCATCTCCGTCGTCGACGGGCCGGCCGATGACCAGCGGGTCGAGCTCGACGCGACGTTCTTCCCGGCCGCGGGTGGCGGGAAGGCTCCGGTCGTGCTGCTCGCGCACGGGTTCGGCGGCAGCAAGCAGAGCGTGCGCCAGCAGGCTCAGCGACTGGCGCAGGACGGCTACGCGGTGCTGAGCTGGTCGGCTCGCGGCTTCGGCCGTTCGACCGGCGAGATCGCGCTCAACTCCGCCGACTACGAGGTCAAGGACGTCAAGCAGCTCATCGACTGGCTGGCCAAGCGGCCCGAGGTCCGGCTCGACGCACCCGGCGACCCGCGTGTGGGCATCGCGGGCGGCTCGTACGGCGGAGCCATCGCGCTGATGACGGCCGCCTATGACAGCCGCGTGGACGCGATCGTGCCGCAGATCACCTGGGCCGACCTGGCCGACTCGCTGTTCCCCGACGGCGGCGGCCAGGGTCCGGCCAACGGCGTGTTCAAGCGCATGTGGGCGGGCTACTTCTTCGGCCGCGGCGCCCCGGTCCAGGGCGGCGGCGCGACTCAGGGGCTCGGCGCGGCTCAGGGACTGGGCGCGCTCAGTCAGCAGAGCGTGCCGCTGACGGCCGAGCAGGCCAGGTGCGGCAGGTTCCTGCCCGCGGTCTGCGAGATGTACCAGCAGGTCGCCAAGACCGGGCGGGCCACGCCGGAGGCCATCGAGCTGCTGCGCAAGTCCAGTCCGGTGACGGTGGCCGGCCGCATCAAGGCGCCGACGCTGCTCATCCAGGGGCAGCGCGACTCGCTGTTCCCGCTCGGCCAGGCCGACGCCAACGCCAAGGCGATCGCCGCCGCGGGCACGCCGGTGAGCCTGGCCTGGTTCGACGGCGGCCACGACGGCGGCAACGGCGAGGCCGACTGGCTCTACGACCAGACGGCCGGCTGGTTCGGCCACTACCTCAAGGGTGACGGCTCACCGGTCCCGGAGCGGTTCACCGTGACCCGTGACGGCGGCCGCGACCCCGGCACCCGCCAGCGCATCAGGCTCCACCCCGAGTCCGCCGCCTACCCCGGCCTCGGCGGCACCGCCACCACCGCGGTCACGCTCAAGGGCCCCGAGCAGAACATCGCCAACCCGCCCGGCGGGTCACCCGCCTCCATCTCCACAGTGCCCGGCACCGGCGGCCTGCTCGGCGGGAGCGGCGGCGCGACCAACCTCAGCGTCGGGCTCGACATGCCCGGCCAGGTGGCCGTCTTCGAGTCGGCGCCGCTCACCGCCCCGCTCCAGCTCACCGGCAGCCCTTCGGTCAAGCTGAAGGTCTACGGCAAGGGCCAGGTGACGCTGTTCGCCAAGGTCTATGACGTGGCCGACACCGTACAGCCGCCCAACCTGCCCGCCGGGCTGGTCTCGCCGCTGCGCGTGACGGTTCCGGAAGGCGCCGACAGCGTGGAGGCCACGGTCACGCTGCCCGCCGTCGACTACCGCTTCGCGGTGGGACACCGGCTGCGGCTGGCGGTGACGACGACCGACATGGGTTACGCGACACCCGCCGAACCGGCCTCCTACCGGGTCGGCCTGGCGGCGCCCGCCCTCGCCGTACCGACGGTGTCCGCGCTGGCCGCACCCACGACCGGGGTGGCGTGGTGGGTGTGGGCGATGCCGCTCGCCGCCATCGCGCTGGCCGCGCTCATCATGGCCACCGGCCGGACCCCGTCCCGCCGCCGGATCCTCGCTGCACGCGACCGCCGCCGGACCGCCACCGTCCAGAAGGACGGCAGCCCGTCCGACGTGCACGGCGAGGACGACGGCCATGCCATCGCCGTCCGGGGCAACGGTCGATCCGGTGTCTTCGTGAAGGACGCCGATCCGTCCGGCGCGGGACGTGTACCCGGTGGAGCGGAACCCGTGCCCGATGGAACGGGACCCGTGCCTGGCGAAGAGGTGCCGTTGGAGATCAGGGGGCTCACCAAGGCGTACCGCAATGGTGAGCTGGCCGTGGACGACCTGTCGTTCCGGGTCGAGCGCGGTCAGGTGCTGGGCCTGCTCGGCCCCAACGGCGCGGGCAAAACGACCACGATGCGCATGATGATGGGCCTCATCCAGCCCGACGCCGGTGAGGTCCGCATCTTCGGCGACCGGGTGACACCCGGCGCGCCCGTACTGTCCAGGCTCGGGTCGTTCGTCGAGGGGCCCGGGTTCCTGCCGCACCTGTCCGGCCGCGACAACATCGAGCTCTACTGGGCCGCCACCGGCCGCCCCGCCGCCGACGCCCGGTTCGACGAAGCTCTGGAGATCGCGGATCTGGGCAAGGCGCTGGAGCGGGCCGTACGCACCTACTCGCAGGGCATGCGGCAACGGCTGGCGATCGCCCAGGCCATGCTCGGGCTGCCCGACCTGCTCGTCCTCGACGAACCCACCAACGGCCTCGACCCGCCCCAGATCAGGGAGATGCGCGAGGTGCTCAAGCGCTATGCCCGCGACGGCCGTACGGTGATCGTCTCCAGCCACCTCCTGGCGGAGGTCGAACAGACGTGCAGCCATGTGGTGGTCATGCACAGAGGCCGTCTGGTGTCGGCGGGTCCGGTGTCAGTGCTGCTCAGTGCCGCCACCTCCACCAACGGACATGGGCCGCGCCTCGAAGACGTGTTCCTCGACCTCATCGGAGAGAAGTCGTGACCCACGGCTCCACAAACGGCTCAACCAACGGGACCGCGACCTTGACCGGGTCAGGGACCGCGACAGGCTCCGCGCCAGGTTCCGCGACCGGGTCCACCGCCCGGTCGGCGACCGGCTACGCGCCCCGCCGGACGTTGCCGTTGCGGGTCGAGATCGTCAGGCAGTTCAAGCGGCGGCGCACGCTCGTCATGTTCGGGCTGCTGCTCGCGCTGCCGTGGATCCTGGTGATCGCCTTCCAGTTCGGCCCGCAGTCCAGCGGACAGCAGCAGTCGGCGCTGCGCATCTCGGACCTGGCGACGGCCGGCGGTCTCAACTTCGCGGCGTTCGCCCTGTCGGTGTCGGCCAACTTCCTGCTGGTCGTGGCCGTCGCCCTGTTCTGTGGCGACACCGTGGCGAGCGAGGCCAGCTGGTCGTCGCTGCGATACCTGCTGGCCGCGCCGGTGCCGCGTGACCGGCTGCTGCGGCAGAAGATCATCGTGGCGCTCGGCTACTCGGCGGCGGCGGTGATCTGCCTGCCCCTGATGGCACTGCTCGCCGGCACACTCGCGTTCGGCTGGCACGACATTCAGGTGCCCGGCACGGGTGAGACGATCCCGGCGCTCGACGTGCTGCCGCGCTTCGGCATCGTGATCGGCTACGCCCTGGTGAGCCAGCTGGTGGTGGCGGCGCTGGCGTTCCTCATCTCCACGATGACCGACTCACCGCTCGGCGCGGTGGGCGGGGCGGTGGGCCTGTGGATCATCAGCACCATCCTGCAGGCCGTGGAGGCGCTGGGGTCGCTGCGGGAGTTTCTACCGACCTTCTGGAACACGGCCTGGCTGGACGCCATCGCACCGGAGCTCGACTGGAGCGGCATGGCCAAGGGCGCGTCGGTGTCGGTGACGTACGCGGCCATCCTGATCGCGGTGGCCTTCCGCCGCTTTCGCCGCAAGGACGTGGTCAGCTAAGACGCCCGCCGCTGCAGGAAGATCCGCCACCGCCGCCGGGGCCGCCCGCCTTCGGTGGCGCAGGCCCCTCAGCGGCACGGTGGCGGACGTCTGCGCCGGCCGGTGACGTACTTCTGGCGGAGTAGCAAGGCGGCCTGCCGCGGGACGGTCTCCGTACCTGGCCTGCCTGCCTTACCAGCGCCCAAGGCGCGCCTCACGGACGGTCACCCCCAGTGAGGTGGCTTGTCGTCCAGGTAGAAGGAGTCCGGGTCGGTGTCCTGGGAGTCGCGCCAGTCGCCCCAGCCGAGGTCCGTATCGTCGCCCGTCTGCTCCGGGAGGAATTCACTCACGGTATACATGCTACTCAGAGGGACAAACCCATTCCCGGCCCGCGCGGCTTATCCCGTGCGGCGAAGGGCCCCAAGGGTACGATGCCAAAGCAGGTGTCGCCTATCCCCCGTGAGGTCGCCCATGGCCACCCCGACCGGCTGGCGGCGAGAAGGCAATCTGCCGTCGGAGCTGACCAGCTTCGTGGGGGCGGACGCGCTTGCTCGCCAACCTCAAGCGACATCTCGCCGAGTCGCGGCTGGTGACGGTCACGGGCATCGGCGGTGTCGGTAAGTCCCGCACGGTGCTCCGGCTGGCGCACCAGATCCGCTCCCAGTACGAGGACGGCGTCTGGTTCGCCGACCTGGCCCGGTTGCAGGACGCCGGGATGGTCAAGCACACCATCGCGTCGGCGCTGGGCATCGCCGACCAGTCGTCGCGGACCGAGTCCGAGTCGCTGTCGGAGTGGGTCGGCGAGCGCGACATGCTGCTCATCATCGACACCTGTGAACATTTGGTGCAGGGCTGCGCCGAGCTGGTCGAGGAGCTGCTGGAGCGCGCTCCTAACCTGAAGGTGCTGGCCACCAGCCGCCAGTCGCTGCACCTGCCCTACGAGCACGTGGTGCCCGTGCCGCCGCTGCAGGTTCCGGGCGACGACCCGACCGAGAGCCTGTTCACCAATGAGTCGGTGCAGCTGTTCGGGGCTCGGGCCGGCGCGGTCATGCCTGACTTCGTGCTCGACGAGCAGAGCATCGGGGCGGTGGCCGAGCTGTGCCGCCGGCTCGACGGCATTCCGCTGGCGATCGAGCTGGCGGCCGTACGCCTGCGGGCGCTGTCGGT
Organism: Nonomuraea sp. NPDC048901; assembly: GCF_040649695.1. Classification (NCBI taxonomy): domain Bacteria; kingdom Bacillati; phylum Actinomycetota; class Actinomycetes; order Streptosporangiales; family Streptosporangiaceae; genus Nonomuraea; species Nonomuraea sp. NPDC048901. Next base: position 496,792 of record NZ_JBEZFW010000002.1, on the reverse strand, counting down.
CGATCAGATCCTGGGGTTGCTGGCCGACCGGTTCAGCCTGCTGGCGGGAGCCAGTCGTACGGCACTACCGCGCCATCAGACGCTGCGCGCGGCGATCGGATGGAGCCACGAGTTGTGCGAACCGGCGGAGAGACTGCTGTGGGCGCGGCTGTCGGTGTTCGCGGGCGATTTCGAGCTCGACGCGGCCAGGTTCGTGTGCTCCGACGACCGGCTGCCGTCCGAGGACATCACCGACCTGGTCACCGGGCTGGTGGAGAAGTCGATCCTGCTGATCAGGAGCAATCACGCCGGGGTCCGCTACAAGCTCATCGACACGCTGGCGGAGTACGGCGAGGAGTGGCTGGACAAGCTCGGCCAGACCGAGCAGATGCGGCACCGGCATCTGGAGTACTACCTGAGCCTGGCGCAGCGCAGCGAGGACGCCTGGTCGGGGCCGAGGCAGATCTACTGGTTCGTCCGCATGCGCCAGGAGCACGACAACGTGCGGGTGGCCCTTGAGCACGCGCTGCGGTCGCCCGGGGAATCCATTCTGGCGCTGACCCTGCTGTCGTCGCTGTGGTTCATGTGGGTCTGCTGCGGATTCGTACGCGAAGGCCGGCTCTACCTGGAACGCGCTCTGCAGGCCAACCCGGGAGTGAGCAAGCAGCGGTGCAAGGCTCTCTGGGTGCTGTCCTACGTACGCAGCGGCCAGGGCGACAGCGCCGGCGCGCTGGCGGCGGCCGAGCAGTGCAGCACCGAGGCGGTCAGGGTCGGCGACTCCAAGGCGGTCATCCTCGCCTCCAAGATGCAGGGGACGGCGGCCCTGCTGCAGGGCGACCTGCAGAAGGCCAGCGCGCTGCTGGGTGTGGCGATCGAGTTCAACACCGACAACAAGGAGCTCAACCCGGGCCTGCTACCGGCCATCGTGGAGCTGTCGCTGGTGCTGTCCGCGCAAGGTGAGCTGTATGAGGCCGAGTCCCTGCTGCAGGACTGCCTGCAGGTGTGCCGCGAACGCGGCGAGCTGTGGCTGAGCTCGTACGCGCAGTGGTCGCTGTCCATCACCCGGCTGGCGACGGGCCGGGCCGAGGACGCGCTGCAGAGTGCGCGTGAGGGACTGCGGATCAAGCGCCACTTCCACGACACGCTCGGCACGCTGCTGGTGCTGGAGACCACGGCCCGGATCTTCGCCGTCATGGACCAGGCGCCGCTCGCCGCGCGACTGCTCGGCGCGCTCCATCAGAACTGGAAGACGGCCGGCCTGCCCATGCTCGGTGCGCCGTTCCTCACCAGCGACCACGAGCAGTGCGTCAAGGAGTGCCAGAAGGTGATGGGCGACGACTCCTACAAGAACGCCTTCGATGAGGGCACGCGGCTCGACCTCGATGAGGCGTCCGCGCTCGCGCTCGGCGAGCTGGACGCCCCAGGAGATCTCGACTAGACGGCCTGCGGCCAGCACGTGCCGATCGGCCAGGCGTGGACGTAGCGGGCGCTGCCGAGCGAGAACGCGATGTGCCCGCGCACCCAGTGTTCGAGGCCGCGTACATACTTGTGCACCGGTAACGAGGCCCAGTGGTCGAGCGCCGCGCGCCGGTCGAGGAAGGCGGCGATGGCTTCGTTGTGCATGTTCGCCACTTCTTGCAGCGCCTCTTGCAGCGTGAGGGTCTTGTGCGTGGCCAGCACCGTGACGAGGTTGTGCCGGGCCTTGTCGTTGCCGCGCTCCTTGGCGTACGACAGCAGGTCATTGTCCCAGCCGATGAGGTCGCAGGCGAGGTCGGAGAGCGCGCGCACGTCCGGATGGTGCCATTCCTCCGCTTCCAGCCGGTAACCGCCGCACGCGTCGATGAGCGCGAGGCAGGTGTACGTGGCCCCGGTGATGCGGCGCATGAGCACGTAGTCCTCGGGTGTGGGGATCAGGTCGACCTCGCGGTTGGCCGCCTCCCAGATCTGGGCGAAGAGGTACTCCTTTACCGTGATGCGCCATCTGTCCACTTGAGCGGGCGTGGCGGTGTCCGAGATTCGGTGGAGCAGCTCGCTCAGGGCGAGCCCGAACGGGTCGGTGGCATCCGGCTCCTTGCGGCCGTCGAGGATCTCGAGGAGCGGCGGAAGGGCGCGGGCCAGCGCAGAGGCCCGGTGTCCCATCAGCTCGCCCTCGCAGAACGCGTCGTCGAACGCGAAGAGCCAGTTGTACCAGTCGTTGATCAGCCTGAGACTGTCCCGCGGCACGGTGGGGTTGGTACGTGCGGCGAGCAGGCCGATCTTTGAGCGCCGGAAGTGCTCGATCGTGTCGGCTCCGGCGAGCATGTGCGAGGCGGCCAGCCATGCGTGGCTTTCCGAGTCGATCTCTGTGGCGTGCACGTTGATCTCGTTCGGGAACGGGCATGGCAATGGAGGGATGCGAAGCGGTCGCCTACTGAAGGAGTGCGCAGAAGTAACCACCTTCCCAGCATGACGATGGACTGTTCGAAAGGCCACACTCGATAACTTCCCGGACATTTCGCCATATTTCACGCTATGTGCTGATTTGCCGGAACCATTCAAGGAACTGGTCGTTCGCGAACATCCGCGCCGTGTCCACCGCCGAGGGGGCTCCGGCCGCCGGATCCGCGCCCGCGTCGAGCAACGCTCTGACCACGGCAGACTCCTTCTTGAACACGGCACCCGCCAGAGGTGTCTGGCCACGGTCGTTCGCTCTTCCCGGGTCGGCGCCCAGCTCGGCGAGCATCCGGACGGTCGCGGCGTGACCGTGATAAGCCGCAAGCATCAGCAAAGTGTCACCTTTGCTATTGGTGAGATTTGCCGGAACCCCGGCGTCCACGTAGGCGCGCAACGTCTCCGTGTCGCCCGCCCTGGCCAGGTCGAACATCCGTGTCGCGAACTCTTCGAGCTCCGGATCCTCGTCCATGTCCACCATTCTCCCTCGATAGGGTGCCTTGCACGGAATCGTTGCGGCTCGTCGTAGGTTCTGGAGAGAGTACCTAGGGAAAGGCTGTCCAACCGTGTTCGACCCGACGGATCTCTACAAGCTCGCAGAAGATGCGCCCGAGCTGGCCGATCCCGTGCTCTTGTACCACTTCGACGGCTTCGTCGACGCCGGTGGTGCCGGGCGCCTCGCGCTGGGCCACCTGCTGGCTGAGCTGGAGCACCGGACCGTGGCGACGTTCGATGTGGATCGCCTCCTCGACTATCGCTCGCGGCGGCCCATCATGACCTTCGACACCGACAGATGGGTCGAGTGCGAGAGCCCCGAGCTGGCCGTCTACGCCGCGAAGGACGCCACCGGCACCCCCTTCCTGGTGATGAGCGGACCCGAGCCGGACCGTGAGTGGGAGCTGTTCACCCGGGCGGTCGGCGCCCTGATCGACCAGCTGAAGATCAGCAAGATTGTCACGCTGCACGGCATCCCGATGGCGGTCCCGCACACCCGGCCACTCGGCATCACCATGCACGCCAGCCGTCCCGAGCTGATCAACGCCCAGACCAGCTCCTTCGGCCGGGTACAGGTGCCGGCCAGCGTGGCCGCCCTGATCGAGTTCCGGCTCGGCTCCCAGGGGCACGACGCGCTGGGGTACGCGGTCCACGTGCCGCACTACTTGTCGCAGGCCGAATACCCGCACGCCGCGGTCGCCGCCCTGGAGGCGGTCACCCGGGGCACCGGCCTGCTCTTCCCGCTGGACGCGCTGCGCGAGGCGGCCCAGCGCACCACGACCGAGATCGAGGAGCAGATCCAGGCCTCGACCGAGCTGTCGACGGCCATCAGCGGTCTTGAGCAGCAGTACGACGCGTTCGCGGGCGGCACCGACCGCGAGAACCTGATCGCCGAGGCCACCCCGATGCCCACGGGCGACGAACTCGCCGCCCAGTTCGAACGCTTCCTGGCCGAACGCGACGACGAGTAGTAGCGGCGGCGGCAGCCCACGGGGCGCTCCCGCCGCACGCCAGGCTGAAGACGGGAGCGACCCCCCAACCGCACGCTGGACCGACGACGGCGACCAACCTCCGCCACACGCCGGACCCACCACGTGTGAGTCCCCACCGCACGCCGGACCCACCACGCGAGAGAGTCCACCGCACGCCTGACCGCGCATGGCGAGAGACCCCCGCCGCACGCCTGACCGCGCATGGCGGGAGATCCCCCCGCGCCGGGAGAGGGCGGTGGGGCTCGCGTTACGCTGGGCCGATGAGCGAGATCGAGGTCGGTCTGGTCGGGTACGGCACGGCGGGCGCGTACTTCCACGCGCCCCTGATCCATGCCACGCCCGGCCTGCGGCTGTCCGCCGTCGTCACCGGAAACCCGGCGCGAGCCGACGAGGTGGCCGCCCGTTACGGCGCGGTCCCCGTGCCCGAATTGGCCGGGCTGTGGGACCGCTGCGACCTCGTGGTCGTCGCCTCACCGAACAAGACCCACGTGTCGGTGGCCACCGAAGCGCTCACCCGCGGCAAGCCGGTCGTGGTCGACAAACCTCTCGCCCGTACCGCCGAGGAGGCCCGCGAGCTCGTACGGCTGGCGGCCGAGCGCGACCTGATGCTGACCGTCTTCCAGAACCGGCGCTGGGACGGCGACTTCCGCACCCTGAGTCGGCTCACCGCAGAGGGCCGCTTCGGTGAGGTCCTGCGCCTGGAGTCCCGGTTCGAGCGCTGGCGGCCGGTACCTAAGGGCGGCTGGCGTGAGGCCGGCGGCCCCGAGGAGGTCGGCGGCCTGCTCTACGACCTGGGCAGCCACCTGGTGGACCAGGCGCTGCAACTGCTCGGCCCGGTCCGCGACGTCTACGCGGAGAGTGACATCCGGCGCGAGGGGGTGGCGGCCGACGACGACACGTTCATCGCGCTGTCCCACGTCAGTGGCGCCCGGTCACACCTGTGGGCGGGTGCGCTGGCCGCTCAGGGCGGGCCGCGGTTCCGGGTGCTCGGGTCGCGGGGGGCGTACGTCAAGTACGGGATGGACGTGCAGGAGGAACGGCTGCGCGCCGGGATCTCGCCCGACTCGCCGGGGTTCGGCGAGGAGAGCGAGACGATGTGGGGGCTTGTCGGGACGGAAGACGACAAAACTGCGGTCCGCACTGAGGCTGGGGCGTATCTCGACTTCTACCGCGGCGTCGAGTCCTGCCTGCGCGCGGGCACGCCGCCGCCGGTGAGCCCCGGCAGCGTGATCGACGCGCTGACCGTCATCGAGGCGGCCCGCCGGTCGGCGGCCGAGCGCGTTGTCGTGCGGCTGCAGCAGGGTGCGGCTGAAAGAACCTGATGCGTCGTCACACGACCGTCTCGGTCCCCGGTGACGGTCTGTGGTGGCTGAGGTCCTTTTGGAGGGATACCCCCTCCGGGGGAGCGAAAGAAACCAGCCTGTAGTGGCTGAGGTCCCAGGAAGGGAACCCCCTCCGGAGGGGCGGACGACAACGGTCCGTGGTGGCTGGGGTCCTTGGAGGGACACCCCCTCCGGGGGGAGCGGGAGCAGACGGCTCATCGCGGCAGGCGTCCCAAGGAAGGACGGCCGGAGGGCCTACTCGCGTAGGCGGGCCCGCATCATCTCCGTGTCGGCCTCCGTCCACCCGTGTGACTCCAGCCACGCCGCCGGCCCGCCGAACCGTTCGTCCAGCACCGACAGGAACTGCTCCATGTACCGCGCCCGCGGCATGTGGTCGTCTGCGGGCCGTGAGTCGAGGTCGTCGCGGTACGTGGCGCTGCCCCGCAGCCGCCGCAGCACCTGCTCCAGCCGCTCCCCGGTGGCCACGTAGTCGGCGATGATCCCCTCCCGGGTGACGCCCGTCACCTCCAGGGCCAACGCCGACAGCACCCCGGTGCGGTCCTTGCCGGCCGCGCAGTGCACCACGGCCGCGCCGTCGTTCAGCGCCATCGCCCGCAGCGCGGCCACCACCGCGTCGGGCCGGTCCCGCAGGTAGCCGTAGTAGAAACCGGTCATCCGCAGGTCCTCGTCCAGCTGACGCTCCTGCCAGGGCAGCACCCGGTCGCCGTCGATGGTGTCGGCCTCGACGTCGGTGTGCCTGCCTCCCTCGGCGAACAGGGTCAGATGGTGATGCGTCACCTCGGGCATCCGGGTCAGCGGTCCCGGGCCCTCCAGCGCGACCTCGGCGTTGGAGCGGAGGTCCACGACGTGGCGCAGTTTGAGCTCGCCGACCAGCCGGGACACGTCCTTGTCGGTGAGCCCTTGGAGATTGTCCGCCCGAAAAATCCGTCCGTAGCGGGTGACGCCGCCGTCATGGGTGGTGAGTCCACCCAGGTCGCGCACGTTGACGGCGCCTTCCAGATCGATCCATCGCGTCATCTCGTTCATTGATTAGACCCTATATGTCGCTTAAAAATGAGCGGATTCGAGGTTCATAACGCAGCATGAACGGTATGGATCCGCGTGCTCTGCCCCCGAGGCTGGTGATCGACCCATCCCTGCCTCCGGACATCTCCATCCAGCTGCGATCCAGCCCGCACCTTCTCCGCATGGCCAGAACCGGCCGGCAGATGGGCTCCTCTTTCAATCCCGTCCTGCTCCTCGTCCTTCCGGCGCTCCTGATGATGATCTGGGCCGTGACCGACACGAGCGGCGCGATCGTGGCCGCGCTCGGGATGAGCCTGATCGCGCTGCTGCGGTGGATGGCTGTGGACTCGACGAACCGGGCGGCCAAGAAACGTCTCCGGCTCGCCTCCGAGTACGCCGCCCACTACGTCCTACCCGAAGATCTCGACTATCCCTGCCAGATGCTGCTTCGCCGCGCCCAGGACGCCGTGGACGCGATCCTGAACTCCCAGGTGAACAGGGCAGGGCTGATCGACACCATCGACAATCGGGTGACGTTGCCGGAGGAGGTGTGGCAGATCGCCCAGCGGCTGGCCAAGCTGTCGTCCATGCACGCCGAGCACGGCCGGCTCATCCCTCGCGACCTGCCCACCGGCATGGAGGACGCCTTCAAGCCGTACACCACCGCGCTGGACGCGGCCTGGACGTCGCTGTCGCGGCGGGTGCGCCACCTGGAGAAGTACGCCAAGCAGGTGGTCAAGGCGGACAAGGTCTTCCACGCGCACCGGCGGCTGGAGGCGCTGGCCGCGCGGACGCCGGACTACCAGCAGCTGATCGCCGAGACCGTCCACGACGAGCAGGCCCGTACGCACATCAGGGAGCTGTCCGACCAGGCCGCGCATGTGCGCAAGCTGTTCGAGGAGAGCATCTTCCAGGCCCGGCAGGCCGCCGGTGAGCTGATCAGAGCTCCGCTCCCCTGATCAGGACTCCACCTTCCTCAGCAGCTCCAGCGTCCTGCGCATGCCGGCCTCGTTGCCGAGGCTGCGGTAGATGTCCCTGGCCTGGGTCAGGGGCTCGACGGCCGCGCGCGGCCCGCCCGAGTCGAGGTGCGCCTCGCCGAGGTAGCGCAGGCTGAGCGCCATCCACCACCGGTCGTCGAGCTCCTCGAAGGCATGTACGGCCCGGCGTAGCTCACGCTCCGACTCCTCGATCCGGCCCAGCCTGGCCAGCGCCCGCCCGGCCGAAAGCGCCGTGCGCGCCACTCCCCAGGAGTCGCCGAGGGCCACCAGGATCTCCTCCGCCCGCCGGACGAAGTCGAGCTCGCGAAGCCCGTTGGACGGGTCGCCGACCTCGCCGGCGGCGCGCAGGCAACGGGCCTCCTCCCACAGCTCGCCCCGCTGGCGGAACATCTCGGCGGCGCGGTCGAGGCTGAAGCCGGCCTTGGTGAAGCCCTCCAGAGCCGCCCGGTGCTCGCCTTCGCGGTGCCGGCCGCGGGCCTGCGCGGCGAGCACCTCGCCGTAGGCACGGAGCGTCTGGGCCTCGGAGTAGCGGTTGCCCGCGTGCTTGAACACCTCAAGGGCGTCTTCGAGCAGTTCCCTGGCCTCCTCGGGCCGTCGTTCGGCCAGCCGCATCTCGGCGAGGTTGCGCTGGGTGCGGGCCATCCACCAGACGTCCTCTTCGCCCTTGAAGGAGGTGATGGCCCCGATCAGGTAGGACTGCGCGCGGTCGAGATGGCCGTCGTTGAACAGGGCCATGCCGATCGCCCGCATCGCCCGGGCCGCCCACCACGTCTCGCCCAGGTCGGTGAAGATCTCCAGCGCCTGCTCGGCGCCCGCCCGGCCCTGCTCGTGCCCGCCGAGACCGCCCTGCACGGCCGCGCGGTCGAGCAGCGCGATGCCCAGGGCGCGCCGGTCGCCGGTGCGCCGCGCGGCCTCGCAGCCCGCCTCGGCCACGGCGTGCCAGTCGGTCCAGTAGGCGCGCAGCGAGTGGCACAGCGAGCAGAACGCCCTGGCCAGCCCCGAGGTCAGCTCCCACAGCTCCAAGCTCCTGGCCAGGTTGATCATGGCGAGCAACGAGAGCCGCTCGGCGTTGAGCCAGTCGCCCGCGTGCGTCTGCCCCTCGATGCCGGAGCGGCGCCCGCCGCGGCTCCAGTCCTGCGGCCAGCGTTCCTGGGCCGCCTCCTCCGCGCGGCGGCGGTAGCCGTACAGCACCCGCTCGATCGCGGCCCGGCGCCGGCCCTGATCGTCATCCTCGGCCAGCTCGGTGGCGAACAGCCGGACCAGGTCGTGCAGGCGGTAGCGCATGGCGCCGGTCTGGTCGACGCCCGAGCTCTCGGCGAGCTGCGCGTCGATCAGCGCCTCCAGCTGGTCGGCGCCGTCGAGCCCGGAGATGTCGAGCAGCTCGCCCGCCACCCAGCCGGGCACGTCGGGCGAGGTGAGCGCGGACAGCAGACGCAGCAGGCGGCGCTGCATGCCGGTGCAGTCGTCGTAGCTGAGCTGCACGGAGGCGCGCACGCTCTTGTCGACGGTCTGCGCGAGTTCGAGCTGATCGAGGCGGCGGCGCTCGTCGGCCAGCCGGTCGGCCATCTCGCGCAGCGTCCAGTGCTCGCGGGTGGCCAGCCGGCCGCCGCAGATGTTGATCGCCAGCGGCAGGTAGTCGCAGATCCGGACGATCTCCTTGGCCGAGGCGAGGTCGTCGACCACCCGGTCGCCGCCGGCCAGCCTGGCCAGCAGCTCCACGCCGTGGGCCTCGCTGAAGACGCCCAGCTGGGTGTCGTAGGTGCCGTTGAGGAACAGCGGCTGGCGCGAGCTGACCAGCACGGCGCAGCCCGGCTCGGCCGGGATCAGCGGCTTGACCTGGTCGGCGCCGTGCGCGTTGTCGAGGCCGATGAGGATCCTGCGGTCCTTGGTCCAGGTCAGCCAGAGCTTGCGCAGCTCGTCGAGGCCGCCGGGATCGGTGGTCAGCCGGACGCCCAGCGCGCGCAGGAACCCGATCAGCACCTCCTCCGGGCGTACCGGGGCGTCGACGCCGCCCCGCAGGTCGGCGTAGAGGCGCCCGTCGGGGAACGCGCCGGCGACCTCCTGCCCGAACCTGGCCGTCAGCGCCGACTTGCCGACGCCGCCCCGGCCGTACACGGAGACGACCAGCGGCGGCGAGACATCGCCGGCCTTGGACTTGCGCCGCTCGCCGAAGACCGTCCGCAGCTCGGCGAGCGACTCGACGCGCCCGGTGAAGTGCTCGGGCACGGGCGGCCACTGGTCCGGGGGACGCGAGGACGGCTCGGCCACTGCCTCGCGCTTGGGCCGCGCCTCGGTCGTGGCCCAAGTGGTCAGGCCGACGAGGAGCGCCGCTGTCATCGTCACGCCCACCTTGGCCATGGGCGGGATGTCCCACTCGACGGAGGCGGCCAGGATGCTGGCCGCCGCGGCCGCGAGGCCCGCCGAGATCGGCGCGGCCAGTGGCATCTTCCTACGCCCCGAACGCCGCTTCTCCGGCAGCTGCCCTGTCAAGGACCACCTCCGGGGGTGATTCAAGCGGATGGGGTACGGCCCGCGCCAGCCGTACCCCGTCCTTAAGCTAGAGGCCGATCACCGGACAGGTGGCCGTCACCGTCTTGGCCGGGTCGCTCTCCGACGTCGCGGTGAGCTTGACCTTGGCGAGCCGGTCACCACCCGAGGCGCGCACGGCGTTGACCGTGACCGCCTCCTGCTTGCCGAAGTCGACGGCGGCCAGGGCGTTGGGCAGCTGGGCGGTCCAGCCCTTGCCCTGCACCTCGGCCTTGAGCCGGTAGACGTCGGAGTTGAGGAAGGCGCTGACGTCCTCGGGGTGCTGCCCCTGCGCCGGGGCCGCCTTACCGGTGTTGAACAGCGGGAACTTGCAGGTCGTCACGCCCTTGCCGGCCGGGATCCCGGCCGCGGGCAGCAGCTTGACGCCGCGCTTCTGCGGGCCCGCGCCGTCGAGGGAGCGGATCGCGACCGTGTACGACAGCGTGCCCTTGCGGTCGCGCTTCAGGTCGGTCACGTAGAAGTGCAGGCGGTTGGCCTGGTCGACGTACTCGTACTGGCTGCCGGAGCCGGTGCCCGCGTGGAAGAGGGCGTCCGACAGCTGGCGGTAGTCGCCGATCGTGATCGGCACCTTGGTCCCGTCGGGCATGACGTAGTCGGTCATCCCGATGTCCTGCGGGTTGGCGTCGATCACCCACTCGAACGGCGAGCGGTCCTGGTTCTTGGTCTTGGCCACGAGCACGCCGGAGTCGGGGGTGAAGGAGTCGGTGCCGACCCGGTCGACGACCTCGACCGTGTAGTTCTCGTAGCCGCCGCCGTCGCAGAGCGGGTTGGTCTGCGTGCTGCAGGCCGGGCTCTTGTCACCGGTGTCGAAGGAGATGTTGACGCCCGACAGCTCGTTCTGGCCCGGCTGCACCTCGCGGGCGATGACCCTGGCCTTGACCAGGCCCGACTCGTCGAGTGCCTCACGGGACAGGCGCAGCACGTTCTGCTCGTCGACCATCGCCAGCTTGATCTTGTTGCGCAGCATGTGCTGGGCGCCCATGGACGCGCCGGAGGTCGGCGGGATCAGCCAGCGGGAGTGCGGGCCGCCGGGGCCGTTGAAGCTGCCCCGGCTGAGCATCTCCCAGATGCCTGTGTAGGCGCGGCGGGGCGGGACGCCGTACGGGTTGTTGTAGTTGTCCAGTACGCCGAGGATGTGGCTGAACTCGTGGGCGTAGACGGCCATGCCGGAGCTCTCGGCCTGGACGGAGTCGACGCCGATGTTGGCGTTGGGCCAGAAGTTGGAGCCGGCCTGCCAGGAGGTCCAGTCGACGTAGCGGGTCTGGGCCCAGTTCGGCAGGGCGGGGTCGGGCGGACCCCACTCGTCGGTCACGTCCTCCTTGGTGGGAAATTTCATCATCCCGAACTCCTGCCAGGTGGACGACTCGTCCTGGCCGGCGCTCACGTAGAAGATGAAGTCGAACTGCTTGGCCGCCTCTTCGCCGATCGCGCCGACGAACGCGGCGTGACCGTCGGTACGCAGGTTCTTGTCGCACGAGTCGCCCGCCGGGCAGGCGGTGCCGCCCTGGAACTCCATGGCGTACTCGTGATCCTTGCCCGGCATGGTGTACGGCCCGAAGCCGGTCAGCTCGACCCCGTAACGCCCACCGGAGTCCTCCATCCAGTACTCGTGGATGGTGTGACCCTTGTTGAGGTCGTTCGGGGTGTTGAGGAAGTCCTGGTAGAACTTCGCCACCTGGTCACGCGGGATGTCGTGGGCCTCGGCGCTCGGGTTGCGGTAGATCGTCGAGTTCTTGGGCTGGGTGACCACGAACGGCTGGTTCGGGTAGTCCAGGAGCACCAGCGCGCCCTTGAAGGTGCGCTTGGAGCCTTTGACGGCCGGGTCGTTCCAGCGGGTGCCCGGCACCTTCTTGTAGTCCGCCCACGTCATGTGGTCGGGGTTCTCCCAGTTCTGCGGGTCGATCGGCTCGATGCCGCCCACCGAGCGGCTGCGCAGCGACTGGGCGTCCGAAGGCGCGTCCTGTTGCCAGGGCTGGGTCTGCGGCCAGTGGTTCTGCCGCCAGGGGTACTCGGGATCGTCTGTGGGGGGTGCTGCGGAAGCCGGGGTCGCCACAAGGCTCATCGGAATCAGCACGAGGGCCGCCAGCAGACCTTTCAGCAGCTTCTTGGGGGCAATCACGGATCGACGTTATAGACGAAGTTGACGGAGATCACCGATCAGTTGTAGGGAAGACTTGTGGCGTGTCCTCCGACAAATGACGAAATATCCAGGTGACGTGGTGGCGGATCTCCAGCGGACCGTGGACGAGCTGGCCGCTCGCCTTGACAGACCGCTGTTGCTGGAGGACCGCGTGCAACGCGTCGTCGCCTACAGCGAGCAGAACGGCGCGATGGACGACGTCCGCCGCGACTCGATCCTGCGCAGGCACTCCACGCCCGAGGTACGCCGGTGGGTACGCTCCGCCGGGATCCACGAAGCCACCGGGCCGTTACGCATCCCGGGCGCGCCGCACCTGGGCCTGCTCCCCCGGGTCTGCGTTCCGGTACGGCACGAGGCCGGGCTGCTGGGCTTCCTCTGGTTCATCGACTCTGGCCCGGCCATGTCCGGCGCGCGGATCGCCGAGGCCGCCGCGGCGGCGCCCGCCCTGGCCCTGACGCTCTACCACGAGAGCCTGGCCACGGGGCTGGCCTCGCACCGGGAGTTGGAGGCGGTCACCGGCCTGCTGCTCGGCGAGCGGGACTCGGCCCGGCAGCTGATCGAGGCCGGCGCCTTCCCGCAGGCCCAGCCGGTGACCGTACTGGTGGCCAGGCCGCTGTCGGACGAGCCGGACGAGGCGCTGCGGCTCGCGCTGGAGCAGGGCCTGCTCGCGCTGCGGCGGCGGCTGAGCGGGCACCACCCGCTGCACCTGGTCCGCTACGACCACGCCGTGCTGCTGACCGCGGGCGGCGCGATGGCGGCCGACGAACTGCACGCGGCGATGTCGATCCCGGTGGTGGTCGGGATCGGGCGGGCCAGGCCGGCACTCGCCGAGGCCGCCGAGTCGTACACGGAGGCGCGGCACGCGGCCGAGGTGGCCGCCCGGGTGCCCGATCTCGGCCGGTCGGTGGAGTGGGCCCGGCTCGGCGTCTACCGGATGCTCACCCATCTTCCGCACCACGAGCTGCATCCGGGGCTGGCGGAGCTGCTCGCCGACGATCAGTACCTGCCGCTGCTGGAGACGCTGGAGACGTACCTGGATCTGGCGGGCAGCGCGGTGGCCACGTCGCGGGCGCTGCGCCTGCACCGCACGTCCCTGTACTACCGGCTGCAGCGGCTGGAGGAGCTGGCCCGCACCGACCTGAAGGACGGCGGCGAGCGGCTGGCCCTGCATCTCAGCCTCAAGCTCGCCCGGCTCTCCGGCAGCTACCGGCCCAGGGAAGCTCGGCCCGGCACGTGATTGCATGCCTGGCCCAGCTCACGTTTAATGCCCAGAAGGAAAGTCCAGCAGGTAAAGACCAGAAGGTCTAAGCCCAGCGGGTAAATCCAGCAGGTCATCCGACGGGAGGTCCTCTTGCCGTCCGCGAAGCGTGCCGCATCTGGCCGAGCGCCGAAACTCGGCAGGCGCACGCCCGCGCCCATCGTCCTCCACTCCGCCCCGCTGGTGCTGCCGATCGGCGCCGACCCGCTGCGCGGCGCCGCGGTCGCGGTCCGAGGCGAACGCGTCCTTCAGGTGGGGCTCCGGGAGGAACTGCTCGCCTACTTCCCCGTCACCCGGGAGCAACGCTGGCCGGGGATGATCGTGGCGGGGCTGGTGGACGCCTGCGCCACGGCGGCCGTGCCGCCGCCCGGGGTGACCGCGCGGGCCGGCGTCGCCGCCGACCCGGCCGAGCCGGCCCGGCTGCCCGGCGTCTCCTATGTCGAGGTGTCGTACGAGTCCGAGCAGGTATGGGAGGAGACCGGACGCGACGCGGTCATCACCGCGATCCGCGAGGTCGATCGGCCGCGTACGGTGGGCATCGCCGCGTACACGCCCGACCCGCAGGTGCTGGAGGACGTGGCGGTGCTGGCCAGGACCTTCGGCCTGCGACTGCTGGCAGACCTGGACCGCCACTCGCCCGCGGCACTCGACGAGGCGGGCATCCTGGGGCCGCACTGCCATGTGGCCTGCGACCGGCCGCTGGATCCCGGCGAGCGCAAGCTGCTGCGGCTGCGCAAGAGCGTGGTCGCCCTCTGCCCGTCGCCGCCCGACGACCTGCCGGCGCTCCTGGACGAGGGCAACCGCGTCGCCTTCGGCACCCGCGCCCCCGCCTCGGCCGGCCCGGTGGCCGATCTGCTCGCGCTGGCCAGGTCCATCAGGCAGTACGCCAAGGGGCGCGGGCAGCGGTCTCCGGGACTCGACCGCAGGCTGGTCGAGGCCGCCACGCTGGGTGGGGCGCGGGCGCTCGGCATGTCGAGCGGGGCGGGCCGGATCGGGGCGCTGGGGCCGGGCAGCCGGGCCGACTTCGCGGTGTTCGACGCCCGCGGCCGTTACCCGTACGCCGCCCTGCTGAGCGGGGCGCCCTGCCTCGCCACGGTCGTCGGCGGCGCAGTCGTCGGTGGCACGGTCGAAGGCGGCGCGGTCGTCGAGAGCTGAGTGGTGCCTAGCGTGGCTGGCCGTCGACCACCCCGAGCAGCTCCTTGAGCTGGTCGCGCTGGTCCTCGGACAGGACCGCGAACAGGTCCTGACCCGCCTGCCTGCGCGCCTCTCGCGACCGCTCGTGCGTCTCGCGGCCCGCCGGCGTGATCACAACCAGCGTGGAGCGCCGGTTGGCCGGGTCGACCTCCCTGCGCACCAGGCCCGCCTGCTCCAGGGTGTCAATGACCGGCGTGACCGAGCGCGGCACGATCCTCAGCTCGTCGGCGAGCTGCACCATCCTGAGCGGCCGATCGGCGTCGGCGAGCGCGCGCAGCGCCCGCGCCTGCCCGGGGTTCACGCCGAGCGGCGCGAGGCGATGCGCGTAACCGTGCCGCAGGCGGCGGCTGACCCGGTGCAGGAGCTCCGACAGCTCCACGTCCTCCATGCCGGATAGCTTAGCCGGAATAAGTATGAGTTAACCTCTGTTTGAGGGAGCATCTGATTAGGAGGCCTACTTGGCCGAGGAACCACGCGCGCCCTTGCGGCGCATCATCAAACTCTTCCGCGCCTACCGGGGGCGGCTGGCCGTGGTCGGCGCCCTCATCCTGCTGTCGTCACTGGTCTCGCTGGCCTCGCCGTTCCTGCTGCGCGAGGTGCTGGACGTGGCGATCCCCACCCGCGACGCCATGCTGCTCGCGCTGCTGGCCCTGGGCATGATCCTGGTCGCGGTGATAACCAGCGTGTTCGACGTCCTGCAGACGCTGGTGTCCACCACGGTCGGCCAGCGGGTCATGCACGACCTGCGCACCGCCGTCTACGGCCACCTGCAGCGCATGTCGCTGGCCTTCTTCACCCGCACCAAGACCGGTGAGGTCCAGTCGCGCATCGCCAACGACATCGGCGGCATGCAGTCGGTGGTCACCTCCACCGCCACCTCGCTCATCTCGAACCTGACCACCGTGATCGCCACGGTCGTGGCCATGCTGGCGCTCGACTGGCGGCTGACCGTGATCTCGCTCCTGCTGCTGCCGGTGTTCGTGGGGATCAGCCGCAAGGTCGGCGAGGAACGCCGCCGCATCACCACCGAGCGGCAGCGGAAGCTGGCCGTGATCTCGTCGATGGTGCAGGAGTCACTGTCGATCAGCGGCATCCTGCTCGGCCGTACGATGGGCCGCTCGCCCGCGCTGACCGAGCGCTTCGCCGACGCCTCCGACGAATTGGCCGAGCTGGGCGTGCGGTCCAGCATGGCGGGGCGCTGGCGGCAGTCGTCGATCCAGATCGTCATGGCCGCGATGCCCGCGCTGGTCTACTGGGCGGTCGGCTACACCGGCGTGGTCTCCGTCGGCACGCTGGTGGCGTTCACGACGTTGCAGGTCAGCCTGTTCAGGCCGGCGGTGTCGCTGCTGCGGCTCGGGGTCGAGGTGCAGAGCTCGCTCGCGCTGTTCGGCCGCATCTTCGAGTATCTGGACCTGTCCATCGACATCCACCCGGGCACGCGTACGCTGAGCGACGTCCGCGGCGAGGTCCGCTACGAGCGGGTCGACTTCTCCTACGACGAGGAGCCCACACTCAGCGACGTGGACATCACCGTGCCGCCGGGCTCCAGCCTGGCCGTCGTCGGCGAGACCGGCTCCGGGAAGACGACGCTCAGCTATCTGCTGCCCCGGCTCTACGACGTGACCGGCGGCCGGGTGACCATCGACGGGGTGGACGTCCGCGACCTCACCTTCGAGACGCTGGCCGAGACGGTCGGCGTGGTCTCCCAGGAGACGTACCTGTTCCACGCCACGATCGCCGAGAACCTGCGCTTCGCCCGGCCCTCGGCCACGGACGAGGAGCTGGCGGAGGCGGCCAGGGCGGCGCGCATCCACGACCACATCGCCTCTCTGCCCGACGGCTACGAGACGCTGGTGGGCGAGCGCGGCTACCGGTTCTCCGGGGGTGAGAAGCAGCGGCTGGCCATCGCCCGCACCCTGCTGCGCAATCCGCCGGTGCTCGTGCTCGACGAGGCGACCAGCGCCCTCGACACGCAGACGGAGCGGGCCGTACAGGAGGCGCTGGACACGCTGGCCGAAGGCCGTACCACGATCATGATCGCGCATCGCCTCTCCACGGTCCGCGACGCGGACCAGATCGTGGTCCTGGACGGCGGCCGGGTGGTCGAGCGCGGCACGCACGACACGCTGATGTCGCTGGAGGGCCACTACGCGGCCCTGGTGGACCGGGACCGCCCACTCGAACCGGTCTGACCTGCCCGTGAGCCGCCTCACATTTCGGTCAGGCCGGAATCCGCTTCTCGGAGCAGCGTGTTAGAAACCTGTCGCCCTTCAAAGAGAAAGACAAGTTTTGCCCACGCGTTCCCCCACGATGTTCCGTGCCCTCCGCCACCACAACTACCGGCTGTGGGCCGGTGCGGACCTGGTCTCCATCACCGGCACCTGGATGCAGGTGCTCGGCGTCAACTGGCTCATCCTCTCCCTCACCGGCTCGGCCACCAGCGTCGGGCTCAGCCTGGTCGTGCAGGCGCTGCCAACGCTGCTGCTCGGCATGTGGGGCGGCGCGCTGGCCGACCGGTTGCCCACCCGTCCCGTCGTGATCGCCGCCCAGATCGCCCAGGCCGGGCTGGCCGCCGTGCTCGCGGCGCTGGCGCTGAGCGGCAACGCCTCCGTCTGGCCGCTGTACGTGGTGGCGCTGGCCGGCGGGGTGGTCTCCGCGCTGCACGGGCCCGCCCTCGGCCGCTTCGGCGCCGAGGTGGTCCCGCCGCAGGACCTGCCGAACGCGATGGCGCTCGGCTCGATCGTCAACTCCGCGGGCCGCATCCTGGGCATGAGCCTGGCCGGGGTGCTGCTGCCGTTCACCGGGAACGGCGGCCTGTTCCTGGTCAACACCGCCACCTTCTTCGTGGTGATAGGCGCCGTCCTGGCCATGCGCCGCGAGGAGTTCCACCCGTTGGCCGCCGCCGAGCGGCAGCCCGGCGCCGTCGCCGAGGGCCTGCGGTACGTCCTGCGCACCCCCTGGCTGCTGGTCGTCCTCGCGCTCTCGTTCGTGCTGGGCAGTGTCGGGCGCAACTACCAGGTCACGATGGCCGCCATGAGCGCTGGACCGCTGGCCGCCGGTGGCGGCGGCTACGGCCTGCTGTCCACGGTCTTCGCGATCGGCACCGTGATCGGCGGCGTGCTCGCCGCCGCCCGGCCCCGGCTGACGCTGCGGCTGCTGCTGGTCACCGCGTTCCTCACGGGCGTTCTCCAGGCGCTGAGCGGGCTGATGCCGGGGCTGGCGACGTTCGCCGCGGCCATGCTGCCCATCGCGGCCGGGGCCGTGATCATCGACACCACGGTCGCGGCCCGGGTACAGATCGACAGCCCCGACGAGATGCGCGGCCGGGTCATCGCGGCGCTCGGCATGGTCGGGGCCGGCGCGGGCGCGCTGGGCGGTCCGGTGCTGGGCTGGCTGAGCGACTCGCTCGGGCCCCGGGCGGCCCTGGAGATCGGCGGCGTGTCGTGCGTGGCGGTCACGCTGCTCACGGCCGTCGGACTGGCCCGGCTCTCGGGCCGGACGGTCAGGCAGGCGGCCCTCCGGCGTCCGTCCCTGGAGAACGCCTGACGGCACGCCGTAATCTCGGACAGGTGCACACCACCAGATACGCCCCCAACGGCATGGTGTCCAGCGTCGACCATCTCGCCTCCTCCGCCGGGGTAACGGCGCTGGAGCGCGGCGGGTCGGCCGCCGACGCGGCCATCGCCGCCAACGCCGTCCTGGCCGTCACGGCGCCGCACATGTGCGGGCTCGGCGGCGACCTGTTCGCCCTGATCCACGATGGCTCGGGATCGGTCGGCCCTGGGCAGGCAGGCGCGGTGAACGCGCTCTCGGTCAACCCCGGTCAGACGGGCGCCGTCGACCCCGGGAAGGCGGGCGCGGTGAGTGCGCTCAACGCGTCCGGGAGGGCCGGCTCGGGCGCCGACCCGGACCGGCTGCGCGCCGAGGGACACCGGCGCATGCCGCACCAGCACGACATCCGCTCCGTACCGGTGCCCGGCTGCGTGGACGGCTGGCTCGCGCTGCACGCCAGGCACGGCCGTCTGCCGCTCGCCGACCTGCTCGAACCGGCGATCCGCCTGGCCCGCGACGGCTTCCCCGCCTCCCCGCTGATGCTCGCGGGCGCGCGCGTGGCGTCCCAGAGCCCCGGCAGTGGCGACTTCGCGACCGTACGCAGGGCGGGCGACCGCGTGTCGCGACCCGGCGTCGCCCGTACGCTCGAGGCCATCGCCGCGTCGGGACGCGAGGGCTTCTACGGCGGCGAGTTCGGCGCGGGCCTGCTCGAAGTCGGCGGCGGCGAGTACGCGGAGTCCGATCTGTCCAGCCCGCTCGCCGACTGGGTCGAGCCGCTGAAGATGCGCGCCTTCGGCCACGACGTCTGGTCGGTGCCGCCGAACTCCCAGGGCTACCTCCTCCTGATGTCGCTCGGCATCGTCGAAGGGCTGAGCCTGCCGGTCTCACCGGGCCATGCCGCCTGGGCCCATCTGCTGGCCGAGGCCGCGCGCATCGCCGGGCACGACCGTCTCGACGTACTCCATGAGAGCGCGAAGGACCTGCTCACCTCCGGCGAGATCGCCCGCCGGCGCTCACTGATCGACCCGGCGGCGCCGCTGAGCGTGCGGGCCCCGAGCGCTGACGGCGACACGACCTATCTGTGCGCGGTCGACGCCGACGGCATGGGCGTGTCCTTGATCCAGTCGAACGCGGCCGGGTTCGGCAGCCTGCTGTTCGAGCCGCGTACCGGGATCAACCTCCACAACCGGGGCATCGGCTTCTCGCTCACGCCCGGTCACCCCGCCGAGTACGCGCCCGGCCGCCGACCGCCCCACACCCTCGCGCCCGCGCTGATCACCCGCCCGGACGGCTCGCTCCGCTCGGTCGTCGGGACGATGGGCGGCGACGCGCAGCCGCAGATCCTGCTCCAGGTGATCACCCGGCTGCTCAGGTACGGGGAGACGCCCGGTCAGGCCGTCGCCGCGCCCAGATGGCGGCTGAGCCCCGGCGACACCGGCTTCGACACCTGGGCCGCCCCGGCCGACCCGGTCATCGACCTGGAGGAGGGCGCCACCTGGGCGGACGGCCTGTCGGCGCTCGGACATGAGGTGTCCGCCCGGCCGTACGGGAGCCTGTTCGGGCACGCGCACGTCATCGACGTACGCCCGGACGGGATGCTGGCCGGGGCGGCCGATCCACGCTCACTCATCGGCGCCGCGCTCGGCCGGTAACGGTGGGGGCAGGGTTCGGGGCGTGGCGCTGGGTAGGAGAACGCGTATGACCGAACAACCTCCGGACAGGTACGGCTTGAGCGACGAGCAGCGGATCGAGGTCGACGAATGGACCGACGACCTCGGCCTCAGCCACGACATAGAAGAGGACGACCCCGCGCACGAGGACACGCTCGACGAGCGACTGCGGCGCGAGGCGCCCGACCGGGAACGCGCCCCCCGCCCCTCGCACCGGCTCACCCAGCCCGACGAGGGGCTGGCGCCCGACACGGAGAGCGAGGAGTGGGGCGAGGATTGGGGGCAGGACGACGGCGACCTCTCCGCCGAGGAACGCGCGGTCCGCATCGACCCCGATGACGAACTGAGGTGAGCCGCTCCATCGCGGGCGGCAGACCGTCGTGACGAACTCAGGCGAGCCGTTCCAGCGCGGGCAGTAGGGCGGGCAGATCGTCGACGATCATGTCGGCGGCCCGCGCCTGCGGCCGCTCGGCGTGCAGATATCCCCAGGGGCCGCGGCGCAACAGCGCCGTGCGCATGCCCGCCCGAGAAGCGGGGAGCACGTCGTTGTCCAGCCGGTCGCCCACATAGAGGATCTCGGCGGGCTCCCGCCCGGCGATGGCCGCCACCTTGGCGAAGAACTCGGGAGCGGGCTTGGACACCCCCCAGCCCTCAGAGGTGTGCACCGAGTCCACGGGTAGGTCCATGGCGACCAGCGCGTCATAGGCCCTGGCCGGCTGGTTGCCCGCGACGATCACCTGGTATCCCGCCCCACGCAGGGCCTTGAAGGCCTCGCGGACGTCGGGGTAGAGGTCGTCGGCGTCGAAGTGGTTGCGCAGGCTGTGGGGCTCGTCCCGCTCCCAGGCCGCGATCTCGGCCTCGATGTCGAGGCCGGGCCGTACGAGCTGGAACGCCTCGCTGTGGGAGCGGTCGAGCGCGGCCATTCCGCCGAGCGCGCCCATCAGCACAAAACTGCTCACACCGAGCCGGTCGGCCCAGCGGGACCAGATGCGGGTCTCGTCGATGAGCGTCTCACCGACATCGAACACCACTGCCTTGATCATCAAGCCTCCTGGATAGTCCCCCCAACTGTACGGATTCCTCATCGATCTCCAGCAAGGGGACATGTCATCCGTTAAACGGGCGGCGCCTAGGACCGGCGTGCCCTAGGAGCACCGCGCGCCGAATGACAACCTGCCAATGAGGGACATCTCGGGACGGGCGGCTTGAGCTTCCTGGGTTTTGGAGTGTGTTCGACTCGGACACGTGGAATACTTAGCGTGCCCGTTCGAATACGAAGGGACAGATTCACATGGTCGCCTTGACGATTCGCCCCGAGAGCGCCGCGCTGGAGCAGGCGAGCGCGTGCGACGCCGCCACCCCCAGCGCGAGCCGTCTGCCCAGGACCGCTCGGGAGTTGTTCGATGCACTCCCCCCTCTGCCCGGTCTCCGGCAAGAGGTCATCGAAGGGAACTTGATCGTGAGCCCTATGGGCAGCCCTGAGCAGGGCTGGATTGCCATGGACCTGTGTGAGGCCCTTCTGCCCCTCAGGAAGGAGCGCGGCTGGCGGGCCGCCGTAAGCACCGTGAGCATCTGCATCGAGGGCTCACATGACTCAGCGACACCTGACTATGTACTGTCGCCACCGGATTGCCGCCGCTGGGGCGAATACGAGCTGCTGTCCTCCCATCTCTTCCTGGTGGCCGAAGTGGTCTCACGGAGCAGCGTCCATCGCGATCACCACGAGAAGCGGGAGATCTACGCGCAGGGCGGGGTGCCGGTCTACCTGTTGATCGATTCGATCGCCGAGCAGCCGACCGCCACAGTGTTCAGCGCCATCAAGGACGGCGCCTACAGCACGACGACCAAAGTCGCCATGGGCACCCCCCTCTACCTGCCCAAGCCGATCGACTTCGAGCTCGACACCTCCATCCTCAAAGCGTGAGCCGCTCCACACGAAGGGACCAACTCAATGGTGACCACCTCTCGCAAGCCACACGCGAAGTGTCAGTGGACCAGTGATCAGCGCATGCCCGCAACCGCACGGGAGATGTTCGATGCTCTGCCGCCCCTCTCCGGCTTCCGGGCCGAGGTCATCGAAGGGAATCTGATCTTGACCCCCGTTGGGAATCCCGAGCACGGCTCCTGCGCAATGGCGCTCTTCCGCGCGCTCATACCTGTCCTGGACGAGCATCGTTGGAAAGCATGGACCGGTAACGTCGATGTATGCATCGAGGGTTCACGAGACCCGGTCGAGCCTGACTTCGTCCTGGCCCCAGCCGATTGCCCCCGCTGGGGCGAACGCGAACTGCTGTCCTCAGGCCTGATCATGGTCGCTGAGGTCGTCTCCACCAGCAGCGCCCGAAGAGACCGCGAAGACAAGCCCCCGCTCTACGCAACCGGCGGCGTACCGATCTACCTCCTGATCGACACCATCGCCAAACCACCGTCCGTCACCGTCTACAGCGGCATCGACGACGGCGTCTACCGGACCACGGCCACCGTGCCCGTCGGGACCCCGCTCCGGCTGCCCGCCCCGATCGACTTCGAGCTCGACACCTCCATTTTCAAGGCGTGAGCCGCTCCATCCATCTCAAGGCGTGAGCTTCCTCAAGGCGCGAGCTTCTCCATCGCCTTGGCGATGCGCTTCTCCGACACCGGCGTGGGCGTGCCCAGCGTCTGGGCGAAGAAGCTGACCCTGAGCTCCTCGATCATCCAGCGGATCTCCAGCACGTCCGGATCCGAGCGTCGCGCCGGGTGGAGCCGGGCCAGCAAGTCCTCGTAGGCGTCCTCCACCTTGTGCACCCGGTCCATCCACTCCTCGTCCCGCCACGGCTCCTCGGGGAGCTTGGTCAGGCGGCGTTCGATGGCTCGGATATAGCGGAGTATGTCGGGTAGGCGGCGGTAGCCCGTCGCGGTGATGAAGCCCGCGAAGACGAGCTTGCCCAGTTGGTCGCGGACGTCCGAGGTGGAGGCGCTCTGCCGCAGGGCGTCGAGGCGGGTGCCGATCGCGTGCCACACGGTCAAGATCTGCTCCGTGCGCCCCAGTACCTCGGCCGAGGTCTCGTACACGTGCGCGCGTACGTGCTGATAGAGCCGGTCGAACGAGACCGGGTCCCAGGCGGGGCCGCCCAGGTCGAGCATGAGCTTGTCGATCGCCGCGTTGACCACGTCGTCGAAGAGCGCCACCGCGCCCCCGTGCGGGCTGCGCGACAGGGCCAGCTTGGCCTGGTTGGACAGGCCGCCCAGCAGTGACTTGGCCGGGTTGGTGACGTTGAGCAGGAGCAGGCGGCGGGTGCCGGGCCAATGGGAGCGGCGCTGTTCGGCCTCCGTCTCGAAGATCTTGATCGACACGGAGTCGCCGTCGTCCACCAGTGCCGGATAGCCCTTCATGCGGCCCTGCTCGAAGACCTTGGGCAGGGTGCCGAAACTCCAGGTGTGCAGGCCCGACTGCTCAAGGTCGTCGGCGGCGGCCGAGAGCGTCTTGCGCAGGCGCGGCGCCAGGCGCCGCTTGAGGGCGTCGAGGTCCTTGTCCTCGGCGATCGTGCGCTTGCGCTCGTCGATCACCCGGTAAGTGATGCGCAGGTGGTCGGGGACCTGGTCGAGCTGCCAGGCGTCGTGCGGCACGCGTACGCCGGTCAGCCGCAGCAGCTCTCGCTCCACGGCCTCCAGCAGGGGTTCGCCGCCCTGGCGTACGCCTTGGAGCACCTGCTTGGCGTAGTTGGGGGCGGGGACGAAGTTGCGGCGCAGGTGCTTGGGCAGCGACCTGATCAGGGCGGTGATCAGCTCGTCGCGCAGGCCGGGGATCTGCCAGTCGAACCCGTCGGAGCTGACCTGGTTGAGCACCTGCAGCGGCACGTGCACCGTGACGCCGTCGGCGTCGGCGCCGGGCTCGAACTGATAGGTCAGCTTCATCCGCTGGCCGAGCTGCCGCCAGGCGTCGGGGTAGTCGTGGGCGCTGACGTCGGCGCCCTCGTTGACCAGCATCTCGGGCGAGTACGTCAGCAGGTCGGGCTCGGTGGTCCTGACCTTCTTCCACCAGGAGTCGAAGTGGCGCGCGGACACGACGTCGGCGGGGACGCGCTGGTCGTAGAAGTCGAACAGCGCCTCGTCGTCGACCATGATGTCGCGCCGGCGGGCCCGGTTCTCCAGCTCCTCGACCTCTTCGAGCAGCTTCCGGTTGTCCTGGAGGAAGCGGTGGTGGCTGTCCCAGTCGCCTTCGACGAGCGCGTGCCTGATGAACAGCTCGCGTGACAGGTCGGGGTCGATGCGGCCGTAGTTGACCTTCCGCCCGGCCACCAGCGGTACGCCGTACAGCGTGACCTTCTCCAGCGCGATCACCGCGCCCTGGTTCTTCTCCCAGTGCGGCTCGGAGTAGGTGCGTTTGACCAGGTGCTGGGCCAGCGGCTCGACCCAGTCGGGCTCGATCTTGGCGTTGACCCTGGCCCACAGCCGGGAGGTCTCGACGAGCTCGGCCGACATCACCCACTGGGGCTGCTTCTTGGCCAGCGCGGAGCCGGGGAAGATGGCGAAGCGGGCGTTGCGGGCGCCGATGTACTCCTGGATCGGGCGGCGCCCGTCGGGGGCCCGCTTCTCCATGACGTCCTTGACGCCGATGTGCGACAGGAGGCCCACCAGCAGCGCGGCGTGCACCTGCTGCGGGTCGGCCTGCTGGCTCCCCGGCTGGGCGCCGAGGGATTGGCGGATCTGGCTGTAGATGTCCTGCCACTCGCGTACGCGCAGGTAGTTGAGGAACTCCGACTTGCACAGGCGGCGGAAGGCGCTGGAGGACAGCTCCCGCTGTTTGTCCCGCAGGTGGTTCCACAGGTTGAGGTAGGACAGGAAGTCGGACTCCGGGTCGGCGAAGCGGCGGTGCTTCTCGTCGGCCTGCTGCTGCTTGTCGACGGGCCGCTCGCGCGGGTCCTGGATGGACAGCGCGGCGGCGATGACCATGACCTCGCGCAGGCAGCCGTTCTTCTCGGCCTCCAGGACCATCCGGCCCAGGCGCGGGTCGACGGGCAGCCCGGCCAGCTTGCGCCCGATGCTCGTGATGCCGCCCTGACTGTCGAAGGCGCCCAGCTCGTGCAGCAGGCTCACGCCGTCGCGTACCTGGCGGCGGTCCGGCGGCTCGACGAACGGGAACGCCTCGATGTCGCCCAGCCCGATCGAGGTCATCTGCAGGATGACCGAGGCCAGGTTGGTGCGCAGGATCTCGGGGTCGGTGAACTCCGGCCGCTTGAGGAAGTCCTCCTCCTCGTAGAGCCGGATGCAGACGCCGTCGGAGGTACGGCCCGAGCGGCCCTTGCGCTGGTTGGCGCTCGCCTGCGAGATGGCCTCGATCGGCAGGCGCTGCACCTTGGTGCGATGGCTGTAGCGGGAGATGCGCGCATAGCCGGGGTCGACGACGTATTTGATGCCCGGGACGGTCAGCGACGTCTCGGCCACGTTGGTGGCCAGGACGATGCGGCGGCCGGTGTGGCGCTGGAACACGCGGTGCTGCTCGGCGGCGCTGAGCCGGGCGTACAGCGGCAGCACCTCGGTGTTGCGGAAGTCGGCCTTGTCCAGCGCGTCGGCGGCGTCGCGGATCTCCCGCTCGCCCGACAGGAACACCAGGATGTCGCCGGGGCCCTCGGTGACCAGCTCGCGGCAGGCGTCGACGATGCCCTGCGTCTGGTCGTCGTCCTCGTCGAGCGGCCGGTAGCGCACCTCGACGGGGTAGGTGCGGCCCGAGACCTCGACGATCGGGGCGTCGTCGAAGTGGCGGGAGAACCGCTCCGGGTCGATCGTGGCGCTGGTGATGATCAGCTTGAGGTCGGGACGCTTGGGCAGCAGCTGCTTGAGGTAGCCGAGGATGAAGTCGATGTTGAGGCTGCGCTCGTGCGCCTCGTCGATGATCAGCGTGTCGTACTGCTCCAGCAGCCGGTCGTTCTGCAGCTCGGCCAGCAGGATGCCGTCGGTCATCAGCTTGACCAGGGTGCGGTCGCTGGCCTGGTCGGTGAAGCGCACCTTGTAGCCGACCGCCTGGCCCAGCTCGGTGCCCAGCTCTTCGGCGATGCGCTCGGCCACCGTACGGGCGGCGATGCGGCGCGGCTGGGTGTGGCCGACCAGGCCCCTGACACCGCGGCCCAGCTCCAGGCAGATCTTCGGGATCTGGGTGGTCTTGCCGGATCCGGTCTCCCCGGCGATGATCACGACCTGGTGGTCGCGGATGGCCGCGAGGATGTCGTCCTTGCGCTGGGATACGGGGAGATTTTCCGGATAGCTGACTTCTGGTACGGCTTCGCGGCGCCGGGCGAGGCGGCGCTCGGCGCGTTCCACGTCGGCGAGGATCTCCGCGGTGATCTTGTCCCGGGCCTCGCGGGAGCGTACCCGGCGCACGCCGTCGAGCCTGCGCCGCAATCGCCGCTGGTCGCGCGGCATCAACTCGGGCAGGCGGGACTGGAGCTCGGTGAGTGGAGAGGACAACGCAGAGGTTCCCATACTGCTATCAGGATATTTGAGCTCCGCGTCCCCGGAGCCAACCCACCATGCTGCCCCACGGCGCCGGGGTCCGCATCCGAATATCCGTCGACGGGGATCGCCCAGGTAGGGCCCGCGCTCTCCGGTTGACCGTGATCGCCCAAGACGGGCCCACTCTCCCCAGAGTTGTCGCCTTGGACGACCACGGTCACTAATGAGACTCCCGAGAAGCCCATCAGGTTGCGTTCCGGGCCAACCTTTCTTGATCACCCAGGTCGGAGGCTCGCGAAACAGGCGACCCCGCCGCCTTGCCCCCCTCAATCGCGAGAGCCTCCCCCGGACGGACGCCGCCGGTGGGACTCAGCGAGCCGCAAACGTGATCATTTGACGGCTAGGGCGGCGCCGATGATGCCCGCTTCGTTGCGCAGGCGCGCGGGGACGACTGCGGTGTCCACGTGGACGTACGGAAGGAACTTGTCCGCCTTCTTGCTCACCCCGCCGCCGATGACGAACAGCGACGGCGAGAAGAGCATCTCCACGTGCCGCAGGTACTCCTCCACCCGCCCGGCCCACTTCTCCCACCCGAGGTCGTGCTCCTCGCGGGCGTGATCGGAGGCGCGGCGCTCGGCGTCCTTGCCGTGGAGCTCCAGGTGCCCCAGCTCGGTGTTGGGTACCAGGACGCCGTCGACGAACACCGCGCTGCCGATGCCCGTCCCGAACGTCAGCATGATGACGGTCCCCATCCGGTCCCGGCCCTCGCCGAACCTCATCTCCGCGACGCCGGCCGCGTCGGCGTCGTTGAGGACGGTCGCGCCGTCGAAGAGCTTCCTCGCGTCGACGCCGATCCAGGAGTGGTCGACGTTCGCGGCCGTCATGATCACGCCGTCCACGACCACGCCGGGGAACGTGACGCCGACCTGTCCCGTCCAGTCGAAGTGCTTGACGATCTCCACCACGACCTCGGCCACCTCGCGCGGCTTGGCCGGCTGCGGCGTGGGGATGCGCAGGCGCTCCTCTGTCAGCCGCCCCGACGCGGTGTCCACGGGGGCGCCCTTGATCCCGGATCCGCCGATGTCAATGCCCAAAACTTCCATGTACCTCAACTCCCCAGGAAAACGCCCGATTGACGTCCGAGGCCAATATTTCTGACCGTTACTGAACCGCACTTGCGTCCCCCACGTATCTCCGGCCACAAGCGCTAACAAGGAGGCACGGATGCGGCTCCGCATCATCACACTCTGCGCTGGTGCGGTCGTCTTGAGCACGACCCTCACCGCCCCCGCACAGGCAGCGACGAATACCAAGTTTGACGTCGTGAATCTCATTTCCGACATCCAGGGGAAGGCAGCCGTCCACGATCCTAAACTGGTCAACCCGTGGGGACTGGCCATGGGCAAGACCCTGTGGGTCTCCGACACGGGCACCGGCACCGCGACCGTCTACTCAGGAGCGGGCAGGAAGGAGGCGACCGAGGTGGCCATTCCCGGTGGCGCTCCGACCGGCCAGGTGTTCAACTCGGGCGAGGGCTTCACCGTCAAGGGCAAGCCCGCCACGTTCATCTTCGCCAGCCCGAGTGGCGCGATCACCGGCTGGAACGCCGAGGTGGACCCGAAGAACGCGATCATCGCGGCCTTCACCCGGGGCGCCGACTACAAGGGCCTCGCGCTGGTGAACACCGACGATGGCGACTTCCTGCTGGCCGCCGACTTCGCCAACGGGCGCCTCGCCGCGTGGAACTCGGAGTTCGAGAAGATCAACCTGTCCCGCAGGGCGTTCAGGGACCCCTCGGTCCCCTCCAATTACCACCCGTACAACGTGACGTTCAGCGGCGGCAGCGTATGGGTCGCCTATGCCCTGCGTGACTCGCAGACCGGCAAGTCCATCGCGGGCGCCGGCAAGGGTTTCGTCAGCCGCTTCAACGTGAACGGACGCCTGGTCGGACGCATCGCGCGCACCGGGCTCAACGCCCCTTGGGCCGTGACCGCCGCGCCGAAGCAGTTCGGCGCGTTCGCCGGATCGGTCCTGGTCGGCAACTTCGGCGACGGGACGATCCACGCCTACCGCGGCAACCGCCACCTGGGCGCGCTGCGCGATGGCAACGGCAAGACGATCTGGCTGCCGGGCCTGTGGGACCTCGAGCCGGGCACCGCCGCCACCGGCGGCGAGAACGCCCTGTGGTTCTCCGCGGGCATCGACAAGGCCCAGCACGGCCTGGTGGGCGTGCTCCGGCCCGCCGGCACGGGATCGCAGGTGAGCACGCCTTCGTCGAGCCCCACGCCGACTAACCACTCGTCGCACAAGCCGTCGACGACGTCCAGTCAGTCTCCGTACGGGAGTTACTGACCGGACCCGCTGAACGTTTCCGGCACGGCAGGCGCGAGCCGTGCCGGAAACAAGCTCTTGTTTCTGGTACGCGTTATGTACGTCTTTTATGAGGCTTGGACGGGATAACACGCATCCCGTGCAAGTCCGTATGCATTTGTGATCGTTCTTCCCAACGGACCGTCCCCTTCCACTCGCCCGAAGGGAGTATCTCTCCAAGGGACCTCAGCCACGACGGGCCGTTTCTCCCTCCCCCCGGAGAGGGTGTCCCTCCCTGAGGACATCAGCCACAACGGGCCTTCTTGTTCCTCTCCCCAAAGGAAGGACCGGCACAGGGGTCGAGAGGGCCGCATGAACGAACCCGCGGGGAACCTCGGTCGCTAGTCGAAGAGCCCGGTGAGCGCGGGAGTCAGGTCGGCGATGCTCCGGTAGTGCACGCCGGTCATCCCCACGGCCGTGGCGCCCGCCACGTTCTCCAGCCGGTCGTCGACGAACAGGCAGCGCTCCGGCGCGACGCCCGCCAGCTCGGCCGCGAGTTCGTAGATCCGCCGATCGGGCTTGGCCACGCCCACCCGGGCACTGCTGACCACCGCGTCGGCGAAGTAGGCCAGCCCGAGCCGCTCCAGGTGCTCCTCCAGCGTGTCCATGGCATTGGTGACCAGCACCACGGGCACCCGCCCCTGCGCCCGCGCCAGCAGCACCCTGACCTCCTCGTCCACCCAGAACGGCACCTCCGCGAACTCGGCGGCGGCCTGGCGGGCGCGCTCGTCGCCGCCCAGCGCCACGGCTATGGACTCGACCCACTGGGCCTCGGTGATGTGACCGAGCGTGGCGGGGCCGATCAGGTCCGGGTCGAAGGCGGTCTTGCTCAGGGGCAGGCCGTAGCGGGCCTCGATGTCGGCCTGAACCGCGTGGTCGAAATGGCGGAGCACTCCATCGAGATCACAGAGAACCGCGTCAAAGGGGGTCACAGCCACCCATTGTGCCGTGCCAGCTGGGCGGCCTCGATCCTGTTGCGGGTGTTCGTCTTGCCGATGGCGGACGACAGGTGGTTGCGTACCGTGCTCTCCGAGAGGTGCAGCCGCGCCGCCACGTCCGCGATCGTGGAGCCGTCGAGCGCCGCGGCCAGCACGTCGCGCTCGCGGTCCGTGAGCGGGCTGGGCCCGGCGTTCAGCGCGGCGGCGGCCAGGGCCGGATCGAGGATCCGCTCCCCCGCCACCGCCCGCCGGATCGCCCCGGCCAGCTCCTCCACCGGCCCGTCCTTGACCAGGAAGCCCGCCGCACCCGCCTCCATCGCCCGCCGCAGGTAGCCCGGCCTGGCGAACGTCGTCAGAATCAGCACCACGCACTCCGGCAGCGCGGCACGCAGTACGGGCAGCACGTCGAGCCCGCTGCGGCCGGGCAGCTCGATGTCGAGCAGCGCCACGTCGGGACGGTGCTCCGTGGCGGCCGGCACGATCGCGTCGCCGGAGGACACCTGGGCGACGATCTCCAGGTCGTCCTCCAGCCCGAGCAGCAGCGCCAGGGCGTCGCGCATCATCCCCTGGTCCTCGGCGATCATGACCCTGATCACGACGCCTCCCCTCGCGCTACGTCTACTTACAGAAGGCTCTACTTGCAGAAGGCTCTACTTCCAGAAGGCCAGCTGGTGCTCGGCAGCGTAGTCGACCGGCCGGACGGCCCCCGGAGCCAGGGACAGGGTGCCGGACGAGACTCGCGGCCAGGCGGGCAGCCCGCGGCCGTTCGGGTCGCCGGTGCGGGCGAAGTTCGTCCAGTAGCTCATCATCTGCCCGGACAGCTTCTCCTGGGCGGGCGACAGCTTGGCCTTGGTCTCCGGGAAGATGTACGGCAGGTCGCCGGCGTGGTAGGCGCCCCAGTCGAAGTCCGCCTCCAGCGGCAGGAACATCGGCGCCTTCCGGTCGGCGAACTCGTAGCCGTAGACCGGCGCCTTCTTGGCCAGCAGGGCGTTCTGCTCATGGGTGGACCGGGCCCACATACGATCGGTCAAGACGGTAGCCCAAGCGATACTCGGCGACTTATAGCGATTTACCGGATATTTCCGGGCAATTCTCTCAGCCTTCGCTCCGAACGCATCTTTTAGCAATTTCCGGTAATCCGGAGATGTGCCCTGGACGTCGTAATTCATCCCGACAAAGATCCGGTGTTCGTCCTTCGTCGTCCCGGCAAGGACCGGCATCGGGCTGGTGTGCCCCTTCCGCATCGCGTCGGCCGGCGACTCGGGCAGGACCTCGTTGCCGTACGCGTACGCCTGGAAGGCGTTCATGATCTGCGGGACCTCGAGGATCTTCTTGACCGGCAGCGCGCGCAGGCACGCCAGGTCCGAGCAGCCCAGCTGCTTGGCGTACACCTCTCCTATGGCGCTCACCTGTGCGGCGGGCCGCCACGCGAAGGACGGCAGGGCGGGCACGCCCGGCACCATGCTGTTGGCGGGCATGTCCATCAGGGTCTCGCCGCTCTGCATGATCGCCCGCTGGAACAGGCCTTTGGCGCCCGGCGAGGCGAGCTGGCCGCCGATCGACAGCGCGCCGTAGGAGACGCCGAAGGCGGTCACGTTGCCCGGGTCGCCGCCGAAGGCCGCCGCGTTCCGCTTGACCCAGCGCAGCGCCTCCTGCTGGTCCTGCAGGCCGTACGTGCCCGAGTCGCGCAGCCCCGGATAGCCGAACCCGCTGAACACGCCGAGCCGGTAGTTGATCGTCACGACCACCACGCCCTTGGCGGCCAGCTTCCGCGCGTCGGAGAAGTGGCCCGCGCCCACCGCGCCGTCGCCGTGGATCCACACCATGACCGGCCGGCCCTTCCCGGGGACGGCGGGTGTGGTGACGTTCAGGAACAGGCAGTCCTCGTTGTCGCTGCTGGTCGGCGCGTAGACGGTGCCGACCTGCGGGCACATGGCGCCCGGCTTGGTGGCCTCCCGTACTCCCTGCCACGCGGGCGCGGGCTTCGGCGCCTCCCAGCGCGCCGCCGTGGCGTATTTGATGCCCTGGAACAGGCGGTTCGTCGCGGTCACCGTGCCGCGCACGGCTCCCGACGCGGTCTCGACGACCGCCGGATCCGCGACAGGCCCCGGTTTGCCGGCGGACGGTTGGGCGCACCCCGTGAGGAGTACGGCCAGCGCTAGCAGAATCTTCATGCCTCCACGGTCTCGGAGGCGGGGCGTCGGCAGAAGATTCGCCTGTACGGGATCGCCCAGGACAAAAGTCCTGACGCAACGGTCGGCATTACCATCTCCGAGACAGGATTCGGTACTGAAACGGTGGGCATGAACGATCACCAGCTGCCACGTGAGGTGTGCCAGCTGTTCGCCGACGGCGGCAGAGGGCGGCTCCTGCCGGTCGATCTGCCCGAGGGCGACGTCGTGTGGCCCGATCCCGGCTACACGCACCAGGGCCAGGCGTCCAGGCCCGCGTTCTGGATGAGCGACGAGGCCGTGGCGGGCGACGACTGGGCTCGGTTCCGGGCCGCCCACGCGCGCAGCGGTCTGTGGCCTGTTCTGCTGGACGAGTCCGCGCAGCCCTGGTCGATCGGGCAGATCGTGCCGGACGAGGCGCTGATGATAGATCACTTCACGGCCGAGGGGTTCATGGCCGAGGTGTGGCAGGAGTGGGTCTCCCAGATGCCGCCGGACGCCCTGGCGGAGCTGGAGCCGTTCGGCGCGCTCTGTCCGGGTCCTGCCCCGCCGGGGGTGCTGAGAGCCGATCCGGGGGCCGTCGCCGACTGGTATGCCCGTGAGCTGTCATCCAGGGGCCTGCCGCTCGGCCTGGTCGCCGCGCATCGGGGTGCCGACGCGCTGGCCGTGATGGGCTGGCAGGGGGCTTTGCACCACAACGAGTGGATGGTGCCGATGGCGGCGGTGGTACGCAGCTGGGAGGACCGGTTCGGGATCCGGGTGGTGGGGGTCGGCTTCAACACGCTGGAGCTGAGCGTCGCCGCGCCGCCGGTCGAGCCTGAGCACGCGCTGCATGTGGCGGCTGAGCATTGGACGTTCTGCCCGGACAACGTCGTCCAGGGGCCGGGGGATCTCCAGAGTTACGCGGAGCAGATCATCGGGCGGCATTACTGGTCGTTCTGGTGGGATTAAGGGGACCGCTCTGGGGGTTCGTGACACGACCGTCTCGATTTCTGTGACGGTCCGTGGTGGCTGGGGTCTTGGGAGGGACACCCCCTCCGGGGGAGCGAAAGGAAACGGTCCGTCGTGGCCGGCGTCACTAGCGAGGGGCGAGGAAGAAGGCGGTCCGAGGGTCCGGCCGGTTTGGTGGGCCGGACCCTTGGGTGCGGGCGTCTGTGTGACGGCCGCGCGGGCGCCGTGGCCGGTGGGTCAGGGAAGGCGGGCCACGGCGCCGTAATTGCCCGACGAGCTCGGCTGGTCCGCGCACACGGAGTCGCCGTCGGGCCGCCATTGCGGGACCCACACCAGGCCCGGTTCCAGCAGCTCGAGCCCGTCCAGGAAGGTCGCCACCTCCGCACGTGAGCGGATCACGTGTCCCGGCAGCGTCATCGCGAGCAGGTCGTTGATGGCGGGCAGCAGTTCGGCGGGGATTCCGTCGAAGGTGGTCTGCAGGATCGCGAGGTAGCTGCCGTCCACGACGGCGTGGCACAGGCGTTTGATCACGAAGGAGGCAAGCTCGTCGTCGGTGAGGCTGTGGGTCGACAGAAGCAGCACCCCCACGGGCCGCTCCCAGTCGATGAACCGGGCCACGACCTCGTCGGCGAGCATCTCGTCGATCTGCCGTATGTCGCCCTCCACCACCCGTACGAGGTCGTTGAGGGGCTCGATGGTGACGCGGGCACTGGCCAGTATCAAAGGGTCGTTCTCGACATAGACGACGCGCACATCGGACGCGGCGGAGGCGCCACGGGCGACGTCGTGTAACTGACGTCCGGGCGGCAGCGCGCTGGGCACGCCACTGCCGATGATCAGGAACTGGTCGATGCCGGAACCCGCCAGGTGGGCGACCACCCGCGCCAGGTAAAGCAGAACTGCTCGCGCGGCGGAGCCAGTGACCGGAACCGCCTCGTCGTAACGGCGCACCGCATCACTGTCAACCTCGAAGTGGTTCTTCCCTCCCGCGGCGGCGTCGAGTATTCGGGTGACACTCGCGCGGGTGGTGTCAAGGTTGGTCAGATTTCGGATGGCACGCTGACGCATTTGAGTGTTGCCCCTTTCCCCTCGCCGTATCTCACGGGAAAGTCGGTCCCACTGACCCCACTCAATTTGGCCCAACAATACCAATGATCCATCAACCTCAGGATCTGACAATACGAAGAACAATATTTGTTGGGAAATATCCATTTCCCGTTTTTCGTGCTAGGGAGTGTCAGATCACCGGTGGCTCAGACGGTCACGGTGCGCATACAGCAGCTCGTGCGTCTCGTCGCCCATGGTGGTGGAGACCGACAACTTGGTAAACGCCTGGTGGTAGGCCTCTACCGCGGCCGCGTCGGTGATCACTTCGTCCGATTCGATGGCGTGGGCGCAGGCCACATCGGGCTCGAAGGCCTCCGGGAAGCGCCACATCGTGAACGGACCGCAACGGGGCAGGAAGATCGGATCGTCGATCGGCACCACGTGCAAGGAGATGTTGGGCCGCTTCGCGTACTCGATCAGCCGGTCGAGCTGAGCGGCCTGCGTCTCGGGGTCGGCGATCGAGCGCAGCAGGACGCTCTCGTCGATCACCGCCCACAGCACGGGTCCGTCGCCGTGGTTCAGCAGGGCTTGGCGGGATCGCATCAGGCGCACCGCCGCGTCGGCCGACGTCTGGCCGAGCCCGGCGCTGCCCGACACCTCGATGGCGGCCCGCGCGTAGGCCTCGGTCTGCAGCAGCGGGGGGACGATCTGGGTCTGGTACGTGCGGATCAGCGACGCCCGCTGCTCCAGGGCGTAGGTGGCGGCCATCCAGA
This sequence comes from Nonomuraea sp. NPDC048901, assembly GCF_040649695.1. Lineage (NCBI taxonomy): Bacteria > Bacillati > Actinomycetota > Actinomycetes > Streptosporangiales > Streptosporangiaceae > Nonomuraea > Nonomuraea sp. NPDC048901. The sequence continues at coordinate 462,510 of NZ_JBEZFW010000002.1, read as the reverse complement.
CGGGCACGGAGCCGGCGTCGTACCAGGAGGGCGGGCGTTCGCCGCGGGCCAGCGACAGGACGTATTCGCGGGTGGGCAGGGCGGTCACGCCGTAGAGGGTGAGCAGGCGCTCGACCGTGACGGGCGCGGGCGCGACGCGGCCCTCCTCTATCGCGCCGATGGCGGCGGCCCCTCTGCCCAGCGAGGTCTCGACCTCCTCCGGCGACATGCGCGCGATCAGCCGCAGGTTGCGCAGGCGGTCGCCGAGCGCCTCACGTTGCGGCGCGGTCAGCGGCGCCGCCGCCTCGGGGATCTCGGTGGTGGCGGGGGGCTGGTCGGGCAGCCCCTCGGCCGCGCGCGCGAGCTCGATCACGCCGCGCAGTACGGTCAGCGACCCGTCGGACAGCCCGGAGACCGACGCGCCGATGGCGGCGGCCCGCAACTGGAGCTCCTCGGCCGCGCCCGAGTCCGTGGCGTCCTCGCCCAGCAGCCAGCCCACGCTCACCTGTAGGCAGGCGGCCAGGGCGCGCAGCACCTGGAGGGTCGGGTTGGTCTGCTTGCCCGTGCGCAACTGGCTGACGTAGGCGCGGGTGATCGGGATGCCGGCTTCGGTGAGGGCCGCGGCGAGTTGCGCCCCCGTGAACCCGCGCTTGCTCATAGCGAGACCGAGTCGCTCGGCGAAGTTCGCCACTCGTACCTCCCAGCCGCCAGAAGCCTCCAGCGTAAAGGAAGCCTGGCTCGCCGTCCCCTGCCCTGCGGGGCGCGAAACTCCGCAGGGGGAGGTCAACATATACGAAAACTGTCAGTTGACACAACGAGCCGGGTACACCCACTATCGTACTGATCGTGGTAAGTGAGACTTGACAGCCGGAGGGTTCTGGAGAGTCTCCGGCGAGGAGGTGGCCGGACGTGACCGTCGATTCCGTCGATTCCAAGGTCCGTTCCTGGTTCTCGAAGAATCCGGCTCCCCCCGCGCAGGCCAGCGTGATCAGACGCGTCTGCGCTCGGGCGGCCCCTGAAAGGAACGTGATCCATGTAGCAGAGCTGCCACTCGGCGGCGTACAGGTCTGGGTGGAGGACACCCCTGACCGCTGGAGCGTGCAACACCGGATGGCCCGCGAGCTGAGGCTCGCCGGATGGCACACGGAGGCGAGTGCCGATCGCCTGCTGGTGCTCGGTTGGAGCGCCGACTGCCTGCATCACCGCGCCCGCATGCTGGCCTCGGCGCTGCGGGGCCGGTTGGCCGACTTCGACCAGACCGCGGTCATGGCGGTCATGATCGCCAACCCGCTGAAGGACCGGGACCTGTCCATCGACGAGATCGTTCTCGAGGTGGAGGAGCAGCTCAGCAGGTCGCTGCGCTGGCCCGACCGGCTCGCCGATCTCGACGGCCTGGAACGCACCGCGACCGTGGAGTCGCTGCGGCTCCGGCTGGCGCAGATCGCCGGCCTGGAGGCCAAGGTGGCCCGCCGCTGTGCCGAGCACCTGAGCCTGGCCACGCAGGTCGCCCTCACGCTGGCCGGCGGCGAGGTACCGACCAGGATCCGCGAGAACAGCCGGGACATCGGCCTGTCCGAGCGGGTCGTCGCCGCGAGCGTGCCGAACAACAGCCCGGCGCCTGTTCCCGCCGAACCCGCCCCGGCCCCCGTCGAGCCCGAACTCAGCTACGCGGAGTCGACGCGATGACCCTGACGCCCATCCGCGAGGGCGTCGCCGGTCCCACGATGGTGCCCGCGATGCCGACGGCTCGCCGGTTCCGGGGGCGATTCGCCGTACTGCGGCTGGTCGCCTCCGGGGTGGTGGTCGCGATCATGGCGGACAGCACCGCGACGACGCTGGCGATCCCCGTGCTCAGCCGCGACCCGCTGGCGGCCGCCCTGCCGCTGTCCGAGATCACCTGGGTGAGCACGGTCAACTTCGCCGCCGTCGCCGCACTGCTCGCCACCGCCGGACGCTTCGCCGACCTGCTGGGCAGGCGCAGCGTGCTCGCGCTCGGCCTGGCCCTGTACGGGCTGGGCGCGACGACGGTCATCGCCGCCCCCTCCTGGACCCTGCTCCTGGCCGGACGGGTGGCGCAGGGAGTGGGCGCGGCGCTGATGTTCCCCGCCTCGCTGGCGCTGCTGCTCGGCGAGCTGCCCGCCAACCGCCGTGCCGGCGCCATCGCGCTGTGGAGCGCGTCGTCCGGCATCGGGGCCCTGGCCCTGCAGGCGGGCGGTGGCTGGCTGCTGACCGAGTACGGCTGGCGGGGCCTGTACCTGCCCGGCGCGGGACTCGCGGCGGCACTGCTGATGCTCACCCCGGCGCTGCCCCGCAACCGCGGCACCAGACAGGGCGTACCCGACCTGTTCGGCGCGGTCCTGCTGATCGGCGCGGTCGCGGGAGCGGTGCTGGCCATCTCCCAGGGCAGCCTGTGGGGCTGGACCTCCGTACGCACGCTGGCGTGCGCGGGAGGCGGCGGGCTGCTGCTGGCCCTGGCCATCGCGATCTCCTGGCGGCATCGCGCCGGAGCGATCGACATGAGCCTGTGGCGGCGTCCCGGCTTCCTGTGGGCCGGTGCCACCTCCTGCATGTACGGAGCCGCGTCCTTCGTCGTACTGGCCATGGGGCCGCTCTACCTGCGCAACGCCGAGTTCGACGCCAGCACCATCGGCCTCTGGCTCACCCCGATCTCCATCGCCATGATCGTGTCGAGCCCGATGGCCGCGCCCATCAGCCGGCGCATCGGCGTCAATGCCGTCATCTACAGCGGTGCCCTCGTCCTCGGCACCGGCTGCGCGCTGATGCTGGCCCAGCCGTCCCCGAACCTGTGGTGCCTGCTGGGCGCCGTCATGCTGGGCACCGGGTTCGGCTTCCTGTCCACCGGAACGTTCATGGTCGGCTCGATGGCCGCCGACCCCAGCCAGTACGCCTCGGCGGTCGGCGCGATCAACACCGCGCGCATGCTCGGCGGAGCCATCGGCGTGGCCGGCGCCTCGGTGCTGGTCGACCATCCCATGCTGGCCGGACCGATGCCGGGCTTCTCCACGGTGCTGGTGGCCTGCCTGGCGGTGGCGGTGCTGCTCGGCGTCGCGGCGCTGATCCGCGTAGCCCTCGCGGCCACCAGCAGCCGGCCACGCCGTCCCTCGCTGCGCGAAGCGGAGGCGGAGCTGGTCGTGCTGCGCGGCCTGCTCGCCGAGCTCCGCGACAGCTTCGTCCAGGTCCGCAGCGAGGCCGAGCACGAGCTGGCCCGCTTCGGTGTCCGCGACCCGTCCGAGTTCCGGGCCCTTGACCAGCGCTGACAGGAGTGATCATGCTCGCGAACGAGACCCGCAGGCCGTACCCGCACCCCTATGAAGTGCGTTCGCCCAGGCAGGTACTGCCGTCCAGTGCGACGCCCGATACGGACGACACACAGCCCGCGAGGATTCCACGCCAGAGCATCCCAGCACAGGCGATCCCTCGACAGACCATTCCTACCCAGGCCATACCCACCCAGGCGGCCTCCGTGCCGCCGCAGACCCCGCCCGAGTTGACGGCCCGCACCGTCCACCGTCTCCGCCACATACGGCAGGTGTCGGACCAGGCGATCAGCGTGATCGACCAGGTTCTTCACCACGTGCCCTGAACCCCCCAGGCTCCTTCGCAGGAGGAACTCATGCTCACCATCCAGGTCGAATCCCCAGCAGGACTGGCAGTCGACAGACAACGGGAGTTCGCCGATACCGTGATCGGGGCAGCGGTGGATCTCCTAGGCGTGGAGCGCGGCGAGATACAGCTCGTCCTCACCGACTGGGACGAGGCACGGGCGCGTCGAGAGGCGGCTTTCTGGGCCGCGGCTTGGTCGGGTTGCTGATGACGGCCACCCTGACCCGCCGGACGACCGCCAGCGAGGGCGGAAACGTTCTGGGGGTGTCGTTCCGCTGCCCTTACGGTTCCAGAAGGGTCCCCACGGTGCCGGTGCCGCCTACCGTCCCCGTCGTACAAGCACTGAAGCGCAAGGCGAACGCCGTAGCGGACGCCGAACTCGGCCGGCTGGCCTCCCGTGCCCCCAGCCTGGACGCCGCCGCCCGCGCCGAGATCAGGGACGCCGTCCAGCGAGTGGTCGACGCCTTCCTGTACGAGCCGATCAACCGGGTGACCAGCTACGCCGACTCCCCCCTGGGAGAGAGCTACGCGGACGCCTTACGTGAGCTGTTCTCCCTGGAATTACCCGCCTTCGGTCCGGCCGGGAGCGCGGGATGAGCCGGGGCCGGGTCGGCGTGTTCGTACCGCCGGCGAACCCATCGGTGGAGCCCGAACTGGCGCGCCTGTTCGGGTCCCGGGCCGACATGTACGTCAGCCGCTTCCCGGTACGCCCCGGCCTCACCCTGGCGGAGCGGCTGGAGAGCTACAACGAGGTCCTGCCCGCGATGATCTGCTCGTTCGGCGACCTGCCGCTCGATGCGCTGGTCATGGCCTGCAGCGGCTCGCGATATCTGTTCGCACCCGAGGAAGATCGCGCGAGGTGCGACAAGCTGAGCGGTGAGGCGGGCATCCCGTTCGCCTCGGCGACCCTGGCGACGCGGGAGGCGCTGGAGCACATCGGGGCGCAGGAGTTCGTGCTCGTCTCGCCGTATCAGCCCTGGCTCACCGAACTCGCCGAACGCTTCTGGGCCGCGGCCGGTCTGCACGTCTCCCGCGTGATACCGGTCAGGGCGCAGGGCGGCTTCTCACCGTACGACGTCACGCCGAACGAGCTGGTCGAGCAGGTGGAGCAGGCAGGACTGCCGTCCGACGCGGTGGTGCTGTTCAGCGGCACCGGGATGTCCACGCTGCCCGCGCTGGGCCCCCTGGGCGCCGGAAACGACCGGGTCCTGCTCACCTCGAACCTGTGCAGCGCCTGGTGGGCGCTGGCGCACGCGACCGGGCAGCCGGTCACGCTCAGCCGGGTGCCGCACCGCCCGGTGGCACAGGGCCGGCCGTCATGAACGGCGTCACCGTGGTCGGCGCCGGCCCGGTCGGGCTGACCGCGGCGCTCACCCTGGCCCGCGCCGGAGTGCCGGTGATGGTGCTGGAGCGAGAGCCGGGCCTCAGCCGCCAGTCGCGCGCCTCGACCTTCCACCCGGCCACGCTCGACCTGCTGCAGGAGCTCGGGATCGCCACCGCGTTGATCTCCCGCGGCCGGGTGGTGGAGCGGGTGCAATGGCGTGACCGGGCGGGCCGGGTGCTGGCCGAGATGCTGATGGGCAGCCTCGACGGCCTGACCGAGCACCCGTTCCGGCTGCACGCCGAGCAGTCCACGCTCACCGCGCTGCTGCTGGAGGCGCTGTCGGCCTACCCGGAGGCGGACGTGCGCTTCGGCACCCCGGTCGACGGAGTGGCCGAGGGCGGCACGGGCGTCCGGCTGCGCATCGGCCGTACGTGGGCGCGGGCCCGCTACGTGGTCGCGGCGGACGGCGCGCACAGCACCGTGCGCAGCTCGCTCGGCCTGCCGTTCCCCCGCTCGGAGTATCCGACGCAGGCGCTGCGGATCTTCACCGACTCACCGCTCGACGCGCTGCTGCCCGGCCTGGCGCCGCTGACCTACATCCGCGACTCCCGGCAGTCGTGCAGCCTGCTGGCGCTGCCCGATCACTGGCGGATCATCATCAGGATCCCGCACGACACCCGCGACCCGCTCAATCCCCAGAACGTGGCCAAACTGCTGTTCCGTGCCCTGCCCACCGAGCAGGCGCCGATCCGGGTGATCGGGGCCGACCGCTACAGCCTGGCCCGCGGCGTGCTGGGCGACTACCGGTGCGGGCGGGTGCTGTTCGCCGGGGACGCCGCCCACCTGACCTCCACCGCCGGCGGCCTGAACATGAACGCCGGCATCCACGACGCCGTCGAGATCGGCCAGGTGCTCGCGGCCGTGCTCGGCGGATTCACCGCACCCGCCGCGCTGGACGCGTGGGCCTGGCGGCGGCGCACCGTACTGGTCAACCGGGTGATCCCGCGCAGTGAGGCGCGGGTGGCCGGCGTACAGGACCGGGACAACACCAAGCTGGCGGCGGCCATGGCGGGACTGCGCGCCATCGCCGGCGATCCGGAGTCCACCCGCGCCTACCTGGCGCAAGCCTCGATGCTCGACACCGTTCCATCTGGCCCGACCCCCCATCACGTGAGGCACGGCTGACATGCGCATCTGGTTCCAGAAACACACCGTCGAGGGTCGTTCCGCGCTGCTGGACAAGCTCTACGCCGAGCACTTATCCAAGATCACCGAACCCGGCACCGAGGTGGAGATCCACACGCTGCCGGCCGACACGTACGGCACCGACCTGCCCGAGCACCTGGTCGGATACGGGCAGCTGGGACTGCTGTTCGGCAACTACTTCGCGCAGACGGCCGTGGCGGCCGAACGCGACGGGTGCGCGGCCTGGATCAGCGGCGCGGGGCAGGACCCCGGGCTGGCCGCCGCCCGCTCGCGCGTGTCGATCCCCGTGGTCGGCTACGGCGACGCGGTCTGGCAGGCGGCGCGCATGGAACGCCACCGGCTGGGCCTGATCGGCTTCATCCCGCATCTGGCCGAGCCCATCACCGACAACATCCGGGCGGCGGGCGCCGACCTGGCCTCATATCAGGTGGTGGAGGACGGCACCACCCTCGTCCAGCGGGCCCTGGCCGAGGACTTCGGGCCGCTGCTGGCGGCCTACACGAAGGCCGCCAAACGGGCGGCGGACGCGGGGGCGCAGTGGCTGGTCCCCGCCGAAGGCATCCCGAACGAGATCCTCGTCCACCTCGGCGTGCACGAACTGCACGGCCTGCCGGTGATCGACCCGGACGGGCTGGCGGTCAAGACGGCCGAACACCTGTGCCACCTGCGCCGGCTCAACATCACCGCGCGCAGCACCTCCGGCTACTGGTTCCGGCTCCCGCCCGCGGACGCCGTCAGGCACGCGGAACGTGTTTTTCTCGGCAAGGTAATCGGAGGCTAGAACCCATGAGCTTCCCCGCGGACCGTCCCCGCCGCCTGCGGCGCACGTCAGCCCTGCGCGGCCTGGTCGCCGAAACGCGGCTGCACCCGGCCGACCTGATCCAGCCGTTGTTCGTCCGCGAAGGACTGGAGGAACCCCGAGAGATCCCCAGCATGCCGGGCCAGGTCCAGCACAGCCGCGACAGCCTGCGCAAGGCCGCCTCGGCCGCGGCCACCGCCGGCGTCGGCGGCCTGCTGATCTTCGGCATCCCGGCCGCCAAGGACCCCGAGGGGTACGGCGCCTGGGACCCCTACGGCATCGCGCAGCTGGCCCTCGCCGACGTCGCCGCCGAGGTCGGCGACGCCACCGTGGTGATCAGCGACATCAACCTGGACGAATACACCGAACACGGCCAGGTCGGCATCCTCGACGCGACCGGCGACGTCGACAACGACGCCACCCTGCGCGCCTACGCCCAGGTCGCCATCGCCCAGGCCAACGCCGGCGCCCAGGTGGTGGCCCCGAGCGGCATGATGGACGGCCAGGTCGCCGCCGTCCGCCAGGCGCTCGACCAGGCCGGTCACCATCAGGTGGCGATCCTGGCCTACGCCGCCAAATACGACTCCGCCTTCTACGGCCCGTTCCGCGACGCCGTCGAATCGCGGCTGACCGGCACCCGCTCGACCGCCCAGCAGGACCCCGCCAACAGCCGCGAGGCGCTGCGCGAGGTGCTCCTGGACATCGAGGAGGGGGCCGACATGGTGATGGTCAAACCGGCGGGCCACTACCTGGACATCGTACGCATGGTGGCCGACACGGTCCGCGTGCCGGTCGCCGCCTACCAGACCTCCGGCGAGTACGCGGCGATCGAGGCCGCCGCCGCCCAGGGCTGGCTCATGCGCGACCGGGCCATCCGGGAGAGCCTCATGGCGATCCGCCGGGCCGGCGCCGGGAGCGTGATCACCTACTGGGCTACGGAGATCGCGGAGCAGTTACCCGGCTGAGGCTTCTGGAGGCTTTCTGGACGCTTTTCGGTGACGGTACGCAGGAGGTGGCACGGGTGATGTGGCGGACGCTGACCGACGACGTACGCGAGGAAATCCGCGAGCTGTGCGACGAGTACGGGTCCCACCTCTATGACTACTGCCGCACGGAACTCGCCCAGAGCGAGGCCGAGCTGGCGGTCGCCGGGGCGCTGCTGTCGGCGTACGGCCACACGCATCGGGTCGTCGACTCCTCCCTGGTCCGGCCGTGGCTCTATGGGCTGGCCCGGGCGCATCGCGCGACCGTGGCCGGCCCGGCGAGCATCGGCTCGTGGTCGCGTTCCGGCCGGATGCCGGACCTGCTGCCCGAGGCCCTGCGCGCGCTGGACGGCCCGCAGCGGGAGCTGCTGGACCTGTCCGTACGGCACGGCCTCGCGCATCAGGAGATCGCCGTGATCTTCGATGTGACGCCTCCGGACGTGGATGTCATCGTGAGCGAGGCGGCCCGCGGGGTCGAGCGCTGGTTCTCCGCCGTCATCGCCGCCCGGTCCGCCAACGGATGTAGCCAGCTCGCGGCCAAGGTGTCGGCCTGGGCGACGACGCCCACGCGGCGCAACCGGGCGCGCATCAGCCGCCACATCCCCACCTGCCCCACGTGCCGGGCGGCGCCCCGAGCCGTGGTGGCGGCCACACTGCTGCGCGAGCTGCCCATCGCCACCGCTCCACCCACGCTGCGCGACCGCCTGACGTGGGCTCAGCCGCTTCCGGACGCGGGCGAGCTGTGGCGGGTGGACGGGTTCCCCGTGCAGGTTCGGGGGCTGGTCGAGGCCGCCCCGATGTTGATCTCCCCGATCGCCGACCCCACGGCGGCGATCAGGGGTAGCGCCTGGCCGGCGGCGGGCGCGGCTGCCGCCGGCCAGGAACGCAAACCCCACAGGAGCCACCGCGCCCCTGCCCCACCTGGCTTCGGCACCACGGCATCTGCCCCGTCCCGTTCCGGCTCCCCCGCCGCTGCCGCATCCCGAAGCGACGCCCCGGCCGCCATCCCGCACCAGCGGTCCGATCCGGATGCGATCGCGGCGGCTCTCGAGCACGAGACCACCATTCCGCTCGCCCGGAAGCCCGCTGCCGGGGTCCTCCCGCGACGCACTCCGGCCACCGGCCCGTCCGCGCCCGGCCTCCTGGCCGCCCCCGTCTACGAGGCGCCTGCCGCTCCCCCGCGAGACGTCCCGGCCAGCCGTCCGGCAGCCGGGGATGCGCGTCTGGGTGGGTCCGCGCTGGCTGAGCGGGTCTCACCACCGCCCGACAGGGTCTCGCCATCGGCCGACCGCGTCTCGCCATCGGCCGACCGCGTCTCGCCATCGGCTGGGCCGGTCTCGTCTCCGCCGGAGCCGGTCCTGCGGCTGCCCGGGCTGGTCATCGGCGGGCCGCCCGTGCTGAGCGCCCCCGTCAGCGACCCGCCCGTGCGCGACGCGTCGAACGGCCAAGCGCCGCACGGCACGTCGAACGGGCAGGCGCCGCCCGACACCTCGAACGGCCAGGCACCGCCCGACGCGGCCGATCGTGGCCCGGCCGGTGCCGGTCCGCGTGGTCGTCACCCCTTCGGGGACCGCCAGCGGGACGTCCTGGTGGCCACCGCCCGCGACCGGCAGGGCGTCTTCGTCGCGGCCAGCGGCACCCGCCGGGACACCCCCGCCACCAGGAGCCGCCCGGCCCCGTCAGCCCCGGGCAGCCGCCGGGACGCCACGACCACGAGCCCGCACCGGGACGCGACCGCCCCCGGCAACCGCCGGGGTGCCCCCGACACCCACCGGGACGCCCAGACCACCACCGGTGAAGCCCACCGAAACGGACAGCTCGCCACCGCAGACACCAGCCGAAACGGACAGTTCGCCACGACGGGCACCCGACCCGGCGCCCAGAGCGCGACCCCGACTACGGACGCCCTGATCGCGGGCGCCCAACGGGACGCCCTGATCACCGCTCCCGGCACCCGCTGGGACGCGCCGTTCCCCACGACGGACACCCACGCGGGCAGCTACGGGGGCACCCAGGCCGACGCCCGCGCGGAGGCCCTGTTCACGACCGCGGCCACGCTCCGAGACGCCCTGATCATGGCCACCGGCGAGCACCGAGACCTGCTGGTCGCGACCCAGAGCACCGACGGCGACGCAGAGGACGACGGCCCGGACGGCCCGGGGTCGGAGTTCTGGCGTAACCGTCCGGACGACCAGCAGACCGAGTTCTGGCGCAACCGCCCGGGCGAGTACGAGTCCGACGGCCGGCTCTCCATCCGGTCCATAGCCACAGTGGGGCTGCTCGTCGGCGCCGGGATGCTGGTGGCGAGCCTCGCCTGGTCCGGCATCCAGAGCCGCCACCAGCCCGAGGTGCCCGAGCCGCAGACCAAGCTGTCGGGCCCCGGCAGCGCCCCGGCCGTACCGCCGGGGAGCGGGAGCACCCCCAACCTCATGCTCAACCCCACAGTGGTCCCACCGCCCACGGACGTGCCGGCGCCCCCGACGGCCAACCCGGACTCCAAGATCAGCGACACCGCCACCGGCGAGATCCGGCCGCAGAAGGTGAGTCTGCCCGGCCCCAGGCCACCGGTCGCGAGGCTGTCGCCGTCGTCGATCAACCTGGGCACCCGCCGTACCGGATTATTCGGGCTGATTTGTCCGGGAAGCTGCAAGATCACCACGGTGTCCGGGACGAAGGGGATCGCGGTCTCCGCGCACGCGTTCCGCGTCCAGGCGCCCGCGTCGCGGCCCGGCTGCCCGGGGCCGCCCGCCACCGAGTTCGGCAAGGTCACCGTACGGTGGACCGGCACGTCCAGCGGTAACGGCCAGAGCACCACGGGCCTCGTTCGCGGCAGCGGGACACTCACCCTGCGCCTGTCCTGGACCGTGGCCAACGCCAAGGGATCGTACGTGTCCGACGGCAAGGGCAGCGGCTACTGGACGAACTGTGGCTGGCCCGCCACCGGCGGCGAGGGAGCCCAGCACCAGCCGCTGCCCGGCTCCGGATGAACCTCCATGTGGTGGCGGGAGGGCCCGCCACCACAGCGAGGACTTAGAAGAAGGAGTTCTCCGGCTCCGGCAGGTCGATCCGCGCCGGTCCGCGGAACTGTGTCGTGTCCTTGGGCACGTCGACCAGCGGCGCCCCCTGCGTGAACGGCACGATCACACTGCTCCTGGCCAGGTCGAGCGTGACGTTCGCGCCCGTGCCGGCCTCAGAGGTGTACGTCGTGTCGGTGCCCGCGACCACCAGGGCGATCCGGTGTCCCTTCCGGAAGGTGTAGTCGTGCGGCAGCGTCTGCCACTTGACCCTGCCCCACGTCCCGACCGGCAGCGGCGACGACGCGCTGAGCGAGTCGCGGTTCTGCACGTCGATCCAGCCGCGGGCGACGATCTCGGCGGGCCGCGTCACGGTGTTCGTGGTCACCTTGCGGTAGCAGGCGTCGTCGGCGGCGGTGCTGTCGCCGTGGCAGTCCTCCTCGGCGAGCGTGGTGATGCCCTGGCCGCGCCCCCAGTCGACGCGGTTCGCCTCGCCGAAGTCGACGAGCAGGGCGGTCAGGTTGGCGGCCGGCTTGTCGAGCTTGACCCGCAGGTCGGCCGTGGGCGTGCCGGACAGGCGCAGGTCGAGCGGGAGCGCGCCGCTGGTGAACGCCACCCGGCCCGGCTTGGCCGTACCGACGTCGGCGATCATCTCCTCCTCGTCCAGCGGCACGTCCGTGAAGGACGCGCTGGCGTCGCGCCTGGCGGCGGCGAGGCCGAGCGAGCCGTCGGCGGCCGGGCGGAGCGGGACGTTCGTCGCGAACGGTGCCGGCCAGTCGCGCTGGGTGATCCACTGCGTCGGGCCGGTCTGCACGTCGGCGCGCGGGGCGTTCATGATCCCATTGCGTACGCCCTGCAGCCAGTAGTCGAACCAGCCGTGCAGCGTGTCCACCCACACGTCCCTGCGACCCTCGAAGTCGAACGGGTCCACGTGCTGGTACTGGCCCACCCAGATCTTGCGCGGTACGTTCCGCTTCGCCAGGGCCTGCCACCAGGTGGAGAAATTGTCCGGCTTGACGTTCAGGTCGTTGGCGGTGTGGACCACGAAGACGCTGGCCCTGACCTTGGAGGCGTCACCGAGGAGGCCGTTGACGTAGTCGCGCTCGGCCCAGAAGGCGTTGTAGTCGCCCGTGGCGTCGCCGTCCTCGGCGTCCATGCGATCCCGTACGGCCTGGCACTTGGCCTCGGGGTCGGTGTCGACGTAGTTGGCCAGCCAGGAGGCGTAGTCGTAGTTGTAGACCACGCCGTTCGAGCGCTGGTACCTGTACCAGGAGCTGATCGCCGAGATCGGCACGATCGTCTCCAGGCCGCGCACACCGGTGGCGGCGACGGCGTTGGCCAGCGTGCCGTCGTAGGACTTGCCGATCATCCCGGCCTTGCCGGTGGTCCAGTCGGCCACGGCCTGGGTGCCGTCCGCGCGGTAGGCCTTGGCCCGGCCGTTCAGCCAGTCCACGACGGCCTTGCCGCCCAGGACGTCCGCCTTGCCGCCGATGTCCGGGCAGCCTTCGGACTTGGTGGTGCCGAGCATGTCGACGTTCAGGACGGCGTAGCCGCGCGGCACGAAGTAGTTGTCATAGAAGAGCGGAAATTTCGTGACATTCCCGGCGGCGTCGTACACCTTCCGCTCGGCCTCGTTGCCGCGTCCGGAATTGTCGTAGTACGGACTCTCGTCGATGATCACCGGCACCTTGAGCCGGGGACCGGACTCCTTCGGCCTGATGATGTCGACACGTACCCTGTCCAGCCGGCCGTCGGAATCGCTGTCGACGCTCGACTCGACGTAGACGTATTCGCGGACGGCGTCCGCGTAGGAGAAGACCGGCTGCGTACGGCCGTTCTCAACGGTGATCCTGGGTCCGGCGGCCGCTTGCGCGGGACTCGCGATCGCCATGGTCAGGGCGACGGCGATGAGGGCCGGGCGTAATTGAGGCACGCGTGTCCTCCGAGACGATGGGCGCCAAAGTACCCGCAATCTCTCACCCGGCAGGGGGCCTGACAAGATCCGGTGCACCTACGTGCAGGGGCGTGTCGGGCGGATTTGGCCGCATCCGGCCAGTGACGTGAGTGCACCTGCGTGAGCGATGAGGCGTCCTCTCCTTCCCGACCACATGGAGGGCCCATGCGCATCATCAGCCTCACCGCTGTCGTCCTGCTCGCTGTTCCCGCTCCCGCGTACGCCGCCGGACCTCCCGCCGGAGTGCCGAAGGGCGCGATGAGCGTACGCGTGGCCAAGATCGTGAACGGCGACACGATCGACGTCACGACCAGCGATGGCAAGAAGACGCGCGTCATGTTCCTGGAGTCGGACGCTCCCGAGCGCGGCCAGTGCTGGGGCAAGGCCGCGACCCAGCGGACGGCGGGGCTGCTGCCGGTCGGCCGGCTCGCGTACGTCCTCGCCGACAAGAAGCCCGTGGACGGCTTCGGCCGCCGACTGTTCTACGTGTGGAACGCCAAGGGCGTGCACGTCAACCGCAACCTCGTCCGGTACGGCTACGCGAAGGCGGTCCTGGTCACACCGAACGACCGCTTCATCAAGGTGATGCGGAGCGAGGAGGCCGTGGCCAAGCGGCAGAAGCTGCGCATCTGGTCCGGCAAGTGCGACACCGGCACCACGACCCCCACCCCGACTCCCACTCCGACCTCTGGCGCCAACGACCCGCGCTACCGGACCTGCGGTGACGCCAACGCCGCCGGGTACGGCCCGTACCGGAAGGGTGTGGACCCCGAGTACGCCTGGTACCAGGACCGCGACGGCGACGGCCTCGTCTGCGAGCGCTGACCCCGGCCGATGACCGATCACCTGGCGGCCGCTTAGGATACGGTTTCCTTTAGGCAATCACTGAGAAGCGGCGAACGGCTCATGCGAAACGTGGCGCGGACCTCCCTCGTGGACGCCGCGATCGAGGAGCTCCGGGGGGAGATCACCAGCGGCGCGTGGCCGGTGGGGACGAAGATCCCGTCCGAGCTCCGGCTCGCGGAGACCCTCGGCATGAGCCGGCTCTCGGTGCGGGAGGCCGTACGCGTGCTGGCCCACTCCGGGCTGCTGACCACCCGGCAGGGCGACGGCACCTACGTCACGGCGGTCGACGAGTCGCAGGTCGCGCTGGGCAGGCGGCTGGCCAAGGCGGCCGCGATGGACATCATCGACGTGCGGCGCGGCCTCGACATGGTGGCCGCCCGGCTGGCCGCCGGGAAGCGGACCGAAGAGGACCTCACCGGCCTGCGGGAGGCGCTCGTGCGGCGGGACGCGGCCGGGCGGGCGGGCGACGTGGACGCGTTCGCCGACGCGGACGTCGACTTCCACCTGCGGGTGGCGGACGCGGCGCACAACCCGCTGCTCGGCGACCTCTACCGGAGCATGAGCGAGGCGTTGCGCGACAGTGTCCGCCACATGGAGCAGGCGGCGCTGGTGCTCGACGGGTCGCACGAGGAGCTGCTGCGGGCGATCGAGGACGGCGATCCCGGCGCCGCCGTGGCGATCTCCGTCGCCATCCTCGACCAGCAGGAACGCGACCTCTGACAGCCTGGCGAACACTGACGGCCCGGCGGCCGCTGACGGCCCGGCGAAGATCGGCCCGATCCACATCACCGGCGGGCGGTGGCTAAGGTCTGCGGGCCAGTCCGAGAATGTGGGTCAGGGCAGGCGCCCCCGGCGTAGCCCGGTGGACGAACCGGTCGGCGTCCTCGATCACGAACCCCGCCTCCCTGATCGCCGCCCCGGTGTCCCGGTTGGGGCGGCAGTCTCCGGCCATCAGCCGCCACAGCGGAGTGATGAGATCCTGCAGCACGGCCCGGACCGGGTTCGCCGAGCGTACATGCTCGAAGAAGCGCAACTCGCCACCCGGCCTGAGCACCCTGCGCAGCTCGGCCAGCAGCACGCCCGAGTCGGGGACGGAGCACAGCACCAGCGACACCACGGCCGCGTCGAACGACCCGGCCTCGTACGGCAACGAACCGCCATGCCCGCGCACCACCGTGACGGCCACCGCGCATGGCCATGGCCGCCACTGTGGCGGCCATGGTCTCGCTGGGGGCTGGTTCCGTCAGGGGCTTACGAGCGCTGACCCGGCCCGCTCACTCCGACACGGTGTTGTTGATGTAGCGCTCGATCTTCCACTCACCGCCGGACTTCTTGAGAAGGAAGAACTCCCGGTACTTCTCGCTGCCCTCGGTGCTGGTGGTCCGGACGAAGGCCACATCGCCCATCATGCGGGTCTCGTCGATGGTGTGCGTGGCGATCATCTTCGCCTTGAACAGCTCCTTGAACAGTGTGGTCAGCGCGTCGGTGCCCTGGGCGGTCGGCTTGCCCTCCACGGCCGCCATTCCGTCGGTGGCGAACGCCTCGACGGCCTTGTCCGGCTCTCCGGCCTTGGCGGCGTCGAAGAACGCCATCACGGCCGCGCGCGGCGTGGTCATCGGCGCCATGGACGCGCTCTCGGATGGTTCGGGGCTCATGTTGCCCGACTCGGACGGCATCGGGCTCATGTTGCCCGACTCCGATTCGTACGGTGTCGGGCCTGATTCGGAGGGCATCGGCGATGCCACCGCGCCCATGAGTCGCATATCGTTACCGCCTGCGGCACAGCCCGTGACGAGCAACGCCGGGACGACTGCCGCCAGCAGGAGTGCTCTGGCCTGGGATTTTGTGCTCATAGCGGGGTGATTCCCCGCAAAAGCCGTCACGAATGCGCCATTTGTCCACTTCGGACGACCCCTTTACCAGCTGCCGCCTCAGCCCCTGGGATTGCTCACAGTAACCTTCACAGGAGTTGATGAGATCGTTCAGAGGTTGGATCGTTGCCGGGCCGCGACCAAACGGCCGCCGCCTCGCCGATAGCGTCCAACGAGTGCCGCACCTGGAGACCATCCTGAGCACTACCCCCGAACCCGAGCCCCTGCCGCAACGCGACGACGCGGAGCGCTGCGACAGCGTCGACTCCGATCGGCGCTGTGTCCTGCCGGTGGGACATCAGGCCGCCCACGTGTACCCACCGGCGGACGTATTGGCCGAACCATAGAAGCGACCCGGGCGTTCGCTAGGCGCCCGTACCCACCTGCACCAGCCCGGCCTCCACCCGTATCGGATAAACCGGGACAGAGAACTCCGGCTCATCCAGACACACCCCGCTCACCAGCGAGAACACCTGCTTGTGCAGGGGCGACGCCACAGTCGGCTCCCCCTGCCGAGTGCCGACGATACCCCGCGACAGCACCTGCGCCCCGCTGAACGGGTCCAGGTTGCCGATCGCGTGGACGGTACCGTCGAAGGTACGGAAGACGGCCACCTGCCGACCGTCCACCAGAGCGCACACCCCGCGCTCCGGCAGCAGTCCCTGATAGCCACAGACTGGGATCCAACCACTCATCGCGCAGCCACCTCCACGGGCTTGATCTGGTCGCGTTCGGTCTCGAAGACGATGGACGGGTCAGGGACCCCGGGCGCGTTGACGAAGCTCACGAACCTGCCGAGCTTGTCCGGGTCATCGATGGTCGTCTGCCATTCGTCCACGTACGTGGCGACGTGGTGCTCCATCTGGGCATCCAGCTCGGCGCAGATCCCCAGGGAGTCGTCGATGATCACCTGCCGCAGGTAGTCGAGCCCGCCGTCGAGCGACTCCAGCCAGGCGGCGGTGCGCTGCAGCCGGTCGGCCGTCCGTATGTAGAACATGACGAACCGGTCGATCGTCCTGATCAGCTCCTCGGTGGTCAGATCCGCCGCCAGCAGGTCGGCGTGGCGCGGCTTGAAGCCGCCGTTGCCGCCGACGTACAGGTTCCAGCCCTGCTCGGTGGCGATGACCCCGAAGTCCTTCGAGCGGGCCTCCGCGCACTCACGGGCGCAGCCGGACACGGCCGACTTGAGCTTGTGCGGCGCGCGCAGGCCGCGGTAACGCAGCTCCAGGTCGATGGCCAGGCCGACGGAGTCCTGGACGCCGTAGCGGCACCAGGCCGAGCCGACGCACGACTTCACCGTCCGCAGCGCCTTGCCGTACGCGTGGCCCGATTCGAACCCGGCGTCCACCAACCGCCGCCAGATCTGCGGCAGCTGCTCGACGCGGGCCCCGAACAGGTCGATCCGCTGCCCTCCGGTGATCTTGGTGTAGAGGCCGAAGTCGCGGGCCACCTCGCCGATCACGATGAGCTTGTCGGGGGTGATCTCGCCGCCTGGGATGCGCGGGACGACCGAGTAGGTGCCGTTCTTCTGGATGTTGGCCAGGAAGGCGTCGTTGGTGTCCTGCAGGGCCGCCCGCTCGCCGTCCAGAACGTGCCCATTGTGCAGCGAGGCGAGGATCGAGGCCACGGCCGGCTTGCAGATGTCGCAGCCCCTGCCCTGCCCGTGCGCGGAGACCAGCTCCGAGAAGGTGGTGATGCCGCGCACCCTGACGATGTCGTACAGCTCGGCCCTGGAGTAGGCGAAGTGCTCGCACAGCGCCTTGCTCAGCTCGACCCCGGACTTCTCCAGGAGCTGCTTGAGCATCGGCACGCAGCTCCCGCAGGTGGTGCCCGCCCGCGTGCACGCCTTGACCCCGGGCACGTCGGTGAGCGCCTTGTCGGCGATGGCGGTGCGGACCGTCCCCGCGCTGACGTTGTTGCACGAGCACACCTGCGCGTCGTCGGGCAGCTCCAGCTCCGCCCCCGACCCGGTGAACAGCAGGTCGGACGGCGCCGCGGGCAGCGGCTTGCCGACGAAGGGCCGCAGCGACCCGTACGGCGAGGCGTCGCCGACGCAGATGCCGCCGAGCAGCGTCTTGGCGTCGTCGCTGATGAACAGCCTCTTGTAGACGCCGGCCACCGGGTCCATGTAGGTGACGTCGAGCGCCCCGTCCATCGCGCCGAACTGCGCCACCTCGACGCCGAGCAGCTTCAGCTTGGTGGACATGTCGGCCCCGTCGAAGGTGGCGGCCCCGCCCAGGATGCGGTCCGCGGCCACCTCCGCCATGGTGAAGCACGGCCCGACCAGCCCGTACACCATGCCGCCCGCCAGCGCGCACTCGCCGATCGCGTAGATCGCCGGGTCCGAGGTGCGCATCCCGGTGTCCACCGCGATGCCGCCGCGCTCGCCGACCTCCAGCCCACTGGCGCGGGCGAGCTCGTCGCGCGGCCTGATCCCGGCGGAGAAGACGACGATCTGGGCGTCGAGCAGCGTTCCGTCGGGCTTGCGCAGCCCGGTGACGCCGCGCTCGCCCGCGACGATCTCCTGGACGCCCGCGCCCGCGTGCACGCTGAGCCCGAGCCCCTCGATGTGGCTCTTGAGCACCGAGCCGCCGCCCTCGTCGACCTGCCGGGGCATCAGCCAGGGGCTCATCTCCACGATGTGCGTCTTGAGCCCGAGCCCGCGCAGCGCGTCGGCGGCCTCCAGACCGAGCAGCCCGCCGCCGACCACCACGCCGTCGGTCGCGTCCTTGGCGGCCATCCTGATCGCGTCGAGGTCGTCGATCGTCCGGTAGACGTAGGCGTGCTCCGCGCCCGGCACCGGCGGCACGAACGGCGCCGACCCGGTCGCCAGCACGAGCACGTCATACGACTCGGCCGACCCGTCGGCCAGCGTGACCGTGCGGGCCGCGCGGTCGATCCCGGTGACGCGCCCGCCGAGCCTGGTCACCGTGCCCGGCGGCACCGGGTAGGTGAGGTCCTCGACGCTGGTCCCCGACAGGTAGGAGGTCAGCGCCACCCGGTCGTACGCGGGGCGGGGCTCCTCGCCGATCACCGTGACCTGGCCGCCGAAGCCCCGCTCGTGCAGCGTTTCGACGAGCCGGTGGGCGGTGGGTCCGTAACCGACGACAACGATCTTGCTCATGCCGAGATCCCTTCCTGCTCACACAGCCAGCCGACGATGCCCTCCACGGCATCCCGGCACGTCCCACACCCGGTCGTGGCCCTGGTCGCGGCCGCCACTCCGGCCACGTCCCGCGCGCCGGCCTCCCAGCACGCTCTGATCTGACCCTTGGTCACGTTGTTGCACTGGCAGACCTTGGCCGCGTCGGGCATCAGCACCGGGCTGTCGGCCACGGTGACCGCCCCCAGGCCGGGGAACAGCAGCCCGGCCCGATCGCCCGGCAGCGGCCCGCCGCGGTCGAACAGCTGGGTAAGCGTGCCGACGGCGTCGGTGTCACCCAGCAGGATCGCGCCGACCAGCCGGCCGTCGCGGATGACGAGTTTGCGGTACGTACCGCGGGCCCGGTGGGTGAAGCGGACCACCTCGGCGTGCTCCTCGGTGAGGTGGGTCTCGCCCATCGCGGCCAGCTCCACGCTCCTGGCCTTGAGCCTGGTCACCAGCCGCGAGCCCCGGTAGAGCGCCTTGCCGCCGGTGATGACCTCCGCGGCGACCGCCGCCTGCTCCCAGGCGGGGGCGACCAGGCCGTAGACGGTGCCGTCGTGCTCGGCGCACTCGCCGATGGCGAACACCGCCGGGTCCTCGGTACGCATCTCGTCGTCCACGACGATGCCCCGCCGTACGTTCAGGCCTGACTCCTTGGCCAGGGCCGTCATGGGCCGCACGCCGCAGGCCAGCACGACGAGGTCGCCCTCGACCAGCTCGCCGTCGGCCAGCCGTACGCCCTCCTCCAGGATGGCCTCGGCCGTCACGCCGGTGCGGATGTCCACGCCCAGCCCGGTGAGCGTCTCGCCGAGCACCAGCCCGGCCTCGGCGTCCAGCTGCCGCTCCATCAGATGGCCGGCCAGGTGCAGCAGCGTCACGGGCAGGCCGCGCCCGGCGAGCCCGCGCGCCGCCTCGATGCCGAGCAGGCCGCCGCCGACCACCACCGCCCTGCGTCCGTGTTCGGCCGCCGCCAGGATGCGGTGGCAGTCGTCGAGCGTGCGGAACGGGATCGCCAGCTCGGCTCCCGGCACCGGCGGGACGACCGCCTCGCTGCCGGTGGCCAGGACCAGCACGTCGTACGGCGTGCTCCGACCGTCGGCGGTGATCACCGTCTGGGCGTTCCTGTCGACGCGCACCACCTCGGTGCCGAAGACGGCCTCGACGCCGTGCGTGGCGTACCAGCTCGGGTCGAGCAGCCGCACCTGGTCGGGCCCCGAGCTCCCGGCCAGGACGTTGGACAGCAGCACCCGGTTGTAGGGCTGCCAGGTCTCGGCGCCGAACACGGTGACCGGCATGTGCGGATCACGTGCCCGCACCTCGCCGACCAGCCGCGATCCGGCCATTCCGTTCCCCACTACGACGAGCCTCATGCGACCTTCTCCACCCTGACGGCGCAGACCTTGAACTCCGGCATCCGCGATGACGGATCGAGCGCGGGATTGGTCAGACGGTTGGCTCCCTCCCAGTGGAACGGCATGAAGACGGTGTCGCGCCTGATCGAGTCGCTGACCCTGGCGACCCCCGTGCTCTCGCCCCGCCGGCTGAGCACCCGGACGACATCTCCGGCGGTGATGGCCAGTTGCTCGGCGAGGTCGGGATGGAGCTCGACGAACGGCTCCGGCGCGGCCTTGGACAGGGCGGCGATCCTGCGGGTCTGCGCGCCGCTCTGGTACTGGGCGAGCACGCGGCCCGTGGTCAGGTAGACCGGGTAGTCGTCGTCGGGCTCCTCGGCCGCGGGCCGGTGCTCGACGGGCACGAACCTGGCGCGCCCGTCAGGGGTGGCGAAGGAGTCGAGGAACGGGCGCGGCCGTCCGGGGTCGTCCGGCGACGGACACGGCCAGAACACGCCGGTCTCCTCGGTGATCCGCTCGTAGGTGATGCCCGCGTAGTCGGCCACCCCGCCCGCGCTGGCGCGGCCCAGCTCCTCGAACACCTCTCGCGGCTCGGCCGAGAACCGGTGGCCGAGCCGGGCGGCCAGCTCCCGGACGATCTCCAGGTCGCTTCTGACCCCTTCGGGAGCGGGTACGGCCTGGCGGCGCAGCAGGACCCGGCCCTCGAGGTTCGTCATCGTGCCGGTCTCCTCGGCCCATTGCGTCACGGGGAAGACCACGTCGGCCCGCGCGGCCGTCTCCGACAGCACGATGTCGCAGACCACCAGCAGGTCCAGCGCGTCGAGCCGTTCGGTTACGTGCGCGGAGCGCGGCGCGGAGACCACCGGGTTGGAGCCGAAGACCAGCAGGGCGCGCGGCCCCTGGGGCGTCCCGAGCGCGTCGAGCAGCTCGTAGGCCGAGCGTCCCGGGCCGGGCAGCTCCTCGGGTCGTACGCCCCAGATCGCGGCGACGTGCTCGCGGGCGGCCGGGTCGTCGATCTTGCGGTAGCCGGGCAGCTGGTCGGCCTTCTGACCGTGCTCCCTGCCGCCCTGGCCGTTGCCCTGGCCGGTCAGGCAGCCGTACCCGGAGCCGGGGCGGCCGGGCAGCCCCAGCGCCAGGGCCAGGTTGATGAACGCTGTGACGGTGTCGGTGCCCTTGGCGTGCTGCTCGGCCCCCCGTCCGGTCAGCACGGCGGCCCGTCCGGCCGAGGCGAGCGCGCGTACGGCCTCGCGCATCCTGGCCACCGGCACGCCGGTGACGCGCTCGACCCGCTCGGGCCACCAGGACGCGAGCGACGTACGGACCTGCTCGAAGCCCGAGGTCCTGGCGGCGACGTAGTCCTCGTCGACGAGCCCTTCGGCGATGACCAGGTGCAGCAGCCCGAGGGCGAGCGCCAGGTCGGTGCCCGGCGTGGGCTGCAGGTGCAGCCAGGCCAGCTTGGCCGTCGCGGTGCGGCGGGGGTCGATGACGATGAGCCGCGGCCCGGTCAGGTGGCGGACGAAGGGCGGCATGGTCTCGGCGACGTTCCCGCCGGCCAGCAGGACGACGTCGGTCTCGGCCAGGTCGGTGATGGGGAACGGCAGGCCGCGGTCCAGCCCGAACGCCCTGAGCGAGGCGGCCGCGGCCGACGACATGCAGAAGCGGCCGTTGTAGTCGATCTGGCTGGTGCCGAGCGCGACCCTGGCGAACTTGCCGAGCTGGTACGCCTTCTCGTTGGTCAGCCCGCCGCCGCCGAACACGGCCACTCCGTCGGGGCCGTGCACGGCGCGTATGGCGGTCAGCCGGTCGGCGACGTAGTCGAGGGCGGTGTCCCAGGCCACGGGCCGGCCGTGGAGCAGCGGCGTGGTCAGGCGCTCGCCGTTGGTCAGCAGGTCGGCCGCGGTCCAGCCCTTCTGGCACAGGGCGCCGCCGGAGTTGGCCGGTACGTCGGTGCGCGGGGTGATCGTGATGTCGGTCCCCGTGGCGGTGATCGTCATGCCGCACTGGAGGGCGCAGTACGGGCAGTGGGTCTCTGTCGTGCGGTCCTCAGACACGAGCGTGGGCCAGACTGCCGACGAGCGAGACGCCGACCTTGCGCGTGTAGCACCACCAGGTGAGCGCGAAGCAGGCCACGTAG
Organism: Nonomuraea sp. NPDC048901; assembly: GCF_040649695.1. NCBI lineage: Bacteria > Bacillati > Actinomycetota > Actinomycetes > Streptosporangiales > Streptosporangiaceae > Nonomuraea > Nonomuraea sp. NPDC048901. The sequence continues at coordinate 440,279 of NZ_JBEZFW010000002.1, read as the reverse complement.
AAGGCGCCGAACCCGACGAACGCGGTGGCCGGGCTGCCCGTCTCGGCGAACGACATCCCGAACGCGCGGTTGATGAGGAAGCCGCCGAGCGCCCCGACCGCGGAGATGATCCCGATGGCGGCGGACGCCTGCCGCTTGCCGTGCATCAGGGCCTCCTCGCCGGTGCCGCGCTCGGCCACCGCCTTGGCCTGGAAGATCGCGGGGATCATCCGGTAGGTGGAGCCGTTGCCGACGCCGGCCGTGAGGAACAGCATCTGGAAGGCCAGGAAGAACAGCCAGAAGTCGCCCGAGGTGCTGCCGAGCCAGACCAGGACCACACCGACGCCCATGGCGGCGAAGTTCCACAGGGTCACCGGCGCGCCGCCCTTCTTGTCGGCCAGCCAGCCGCCCACCGGCCTGATCAGCGAGCCGAGCAGCGGGCCGACGAACGCCACCGCCGCCCACGGCGAGCTGGGGAACAGGCTCTTGGCCAGCAGCGGGAAGGCCGTGGAGTAGCCGATGAACGAGCCGAACGTGCCGATGTACAGGAACGACATGATCCACGTCTGCGCCCGCCCGGCCACCGCCAGCTGCTCGCGCGGCTTGGCCCTGGCGCTCGACAGGTTGTCCATGAAGAACCACGCGCAGGCGGCGGCCACGACGGCCAGCGGCACCCAGAACCACCCGGCGGCGGCCAGCCCGAACCCGCCGATCACCAGCGGCATGACCAGCTGCACGGAGCTGACCCCGATGTTGCCGCCGGCCGCGTTCAGCCCGAGGGCCACGCCTTGCCGCGAGCGCGGGTAGAAGTAGGTGATGTTCGCCATGCTTGAGGCGAAGTTGCCGCCGCCGACCCCGGCCAGCGCCGCGATCACCAGGAACATCCAGTACGGCGTGCCCGGATCGCTGACCGCCAGCCCGAGCAGCACCGCGGGGATGACCAGCAACAACGCGCTGACCGTGGTGAACGTGGCTCCGCCGAACCTGGCCGGCCCGAAGGTGTAGGGGACGCGCAGCACGGAGCCGATGAGGTTGGGCAGCGCCACCAGCCAGAAGAGCTGGTCGGTGGAGAAGTCGTAGGCGCCCATCTTGGCGGCCACGATGCTCCACAGCGTCCACACCGTGAACCCGAGGTGCTCGGCCAGGATCGAGAAGGCGAGATTGCGCCGGGCGATCCGCTTGCCGGTGCTCTCCCAGAAAGCCTTGTCGTCGGGGTGCCACTCGGCGATCCAGCGCGCCATCGTTCCTCCTACACTCGGCTCACTCGGCCGCTCGGCTCACTTGGCCCACTTGGCCACTCGGCGGCTCGAACTCGAATGTAGGAATCGCGCGTTACGCACTTTGACGATCCGTGGCTGTGCGTTCGTTACATGTAACTCACTGGCGTAACGGGCAATACACATGTGTCACTGAGGAAACCTGCTGTTAATCCAGGCTTTCACTGGTGTAGGCGGCGACCAGCTCGGCGAACTCCTCAGGGGTGACGATCCGCACCCCGAGCTGCTCGGCTTTGGCCCGCTTCGACCCCGCCTTCTCCCCGGCTACCAGGAGTGACGTCCGGGCTGAGACGCTTGACGACGACTTGCCCCCGGCACGCTCGACCAGCTCGTTGACCTCATTGCGGGTCAGCTCCGCCAGCGTCCCGCTCATGGCACCGGTCACCACCACCGACATCCCGTCCAGCGGCCGTGCCTCCTTCGGCTCGCCATTCGGCTCCTCGCCCGCCGGCAGACGCGTGGCGGCCCCGGGCTCGGTCATGTTGACCCCCGCGGCCACCAGCTTGTCGATCAGGTCGGTGAGCTCGGCCAGCTCGGCGACCAGCAGCGCGGCCTTCTCCGGCCCGATGCCCTCCACCTCCTGCACCCCGTCGGCCCCGGCGGCGCGGATGGCGTCCATCGTGCCGAAGTGACGGGCGATGCGGCGGGACATGGACCGCCCGGTGCCACGCACCCCCAGCGCGCAGAAGACCCTGCTCAGCGGTTGGCCCTTGGCCCGCTCGATGGCGGCCAGCAGGTTGTCGGTGCTGGTCTCGCCCATCCGCTCCAGGCCCAGCAACTGCTCGCGGGTCAGGAAGAACAGGTCGGCGAAGTCGACGATCAGCCCGGCGTCGAGCATCTGCTGGATCCGGTTTTCCGCGAGGCCCTCGATGTCGAGGGTGTCACGGCCGACGGCGTACGCGATGGAGGCGATCGCCCGGCACTGGCGCCCGCGCACGCATCGCCAGCGCTCCTGCGAGGAGTCGATGGCGTCACCGCACGACGGGCAGACCTGCGGGATCTCGATCGGCCGCTCGTCACCCGTGCGCAGGTGCACCACCGGGGCCTCCACGCGCGGGATGACGTCGCCCGCCTTGTAGACGGTCACGCTGTCGCCGAGCATCAGGCCGCGGCGGGTGATGTCGGCGACGTTGTGCAGGGTGGCGTAGGTGACGGTGCTGCCGTCGAGCTCGACCGGCTCCAGCACGGCCCGGGGGGCGATGATGCCGGTGCGGCCGGTGTTCCACTCCACGCCGATCAGCTTGGTGATCTTCTCGGTGGCGGGAAGCTTGTAGGCGATCGCCCAGCGCGGCGCCCGTGAGCTGAACCCGGCCGCCACCTGGTCGACCGCCAGATCACACTTGATCACGATGCCGTCGATGCCGAACGGCAGCTCCGGCCGGGCCGCGGCGATCTCCCCGACGCGCTCCTGCACCCGCTCCAGCGACTCGGTCGTGATGCCCGCGACCGGCGTGGCCGCCGTGGTCTGCACTCCCTGCCCGGCCACCCACTCCATGATCTCGCTGTGCGGCAGCTCGCGCAGGCGCAGGGCCAGCTCGGAGCTGTCGTCGGGGTGGGGCAGCGCGCCGTAGCCGAAGAACGTCAGCTCGCACGCGTATGGCCGGTCCTGTGCCCGCAGCGTGCCCGCCGCCGCGCTGCGCGGATTGGCGAACGTGGTGCCGTCGTGCGCCTGCCGCTTCGCGCAGGCGTCCTCGAACTGCGAGGCGGTCATCATCACCTCACCGCGCAGCTCCACCGTGACCGCCTCGGCCAGCCGGTCGGGCAGGCCGACGATGGTGCCGATAGCGTGGGAGACATCCTCGCCGGCGACGCCGTCTCCCCGGGTCACCAGCTGCGTCAGGCGACCGTGCCGGTAACGTGCCGAGATCGCCAGGCCGTCGAGCTTGGGCTCCACGCTCCAGGCGGCCACCGCCCGCCCCAGCCTCCGCTCCAGCCCGGCGGCCCATTCAGCCAGCTGCTCGGCACCGAACACGTTGTCCAGACTCAGCATGGGCACGGTATGCGGCACATCCCCGACCACCGCCCCGCCGGCCACCTTCCCGGTCGGCGAGTTGGGCAGCACTTGGTCGGGATGCTCGGCCTCATATGCCTCGATGCCACGGACCAGCCGGTCGTAGGTGTCGTCGTCGCGGGTGGAGGTGCCGTCGGTGTAGTAGGCGGCGGCGGAGTCGACAGCAAGCTGGACGGCTTCGGCGTAGGCCGTTTCGTCGGCCAGGTGTGTGATCGGGGGCTCGTCGTTCATGGTCCAATCATGCCCGCCGGCACCGACAGTTCTGGGCCGGAGATCTGGGGCCTGAGCTGCGCTTGAACTGGCCTGACCGCATCCGCCTCACCGGCGCCGTGCCGCGCCTGGCCAGGCCGGTGACGCTTGAACTGGCCTGCCCGCATCCGCCTCACCGGTGCCGTGCCGCGCCCGGCCAGGCCGGTGGCCCTCGCGGACGCCGCGACGCCGATCAGCGCGGGACACCCAGTTCGCGGCAGCCGAGCCCGCCGCTCAGTCCGAGACAGCCGAGCCGACCGCCGAGCCGGTCCGCGCGTGCATCCGGCCGGAGGGCGCGTGCATCCGGCCGGCGGGCAGATCGCGCAGGCGGCGCAGCGGGCTCGCCAGCAGGATGAGGCCGCTCAGCGCGAAGACACCCAGCATCACCCAGAGGGCCGCGCGCACGGATAACGCCTCGGCCAGCGTGCCCGCCAGCAGGGCGCCGAGCGGGATGGCGCCGAAGTTGACCACCTGGATGCTGGTGCTCACCCTGCCCATCAGCTCGCCGGGCACGTACGACTGCGTGAACCCGCTGAAGATCACATTCCCGGCGACGATCCCCCCGATGATCGTGATGCTGGCCGCCACGAACAGCACCAACCCGACGCCGCGATCCGCGCACGCGATCAGCAGGCCCAGCGGCGCCAGGCCGGCCTTGCCGAGCAGGACGGCCCGCGCGCTGCCCAGCCGGGCCGCCAGCGGCCGGGCGGCGAAGGCGCCGGCGACGCCGCCCGCGCTGGTGGCCGCGAGCAGCGCACCGGTCGTGCCCGCGGACAGGCCGATGTCGCCGACCAGGAAGACCACGAGCAGCGACTGGTAGCCGGTCAGCGCCAGGTTGGCCACGCAGCCGTAGAACATGTTGCCGCGCAGCAACGGGTCGCCCATCACCGTGCGCAGCCCGTCCCTGATCTCGCTGCGCAGCCGCCGCCGGGGCCGCGGCTGCACGATCTCGACGTGCCTGACGCGCATCAGGCAGAGCGCCGAGACGGCGAAGCTCACCGCGTCCACCACCAGACCGCCGAGCGCGGAGGCGAACTGGGCGAGGAGCCCGGCCACACCAGGCCCGGCCAGATTGGCCACCTGCTCGCTGCCCTGCAGCTTCGCGTTGGCCTCCAGCAGCTCGCGGTCCTCGACCAGCGACGGCAGGTACGCCCGATAGGCGGTCGCGAAGAACACCTTCGCCGTCCCGGCGGCCAACGCGACCGCGACGAGCTGGCCGGTGGTCAGAACGCCGAGCAGGGCCGCGGCCGGAACGCTGAGGAAGGCCGCCATCGACACCCAGTCGGCGGCGAGCATCACCCTGCGCCGGGAGAGCCGATCGACCCAGGCCCCCGCGGGCAGGCCGACCAGCAGCCACGGCAGCCAGACGGCCGCCGCCAGCACGCTGACGGCGAACGCGGAGGCGTGCAGCACGGTCACCGCGACCAGGGGCAGCGCGACTCCAGTGACCGCGCTGCCCAGGCTGCTGGCGCTCTCGCCGATCCACAGCAGCCGGAAGTCGCGCTGCCGGAGCAGGCCGAACCTGGGCTTGGCAAGCGTCTCGGCCGTCATGGCCGCCCCGGGACGCCACGGGCGAAGGTGAAGACGGTGGCGCGTTCCTGGCCGTCGTCGGGGATATCGCGCTCGGCCCATTTGTCCATGACGGCGATGATCTCGGCGGCGAACTGCGCCAACTCGTCGTCGGTCGCCTGGATCCAGGTCTCGGTGGAGAACGGGCCACGCTGCCAGCGTTCCTGCTCGGACTGGGGCTGGTCGGCCCAGCGCCGTACGTGGCCGACCTGTCGTTCCAGATTGAGCGACTCCAGGGCGCGGGCGATGGCCTCGCCCGCCGCGTCCTCGGCGAAGTCCGTGGAGGACCAGCACAGCTTCTCCGAGGTGCGCCGCCACCAGCGCTCGCGCCGGTCGCGGGCCAGCTCGGGCGCCTCCTCGATCAGCCCGGCGCCGGCCAGGGCGCGCAGGTGGTGGCTGACATTGCCCACCGCCTCGCCCGTGCGCTGGGCCAGTGCGCTCGCGGTGCCGGGGCCGTGGATCTTCAACAGGTCCAGCAGGCGCCGGCGCACCGGGTGCGCCATGGCTGCGAGCACCCTGGAGTCGGTGATCTGGGACATGACCCCACCTTAATACACAAGAGTCATTGTGCAATATCTCTTGTGCTTTAGGCGCAAGTAGGTGGTAGGTGTAGGGCGCCCGCACAACATCGGCTGGACCTTCCCCGAAGAGGTCGGCGACTTCATCTGAGAAATTTTGCGCTCACGTGTCGATCCGGGCCATCGCGATTCGTGTGAAGGGTGAGACGCCGGCCCGAGAACAGCGCCAAAATCCGACAGGAGAAGTTCGCCATGAAGATTGTCGTGACCACCAACGTGACACTCGACGGGGTGGCGCAGGCGCCGGGCCGGCCGGACGAGGACCCGCGCGGCGGCTTCAGCCATGGCGGTTGGGCCCTGCCCTACAGCGACCACATCATGGGCGCGGTCATGGGGCGCCGGATGACCGAGGAGGGCAGCCTGCTGCTGGGCCGCCGCACGTACGAGGACTTGTTCGGCTACTGGCCCGAACAGAACGACGGCAACCCGTTCACCGAGGTGCTCAACCGGACACACAAGTACGTGGCATCGCGGACGCCGTCCCAGCCGCTGCCGTGGGTCAACTCGACCCTGCTGGACGGCGACGCGGTCGAGGCCGTGGCCGGGCTGCGGGCGCAGCCAGGCCCGACCCTGGGCGTCATCGGCAGCCTGGACCTGGTCAGACAGCTGGCGCGCCGTGATCTGATCGACGAGTACGTCCTGCTGACGCATCCGCTGGTGCTGGGCACCGGCAGCCGGCTCTTCGCCGACGACAGCGCCTCCCGTCCACTGCGACTGACGGACAGCGTAACGACCACCACCGGCGTAGTGATCGCCACCTACCAGAGGGAGACCCGATGACCGAGTACCTGCTCAGTGTGTACCAGCCGGACGGGCCACCACCGGCCCCGCCGATCCTCAACAAGATCATGGACGACCTCGAAGCACTGAACCAGGAGCTGCGGGCCGCCGGTGCGTGGGTCTTCAGCGTGGGCCTGTACCCACCGACCACGGCCACGGTGCTCCGCGCCCAGAACGGCGACGTACTGATGACCGATGGCCCTTTCACCGAAGGCAAGGAACACGTCGGCGGCTTCACCGTTGTCGAGGCCCCGGACCTGGACGCGGCCCTCATCTGGGCCGGCAAAATGGCCCAGGCCACCACCCTGCCCGTAGAGGTCCGCCCAATCCGATGAGACCGGACCCGACCACACCCGACCGGACCCTGCCCCGCCCAACGCCGCCGGACCCGATCATGCAGAACCCGGCACCGCCTGATCCGACCACGCCAGGTCCGGCACCACCCGACCGGACACTGCCCGACCCGATGACGCCGAACCCGACCATGCGGAACCCGACGCCACCCGAACTGACCGCGCGGGGCCCGGCACCGCCCGACCAGACCACGCCCGACCCGACGCCGACGGACCCGACCACGCGGGACTCGACCACGCGGGACCCGATGACGCCGGATATCGAGAGTGTGTTCCGGGAGGAGTATGGGCGGGCCGTGGCGGTCCTGGTGCGGGTCTTCGGTGACATCGATCTCGCCGAGGAAGCGGTCCAAGAGGCCTTCGCCGAGGCGGTCAAGCGGTGGCCGTCCACCGGCCTGCCGCCCAGCCCCGATGGCTGGATCATCACCACGGCCCGGAACCGGGCCATCGACCGGGTGCGCCGCGAGGCGAGCCGCAACCGGCGGTACGCCGAGGCCGCCCGGCTGCACAGCCCCGATGAACCGGCCGAGGAGGGTCCCGTGCGCGACGACCGGCTGCGTCTGATCTTCACCTGCTGCCACCCCGCGCTGGCCACCGCCGCCCAGGTCGCCCTCACCCTGCGGCTGCTGGGCGGCCTGTCCACCGCGGAGATCGCCCGTGCCTTCCTGGTCCCCGAGCCGACCATGGCCCAGCGCCTGGTCCGGGCCAAAGGCAAGATCCGCGACGCCCGCATCCCCTATCGCGTACCCGCCGACGCCGACCTTCCGGCCCGGCTGCGATCCGTGCTGGCCGTGGTGTATCTGATCTTCAACGAAGGCTACACCGCGAGCTCCGGCGAGCGGCTGACCCGCGAGGACCTCGCCGCCGAGGCGATCCGGCTGGGCCGCCTGCTGGCCGCGCTGATGCCCGACGAGCCCGAGGTCCTCGGATTGCTCGCGCTGATGCTGCTGATCGAGTCGCGACGGGCCGCCCGCACCACTCCAGACGGCGACCTGGTGCTCCTGGCCGACCAGGACCGGGCTCACTGGGAGCCCTCCCTGATCGCGGAAGGCCAGGCCATCGTCCGAGCCTGCCTGCGACGTGGCCGGCCCGGGCCGTACCAGATCCAGGCCGCGATCAACGCGGTGCACAGTGACGCGCCGACGGCTGAGGCCACCGATTGGGGGCAGATCCTCCAGTTGTACGACCAGCTCGCCGCCGTGGCCCCGAGCCCGGTGGTCGCGTTGAACCGGGCGGTGGCGGTGGCCGAGGTCAACGGGCCGTCAGCGGCACTCGCCCTGGTCGACGACCTCGACCTGGACGGCTTCTACCTCTATCACGCGATCCGCGCTGACCTGCTCCACCGCCTGGGCCGTGGGGCGGAGGCGGCACAGGCGTATGAGGCGGCGATCGCCCGCAGCGGCAACGCGGCCGAACGCGCCTTCCTGCACCGTGCGGCTCTGGCGGTGAATCCGGCCTCAGACTGAACCGAGCGCCTTCTACCACTGATCGCGCCTGGTACGGGGATTCCTCATCTCCAGCGGCGCGGCGCTGGGCGCCAACCGCTCCTACTCCACAAAGTACGAGTCGTGCTTGTCGAAGAACGTGGCACGCTCCTCCTCCGAAGCGTGTGCCAGGTGCGACACCTGCTCGAAGTACTCCTCGCGCGGGGCTCCCGGGGTGAACAGCAGCAGCATGTCGGCCGGAGCGTCGGAGTCGTTCCGGAAGGCATGCAACCCGCCCTGGGGCACGTGCAGGAAGTCTCCCTTGCGGGCGTCGACCCACCGCACACCGTCGAACACGCGCACCGTGCCGTCCAGGATGTAGAACGATTCCGAGATCCGCTTGTGGAAATGCTTCTTGGGGCCGCCCGCCCGGGGCCGCATCTCCACCCGGTATAGCCCGAACTCACCCCGCGTGGTGCCGGTGGTCGCCAGATAGTGGAGGGCGTCCTTCCCGCTACCGCTCTCACCGATGTCCGGCGGTGCGGTGGCCGGACGGAAGATGGCGCTGACCTCACCGTCCTCACCCCAGTACTTCTTCTCCGGGTACGGGTTCGACATGTCTTGATCCTTTCCTGTACGGCAGGACCGGTGGGCATCCACCGGTGTGACGGCCGGGAGTCCCCCGCCGGGTCTCAGTCGATGGTTTGGTGATGGGCGAAGCGGGACACCAGCGGCGGGTCCATCAGCCAGCTGTGGGTCCACCCGTGCAGCCGGTGCGAGGCCGCGGCGGTCTGCTGCAGCATGCCGAAGGCGATCGACGCACCGATGGCCATCAGGCCCGCGCACAGCGGCATGGCCCGGCTGAACGACGTATCGAAGGCTGCGTCCGAACGGTAGGCGTCCGGTCCCATCCCGACCAGTAGCGGCAGTGCCGCCACAGCCACTAGCCCGGCCGCCCGGGCCGCAGCGTTGTTGATGCCGCTGGCCAGCCCGGCGTTCGAGGCGCTCACCGAGGACAGCAGGGTCACGGTCAGCGGAGCGACCATGACCACCATCCCGGCTCCCATCACCAGCAGGGCGGGGAGAACGTCGGTCAGGTAGGACGCGCCCGGCCCGACCCGCAGCATCATCAGCATGCCCGCCCCGCACACCAGCGGGCCGATGGTGAGCGGGATCCGCGGCCCCAGGCGCTGGGCGAGCACCCCGGAGCCGGAGGAGAACAGCAGCATCAGCAAGGTGCTGGGCAGCATCGCCGCACCGGCTGCCAGCGCCGAGTAGCCGACGACGATCTGCAGTTGCAGAGCGGTCAGGAAAAAGAACCCGCCCGTGCCCGCGTAGACGCACAGGGTGATCAGGTTGACGGCGGTGAACTGCCGGGACGAGAAGATGGCCGGCGGAATCATCGGGTCGGCGCTGCGCCGTTCCACGGCGAGGAAGGTGGCTCCCGCCACCACGCCGCCGACGGCCGCGATGACGGCCACCAGACCGCCGTGGCGCGCCTCGGTCAGCGCGTAGGTGGCCAGAGCGAGCGCCAGGGCGCCCAGGACGGCGCCGGGTACGTCGAAACCGAGCCGCCGTCGGACCTCCGCGCCAGCCGCGAAGATGGCGTCCGGGGGCGTGCCCACGGACTCGGGGACATGGCGCAGCGCGACGGGCACACACAGCAGCGCCGGGACGATGCTCAGCAGGAAGGTCCAACGCCAGCCGGGGCCGTCCACCAACCACCCGCCCAAGAACGGCCCGAGGGCCGCGCCGATACCGCCGAAGCCCGACCACAGGCCGATCGCGCGCGGCCGGTCGTCCGGGTGAAAGGATGCCTCGATGATCGCCAGTGAGCCGGGGGTGAGCAGTGCGCCGCCGACGCCCTGCAGGGCCCGGGCAGCGATCAGCGTGGTGGCGTCCGGAGCCAGGCCACACAGCAGGGAGGCCGCCGCGAACCACACGATGCCCACGACGAAGATGCGCCGCCGCCCGAAACGGTCGCCCAGGGACCCGCCCAGCAGGATGAGGCCCGCCAGGGTCAGCATGTAGGCGTTCACCGTCCACTGGAGGACGGCGAGGTCAGCTCCGAAGTCGTCGCCGATATGCGGCAGCGCGACGTTGGTGACGGTCGATCCGAGCAGTACGACACTGGACCCCAGCACGGTGGCCAGCAGGGTCCACCGGCCACGGGCACTGCTGACGCGGAGGGAGGCGGCGCCGTCTGTGGCGGGGGAGTGAGTCATGGTGTGTCCTGGCGTCGTCCGACGAAGCGCTCGCGGCCGGTGTTCTCCCGCCGCAGTTCGCGCACGTCACGAACGGCCGTCGCGAATGCCGCGGGACGCTCCTGCGGAAGGTTGTGGCCGGCCCCCGCCACTGTGCGGTGGAGCCGGAGGCCGGTGAAGTGATGGGTGGTCGGAGAACCGTCCGTGGCCGGAAAGTTGCCGTCGGCCACGCCCAGGGCGGCCTGCTGACCCGAGCGCGGAGTCGAATCGGAAAGAAACCTCGTGGGCCCGTGGCCCCGCAGATAGGGGACGACGACCCGGAACCCGCTCTCCGCGAGCAGCGGGGCCACGGCCACGTAGCTGTGGATGTCGTAGGGAAAACCGTGCAGGAGCAGCACGGTGTCGTTCGCCGCAGAGCCCGTCTCGTAGTAGGCAACTTCGAGTACGTCGGTGCGGATCCGGCGGAGCGGCGCAAGTGTGTGGTGTTCGGACATGCGAGCCTCTGGATTCTGTTGCCCGTGGGACGGACGGTATGTGTCCGGGCGGGTCGGAGCGGCCGACTCAGCCGAACATGCCCGGTGTGTAGTCGCCGGCGGGCTGCCGGTTGATGACGTTGATGCGGTTGTAGGCGTTGATGACGGCGATCAGCGAGATGAGAGCGGCGAGCTGGTCATCGTCGTAGTGCTTCGCGGCGTTCGCCCATGCCTTGTCCGACACGCCGCCCGCGCCGTCCGCGATGCGCGTGCCCTGCTCGGTCAGCTCCAGCGCCGCGCGCTCCGCGTCAGTGAAGATCGTGGCCTCGCGCCACACGGCCACCAGGTTCAGACGCTGCTGTTCCTCACCCGCGGCGAGGGCGTCCTTGGTGCGCATGTCGGTGCAGAAACCGCAGCCGTTGATCTGGCTGGCACGGATCTTCACCAGCTCCTGAGTAGCGACCGGGAGGGCCGTCCGCACCGCCGCGCCGGTCGAGCTGAGGTGCTTCATGACCTTGCCGGCGAGGGCGTTGCCGAAGTAGTCGATACGCGCTTCCATGACGGATCTCCCTGGGTACGGAATAGTTACCACCTAATGACCGGGAGCCTCCCGAATCTGTGACAACCCGCGCGTACGCCGGCACGGAACACGTGTGAAGACAACCTGTGTTTGCGGCCCCGACCTCGAGAACCACCGACGTGTGCAGCTGCTGGCATCGAACGCGTGGGCGAAGGCCCTCGGCCCGGCGACCGCGGCCGTCCAGGTCGATAAGCAGCCGCCCTCAGCAGCGCCGATGCTTCATCGTGCTGGTCTTGCCCCACCGCGGCCAGCGCGGTTCTTCCCGTGTCGTGGGGCACGCGCGCTGGATCGTTCTGGACTTCCACTTACGATTGGTGATCATTTCAACACTTGGAGTGATGCTCTGGCCTCCTCGGCGGAGTGGCTGGCGTCACTCCGTCAGGGCTGGTGCGGGGTGGTTTCCTACTGGAAGTCGCACCCCGGGTTCGGCGCGTCCACCGAGAGCGGCGCGCCGTGCGGGATCACGTACAGCACTTCCATGACGACGGGCTTGTCGCCCCGGTTCTGGCCGATGTGGACGTGGTCGGAGCCGCTGGGCTCGACGATGGTCTGCCCGGCCTGGTACACGCCGTCGGACTCGCAGGTGGAGTCGAAGTGGCTGAGCGTTCCCTTGCGGATGACGCCGTAGAGGGTGCCGTCGTGGTAGTGCCAGCCGGTGCTGCCGCCCGGCTCGACCGTGATCTCGCGCAGGATGTAGTCCTGCTCACCCCCTGTCTTCTGGAAGAGGACCGTGGCGCTGACGCCGCTGCTCGGGGTGGCGTTCGCCGTACCGGGAAGCAGGGCGAGGCTCGTGGCGGCGGCGGTCGCCGCGAGTCCCATGCGATGGAGCTTGTTCATCTCGTCCCTTCTGGGGCGTGGCCGCCGTGCGCTTGGGGGGCGACCGCCGGTTCGTCCCTGTAGACAGGGCAGCTCCCGATCTTGTGACACGGCTCCGCGACGTTACCCGGGGGCGACCACGCGCGGGGAGGGACGGGTGCCGGTCAGCGCGGGATGGTGTCGCGGTGGGCGGCCAGCCACGTGTCGATCGACTGCAGCCTCGGGTTGAGCTTGCGCAGCAGCTCGAAGTCGATGAGCTCGGCGATGTCCGGGGCGGCCGCGATCAGGTACTGGAGCATGTTGCCGACCTCGCCCGCGCCCGGGAACCCCGCGGCCCGGATCATGTCGGGGCTGACCGCCTGGTAGGTGACGGGCTCGCCGAGCGCCAGGCTCAGCGCGGCGGCGTACTGCTCGCCGGTGAGCACGGACCCGGCGACGCTCACCCGCCTGCCGGCCATCCCGATCCCGTGGCGGAAGATCCCCAGCGCGGTCCTGCCGACGTCCTCCGCAGCTTGCGCGGCCACCCGCGCCTCGCCGAACCCGAGCGGCAGCACCAGCGCGCCCGTCTCGTCACGCCGGGGCGCGAACATGTCCCGGAACGCCTCGTAGTAGACGTTCGCCTGCAGGAAGGTGGTGGGCACGCCCGACTCCAGGAAGAACCGGTCGGCCTCGGCCTTGCCGTCGGCGTGTGGCACCTTGTACGAGCCCTCGAAGCTCGGCGTCCCGTCGCCCGGCCGGAAGTAGCCGCGGGTGTCGGACAGCGTGGACCAGACGAAATGCCGTACGCCGGTCTCCTGCCCCGCCCGCGCCGCGTTGCCGGCTTGCTCCCGCTCCTTGATGGTCGCGGGCCGCGCCCGCTCCTCCTCGGGCGTGCGAGGCTCCCAGAAGTTGGTCACCACGAAGGCGCCGTGGGCGCCGTCGAACGCCTTGCGCAGGCTGCCCGCGTCGTCGAGATCGGCCCCGACGACCTCGGCCCCGAGCGCGGCCAGCTCCCTGGCCCGCGCCGAACCCGGGTCCCGGGTCAGGGCTCGCGCGGCGAACCGCCCACTGCGGTCGTCGAGGATCGCGCGGACCAGCCCGCCCCCTTGCGCTCCGGTCGCGCCCACCACGGCGATGATCTGCTGCTCGCTCATAGAGACAAACCCTCACGTGTTCAGGTTGATGTATCAACCCGGCCACCATACAGCGCCAGGTTGATACGTCAAGCAACGGGTAGAGTGGGCGTCATGGGATGGGAGCAGGAACTCGGCGAGACCGACCGGATGTGGCGCACGTACATCGAAATGGCCAAGCACCTCGGCTCGCACCTGCAGCAGCACCTGCAGCGCGAGTGCGACCTGTCCGCGGCCGACTTCGAGGTCCTGGTCCGGCTCACGGAGTCGGAGCGGCGGGAGATGCCCGTCGCGGAGGTGGCCGCCGCGACCCAGTGGGAGAAGAGCCGTCTGTCCCACCAGCTCACCCGGATGGCGCAACGCGGGCTGGTCGAGCGAGTGGACTCCAACGACCGCCGCTACCCCGACGTGCGGCTCACCGACAAGGGCTACACAGCGATCAACAAGGCAGTCCCCGAGCACACCGAGATGGTTCACGCCCTGGTCGTCGACGTGCTGGGGCCCGAACGGCTGGCCGGCTTCGCGCAGGCCTGCGCCGACGTGCTCCGCGCACTCGACGAGCACCGGGAGCGGGACTGCTCGTTGTGATCACGAAGTAGCCGTCGGCGTTGGGCACGGGCCCGCCCGACGCGGAAGGGACCGGCGCGTAGTCCGGAAGGCCGGGCGAGTCGGTCGCGGCAGCGGTGCCCGAGAACCGCCGAGCAGCGAGGCGGCGGTGGGAACTGCGGCGGCGACCGACGTGCGCCTCAAGAACGTGCGGCGGTTGGTTGTGCTCGTCTCTTCAGGAGGGGTGAAGTTCGACAACGACGCGATAGCTGGCAGGTTCTGAGGTGATGTGAAGGCCCGGATCGTCGAACATGCGCTGCAGCGAGGCATGCCACTCGGGATTGCCGGTGGCTTTGTCGAGCGCGGTGCCCGAGGTCCACTCGGCGATGTGGACGAACCGCGCCTCAGGGGCGTCGGCGAGTGGCCTGTGCAGGCGGGAGCGGAGGAAGCCGGGCTGGGTCGACATGATCCGGGCGTTCTCCTGGTACACCTCGACGAAATAGTCGGCTTCGTCCGCCGGCACGGTGTAGCTCTTGATCACAGTTACTGGCCCGTCAACGCCGGTCTTCGATTCCAGGGATTGACTCATACCCATGGAGACCGGCGACGCCTCGAATTTGTGACACCAGCCGGCTGTTGACCTCGATGCCTCAGCCATCAAGCCGACTCGGGTGAGGGCCTCCGCTTGGCGGTGGTTTTCGCCTGACCATCCGTTTTGTGTTTCCGTACGGCGTGTCGTGGACGCCCGAGGCGCTTGGGTGGGCGTCGGCTTCCATGGGCCCAGGGCGGTGTGGTCACTCCTTCCGTGCTCGGCGGGGTGTCTTTGCGCTGGTCAGCCGGGTGCTGGGAGCGCACAAAGGCTTTTCGGGCAGGTGAGGAACGCGCTCTTCCAGGGCCAGATGGCGCTGATCTTCAAGATCCTGGGGCGGGCGTGGGTACGCGGCCAAGTCTCCACGGCTTGGTGGCATCCCGGTTGCGCCGCATGGCCTCTCCTTCTAATAGGGGGAGCGCGCACGTACGCCCTCACGTGCGTGATCGCTGGAGTGACCGCGTCACACCCGCCGCCTCGCGGGGGACGACGGGAGCGGCCATGGACCGTCCCTGCGTGCGCGGGGGGCACGGGCACGTAATGCGTGCCAATGAGCCGGTCGAGGGACCATCCCCGCGGCTGAGGTTGAAGCCATCCGCGCCTCCGCCGCCCAGCAGCGCATGCGTACAGCCCTGGCCGAGTGGGAGGAGGCGGACGCCGTCGCCTGGGAAGCACTCGCTCGCGCGGACGACGGCGACCGCCCGCGCTGAGCAATCCGAGCAGACCGCCGAGGGCCGGTGTCACTCCCCTATTGGATCTGGTCGGTCGGGCGGATGAGGATCTCGTTGACCGCGACGTGCTCCGGCTGGGTGACCGCGTACACGACGGCGTTGGCGATGTCCTCGGGCTGCAGGGTGCGCATGGAGGCGGCCATGTTCTGTGCGGCGGCCCGCATCGTGGGGTCCGTGTTGTGGCCGGTCAGCTCGGTGGCGACGAAGCCGGGCTCGATGGCCACGACACGCACACCCCGGGTGGTGACCTCCTGCCGCAGCGACTCGGAGAAGGCGGTGATGCCGAACTTCGTCGCGGCATACACACCGGCGTAGGCCGACGCGATCCGGCCCGAGGTCGAGGAGACCTGCACGATCGTGCCCCTGCGCTCCAACAGGTGGGGCAGACTCGCATGGACCATCTACATCGAGCCGAGCAGGTTGGTCTCGACCATGCGGGTCCATTGCGTGATGTCCGCACCCACGATCGGGCCGTTGAGCATCACCCCGGCGTTGTTCACCAGGACGTCCAGGGCGCCGAAGCGCTCGACGGTCGCCGCGACCGCGGCCCGCACCGACTCTTGGTCGGTCACGTCCAGTTCGAGGGCCAGCACCTCACCGGGCGCCTTGCGCGCCAGCGACTCCAACCGGTCGGCACGCCGGGCCCCGACCGCGACACGTGCCCCTTCCGCTGAGAGGGCCAGCGCAGTGGCCTCGCCGATGCCCGACGACGCTCCAGTGACGAGGACGACCAGTCCATTCAACGTGTTGCTCATGGCTTCCTTTCCGGAGGGGTTCACAGGTTTCGTCATGCCGCAATAGCTCGGCCGTGCTCAGGACGGGCGAGGAGCGCGGCGGTACTTGCATTGAGCGAGCTCTTCGTCGTCCACCAGGACGAGCACCGGCTTGCCGGGGCCACACAGCATGGTGGCCGTGAAACGGACCGGGAGTCCTCGCGGTTGTCGCCGTCTTGATAACGGCTCACGTCACTACCAGGAGTGCGGGTGCGGCGGCGCCGATCTTCATCGGGATCCCTTTCATCCGCCGGGCCACCTGATTGCGCCCGGTCGCCAGCTAAGACCGGACAGCCTCCAGGCCTGTGACAGCTGCCCTTCCGGCACCGCAGCGCGACGCCCTCGAGACGGTCTTTGGGATACGAGGGGGAACGCCGCCCGAACGCTTCCTGGTCGCGCTGGCCGTACTGAGCCTGCTGTCTGACGCCTCGGAGAAGGGTCCCCTGCTCTGCGTGGTCGACGACGCGCAGTGGATGGACCGGGCCTCGAGGCAGGTCCTCGGCTTCGTCGCCCGGCGGCTCCTCGCGGAGTCTGTCGCCCTCGTCTTCGGTTCTCGCGAGCGGTCCCAGGACCTGCTCGGACTGCCGGAGCTCGAGGTCACAGGCCTGACAGCGGAAGACGCGCACGCCCTGCTGACCTCGGTGACGCACGTCCAGATCGATCAGTACGTCCGCGACCGGTTCGTGGCCGAGACCAGGGGAACCCCGCTGGCCCTGCTGGAGCTGCCGCGTGATCTGGCGGGCGGGTTCGGCCTCCTGGATGCCGAGACGCTGCCTGGCCGGATCGAGCAGAGCTTCCTGGACAGGATGGACGGCCTGCCCGCGCAGACCCGGCTGCTCCTGCTGGTCGCGGCGGCCGAGCCGGTCGGCGACCCCTCGCCGGGAGAGCATCCCGCCGATTCCCGCCGAGATCGCGGCGCTCATGCGCGAGGTCTCGACCGTGGGAAAGCTCGTCCAGTAGCCGGATCTTGTCACAAATGCCGGGGCTGTCCTGTCTTAGCTGGCGATCGGGCCACATCACTGAACGGGGGAAGTTGTTGTGACCGCGTTGGCGATGGTCGCCGAGTTCGACGATGTCGCGGGCTGGACCGCCGACGCCGTCGAGCTGCTCGGGA
The DNA here is from genome assembly GCF_040649695.1 of Nonomuraea sp. NPDC048901. NCBI lineage: Bacteria > Bacillati > Actinomycetota > Actinomycetes > Streptosporangiales > Streptosporangiaceae > Nonomuraea > Nonomuraea sp. NPDC048901. The sequence continues at coordinate 423,121 of NZ_JBEZFW010000002.1, read as the reverse complement.
AGCGGCATGCCGTACCGGCTGCCTGCCGTGGCAGCGCGAGCCCCGCGGCGCTGGCATGGCTGGCCGAGGCGTGCGAGCTGGCGCCCGGGATGCGGCTGCTCGATGTGGGCGCGGGAGTCGGCGGGCCGGCGGCCTGGGCGGCCGAGCGGTTCGGGGTCCGGCCAATCCTGATCGAGCCGATGCCGACCGCCCCGCAGGTTCTCCAGGCCCCCGACGGCAACCACTTTCCCACCTGCCGGGAGCTCGACGCGCTGCTCGAAGGCGCCGGGTTCGAGGTTCTCGAGCAACTCGACCAGCCCGGCCGGGCGCCTCTGTCGTGGTCGCGGCGCGCCGACCAGGTCGCCGCGGTAGTCGCCCGCCGCCACCAGGCTGATCCCGCCTACGCGCTCGCTGCCCGCCAGGGCGAGCGCTTCGCCCGCCTGTTCGCCACCGGCCAGATCGCCGTCCGGCTGATCCACGCGGTCAGCAGGCCGGCCGTACAACCCATGGAGGAGACATGTGCACCCCGAACGGTGAGAACGAGGTCCTGTACCAGCTCCACGTCGAGATCGAGGAGGAGCTGATCATCGCCGAAGCCAGCCACCCGGAGGAGGAGATGGAGCGGCCGGTCACCGAGTGGCTGTACGACCCGGCGGACGTCGAGCGCGAGGAGATCGCTCTGCGGGTGCTGCGCGACGCGGTCGTGGTGCTGGAGGACGGCTCGCGGCCGGGTGGCGACGTTGCCTGAGCCACGGATCGACACGCTCGACAGCCTCCGCGAGCACCTGCAGTGGGCGATCGAGCTGGAGCACGCGACGCTGCCGCCGTACCTGACTGCGCTGTACTCCCTCGACCCGGAGCGCAACCCGGCGGCCGTCGAGGTGCTGAGCAGCGTCTTCGTGGAGGAGATGCTGCACCTGGCGCTGGCGGCGAACCTGCTCAACGCCGTCGGCGGCGCCCCGCGGCTCGACACGCCCGAGATGCTGCCGCCTCACCCCCGCAAGCTGCCCCACGGCGACCTCGAGCTGTCGCTGGTGCCGTTCGGCCCGGAAGCGCTGGAGATGTTCCTGCGCCTGGAACAGCCCGCACCGCCCGGAGCCCCGCCGGAAGACGATAACTACGAGTCCATCGGGCAGTTCTACGCGGCGATCGAGCAGGGGTTGCGCTACTTGTGCGACACGCTCGGCGAGAAGGAGGTCTTCTCCGGCGACCCGGACCGGCAGGTGAGCGGCGGCCACTTCCGCCACACCGGCGGCAGGCTGGTCGCCGTCACCGACCTCGCCTCCGCGCTGGACGCGCTTGAGGAGATCGTCGAGCAGGGAGAGGGCACCGCCCGCAGCGAGGTCTGGGACGGTGACCAGGACGAGGTCGCCCACTACTACCGCTTCATGGAGCTGAAGCTCGGCCGCCGCTACCGGCGCGGGGACACCCCTGAGTCCGGGCCCACCGGTGAGATGCTCTCGGTGGATCTCACCGGGGTGTTCCCCATGACGCCCAACCCTGCGGACCGCGCCGCGCAGGAGGAGTTCAACCACACCTACTGCGCGATCCTCCATCTGCTGGAGCTCGCCTTCAACGGAAGCCCGAGGATGCTCGCCGTCGCCACCGGTGAGATGTACGCGCTCAAGGCCCAGGCGCAGGAGCTGATGCGGCGGGGCGGCCCGACCTTCGAGTACGTCCCGCCCGAGCTGCGCCGCTGGAGCGCGGGCGACCACCAGCGGATCGTCGTGCTCCGCAACGGGCCGTACGTCGTGTACGGCCGCATCCCCCTGCGGCGCAAGCGGAAGATCGTCTCCGCCGAGCAGAAGAACGCGCTCACCTGGAAGACCAGCGAGCCGCTGGAGACCGAGGAGACCTATGCGCTGTGCCGCTGCGGCCATTCGGGCGCCAAGCCGTTCTGCGACGGCACCCACGCCGCGATCGGCTTCGACGGCACCGAGGCCGCGCCGATGCGGCCCTACCAGGAGCTGCAGCACGTACACGACGGCGTCGGCATCTCCGCGCAGCGGGTCGGCGAGCTGTGCGTCCACGCCGCCTTCTGCATCGGCCGCGCCAGGCCCATCGCCAAGATGCTCGACGACACCGCCGACAGCGACGTGCGCTCCGACGTCATGGGCCGCATCGATCACTGTCCCTCCGGCTCCTACAGCTACGCACTCGAACGCGGCGGAGAGACGATCGAAGCCGACCTCCCGCGCGCCATCTCGGTGCTGAAGGAGGAGGACGGCCTGGCCAGCGCGCTGTGGGTGACCGGCGGCATACCCATTACCCGGTCAGACGGCCGGCCCGTGGAGACCAGGAACCGGATGACGCTGTGCCGTTGCGGCCACTCCGGCAACAAACCGCTGTGCGACGGCACCCACCGCGAGATCGGCTTCCACGAGTGAACAACCAGAAAGGCAATCCTATGAACCAACCCGTCGTCCTCCTCGTCCACGGCGCCTTCGCCGAGTCGGCCAGCTGGAACCGCGTCATCCAGCGCGTGCGCAGCAACCAGCTCACCACGGTCGCCGTGGCCAACCCGCTGCGCAGCGTGGAGGGCGACGCCGCCTACCTGCGCGACGTGATCAACGGCATCGGCGGCCCTGTCGTCCTGGCCGGTCATTCCTACGGCGGCATGGTGATCAGCCAGGCGGCGGCGGGCAACCCAGCCGTGCGCGCCCTGGTCTACGTCGCCGCCTTCGCTCCCGAGCCCGGCGAGAGCGCGCTGCTGCTGTCGAGCAAGTTCGAGGGCAGCACGCTCGGCCAGGCGCTGCAGGCCTACCCGGTGGCCTCCGGCGGCAACGAGCTCCGCATCGACCCCGCGAAGTTCCACCGCCAGTTCTGCGCCGACCTCGACACCGAGGAGGCCGCGCTGATGGCCGCGACCCAGCGGCCGGTGACCGAGCGCGCCCTGTCCGACGGGCTCGCCGTCGACGAGGCGCCCTGGCGCACCATCCCGTCCTGGTTCGTCCACGGCGACGAGGACCTCAACATCCCGGCCGCCGCACTGCGCTTCATGGCCGAGCGTGCGGACTCTCGCGGCACCCGCGAGGTCGCCGGCGCCTCCCACGCGCTCGCGGCCTCCCAGCCCGACGCCGTGACAGCGACCATCCTCGACGCTGCCGCCCACGCGCGAGGCTGACGAACCCCTGCCCAGGCCAACGGGCGAATCGATGTGGGGCACATGAACGCGGAATCCCCGGAACAGGCGAACGCTCTCGATCGAGCGGCGTCCGCCTTCGTCGAGCTGCGCCCGCGGCTGTTCGGCATCGCCTACCGGATGCTGGGCAGCGCGGCCGAGGCCGAGGACATCGTCCAGGAGGTGTGGCTGCGCTGGCAGGGCACCGACCGCGAGACAGTCGAGAACCCGCCGGCCTTCCTCGCGCTGGTCACCACCCGGCTGGCCATCAACCTGGCCCGGTCCGCGCGCGTGCGGCGCGAGTCCTACATCGGCCCCTGGCTGCCGGAACCCGTGGACACCAGTCTGGACCCCACCGTCGGCGCCGAACGCGGCGAAGCGCTGGAGCCGGCCTTCCTGCTGCTGATGGAGAGGCTCAATCCCACCGAGCGCGCCGCTTACGTCCTGCGCGAGGCCTTCGACTACCCCTATCCGCAGATAGCGGAGATCCTGCGGCTCACCCCGGTCAATGTCAGGCAGATCGTGAGCCGTGCCCGCAGGCGCCTGACCGCCGTACGCCACAAGCCCATCGACAGGCTCCAGCACCGGCGCATTCTGGAGACGTTCCTCGACGCCGCCCAGACGGGAAATGTCGGCGCCTTGGAGGAGCTCTTCGCCGCCGACGTCGTCAGCTCCTCCGACGGCGACGGCATCAGGGGATCGGCCAAGTTCCCCGTGCTGGGCAATGAGCGGGTGGCCAGGTTCGTGGCCGCGTTCTCACCGCGGTTCTGGCCGGGCACCGCCATCACGTGGGTTGAGATGAACGGGCTGCCAGGCGTGCTCGTCACCCGGGGCGGCAGCGGCGTCGCCCTGCTCGCCATCGAGGCCTCCAGGGAGGGGATCCACCACCTGTTGTGGATCCTCAACCCGGCCAAGATCGAGGCCTTCGAGCGGTCTCGTAGCCGCTTTGTCACAACGTAAGGGGGCCATCCGGTCTTATCTGCCAACAACGAAGGAGGCGGCAGACCATGACCGAGGCGGGCCCGAGTCGCTGGCGGAGATGCTTGACGAACGGCAGCACCTGCTCGAGATCGCCCTGTGGATGTTCGGCTCGGACACCACGGCCGACCACGTCGTCCAGGAGACCTATCGCCGCTGGTACGCCCTTGACCAGGAGGAGCGCGCCGCCATCGCGGTGCCACGCGCCTGGCTGACGCGGACAGCGGGCAGCATCTGCCTGGAGCTCCTCGCCGACCCCGACCACGTGCCCGGCGGCCCGGTGACTCCGGCCCAGCCCGTGCCCGGTCCGACCTCGCACCAGGCCGGATACGGCCAGGCGATGCTCGCCAGGCACGAGCGGGTGGCCCGCAGGTTCGCCGCGGCCTGCCAGGCAGGCGATACCGAGGCGCTGCGGGAAGTCCTGGCCGCCGACGCGATCGTCGTCAGCGATGGCGGCGGCAAGGTGTGCGTCGCCGTACGGCCGACTTACGGCGCGGAGGCGGTCACGCGGGTCGTCACGGCGTTGCTGATCGACCAGCCAGAAACCGAGCCGGCCATCGGGTCGGTGAACGGCAGGACGGGGCTCGTCCTGCGGCGGGCGGGCAGGGCCGTGGCGGTGGTCAGCGTGAGCGTGGCCGGAGCCGAGGTCACGGCGGTATGGATCATCCTCAACCCCGACAAACTCCAGCGTTGGCGCTGAAGGGCATACCAGATCCTCTCCACTGACCACGACTACAACGGGGCGGAATTCAAGCCGCTCTACTCCACGCCCGTCGCCGTGACCGGCGGCGGTTCCTTACACGGATGGGCGAGCGGCCAGGCCAGATCCGCTGACGGCGGCTGGGCGAGCGCCGCTCGCGCGCGGTGTCCGGCAGGCCGACCACGGGCTGGGACAGCCTGACCGCCTCCGAGCTGCACATCGTCAGGCTCGTCGCGGGCTGCGCCACCAACAAGCAGGTCGCCGATCGGCTCTACCTGTCGCCGCACACGGTCAACACCCACCTGCGGCACGCCTTAACCAAGCTCGAGATCAGCTCGCGCGTCGCGCTCACCAGGCTCGTCCTCGAACAGGAGGCAGCCTGTCACAACTGAGAGGGGCTGCCTTGTCTTAGCTGACGACGGGGGGCGCACCACAGCGCCCCGAAAGCCAGAAGGGTGCCCACAATGAAAATCGTGGTGATCGGCGGGACCGGGCTCATCGGGTCGAAGCTGGTGAAGAAGCTGGGCGAGCACGGCCACGAGGCCGTGGCCGCGTCGCCGAACACCGGCGTCAACACGCTGACCGGCGAGGGCCTGGCCGAGGTGCTGAAGGGCGCCCAGGTCGTGATCGACGTGTCGAACTCGCCCTCGTTCGAGCGCGAGGCCGTCATGAAATTCTTCCAGACCTCCACCGGCAACCTGCTGGCGGCCGAGGCGGCCGCGGGCGTGGGCCACCACGTGGCGGTGTCGATCGTGGGGACCGAGCGGATGCCGGAAAACGGCTACTTCGCGGCGAAGATCGCCCAGGAGAAGCTGATCGAGAAGTCGGGCATCCCGTTCTCGCTGGTGCACTCCACCCAGTTCTTCGAGTTCGCCCGCGGCATCGCCGACGAGAGCACGGTCGACGGCAAGGTGCACATCGCGCCGGTGCTGTTCCAGCCGATCGCGGGCGACGACGTGGCCCAGGCGGTCGGCAGGACCGCGGTGGGGACGCCGCTGAACGGCCGGATCGAGATCGCCGGACCGACCCAGTACAAGATGGACGAGTTCTTCCGCAAGGCGCTGGCCGCCTGGGGCGACACCCGCGAGGTTCTCGCCGACCCGCAGGCGCGCTACTTCGGCAGTGTGCTCGGCGAGCGGTCGCTGGTGCCCGGTGAGGGCGCGCAGCTCGGCACCATCACCTACAAAGACTGGCTCGACCAGTCCACCGCGAAGTAGGGCCGGGCGATGGACAAGCCGCGATCGACCGCGTGGCAGACGGCGCTGACCGTGCTGCAGGAGGCACAGCCTCCGTTCATCCCCGAGGGCGCGCACGCGATGACCGTGGTCATCGAGTACCCGCCCGGAGACCCGGGCGCACCGCCGCATCGCCACCCGGGTCCCGCCTTCGGCGTCGTCCTCGAGGGCGAGAACACGGTCACCATGCTGTGCGAGCCGGGCAAGCCGATGTTCACGCTGGTGGAAGAGGCCGAGCCGGCCCAGCGCAAGGACCGCCGCGCGCCACGCCCGTCCTGAACCCCGGCGAAGTACCCGCAGCGTGACGGCACCGGCTGCCGTCATCGCTGCCTGATCCCTGGATCGAACCAGGCAGCCGGCCTATCGGCCGGCGGTCCGATCCGCCATGCCAACAACCCGAGGTATGACACGAATGAACCACGAACGACCGGTTCGGATCGACACGCTCGGCAGCCTCCGCGAGCACCTGCAGTGGGCGATCGAGCTGGAGCACGCGACGCTGCCGCCGTACCTGACTGCGCTGTACTCCCTCGACCCGGAGCGCAACCCGGCGGCCGTCGAGGTGCTGAGCGGCGTCTTCGTGGAGGAGATGCTGCATCTGGCGCTGGCGGCGAACCTGCTCAACGCCGTCGGCGGCACGCCGCGCCTGGACATGCCGGGGATGCTGCCGCCGCACCCGCGCAAGCTGCCGCACAGCGATCTGGAGGTGTCGCTGGTGCCGTTCGGCGCGGAGGCGCTGGAGATGTTCCTGCGCCTGGAGCAGCCGGCGGCACCTAGCGCGCCGCCGGAGGACGAGGGCTACGAGACGATCGGGCAGTTCTACGCGGCGATCGAGCAGGGGGTGCGCTACTTGTGCGACACGCTTGGCGAGAGGGTGGTCTTCTGCGGCGACCCGGCCCGGCAGGTGAGCGGCGCCCGCTTCCGTCACACTGCCGGATCGCTGTTCGCCGTCGAGGATCTGGAGTCCGCGCTCGGCGCGCTCAAGGAGATCGTCGAGCAGGGGGAAGGCAACGCCCGCAGCGAGGTCTGGGACGGTGACCAGGACGTCCTCCGCCCCGAGCGGGACGAGGTCGCCCACTACTACCGCTTCCAGGAGCTCAAGCTCGGCCGCCGTTACCAGCGGGGCGACACCCCGAACACCGGCCCGACCGGCGAGGAGGTCGGCGTCGATCCGGACGGCGTGCTCCCGATGACACCCAACCCGGGGCCCGCCGCGCAGGGCAGTGCCGTACGGGCGGCGCAGGATCTGTTCGACACCACCTACAGCACCCTGTTGTCCCTACTGGAGCAGGCATTCAACGGCGACCCGAAGCGGCTCACGGACGCCACCCGCACCATGTTCACGCTCAAGGCCCAGGCGCAGGCGCTGATGGCGCTGCCCGGCGGCGCCGGTCCCACCTTCGCCTACGTGCCGCGCGAAGCACGTAGCTGATCCATACCGAAAGAAGGCACATCATGAACAAGCACATCCTCGAGCCCGCCGCCTGGGAGGTGGCGCAGGCCACCTCGAAGCCGCCGTTCCTGTACGAGCTCGGCCCCGAGGGCGCCCGCAAGATCCTCGACGACCTGCAGGCCGCCCCGATCGCCAAGCCGGACGTGGACGAAAAGTGGATCGTCGTCCCCGCCGGGGTCGGCAACGTGCGGGTGCGGATCGTCAAGCCGGCCGGCTCGACGGGCACGCTCCCCGTCGTCCTGTACGTGCACGGCGGCGGCTGGGTCATCGGCAACGCGAGCACCCACGACCGGCTCGTGCGCGAGCTCGCCGTCGGCGCGAGCGCGGCCGTCGTCTTCGTCGAGTACGACCGCTCGCCCGAGGCCCGCTACCCGGTGGCCATCGAGCAGGCTTACGCCACCGCCCAGTGGATCGTGAAGTTCGGCGCCGAGGAGGGGCTGGACCCCTCCCGGCTGGCCGTCGCGGGCGACTCGGTCGGAGGCAACATGACCGCGGCGCTGACCATCCTGGCCAAGCAGCGCGGTGACGTGCACTTCGTGCACCAGTCGTTGTACTACCCGGTCACCGACGCCGGCCAGGACACCAACAGCTACCGCGAGTTCGCCGACGGGCCGTACCTGACGGCCAAGGCGATGGCCTGGTTCTGGGACGCCTACACCAGCGACCCCGCCCAGCGCGCCGAGATCACCGCCTCGCCGCTGCGCGCCTCCCTAGCCGACCTCGAGGGCCTGCCGCCCGCGTTCGTCATCGTCGACGAGAACGACGTGCTGCGTGACGAGGGCGAGGCCTACGCCCGCAAGCTGATCGCGGCCGGGGTGCCCACCTCCAGCGTCCGCTACAACGGCACGCTGCACGACTTCATGATGCTCAACCCCCTCCGCGCCACCGAGGCCACCAGCGCCGCCATGGCCCAGGCCATCGACGTCCTCAAGACCGCCTTGAAAGCCGGAGAATCTCGGCGAGAATCGGCGCCGGTGTTGTCGACCACGCGCTGATCTTGGTCTACTTCGCGATGGTCCTGCTGGTCGGGGTGGCCGCGCGAAGGAGAGTCTCCAGCAGCCTCGACTTCCTGCTCTCCGGGAGGTCGTTGCCCCCCTGGATCACCGGGCTCGCCTTCATCTCGGCCAACGGCGCGCGCTCGCCCATGTGCTCCCGGGTGGTGGCCGCGAGCCTCATCGGGTCGGTGTTGTCTCTGCTGCCCGGCCCTGTCGGCCAGCCCTCCAGTGACGCGACCGCGGCCACCTACAGGCTGGCCACCGATCACAGCAATGACGGTGTCCGCGCGATGGTGGCTCACCTGGAAGGACTGGATCGTGCGGTGCTGGCCGATGTGCTGGAAGACGTGCTCGATTTCGTGCCAGTCCTCATCGACACCCTGCGAGAAATGCGCGCAGGCTCCGAGACCGAATCCGGTGATGCGCCGGCAGGAGAGCCGGGCCCAGAAACCGCCTCAACCGTGAGCGCGGAACTGGCGATCCACCATGTGGCCGCCGGCATAGACGTGCTGCTAAGCCAGGAGAACGTCAGCGAGTTGCTCGCACAGGCCGAAGGCATCGCGAGCGGCGAGTGGCCGCTGCGTTGTGCGCTGTGTGACAAGCCGATCGGCGTCGCCGTGACGGCCGAGGTCAACCTGGGACTGGTGATCTCGACAACCGGCGGGCCGCAGTCTCCCGATCTGGTGATCCCGGCTTGGACGCATCCGTCCTGTGGGCGGGCGCGCGTCTGGGCGCAGGCCGCGTTGAACGCGGCTCCCCGCGATGCCGGGCTGCCCATCTGGGGGGACGATCCGGCGCCGCAGGGACTGGACGCCGGGCGGGAGCCGGACTGGTTCACCTCCAGCCGTGTCCGCCACCACAACGTGATCTATCCGCTGCTGGTCGTCCAGCCCGGCCAGCCTCACCCCTACGGCGCCCCCGGGCACGTGGCCGACATGCTGACGATGGGCCTGCGCCCGGTCGAACTGACACGCGAGCGGATCGACGAGGTCGCGGGCTGGCAAGTGCGGGTGGCCGCCGGCCAGCTGCTGGGCGCGGTCTACGACCGTTACCTGCACGGCACCGCCTTCCATGACGAGCTCAGCCCCGGCCACCCCGCATGAGCGAGCCATTCGAGATCGTCCCGCACGCGGTCCTGCCAGCGGACAGCGCACCGCTCTTGTCCTCCTACAGGGGCGGCCGGAGGGAGGCGGAGGGGAGTGACCTCCCCCGCGAAGGCGGTCGTGACTGTTTGTGTTCTCAGAAATGACTCATTTCTGAGAACGCCAGGCGGCTCAGCCGCGCGGCGCGTACATGATCACCAGGACGCCGGCCAGGCAGACCAGCGCGCCCATGACATCCCAGCGATCGGGCCGGAAGCCGTCGACGACCATGCCCCAGGCCAGCGATCCGGCGACGAAGACGCCGCCGTAGGCGGCCAGGATGCGGCCGAAGTTCGCATCCGGCTGCAGCGTGGCGACGAACCCGTACAACCCCAGGGTGATGACGCCGGCGCCGACCCAAGCCAGGCCGCGCTGCTCGCGGACGCCTTGCCAGATCAGCCAGGCCCCGCCGATTTCGGCGAGTGCGGCCAGGGCGAACAACACCAGGGAACGGACGATCGTCATGACAGGCAGTACAACGCATCCCAGCGGCCAGCCCCTCACCGGTCTGCCGGGGCTGGTGCAGCGTGGCGGGTGTTCAGCATCCGCAGCCGTTCCCGCTGCATCCGCAGCTTCCGACCGCGGCGGACCCGCCGACCGGGGCTCGGCCAGGTGGATCCGGCTACGGGCTGAGGTGTGCGGTCAACGCCGGTTGCCGCTGTCCGTACCGTCACAGCGAGCGTTTCAGGAAGGCCACGGCCGGCGATGCGCCGTAACGGCGCCGAGCCCCGTACGGGTCAGAGGCCGTCTCCCTGGAGGCCACCGGCCCTGTACGGCGGGTGGCGCCGGCCCGGCGGTGCCGTAAAAGAAGGGACAAAAGCATCGGGACGGAGGTCACGTGGCCACGTGGACGAAGTGCCCGCGGCGGGTGGGGAGGACGGCGGGACACGCGTCGGGCTCGTCGAGCCCGGCCAGGAGGATTTCGGCGAGTTGGCGGCGCTGAGAGCTGGTCAAGGTCATGGGCAGCACGATGGGCATCAGCTCGATGGCGTCGCCGGGTAGCTCGCGGACATGGCAGGGCAGGAGGAGAGAGGAGTGAAGCACGACCCCACTATCGCAGCCGCCACCGACAGATCGCGGCGACTTGGTCTCACCGAGACCTGAGTGACGCCTGGCCGACGCCGAAGGCGCGTGATTACCCCTCCTGACCTTGGGTAACAGGACCAGAACAAAGGGGGAATCATGATCAAAATGCTCCACAAAATGGGCATCCGGTCCAGTTACATGTACGCGGCCGGGGTCGCGTCGATCGGTGCGTCCATCGCGTCCTGGATGATGTCGAGGAACCTGGAGAAGGCCAGCCTCGCCCGCGCGGATCGCTGGGGGATCTTCGTCGGCCAGTGGGCGCCCACGTTCATCGCCCTGGGTGTCGCGCTCCGCATCGAGGAGACGCACATGGAGATCGACGAGGAAGCGAAGGTGGAGATGTTCGACCGCTCGTCCGGCGGTGTGCGCCCACGGACGCACGCGGGCACGTAACGCGCGCTGGACACATGGAGCGAACCGACCGCAGGCCGCCTCTCACCGAAGCGGCCTGCGGTCCGATGTCGAGAGACAGGCCAGCGCACGTGAGAAGGCCGGCGCACGTGAGAAGGCGGGCCCTCGAGAGAAGCCCAGCGACAGAGAGATCTAGCGCGGTTCGTCTGCGTACGCGGCCAGCTGCTTGAGCGGTTCGTCGGTCAGTCTGAACATCGTCCACTCGTCGAGCGGTACGGCGCCCAGCTTCCTGTAGAACCCGATGGCCGGTTCGTTCCAGTCGAGTACCGACCATTCGAGCCGGTGGTAGCCGCGTTCGGCGCAGATCCGGGCCAGCTCGGCCAGCAGTGCCTTGCCGTAGCCGGACCCGCGCATCCCGGGGCGGACGTACAGATCCTCCAGATAGATCCCGTGCGTCCCCCGCCAGGTCGAGAAGCTGAGGAACCACACCGCGAACCCGGCCACCTCACCGTCGTGTTCGACGACATGCGCGAACACGGCAGGCTCAGCGCCGAAGAGCACCTCGCGCAGCTGCTCCTCTGTCGCCCGCACCTCATGCGCGGCCTTCTCGTACGTGGCCAGTTCGTGCACGAGCTGGAGCATCGCGGGGACGTCGTCAACAGTGGCGCGGCGAATCATGGGCCTCAGAGTAGTAGGGGGAGGCAAACGCCAGAACACCGGAACCGGTTGCAGTGATTTCGGCGCTTATAGACCCGATGTTTTATGTCCGATAACCCCTCGATCTGGATGTTTCCAAATCCTATCCCTTGTCACATCCGACCTTTGAGCCTAGCTTGAGCGTCAGGTCTGCAACCGACTGTCAGGCAGGAGCACACACCCCCATGAGCGAATCCGCCTTACCAAGAGCAGCCGCATGGGTTGCCGCCGTCGTTCTGGCGATGTTCTCGATCGTCATCCCCGCTCAGCCCGCGGGGGCGCTGGCGGTGTTCAACGTCAAGGACTACGGAGCCACCGGCAACGGCTCCACGAACGACACCTCCGCCATCAACTCGGCCATCACGGCGGCCAACAGCGCCGGCGGCGGGACCGTACAGTTCCCGTCGGGCACCTACAAGTCCGCCAACACCATCCACATGAAGAGCAACGTCACCCTCCAGCTCGACGCCGGCTCCACCATCATGGGCGCCTCCAACGACGACTATGACGCGCCGGAGTCGAACCCGAACGACAACTACCAGGACTACGGGCACAGCCACTTCCACAACGCGATGATCTATGGCGACCGCCTCACCAACATCGGGTTCGTCGGGACGGGCACCATCGACGGCGGCGGCAACCTCATCACCGGCAACCCCAACTCCGGCGAGGCGGACAAGATCATCTCGCTCACCCGGTGCGACGGGCTGACGGTCAGCGGCATCCGCCTGCGGCGCGGCGGCCACTTCGCGATGCTCACCAACGCCTGCAACAACATCACCTCGGACGACCTGCGGATCGACACCGCCAGCGACCGTGACGGCTGGAACGTCATCAGCGCGCAGAACGTCACGATCCGCCGCCCGAACATCGCGGCCAACGACGACGCCCTCGTCTTCAAGAGCGACTGGGCACTCGGCCAGACCTACGCCAACGGGAACGTCACCGTCACCGACGCCCAGCTCTCGGCCGTGTGCTGCAACGCGCTGATGTTCGGCTCGGAGACCTGCGGCAACTTCACCGGCTACCACTTCGAGCGCATCTCCATCAACGGCTCGAACAAGTCAGGGCTCGGCATGGTGTCGATGGACGGCACGGTCATCTCCGACGTCCACTACAAGGACATCACGATGACCAACGTACGGGCGGCGATCACCGAGAAGATCGGCACCCGCAGACGATGCGGCGGCAGCCCCGGCGTTGGCCGCATCGAGAACATCACCTACGAGAACGTCACCTCCTCCGGCCAGAGCGGCAACAACTTCACCGCCACCCTGTGGGGCGAGTCGAACACCAGCAACCGGATCCGCAACGTCACGTTCACCAACGTCGACCTGACCGTCCCCGGCGGCAACGGCTGCATGGGCACCGGCGTGCCGAGCAACGACGCGACCAACTACAACCCGAACAGCATCGGCACCCGGCCGGCGTACGGGTGGTACATCCACAACGCGCACGACATCAAGTTCGTCGACAGCTCGGTCCAGTTCAACTCCAACGACTGCCGGCCCGCGGTGATCGCCAACACGGGCAGCACGGTGACCTTCGACCGGTTCACGGCCGAGCGGGGCAGCAACAGCCCGAATGACATGGTCTTCCAGACGATCACCGGCTATTGCGTCCAGAACAGCCAGAACACCGCCGGCGGGGCCCTGCGGGTCAGCGCCACCGGCTCTTCCGACAACTGTACGCCGGGCAACCCCGGCACCGAGTTCCTGGAGGCGGAGGACGCCACGATCTCCCAGGGCGTCGTGGAGTCCAACCACGCGGGCTTCAGCGGCACCGGCTTCGTCAACGGTGACAATCTGGTCGGCAGCTACGTGGAGTGGAGCGCGCCGGCGACGCAGGCGGGCAACACCACGCTGACCTTCCGCTACGCCAACGGCACCACGACCAACCGGCCGATGGACATCACGGTCAACGGCGTGCTGGTCGCCGACGAGTTCCCGTTCCCGCCGACCGGGGACTGGACCACCTGGCAGTCCGTGACGGTGACCGCGCCGTTCAACGCGGGGGCGAACGCCGTACGCGCCACCTCCACCACGGCCGGCGGCGGCCCGAACCTCGACTACCTCGACACCGAGGTGGCCGGGCCCGCGCCCACGGAGTACCAGGCGGAGAACGCGACGATCTCCCAGGGCGTGGTCGAGTCCAACCACGCGGGCTTCACCGGCACCGGGTTCGTGAACTATGACAACCTCGTCGGCAGCTATGTCGAGTTCGCGGTGACGGCCGCCCAGGCGGGCAACGCCACGGTGGTGCTGCGCTTCGCGAACGGCACCACGTCCAACCGGCCGATGGACATCACGGTCAACGGTGTCCTGACCTCCGACGAGCTGGCCTTCCCCGCCACCGGCGCCTGGACGACCTGGAGCACCGCCACGGTGACCGTCCCGCTCAACGCGGGTGCCAACGTGATCCGGGCGACCTCGACCACGGCCGGCGGCGGCCCGAACCTGGACAAGATCTCGGTCGCCTGAGCGAACCTTCCCCCTTCCGCCTTCCTGCGGGCGGAACGGACCGCCGCCCCGCCTCCACCGGCGGGGCGGCGGCTTCGTGAAGAGGTACCGGGAGCCCGGCGGCTCGGCGGCAACGGCGCGCGATATAAAGATCACCAAGCAAGGCGCGCCGCTTGGGAGCGCTCCCAAAAGACCAAAAGGACCTCTCTTTTGTTCCACAACCGCATCGCCGCGGTGTTCACCGGTATGGCACTCGTGCTCTGCACCGCCGCCACACCCAGCTCGGCGACCCCGCCCACCACGACCAACCCCGCAGAACCCACCAAGCCCAGCACCGTCACCCTGATCACCGGCGACGTCGTCGACTTCACGCCGGGCGAGAACGGCGAGCCGCCGAAATTAGCCACCCGGGCCGCGCCCCGGCCCGACGGCTCGACGGTGACGTTCGCCACGCTGCCCCACCGCGACGGAGGCACCCTGGTCATGCCGTCCGACGCCGCCGACCTGGTGGCCGCGGACACGCTCGACGAGGAGCTGTTCGACGTCGAGACACTCGTACGGGAGAACCGCGCCAAGGCGATCCCCCTGATCATCACGTACAGCGGCAACCCCGGCGCGAAGGCCGCCGAAGCCCTGCCCGGCACCGAGCGCACCCGGACGCTCGACATCATCCACGGCGCGGCCGTGACGGTGCGGACCACCGAGTCCGGCAAGCTGTGGTCAGCGCTCCAACCAGGAGCCACGCTCAAGAGCGGCATCTCCAAGATCTGGCTGGACCGCCGCGTCAAGGCGTCCCTCGACCAGAGCGTCCCGCTCATCGGCGCCCCCACCGCGTGGCAGAAGGGCTTCGACGGCGCCGGCACCAAGGTGGCGGTCCTCGACACCGGCATCGACGCCGGGCACCCCGACTTCGCCGGCCGCATCCTCGCCACCGAGAACTTCTCCACCACCCCGGACACCACCGACGTGGTCGGCCACGGCACCCACGTCGCCTCCACCATCGCCGGCTCCGGCGCGGCCTCCAACGGCAAGTACCGGGGAGTCGCGCCCGCCGCGTCGCTGCTCGTCGGCAAGGTGCTCGACGACGACGGCTACGGCGAGCTGTCCTGGCTGATCGCGGGCATGGAATGGGCCTCGGCCCAGGGCGCCGACGTGGTGAACATGAGTCTCGGCGTGTGCTGCGGAGACGGCACGGACCCGACGAGCCAGGCGGTCAACGAGCTGACGAAGAAGTACGGCACGCTGTTCGTCGCCGCCGCGGGCAACGAGGGCGAGCCCCAGACGGTGAGCGTCCCCGCCGCCGCCGACAAGGCGCTCGCGGTCGGCGCGGTGGACAAGGTCACCGGTACGACCCTGGCCCCCTTCTCCAGCATCGGGCCCCGCCTCGATGACGCCGCGGTCAAGCCGAACATCGTGGCTCCCGGCGTCAACATCGTCGCCGCCCGCTCCGGCACCTCCGGCCAGCCGTCCATTCCGGGCAACGACCGCTACACCTCCTTCAGCGGCACCTCGATGGCCACCCCGCACGTCGCGGGCGCCGCGGCGGTGCTGGCCCAGCAGCATCCCGACTGGGACGCCGACGAGCTGAGCGCCGCCCTCGTCTCCACCTCGGCGCGCAACGCGGAGCACAACTGGTTCGAGGAGGGCGGCGGACGGCTGGACCTCGGGCGCGCGGTCACCCAGAGCGTCTTCGCCGACCCGGTCGTCGACTTCCTCCGCCTCGAACGGGACAAGGGCAGCGTCACCAAGAAGGTCACGTACCGCAACACCGGCGCCGCGCCCGTCACGCTCGCGCTGAAGGCCGACACCCGCGCCTGGAGCGGCGGCCCCACCCCGGCGGGCGCGATCCGCCTGGGCGCGGAGACCGTCACCGTCCCCGCGAACGGCACCGCCACCGTCGACCTCACCGTGAACCCGGCCCTCGGCCCCGAGGGCGCCTACGGCGGCTGGGTCACCGCGACCGCGGGCGACGCCCGGCTGGCCACGCCCTTCAGCTACTACACCGGCCCGGACACGCACCTGCTGAAGATCTCCCTGACCAACTCGTACGGCGCCAAGGAGTTCTCCTCCCGTCCCGGCCAGGGCGGGCGGCTCGGGCCGCTGGTCTACATCGTCCCGCTGCGGCGGAGCAACAGCCCGGATGACCCCTTCCATCCGTACGCGTACTACTACGGCCGCCTCGACCTGACCGGGAACGGCGAGCAGTACCTCCCGGACGGCGACTACGAGGTGATCGCCGTCGCGAACGAGACCTACATGAGGACCCGCACCTCCCTGGTCATCCGCGACGTGACTCTGAAGGACGACCAGACCCTCGAGCTGGACGCCCGCGACACCGTCCCGCTCAAGCCGACCTCGCGCACCCCCATGGACGCCGAGGGTAAGGTCCAGTACGTCCGGACCTTCACCGACCGCCCCTCCCCCGTCACGATCACGGCGAGCACGGAGAACGGCAGGCACGTGGACCTGTACGCCACGCCGGTGTCGTCGGTCAAGGCGGGCACGATGAGCCTGTCGCACATGTGGCAGATGGAGCCCGGCGTGCTGGCCGGCGCCACGGCGGGCCGGCTCACCCTCGACCCGTCCTACGAGGTCGACACGGTCCGCTCGCTCATCACCAAACCCACCGCCTATCCCCTGGTCTACGCCGGTCAG
This sequence comes from Nonomuraea sp. NPDC048901, assembly GCF_040649695.1. Classification (NCBI taxonomy): domain Bacteria; kingdom Bacillati; phylum Actinomycetota; class Actinomycetes; order Streptosporangiales; family Streptosporangiaceae; genus Nonomuraea; species Nonomuraea sp. NPDC048901. The sequence goes on along the minus strand of NZ_JBEZFW010000002.1, from coordinate 406,271 downwards.
GGCAGGCCGGCGGACTTCGAGGGCCTGGACCTCACCGGCAAGCTGGCCCTGGTGGGAGTGCCGCTGGGCGCCGGCCCGACGCCGTACAGCGACGCGACCCCGAGGATGGACGAGGCGTCCGCGCTGGCCAAACAGGGCGGCGCCGCCGGTTTCATCGGCTTCTACGACGCCGACGGGGCCGGGACGCGGCTGCCGGGCTTCGCCGACACCAGGTTCCTGCGGTTCGGGCTGGACGCGGCGCAGGGTCGCGCGCTGCGGGCCGTCGTCCAGCGTGGGGCGACCTCGCTGCGGCTCACGCCGTACTCCGGGGAGCCCTCTTTCTACCGGCTGCGGTACGACTCGAAGGGGAAGATCCCCCGCAAGCCGGAGAAGCTGGACCGGGACCGCCTGGCCCGCGTCGAGACCCGCTACCACGCCGACCAGCCGAACGCCCAGGGACACCTGCTGGTGACGACGTCCGCCGGTGCCGCCGAGCTGTCGTTCGGCCAGTGGGTGACGATGCCCTTCGAACGTACCGAGTACTACGGCCCGGTCCGCGACGACGTGCGCTGGTCACGCGCGATCGGCAACCAGGGCCTGGAGCTCAGGTCGCAGGACACGTTCGGGAGGGCGGGCCGTACGGACGAGGACTGGTTCAAGGCCCCGCTGGTGCCCGGCGCCGCCGTCGGGCCGGCGCCCTGCGCGCTGTGCCGGGACGGAGACCGGTTCGTACCCGCCGAGCAGTGGCTGGACTCGGACCCGCGCCACTACAGCGACCTGAGCACGGTCTCCTCCGCTCCCCGTCTGGTGGCGGGCGGCACCGAGATCCCGGTGCAAGGCTGGGGCCCCCGCTCGTTCACCGTGCCCGCTGGACCGTCGGCGTACCGGCTGGACACGGTGGACACCACCTACCGGACCTTGTCCCCCAAGGTGACCTCCGGCTGGCGGTTCACCTCGACGGGAGCGCCGTCCGGCAAGCCGCGCGACCATACGTGCAGCTTCGGTCCCGCCTGCGCGTTCCAGCCTGCTCTGGTACTCAGGTACGACCTGCCGGTGGACCTGCTCAACCGGGCCTCTTCCGGGCGGCCTTTCACCTTCGAGCTGACCGCCCGCCCGGCGGCGCGTTCGGCTTCGGAGGCACGCTCGGCCCGGGTGGAGTACTCCGTCGACGACGGCACCACCTGGCGCCAGGCCGAGAACGTGCGCAAGCTCGGCGACGGCCGTTTCCGAGTGCGCATCCTCCACCCAGCACTGGCCGCCACCAGCGGCTTCGTATCACTGCGGGTGAACGCTGAAGACAAGACTGGCGGCACGGTCACCCAGACCGTCGACCGCGCGTACGGCCTGAAGTAACCTCTTCGGCTTCGGCGGCCACGGGATGCTCGCGTTCCGTGGCCGCCTACCCACATGTCCAGTGCCAGCCGTTCCGGCACAATGGCAGCGAATTTGAGCCCGAGAACGGCGCGACGGTCGACGTTCGCGAGCATGACGACCTTGTCATGTCCCGCGCTGCACGTCGCGACACGCATGCTGGACTTCAGCAGCCTAAGGACACCCTGGCCTCGCCGGCTCCGGGACGTCAGCTCTTTCTTCACCCTGGAGGAGCTCCACTGGCCGGCACCTGGGTCGACCGCCGGGTGCTCTCCCAGTCGGCGGTCGACTGGCAACGGCATGCGGTCGAGCGTCTGTTCGGCGATGATCCAGCGCTCGGTTCAAAGGCTTTCCGTCGAGAGCTCCAGGACTGCCTACGCGCTACCCTGACCATCGCCAGTGACAGTCGCCGGAAGCTGCGCCACCTCATCGACCTGGGCCGGCCCGGATACCCCGAAAATTCCGCCGGGGGAGCCGCCATACATACGCCGAAGTCGTGGTGTCACTGGTAGAGCCACGACTGAAGTACCCGCACTACATGCTCAAGAAGAAGGACCGTCGATCACGGTGAGCTTCGGGAGTACTCGACGGCGCTCAGCAGCCGCGATGACGGCCACGTCGAGCAGACGGAGCGAAAGGCCCTCAAGGGGTGCTTTCTATGGCCTATCACGCCGATGTGAAGCGGGGGTGGCGTCCTTGATCTACAGTGACAGTTCGGCAGAACGCCCAATTGGGTGGAACTACTCCGCCCTCGCAACCAGTTCTTCAGGAAGGCCCCGGCGGATGACCTGGAATGCATGGATGGGCGTACTTCACTGGGCAGCGTTCGTCATGGCCTGCGCGGTCGGGGCGTTCGGTTTGCTGGCGCTGAACACTAAGCTGCTGCATGCACGATGGCAGCGTCACCGGGGTGGAATCAGAGCGGGCCAACTGATTGCCAAGGCCGCCTGCTTGCTAGCGGTGTTTCTGATGGCCATGGCTAGCATTGCCTTCTTCGACTTTCCTCGCTGGCTGGTGCTGGCTCTGATCCCGCTTCAACTGGTATGCCTCGGCGGCTATATATGGTTGTGGTTGGTGGCACAGAGGATTAGATCGGAGAATGCGCCTCAATGAGGCACACCCCATCATGCTGGCGGAAACGGCCTGCACATTGGCCGCCGCCTCCGCCTCGGTCACCCAGACCACCGTCGCCTCGTCCTCATGAACCACGGACAGACTCTAGAACCCCAAACCCATCCCGATCAGGTGATTTCGGGAAGTTTCCGCCGCACCGAGGCCAGGATCTCGCGAACCCCTGGTGACTAGCTGCTGATCCAGTGAAAGGGTCTCGTTCATGGACGAGCTTAGAGAATTGATCGAATCCTTCTTCAAGGCGGTCTCGTTCGACAAGGGTGGCCGGCCGTCCTACGCCGCGATCCACGATCTCTTCATCATGGACGGCAGGCTGATCAGGAGCGGTCCCGGCGACCCGGAAATCCTCACCGTCGCCCAATTCGCGACTTCTCGCGGCAAGCTGTTCGAGGCGGGCGAGCTCACGGCCTTCCGCGAAACCGAGTCGGCGGCGACAACGGAGACATTCGGCAACGTGGCTCATCGTTTCAGCACCTACCGGAAAGAGGGCGTCTTGAACGGGGCGCGGTTCACCGTAGAAGGCCTCATCTCAACTCAGTTCGTCCGGTTGGCGGGCGAGTGGAAGATGAGTTCCATGGCCTGGGACGATGAACGCCCCGGCCTGGTCATCCCCCAGCGATACAGATGACCAGGCAATACCGGCGACTGATCCGCAGCCGCCGGATCAACCCACCACGCCGGGCACGGCGGACTTACCTTCCGCGTGGAGCGGGAAGAGCTCACGGGCCTTCCCCGTCCGCACATTCACCGCGTAGGCCACCTCTGACGCACCGCTCGTGGACGACTGCTCGACGGCGATCAGCGTGATCTCGTCGGCCGTCAACCAACCGCCCAGCTTGTCCGGCAGCATGTTCTCCGGAAGGCCGGACACCGCCACCCGCTTCTGGGTGGCCCCGGTGAGGGCGTCGAAGATGACGATCGTTCCGTCTCTCCGCACCATGGGCGCCGTACGGCGCAGGACCTGCCCCACTCGAACGAGCGTGCGGCCATCGAGGTTCAAGGCGCTGAAAGCGTAGGTGAAGTCGGGGATGGTGACCGGCTTATGGCCACGCACCCAGACCTGGGTGGTGTTGTCGTACGGCTTGGCCAGCACCACCGGGCCGTCACCATCTGCCACGCTCACCGGCCACCAGCCCTTGTCCAGTTCCTCCACTGTCCCCTGCTCGACGTCCACGAGCATTTTCGGCTGACGCCGGCCACCCCAACCGGAGACGATGAAACGCAACCCGTTGGGTGACATCCGAAGGGCGTACTCGTCGGCGAAGTCCTCCTTCGGCTGCTTCAGCGGTGACTTCCAGATCCGGCCACTGGCCAGGTCGCGCACCACGATGCCGCGGCTCTGCACGCTGTAGTAGGCGATCCGGCGACCGTCAGCCGTGGCCGTCACCGGCCCCGGTCCGGCGGGTAGCTGGTAGATTTCGCCGCTTTGGGTGACGATGCGCCACCCGTCCTGCTTACACCCTTCTGCGCAGGACGGCCGATAAGCCTGCTGTACCGGCGCGACCCCCTTCTCGGGCAGCGGGAGCGCCTTGGTCTCCGGTGGTGTGAGTACGACCGGCGGCACCCGCCGTACCTCTTGCTGGAGCAGTATGACGGAGCCGCCGGCGATCCCGACGACCACCGCGGCTGCGGCGGCCAGCGACAGGCGGACCACACGGCTGCGGCGGCGCGCTCCCCTGATCGCCAGGTCGGCCAGGTCGACGTCGGGAACGTGGGCGGCCAGCTCGTGCAGATCATCACGGAGCGTGTTCATCTGTCCACCTCCTGCGGGGTGAGCGCGCGCAGCTTCGACAGCGCGTAATGCGTCTGACTCTTGACCGTGCCCAGCGAGACGCCCATGAGCTGGGCGGTCTCGTGTTCGGTGCGATCTTCGTAGTAACGCAGCACGATCACCGTCCGCTGTTTCGGGGTGAGCTGGGCGAGCGCCTGAAGCAAGGCGAGCCGCCGCACGGTCGCCTCGTCGTGCGACTGGCCGACCTCCGGCAACTCGCTTCCCGGCAGCTCGACCCGCTTGCGTCTGCGCCAGGAGATGTTCTGGTTGACCAGGGCCTTACGGGCGTACGCCTCGGGATTACCGCCCTTGGTGAGCTTGGGCCAGTGTGAGGCGACACGGGTGAGGACCGTCTGCAACAGATCCTCGGCGAGATGGGTGTCTCCAGTGAGCAGGTACGCCGTCCGCATCAGCGATTGCTGACGGGCACGCACGAACTCCTGGAACCCCTCAAAACGGTCCATGCTCTTAAGAACTCCGGGGAAGACTCCGAAGTTGGAATGCTCGCTTACATAGGGCCACCAGCACTACTGGGCGTGCCCCTGAAGGAGCCGTTCCCACAGCCGCTTCGCGTCGGCGACCCGAAGCCAAGGACTCTCACTGAGACGGATGCCCTCCGACGACCTCTCCGTACGGCGGATGTGGCCGAGTCCGCCCGCCACGCAGAACTCGTACACCGTGATCAAGCATTCGCACGTGTGGCTTCGGACCCTGACGAAGTTGCTTCTGGCCACCGAGTCGGACCAGTCGATCGCGGTGTACCCCTTTCGTAGGGGCTTCAGGTGCGGGCCATGGAATTCCTCCATGATCATGCTGATCTCCAAGGAGGATCGCGTCATCAAGTTCCGGACACGGGATGGACTTACTCAGGCGCTCCCGTACTGGCCGAGGCCTTCGAGCCATGCAGAGCTCCGGCGTCCTCTATGTCAGGAATCGAGACGATCAGAACACAACTCTCGCCCTCCTCCTCGCCCTGATCGCCACCGCGCATCCCGCCGAACGACACCTCCCCGAGATAACCGCCATACAGCTCCATCGCCTGAACTCCTTTCGCCTGCCTCCGTTGTGGCACAACCTTAGGCTCACCTATACCCACCTGTCTAGGACTAGCCTGGACGCGACCTGTACTGTTTGGTCTATGTATGTAAGTAGGTGACGGTCTAGGGTCCGCCTGTGATGTTGCCTGACACGCCCTGGACTTCCGACGACTGGAACCCCGAGTTCTACCGATACGAGCAGATAGCCGACTGGGTTGGAGAGCGCATCCAAGCCGGCGACTACCCGCCGCGTACTGTGCTGTCCGAGGTACAACTCCAGGGCTACTTCGCCGTCGGCCGTGACACCATCCGCAAAGCGTTCGCCATCCTTCGCGAACGTCAGCTGATCATCACCAAGCCCGGCAGGGGATCCGTCGTCGTACGCCGCGATGACAACGAATCCTGAGACAGCCAGCTTCTTGGAGTTCGAATAGACCACCACTTAGTTTTGTGGTCGAAAGCCCTTAGCGGCTAGGCGCCTTATGGCCTGCACGTAGCGGGCCGATTGCCGAAACCATCTCTCACGCTTGATCGTCTAACGGTGCGTTCCGTTTCTTCGCGATCTGAGGACACACCGATGCGGCAACTTCGCCCAGCACTCCCCGCCCTCTTCGTCATCATTTGCCTCACCGCGTGTGGGCCCATCAACTTGCCCGCACCGGGCAAGACGGTCGCCGGGTCAGATCAAGCACCCACCGCCACCGCAACCAAGGCCACCAAAGCGAAAAAACCCAGCCCGACCACAGAGGCGAAGGCGTCGAAGAAGAAGCTGCCGAATGTCGTCGGCATGAACCTCCAAGCAGGCCAAGACAGGTTGCAAGCAGCGGGCTTCTACATCCTCAACGACAAGGACGCCACCGGCCAGAACCGTTTCCAGGTGTACGACCGCAACTGGGTCGTCACCCGGCAATCCCCTGCCGGCGGCAGCCGGGTCAGCACCTCCACGCTGATAACCCTCTATGCGAAGAAGTACGGCGAATAACGCACCATAGTTGCATCAGCCCAGGCGCCAGAAAAAGCGCCGCCACCCATGAAAGGGCGGCGGCGCTCATGGCTCAAACGTCAGGTGCGGTGCACGTCAGGTGCAGTGTTCGAAGGGGCTGTTGTAGGTGGACGCACCGGCCTTGCCGCCCCACTTGACGCACTTGTCCGCCGCGCTGGCGACTACCGGGCCCGCGTAGTAGGTGAAATTGCCCGTGTCGGTGGCCCGCGTCTTGCCCTTCACCTCCAGGTAGGCGCTGGTGGCGGTGGCCTTGCCGAGGGAGGTCGACTTGATGGTGGCCACGCAGTTCTTGCCGTTGGCCGAGTTGAACAGCAGGTAGACCTTGCCGGCCGTGCCCAGGGCGGCCGAGTCGATCACCTTGTAGCCGCTGCCGCACACCGACTCGGCGGTGTTCGGGTTGCCGCCGCTGCCGCCTCCGCAGTTCTTGGAGGTGAGGGTCTGGTTCGGGTAGCCGAACGTGGCCCCGTTGAAGACGGCCTTCTGGATGTTCGACGGGTAGCTGCTGCCCTTGCGCACCTCGAAGTGCAGGTGCGGCGAGATGCCGTTGCCCGGCTTGCTGGTGTTGCCGACGGCGCCGATCTTCTGGCCCTGGGTGACCTTGGCGCCGGCGGCGACGGCGCGCGAGTTCAGGTGCGCGTAGAAGGTCGTGTAGCCACCGCCGTGGTCGATCTTGACCAGGTTCCCGTAGCCGTTGGTCGAGCCCTGGTGGGCCGAGATGACCACGGTGCCCGCCGCGGCGGCGACCACGGTGTCGCCGAGGTCGGCGTTCGCCGTGCTGCCCCGGTTGAAGTCGATCTCATACGACCGGTGCGCGCTGCTGCCGCTGGAGTTGCCGGTCCACTTCTGGCCGCAGGGGAAGGGGAGCTGGAAGCGCGGGGCGGCCAGGGTCGACACCTGCGGCCCCTCCACCTGGTTCGGCGGGTCGTTGTTGTCCGTCCCAGAGGTCGGCGTGGGGGTGGGGGTGGCAGTGGGCGTGGCGGACGGTGTCGGAGTGGCCTCGGCCCCCGTCGTGCTCGCTAACGCGCCCTGGCCGGACGCGAGACAGATGAACAGGGCGAACCCCGCCGTGAGCACAGCTTTGGGTCTCATACCAATCCTTTCAACGCGTGCCGGAGCCGCGCATGGGTCTATGGGGTCGTTCCAAGCGCTCTTGCTGGAGATCAAGAGTGCGGATGAGCCATACAGAGAACATCCAGAAGCCGCATAGAGCGCCATCCGCGCCGAGCACACGCCGGCCGGGAAGCGTAGTTCGACCTGCGACGTGCAGCACTTCAGCCCGCGGGCTCCTCTCCTTCGATCAGGACCCCCTTCGGCCGTGCGGGCAGGAGCGAGACCGTGCCCAGCAGCCAGTCCGCCAGCCGATCGCGTTCGACCAGGATCAGCGGCTCCCGGGCGCCGAGCGCCTCCAGCCGGGCCTGACGGGTCAGCTGCCCCGAGGTGACCAGGACACCGATGTGCCCGTCGAAGGTGTTGGCGAGCGCGCCCAGGAAGTTGCGGACGTCGGGCGCGCCGACGGTCTTGCTGTAGCGCTTGCACTGGATGGCGTACTTCCCGTGTCCGGGAGCGACGGCGGTGATGTCCACCCCACCGTCGCCGCTACGGCCGCGTTCGCGGACCTGCCGGAAGCCGTCGGCGATCATCCGCTGGGCGACCAGGTGCTCGAACTGCGATCCGGACATCCGGTCGATCTTCTCCAACTCGACGTTGGCCGCCAGGAACTGCCGTCTGCGTGCCTCGATGGCCTGGTAGCGCAGGAGCAGCCCGCCGCCGAGCACCGCCAGGACCAGGCAGACGATCGCCGCCGCCCAGACCGGATGGTCGCGGACGAACGAGACCACGACCGCCCCAGCGATGGCCACACCCGCGATCCCCAGGACCCATATGTCCTGTCTGCTCCGTGACTTTCTTCTACCCTGTCTGGATCCCCTCGCCATGGGTGCCCCTCCTCGATGGGTGGTGTCCCTGGCGAGTGTGAGCCACCGGTCCGACAAAAAACATCGTGCGGAGAGGATCAGTAGCCCGCCAGTGCCGGCCAGTGGCGCTCGACCCCGGTCCTGTCCAGCTCCCCGGTGAACTCCTCCAGCAAGGTCTCCTTCTCCCTGACCTCCTGCGGCTCCACCCCCCGGCGCAGGCAGTACGCGGCCAGCCGGCCCGCCGCCTCGCCCACGTTCCACTCCACCGGATGCAGGCGGAAACACCCGTTGGAGATGTGCGTGGTGCCGATGTTCTTGCCCGCAGGCAGCAGGTTGCGCATCCTGACCGGCAGCAACGCGCCGAGCGGGATCTCGAAGGGCACGCTGGCGATGTCGATGTAGTTGTCCCCGCCGGTCGACGGGTGCAGGTCGATGCGGTACGCGCCGACTCCGACGGAGTCATGGTGCCGCAGCGTGCCCCGGCCGCCGAGGATGGCCCTGGAGACGTGGTGCTCGGTGACGGTGGTGACCGCGCGGATCCGCCTCGATTCCCTGACATAGGCGGACTTCGCCAGCCCGTCGGCGGTGCCGACCACGTCGTGGCGGAGCCGGAGCCCGGGAAAACCGGTGCCGCCGTCAGGGCGGGGCGCTTCGGTCTGGAGCCAGTACAGCACCGACAACGACAGCTGCTTGGCCTCCTTGTGCGCCAGCGCCGCCGTGCCGGCGTCCACCTCGATGATCGGGCGCAGCCAGTAGTCGTTCAGCGGCCAGTTGACCAACGTGATGTCGGAAGCGGCGAAGCCGGGCTCGAACAGGTCCCGGGCGAGGATCCTGCGGAACATCCACAGGTCCTTGTCCCCTGATTGGGCGCTCTGGTCGGCCAGCACCGCGCGGGGGTCACCGGTCGGGTTGGGGTCGAACCAGCGGGCCTCGGGCTCCAGGGTGCGGGGGTCCGGCGCGCTGAAGCCGAGCAGTGGGCCAGGCCAGAAGTCGGGCCGGTAATCGCGCCAGAATCCGTAGTCCGCGGGCCGGTCGATGACGTGGTTCTCGCCCTCGTGGTGAGAGACGGCGAAGCAGTAGGTGATGCCCTGCATGTTCAGCGGCTGGTATTCGTCCGGCGCGTGCGGCTCGTCGTGCTCGCCGCGGGCCTCCGCGCCCGTGACGTACTCCGTTTTCGCCAGCGGCAGCAACTCACCGGTCTCCGTCGCGTCGAGGACGTAGGCGGCGGCGATGGTGCGCGAGTCGCCGGAGCGGAGGTCCAGCAGCGTGACCGCGCTGACGCGGTCACGGTCCACCTCGACCTCGACGGGGCGGTGTTCGAGGAGGACGCGCAGGCGCCCGGCGGCCACGTGGGGAGCCAGCATGGCCTGCAGAACCGCCAGGGAGACGCGTGGTTCGTGGCACAGCTTGCTGACATATCCGGCACCAGGGTTCAGCTCGCGCCAGCGCTGCGCACCGCCGGTCATGGGATACCAGCGGCGGTAGTAGTCGCGGATGGAGCCGCGCACCTCACGATAGGTGGCGGTGGCGCCGTAGCTCTCGATCCACGGGTGCTCGTCAGGAGGTACGGCCTGCGCGGTGAGCTGGCCGCCGATCCAGTCCGTCTCCTCGGTGAGGACGACGTCGTGGCCCGCGCGGCAGGCGGCCAGGGCCGCGGCGACGCCGCCGAGCCCACCGCCGACGATGAGGATGTCGGTCATGGGTGCTGCCTTTCGAGAGGGCTAATGGGGAGGTGCCGCGGTCTCGCCCGGCTCCAGCTCGCAGGTCATGAGCTGGTGCCTGGGGACCGTACGGTCTCCCGCGATGAGTTTCGTGAGCAGCCGGACGGCCGCGGCCCCCATCTCGCGACGGGGTACGGCGAAGCCGGTCAGACCCTCCGGGCGGTCGGCGGGGTCGCCGAGCGTGGCCAGGGAGAGGTCGTCGGGGAAGCGAAGCCCCGCGCCCTCGGCGGCCGCCAGGAGGGCGCGGTGGGCGGCGTCGGTGTCGGTGGCCTCGGTGACCAGCGCGGTGACGCCCTGATCGCGCCAGGCGCGCAGCCGGTCGGGGGTCAGGTCGGCGCCGTCGGTGCGCACCACCTCGGCGGCCAGCCCGCATTCGTCCATGCCGCGTCGGAAGCCCGCCTCCCTGTCAACAGAGGTGATCGCCTCGTCGGCTTCGCGTACGTACAGGATGCGCCCATGCCCCAGCCCGGCCAGGTGCCGCACCACGGCGGCGCCGGCGGAGACGTAGTCGGCGCCGACGTAGGGCAGGCGGTCGCCGAACTCGTCGTGCCGCCCTATATAGACGACGGGCAGATCGGTGGCCAGCAGACGGTCCATCTCCGGCACCGGCAGGTGCCTGCCCAGGAACAGGCAGCCGTCTGCCAGGCGTACCCGGTTGAGCACCTGAGCGTGCGGGCGCTCCCCCGTGACGCTGGAGGCGATGAACATCAGCAGGTCGTAGCCCTGCGCCGCCGACTCCTCCTCGATGCCCACCAGGAACGGGTAGTAGGCGTGCGACATCTCCGTGGGGAAGGTCGAGGTGAAGGTGTAGAGGCCGAGCAGGTTGTTCTGACCGGCCGCCAGGCGGGTGGCGATCGGGTCGGGCACGTAGCCGAGCTGCTCGGCGGCCGCCATGACCTTGCGCTGGGTCTCCTCGGCGATGCCCATGGCGGCGGCGCCGCCGCCGAGGATCAGCGACACGGTCGGCTGTGAGACGCCGGCCAGGCGAGCGATGTCCGCCTGACGAGGACGACCGCTGGGTCTCATGGCATATCCCCCAAGAAGTAGTAGATCACGGAGCTTCGAGCCCGCCGTCCGGCCTGCGCACCCGCGCGGCCCACCGCTCGTGCAGGTGTGTCTCCGGCGGGTACCGCCTGGCGGCGCTCTCATCGAGGTCGATGCCCCAGCCGGGCCGGTCGGAGGGGGTGATGTAGCCGTTCACCGTACGCAACGTGCCCGGGAACACCTCGTGCACGGTCTCCGGGTAGACGTGCGCCTCCTGGATCCCGAACGCGGGGCTGGTGACGTCGAGCGTGACGTTGGCCGCCGCGCCCACCGGCGACACGTCCGGCGGCCCGTGCCAGGCCGTCCGCACGCCGGTCAGCTCGCACAGCGCGGCGAGCTTGCGCACGGGCGTCAGCCCGCCGACGGCCGAGACGTGCAGGCGCAGGTAGTCGACGCCACCGGAGGTGATGAGCCGCGCCGCGTCGGTCACCGAGGAGACCAGCTCGCCGGAGGCGATCGGCATCGGCGCCGCGGCCCGCACCTCGGGCAGCCGGTCGAAGTGCTCGGGCGCGAGCGGGTCCTCCAGGAAGAACAGCCGGTACGGCTCCAGCGACCGCGCGAGCACCACGGCCTCCTTCGGCGTGAGCCGGTTGTGCGCGTCGTGCAGCAGGCCGAGTTCGTCACCGAGGACCTCGCGGGCGCGCTCGAACAACTTCGGCGTGCTCCGCAGGTAGTGGCCGACGTCCCAGCCGTCGGGGTGGGGGCTGTCCGGGTATCCGCCGGGCGTGCCGACGCCGCCGTACGTGCCGAGCCCCGGCCCGCCCGCCTGCAGGCGTACGTAGCGGTAGCCCTGCTCGGCGAGCGCGGCGGCCCGCTCGATCGACTCCTCGACCTCGCCACCGCGGGCCCCGGTGTAGACGGCGGCGGCCGCTCTGACCCGCCCGCCCAGCAGCTCGTACACCGGCACGCCGAAACGTTTGCCGGCGATGTCCCACAATGCCTGGTCGATGCCGGACAGCGCGTTGTTGTGCACCGGCCCGCCTCGCCAGTACGAGGAGTAGTGCAGCATCCGGCCGATGTCCTCGATGTCGGCGGGATGCCGGCCGATGACCATGGGCCCGATGTGGTGCTCGATCGCGGCGACCACGGCGTGGAAGCGCTGGGTGAAGGTGGCGCAGCCCAGGCCGTACAGGCCGGGTTCTGAGGTGTCGATCCGCACGACGACGAGCGGGACGCCGCCCGGCGCGGTGACGATCGTGCGTACACCGGTGATGCGCAGCCCGTCCCTGGCCTGCCACGGCGCCTGCGTCTCCGGCATGATCATTATTGTCGCTCCTCTGGAAACGGATGCACAGCGGTGAACCCGAGCAGCCGCCTGGCCGGTTCGAGATCGATGGCCACCGCCCTGCCGGGCAACGCCGTACGGCACGGCACGCCGGGGTGGTGCGCCGCGAGCAGTTCCTCGGTGGGCGTCGTCATGAGCGTGTCGGACGCGGCGACGAAGATGACCGGCGCGCCGGACAGCGGGGCCGTCAGCCCGAGCAGGCAGGCCCGCGCGGCGTCGCGCAGGTCGAGGTAGCTCCACATCTCCGTGGCCCCGGCCGCGGGATCGCCGGCCAGCCGCTCCGCGCGCGCGGCGAGCCTGTTCTGGTCGCCGAGGAAGGGGAAGCGCAGCGCGGCGACGGTCATGCCGTGCCGCCGGTGCATCATCGCCGCCGTGGCCTCGTCCACCTGCTTGGACAATGCGTACGGGTCCTCGATCAGCAACGGCACGTGCTCGTCCAGCGGCAGATACGGCGGGCTGGGGCGCGACCTGGCGAAGGGCAGGCCGGTGATCGACAGGCTGCTGGCGATCACCGTCCGCCGTACCCCCTGCTCTCCCGCCTCGTTCAGCACCACGAACGTCGCCTGCGTGTTGGCCGCGAACACCACCTCGGGCGCCGCCACCTCGGGCGAGGCCAGCGCCGCCGTGTGCACGACGGCGTCGGCCCCGTTGAGGGCCGCGCGGACGGCGGCCGGGTCGCGGGCGTCGCCCACGACGACCCGCTCCGCCGCCGGCGGGCCGGGATCCCGCTCGACGAGCGCGGTCACGGCGATGTCGCGTGAGGCGAGTTCTGCCAGTACGGCGGAGCCGAGGCGGCCGGCCGCGCCGGTGACCAGGACTCTCATCCCTTCAGCCCCGTGAAGGCGATGCCCCGGATGATCTGCCGCTGGAACAGCAGGAACACCAGGACCGGCGGGATGATCGCGATCAGCATCCCGGCGATGAGCAGGGCCTGGTCCGAGGTGTCGGCCAGCCGGGGCAGGGCCACCGCCAGGGGCTGGCTCTCGGTGTCGGTGATGGCGATCATGGGCCAGAGAAAGTCCTTCCACGCGTTCATGACAGCCAGCAGTGATACCACGGCCAAGATCGGCCGCGACATGGGCAGGACCACCCGGGTGAAGATCCGCCATGGCCCGGCGCCGTCGAGGCGCGCCGCCTCGAACAGCTCCTTGGGTATGCCGTCGAAGAACTGCTTGACCAGCAGGACGTTGAAGGCGTGCGCACCGGCGGGCAGCCACACCGCCAGCGGGGTGTTGGCGATGGACAGGTCCAGGACGGTCAGGTACAGCGAGACCATCGAGACCGTGCCGGGCAGGAACAGTGTCGCGAGGACCGCGCCGTAGATGTACTTGCCGTAGGAGGGTCGTAGGACCGACAGCGCGTAGGCGCCGGTCGTCGCGACGAACAGCTGGGTGAACCAGGAACCGGCGACGAGGACGACGGTGTTCGTCAGGTAGTGGCCGACCTCCAGGGTCGTCCACGCCTCCGTCAGGTTCGACCATCGAACGTCCGCCGGCCACAGGGCCAGCGGGCTGCGCAGCGACTCCTGGGTGGAGGAGATCGCGCCCTTGAAGATCCAGTAGATCGGCCCGGCGCCCTCCAGGAGCAGGGCCACGATGAGCAGCACCTGGGTGGTGCCCAGTCCGAGGCGCATCCCGCGCCGTTCGGTCTCGGAGATCACTCCCCTCACTTCGTCCCCCAAGTTCTGGTGAGCCGCAGGTACACGGCCGACAGCGCCGCCAGCACCACGGCCAGGCTCACGCTCAACGCCGCGGCCGTGCCGTAGTCGCCGTTGACGAACGCGTACCTGTAGATCAGCAGCAGCACCGTGACCGTCGAGTCCTCCGGCCCGCCGTCGGTCAGCACGAACGGCTCGGTGAACACCTGGAAGGTGTTGATCACCTGGAGCAGCAGCATGATCAACAGGATGGGCCGCAGCTGCGGCAGTGTCACGTGCCACAGCCTGCGCGAGATGGACGCGCCGTCCAGCTCGGCCGCCTCGTACAGCTCGGTGGGCACGCTGGACAGCGCGGCCAGGTAGATGAGCACGGCGCCGCCGGCACCCGCCCAGGTCGCCTCCAGCACCAGGCTCGGCATCGCCATGCCCGTGGACTGCAACCAGGGGTACGGTCCCAGCCCGACCAATCCGAGCAGCTGGTTGAACAGGCCGGAGTCCGGGTCGTAGAACCACTTCCACATCAGCACGGCCACCACCGGCGGCACCACCACCGGCAGGTAGACCAGCACCCGCATCAGCCCGGAGCCGCGCCGCAGCTCCGACATCAGCACCGCCAGGAAGATCGGCAGCGGGAAGCCGATCACCAGGGCCAGGCCGGTGAACAGCAGCGTGTTGCGCACCGCCAGGCCCAGCAGGGGGTCGGCGAGCAGGGTGCGGAAGTTGTCGAGGCCCGCGAACGTCGCCGCCTCGACCAGGTTGGTCCGCTGGAAGCCGAGCACCACGCTGCGGATGATCGGCCACCACGAGAACAGGCCGAAGACCAGCACCGTCGGGATGAGGAACAGCGCGGCCGCGACGCCTTTGCCCCGGGTCACTGTGCTTTCTCAAGCAGCGGGGCGACTCGGGCCGCCGCCTTGGTCAGCTCGTCGCGCGGGTCGGCGTCCTTGCGGGTGAGCACGGCCTGTACGGCGGTGTCGAGCGCGCCGTACAGGTCCTGGGCGGCGACCGGGGGCTCGACGACGTACTCCAGCTTGTCGGTGTCCTTCACGTAGGGCGCGAAGTTCGCCACCGGGATGTTGGCGTGCTTGGCGATCGCGGTGTTCACCGGGCCAGCCACCGAGGTGCCGTAGAACGGCAGCGTGGGAAGGCCGACGGCCAGTTTGTCCGCCGCGTTGGCCACGGCCAGCTGCTCGGCGGCGGCCGGGTCATAGTTGGGCTTGAGGTAGTAGAAGTCGATCCACTTCACCGCGGCGGCCCGCTGCGCGGCCGTGGCCTTGGCGTTGACAGCCGCCACCAGCCCGCCCAGCAGCGTCGCCTTGCCCGCGCCCTGCTGCGGCAGCGCCGCGATGCCGAAGTCGTCCGGCTTGCCGGAGTAGAGGGTGATGTAGCGGTTGTAGCTGTTCACGGTGCCGATCAGCATGCCGATCTTGCCGGCCGCGAAGTCGCGCTCCGCGTCCTGCTGGGTACGCAGCTGGTTGGCGCCCATGGAGTCGTCCTGCCAGCGCATCGCGGACAGGTGCCGCAGCGCCTGCTCCGCCGGGCCGTCCAGGAGCGCGGACACGTACTTGTCGCCCTCTTGCTTGACGCCCTCCTGCTTCTCCATCCGCCCGCCGAAGGAGTAGGTCATCGCGGTCAGGATCCAGCCGCCGGTGTTCTTGACCGTCATCTGGGTGTAGCCGGCCACGCCCGTGCCGGCGATCTTCTTGGCGGCCGCCCTGACCTCGTCCCACGTGGCCGGCGGCTGGTCGGGGTCGAGCCCTGCCTTGGTGAACAGGGCGCGGTTGTAGACCAGGCCCAGCGCGTACTCGGTGACGGGCAGGCCGTAGACCTTGCCGTCCGCGCCGGTCGCGGGGGCCAGCGCGCGGGGGTCGAAGTCTCCGGCGTGCGGCAGGCTCTTGATCTCGGCGCTGAGGTCGGCGACCTGGCGCCGGGCGATGAGCCCCGGCGGCTCGGTGAGCGGCACGGTCAGCACCGTCTCCGCGTTTCCGCCGGCCAGCCTGGTCGCGAACGTCCTGGCGTCCCACTGCGTGTCGGTCGGTTTGATCTTGATGGCGGGGTTGGCCTTCTCGAACGCGGCGACCGCGTCGAGGAACTGCTTGCGGGTCTTGGCGGCGGTGGTGGGAGGCATGCCCGCCACGGTGATGGTGGTCGTGCCCGAGTCCTCACCCGACGAGCCGGACGCGCAGCCCGCCGTCGCGGCGGCGAGCACGAGCGCCCCCGCCATCCACTTCCTGGAGGCTGATACATCCATGGCCACTCCTCTACCTAATGCGGATTAGGTGGCATCTAATCCGCATTAGGAGAAGGTGTCAAGGCGTTACGGCCAGATTACGTGATGCGCACAGATCACCCTTGACACTCTCGTTCGGGCCGTACTACACATCTCCCTAATCCGCATTAGGTCGACAGGGAAGAGATCTTCATGTCTGACATCCCCCGACGCCGCTTCCTCGGCGGAGCCGTGGCCGCCGGGCTCGCCGGAGCGTTGCTCCCCACGGCACAAGCCCGGGCCGACACCCCTTCGATCTCCGCCGACGGCATCACACTGACCGCCGGCACCGACGGCGGCATCACCGTCCGCGACGGCGGCGGCGTCGAGCGGATCAGGCTCACCGGGTTCATGACCAAGGACTCCGTCACCGGCATCCAGCGCACCACCGGCGGAACGCCGTCGCTCGTCACGCTCCCGGACGGCACGCAGGCCATCCAGGTCGACTACACACTCCCCGCCGCGGCCGGAGGAATCACCGTCCGCGGCGTCTTCCGCGTCGCGGCGCACCGCGCGAAGCTCCGCTGGGAGGTCGGCGGCTCGACCACGCTGATCCCGGCCGGTTTCATGCTCGGCCGCGCCGTCGTCTCCCCCTCGGCCCCCGAGTCCTTCGCCGCGCTGACGACGTGGAACCGCGACGCCGGGGGCGGAGTGCCGTACGAAACCAATGCCGGGGTCGTCTACCAGGAGACCTGGGCCGACACCCGCGCCTACTTCCGGCTGGCCACCACCACCCCGGCCTGGACCAACGCCACCTGGATCCACGCGCCGGGCACCGGGACCGCGAGCGCGGCCGTGACGGAGGCCGACCTCGTGCTCGGCTCGATGCGACCGGCCGCGGGCGGCACCATGGGCGCGGGCCTGCCCCTCGGCGTGGAGGTCTGGACCGACCAGCCCTTCTCCCTCTGGGACGCCGGCGGCCAGGCCATGGCCCTGCACGCGGAGGTGGCCAACGGGGGAAGCGCCGCCCGCAGCGTGAAGCTGTCGTGGTGGGCGCGCGACTTCGACGGCAAGACGCTGGCCGGCGGCAGCGTGACCGGCACGGTCGCGGCGGGAGCCGCCTGGAGGCAGACCTTCACCGTCACCTCGCCACCCCGCGGGATCGTGTTCACCGAGGTACGCGCCACCGCGGGCACCGACAGCGCGTTCGCCCGCACCAACCTCGCCGTCCTGCCGCCGCACACCTATCAGGCCGGCGCCGACAGCATGTTCGGCATCGCCAACTACCCCTGGCTGCTCAAGCCCGACACCGCCGCCGTCGTGGGACTGATGCGGCGCATAGGCATCCAGCGCGTCCGTATCTCCTACGACGGCGGGCCGGGCCTGCCGCCCGCCGCCCTCGACGCGGCGGGGATCAGCCACAACATCGAACTCGCCGGAATCCCCCTGGGCGGAACGGCCGCCGAGGTCGCCGCCTGGGCCGACACGAACACGCAGAAGGCGATCGGGTCGGGTGCCGACTACTTCGAGGTCGCCAACGAGGTGAACAAGCCGTGGATGAGCGGCGAGACCGCCGCCGCGTACGTACGGGACGGCTTACGCCCGGTACGCGACCGGCTGACCGCCGCGGGAGCGCCCACCAAGGTGCTCAACGCCGGGCTGGCCGGCATGGATCACGTCTGGACCAAGAACTTCCACGACGCCGGCGGCTGGGACCTCATCGACGGGTTCGCCTTCCACCCGGGCCGGGGCAACTTCACCCCGGACTACGCGCCGCCTCCGGAGGAGTGGACGCAGGGCACCAACGGCTCCTACTGGAACTTCCTCGGCGGCCTGCGCAAGGCCCGCGAGACGATCGCGGAGTACGGGCACAAAGAGTTGTGGCTGACCGAGGCCTACGCCTGCACGAAGCCGAACAGCTGGTGGCACGACACCTACCGGCAGGCCGCGGAGAACGTCCTGCTCACCCTGGCGCTGGCCATGGCCGAGGGGGTGAACTGCGTGAACTGGTACCAGCTGCACGACAGTGTCCTGGGCAAGCCGCAGATGGCCGACCCGGCCAACCCCGAGTACCACTACGGGCTCATGAACCGCGACCTCAGCGCCAAGCCGTCCATGCTCGCCTACGCCACGGCCGCGCAGGTGCTGGACCGGGCGACGTTCGTCCGCTGGCTGAAGCCGGCCGACCCCGACCTGAAGGGACTGCTGTTCGACACGCCGGAAGGACCCGTCTCGATCCTGTGGAGCAGGAAGGACGGGTACCTGCTCAACACCGATCACGCGCCGGGCGCCACGTGGTTCGCCGCGCCGGAACCGTGGGTGGACGACTGGCCGACCAAGACGGAGCTGAAGGTGGCCGCCGCCGGGCGCTCGGTGCGGGAGCTCGACTGCCTCGGCAGGGAACGGCTGCTCACCGCCCGCGACGGCAAGGTCAAGGTCCGGCTGGACGGCGCCCCACGCATCTACTACGGCCTCACGGCAGCCCCTGACCAACTGCCCTGAGGCCTTCAGCGGCGGTCCCGGCTCCCGCCAAGGAACCGGGACCGCCTCTGACCACCTAGGCGAGATGCGGGAAGATCAGCTTCAGGTCGTGCTCGAGCTTGCTCATCAGGGTGGCGTCGTTGATCTGATCGCCGGCGTAGTGGGCCTTGGCGCTCTTCTGCTTGCCGTCACCGTCGAGCACCGTCTGGGTCGCGGTGCGCGATCCGAGCAGGGAAATGCACCAGAAATCGGCGTAACGGCCGCCATGGCGGCCGGCCCGCTAGATCCCGAGGACCATACGGATGACGTCGCGATCCTTCTCCTTTTCGGCTTCGGAGAGCAGTTCGTAGGGGCGGCGCTGCTCTTCGGGGGCCCAGTCCCGGTTGCGGACGAGCCACTTGTCGTGCACCACCGAGCTCGCCTCCTCCATGAACCGCTCGCTTCTGACGTCCACGCCGCTCGTCCGCGCCTCATCGACGAGCTGTACCCCGATGCGCGCGGACTCCTGGTTCTCGCGCTTCCAGTCGGCTGGCAGGTCGCGATAGCGCGTGTTAGCTATGTCGACCTGGTCGGTGTCGTGCTTCTTGATCCAGGCCGGGTCGCTGGTGGTCTTCACCCTCGGCTCATACGTGCCGTCGGGCAGCTTGCGCGGAGCGCGCCACGCGTCGTGGAAGCGGCCGGCGACTTTGTCGACCCTGCGGTTGGTCAGGGTCGTGGACATGCCGCGCATCAACGCCCCGAGGCGGGCGGTGATCTCGCGCAGCCTGCCAGAGACTCTGGCGGCGATGGCTCTCAGCCGGGGCAGCAGGTGGGGCGCGTACGCGACGGCCGCCACAGCGAGGGCGGCCAGCCCGGCCAGCAGACCGCCCACCCAGACCAGCGTTTCCCTGGTGACTCGCAACATGCCGGCCACGTTGGAGAGGCGGTCGGCGAGGTCGCCCGCAGTGAGGGCGATGCCGTCGCGGCCGTTCACATGGTCATCCACCGCGTCGGCGGCCGGCCCGCTGTTTGCCCCGGCCAGCCGGTGGGCGCGTCCGCTCTCCGCGGCGAGTTCCCGGTGATGGGCGGCCGCCGCGTCCAGATCGGCGATGTGCCTGTCGACGCCGTCCAGGTCGGGCAGTGGCGGGACGCCGAGCAGCGCCAGCCCGGCCGCCAATGCCTGTTCCGTCACACGTCCCGCCCACGCGAGTTGGCGAGTTCTGTGCTCGTATTGATGGCGGCCATGGCGACCTGTCCCGTTCCGGCCTGGTCGAGCGAGCCGGACAGCCCTTCACAAGCGGCGCGGAGGCCGGCCGTGAGCTCGTGGTAGCCGACCGAGAACTCCTCGTACGGCAGCGGCGTCTCGCCTCGGCCCCACCCGCCGGCGAGCCCGGAGTACTCGTCGGCCAGCGCGCCGAACGCCCGGCCCGAGGAGGCCCGCCCGCTGGCGTCGATCGTGATGCCGGTCGAGATCTCGGTCATTCCGTGATCCTCCTGAGAGTGTCGTCAAGCCTGCTGTTCACGTAATCGAAGTCCCTGTCCGCCTGAGCCTCCAACTCGTCCAGCCGCTGGAGGAGTGCGTCGAGGCCGGAGGAGTCCCGGGGCGGCTGCTCGTGCCCACGCTGCGCGGCGCGCACGACCTCCACAACCCGTCTGGCCAGCTCCGTCGAGCCGAGCCGCATGGCCCGCGGGTCGATGTGGAGGGCGGCCAGCAGCCCGTCCTCGCCCACCTCCGCCGTCACCGGCTCGTCCACCTGCACCTCCGCAAATTATGATCTTCGAGAGTCTATCCACCCGCACCACCGCCGAAGCCGACCCCGTCCAGCGTCGCCGTACCCGCTGATCCCCACGCCACCAGGGAGACCACCGGGTCACGAGCTATTCCACACCAGTAGCACCTGATCATCGTTGGGTCGGGCTCGTCTCGTTACCTGGCCTTCACCAGATCGACCCGATACCGCGTGAGCTCCGGCGCGGAACCTTCGGCCTCCTCGGTGCAGGCGATCAGGAACGGCGCCGCATCGTCCCCGCCCTCGACGACGAACCCGTCATGGCGTTCGCTGAACTCCCGCCGTCCCGCTTTGCGCAGCACCGTCCAGATAACCTCAGCGCCCCGATCTCGCACGTCCACAGGGGCCGGCGGCCCGCACGCCGTACCTGACCTCCGGTTTGTCGTCGCTCACGGACCGGACGTCAGCGAACCGAGACCTCGATCACAGAGTCTCTCTATCACCACAGGCCGGCGCTATATCAGTGGGGAATTTCTTCATTGCTACCGGGACCCCTTGGCTGGGGAGAGGCACGTTGGTGGAGGTCTTCACACTCTGGGTGTCCATCACGTACGCGGTTGGTTCGGCTTTGTTTGACACGGGCCAGGCCGGTCAGCTCGTAGTTGAGCTGGGCGAAGATTTGCTCGTCCAGCCAGGCTGCGTAGTAGGCGTAGACGGTGCTGTACGACGGACAGGTATTTCCAGGCGATTCCCGTTTGGTTGATATACAGGATCGCGTTGAAGACGTCCCACAATTCACCCGAGGCGGGCCGGCCAGTCGATGCTTGGCGCCAGGCGGTTAAGTTCGATTAACGCCCAGCGGGCGTCGGATAGGTCGCTCGGGTACGGCTTCGCTCGCTCATGGCGGAGCTGCTACCCGAGTGGTCTTCGCCTGGTTGGGAGCCTCATGCGCCAATCGAAGGCGAGCATGACGATGACGATCGTCAGGGGGATTACACAGGCGGAGATGGACGGTGCCAGCAGATGCGCCGCCACGCTCATCACCTGCAGGAGGCCGCGGCCGGCCATGAAGAACACCTCGCCGACCCGGTCGGCGCTGTACCGGCCAAGGGGCAAATGGGCCAGATGATCGCCGAGCCGGAGCGGGGTCGATCAGGCCGGGCGACAGCAACGTACGGCCCAGTTCGACGACAGCCGGCAGCGGCGCCAGGCCCGCGAGGGCGCCGATGAGCTGCAGGATGACAGCAGCGGCGAAGCGCTACGCCTCCTGGGCTTCCCCGCCGACCTGCCGGTCCGCGTCGCCGCCGTACACGCGCGGCTTCCGCTCGACCAGGTCGGCGGCCTGATCTGCCCGGACCGCCTCGTCAAGGCGGCACCGCTCGCCGACGTGGGCGTCATCCTGGCCACCACCCTGGACCCGGCCCGCTTTCCCGCGGGCGTACGCGCGGGCATCGGCGCCGCCGATAGCCCCAGCCGATCCTGGCGCCAAGCCCGCACCGCCCTCCGCTTCACCACCCTGCGCCAGCCGGTCGTCCACTACGATGACCTGGGCGCGCTGGCGCTGCTGGCCGAGATACCTCAGGACGCCTCGCGCGACAACACCGACGAAACATTCAGGACGTCAGGCGACCTGCGTACTGGCCGCAACCCTCGCCTTCTAGACCTCGCCTCTCAGACTGATGTCGCGATCACCGCTGCCCGCCACCCAGAAACCAGCCGTCACCGGAGGGTTGACCGTCACCCGGGCGGTTGACCAACGTCCGGCGGTTGACCAACGTCCGGCGGCTGACCATCACCGAAAAACTAGCCGCGACCCAGAAATTGCCGGGCGCCGCGCAGCTTGGTGTGCAGCCGCTGCTGAGTCATGGCACAGTCCAAGCGCACGTCTAGAGGACCGGGCAACTTGGTGTCCGCCCGCCGACCCGAAGGCAACTGGTCCGCGTCCAGGCCATCGCGGCGAGCGATGAGCACCCCAAGCTCGTACCGGCTCACCGCATCGGCTCCAGCGACATGATGGACACCGCGATACTCAGCTGCGGCAAGTTCCAGGAGCGCCGCGGCAAGGTCACGTACATGCACGGGACACCGCACGTCATCGGTGAACAGCACTCCTCCCGCCCTCCCGGTGGCCAATGCATGCACCAGGGCCTCGTGCGGAGAGCCGCCGTCGCCGATGATCAAGGATGTCCGGGCTATCACCGCAGCTGGCACGATCGCGTTCACCGCCGTCTCCGCGGCGGCTTTGGCCGCGCCGTACGGGCTGATCGGGTCAGGGAGGCACGTCTCGTCATAACGAATCGCCGCGCCGGAGAAGACCGCGTCGCTGGACACATGGACGAGGCGCCCACCCACCGTGGAGACGGCCAGAGCCACATTCACGGCACCGATCGCCGTGGTGGTCCAATCCGCCTGCCGGTACGCGGCGTTGATGACCACCTCAGGCCGGAAGGCGCCGATCAGCACCTCGACGTCCTCTCGTCGGCGCACATCGAGCGGCACCCACTCAACGCCGAGGATCTCCCCGGACCGGGTCAGATACGTCGCGGCAACCTCGTGCCCCGCCAGCGAACACTGCCGAGCCAGCTCACGCCCGAGAAGCCCACTACCACCGACGATGAGGATCCTCACGGCCGGTCACCCTAGCCGATCAGCCACTCCCAGACGCCCACCGGACGCACAAGAGCCCGTACCCCCAAAGGGAAAATTGTCTAGCGTTGCTTGAGGCGGAGTGCTTCTTTGCGAGCCTCGGCCTGGACGGACCGCTCGCGCTCCAGCCACGCGGGGTTCTCCGCCTTCAGCGCATCGATCTCAGCGGTGGTGAGCGGCTCGGTGATCCCGCCTCTGGTCAGGCCGGAAATGGAGACCCCGAGCTTCGCGGCGACGACCTGCTTGGGGTGCGGGCCGTTGCGGCGCAGGTCAGCGAGCCAGGCGGGTGGCGTCGACTGCAACTCGTTCAGCTCGTCCCTGGAGACGACACCCGCCTGGAACTCGGCGGGAGTGGCCGAAAGGAGGACACCCAGCTTCTTGGCCGCGGTCTCGGGCTTCATCGTCTGGATGCTCTTCGATTTGGACGAGGTCATGGCGCCAAGCGTAGTCAGTCGGAACGGGTTCCCCTGACATCGGTAGTCTGTGGAAGTGACTGATGGGGAGACCGGCAGGGTGTTCCGGCTGGCGTACGTGCCCGGGGTGACACCCGCGAAGTGGGTCAACGTCTGGACCGAGAGGATGCCCGACGTCCCGATCACCCTCGTCGCGGTTCCCGCCGCCGAGGTGGTGGCACTCCTGCGGGATGGCGGCGCCGACGCCGGATTCGTCAGGCTGCCGGTCGACCGTGACGGGCTCAGCGTGATCCCTCTCTACGTGGAGACCACAGTGGTCGTGGTACCCAAGGACCACGCGGTGACCGCCGCCGACGAGGTGGCCCTCGCCGACCTGACCGACGACGAGGTGTTGCACCCTCTGGACGACGCCATCGAGTGGGCGGTCCGGCCCGGGCAACCCGCGTTCACCCGCCCACCCACAACGGCGAACGCGGTTGAGCTGGTAGCGGCAGGCACCGGACTGCTCCTGGTTCCGCAGTCACTGGCACGCCTCCACCACCGCAGGGACGTCACGTACCGGCCGGTGCCGGACGCGCCGCAGTCCCAGGTCGCACTGGCCTGGCCCAAGGACGCGACCACTGACCTGGTGGAAGATTTCATCGGCATCGTCCGCGGCCGCACAGTGAACAGCTCACGAGGCCGTACGCCCGCCTCCCCCGCGGAGAAACCGGCACAGCGGCAGGGGCAGAAATCCGCCAAGAATGGCTCCGGCCGCCGGGCCGTACCGGCCGGCCGCAAAAGGAAAGGCAACCGACCTCGGTGACCTGCGTCCCCGTGACCTGGTGAGAGGCCCGGCCGCCCGGCGCTCTCCTCCAGGCTCATGCCGACACGCTGCCCCTCGCCGTCATCGATCTCGTGGACGCGTACTCGTTCTGCCACTAGGACAGTCTGGTACACCTGCGATACGGCGAGTCTGCGTTCACCAGCGGTGCCTGCGGCCTAGGCTCCATGCGCAGCCCGGCTCGGGCGGCAGATCACTCCGGCCTTGGCTGCACGGGTCGCCTCGCCGCTCCACACGACACTCACCGCGGGAGAGATGAATGGGGTGGTTGGTCTCGCTGCTCGGGGCCACGCTCATCATGGCCGCCCTACGAGATCTTTTCCACACGCTCTGGCACCCCACCCGCCATGGAGGTCTGAGCCGGCTCGTCATGGCCGCGTTGTGGAAGCTGGCCCGGCATCTCCGAGCGCGCAAGCGTGTGGTGGGTCTCGTCGGGCCGCTCGCCATGGTCACGGTGGTCGGCATGTGGGCCGTCACCATCATCCTGGGCTGGGCCATCGTCTACTGGCCCCACATGCCGGAGGCGTTCGCCTTCGCGCCCGGTTCCGCACTGTCGCAGGAGCCGGAACTGCTCAACTCCGTCTATCTGTCGCTCGTCATGGTGGCCACCCTCGGGCTCGGAGACATCGTGCCCGCCGAAGGCTGGCTCCGCGTGGCCTCGCCCCTGGAAGCCGTCATCGGCTTCGTCCTCCTGACGGCCACCGTCTCCTGGGTGCTGGAGATCTATCCGACGCTGACCCGCCGACGGGTGCTCGCGATCCGGTTGGCGCTGCTGTACCGCTCGGACCCATCCATGCAGCAGCTCGACTGCGCTGCAGGTGCGTCATTGCTGGCAAGCCTGGCCACCGAGGTGGTACGCGTCCGCATCGACTTCACCCAGTACGCCGAGGCGTACTACTTCCATGACGGTGAGGACCACTCGTCTCTGGCGGCCACGATCGGCTATGCCACTCACCTCGCCCAGCGCGGGCAGGCAGCCCGACGGGCAGATGTGCGTCTGATGGCCACCCTGCTCGCTGGTGCGCTGGAAGACCTTGCCACCATCCTTGACCAGCGTTTCCTCCACACGGATGGAACACCCGCTGAGGTATTCGCCGCGTACGCGGCCGACCACGGTCGCGCCCTCACCGGGGCCTGAGCGCCCTGCCCGGTGAGCTCGCGACCGTCGGTGCTTACGCACGACATCGCTCTTTGTCAGAGCTGTCGGCAAGTTCCAGCACGGGGCGCGACAGCGCATCCCGCGAGAAGTCCGCTTCCCATCGGGCGACCCCTGTCGAGCAGTTTCTGTTTTTCGGCCACGAGTCGGCGGACGACAATGTCGGCACAGCGGGCGAGATGTCTCTTGCGATCAACTGACCGAAGATCTCTCCTGCCACGGAGGTCTTGCCGACCCCAACAGGTTCACCGTCCTCGCACAGGCGGAACAGAGCGGCGACCGCATGCGGGCTGGCAGCAAGACGACTTCGCGGTCTACGTCTGGCGATCCATCCGGCGAAAGGGCGGCACCAAGACAGTCAAGCCTCGTAGGTCACTCACGTTCCCCCGGCGTTGCGTGGACGCGCCGCGCCTGCCACTTGCCCAAAATCAGATCAGCGACGCGGCCCGACGATCAGCGGCCGCCACCGAAGTTCTGCGGAACGCAGGACATGCTCGCGTCTACGGGGGAAGTACTTTGCTCAACACGACAGCGCGTCTACAGGTCAGGCGACCTGCCAAACGTCCGCTACGGGTGAGTCTGGTGATGGGGCTCACCAGCGTGGCGATGACGGGCACCGGGTCACCGGTCTGGGCCGGACCGCCAGTTGCCGCCGGATTCTCGACCCGGCAAGCCGCACAGCCATCCACACCATGCGGCCCATCTCCGGAGGTGGAGTTCTACCAGGATGAGGTCCCGCAGCCGAAGGTGGCGACGCCTGACAACACTCGGTATGGCCATGACCATTACACCCTCACCGCCCACGTGGGTAGGCATTCGTTCTCTCCAGCGAACGACTGGCCTGAAGTAACCACACTGGGTTACAGCGCTTCCGGTGGCAGCGGCAGTGGCAGAGGCGGCAGTAGCAGCAGCGCCAGTAGTAGTAGTAGTAGTAGCAGCAGTAGCGCCAGTAGTAGTGCCAGCAGCAGCGCCGACGGCGGCAGCGGTGACGGTGGCGGTGGCGGTGGCGGTGGCGGTGACGTCGAGATGGACTTCCTCGGCCCGACGATCGTCACGCGAGAGAACCGGCCGGTCGACGTGAAGGTGATCAACGCCTTGCCAGCGGCGGGAACCCAGATATTCCCGTTCGACCAGCCGAACAACGACAACAGGCTCACTTTGCACCGTCACGGCGGCCTGCAGCGGGCAGAAAGCGACGGAGCACCCGCCCCCATCGGAGTGGAAGTCCCACCCGGCGGCTCGCAGACCCAGCACTATCCGAACAACCAGGCCGCAGCACCCCTGTGGTACCACGATCACATTGACGCGCAGACCTCGTACCACGCGTACGAGGGGCTGGCAGGGTTCATCCCCAACACCGACCGGCGGGAGCGCCAATTCGGCCTGCCCACCGGCGCCTTCGCCAAGGCTTACGTGCTGCAGGACAAGTCCTTCAACGCCGACAAGACGCTGTGCTACAGCCACGCCGATCCCGAATTCTTCGGCGACCTCCCCGTGGTCAACGGTATCGTCGCGCCGAAGCAGACGGTGGAACCGCGGCGGTACACCTTTACCTTCATCAATGGGTCAGATTCCCGCTTCTACCGCCTGAGCCTGAGGCAAACCAGCGGCTCGACGGCCTCTGCTCCCAAGATGACCGTGGTGGCCGGTGACTCGGGTTACCTACTTCACCCCGCTGTGGTCACCGAGCTGCTTGTCGCCCCAGGCGAACGGTACAAGGTGGTCATCGACTTCACGGGCCACCGTTCACAGAACTGGGTGCTGGCCAACAACGCTCCGGCGCCCTTCGGCGCGCTGGATGGCGTGGATCCCACCGGGGCTGGGATTCCACAGCTCATGCGGTTCGACGTCGGCCCTTCGACCCGCTGGCCAGACCGCTCCCGAGTTCCGCGTACGCTGCCGGAGACCAACAACCAGCTCCCACCCGCCGCCCTCCTCGCCAAAGCCAGACTGCGGACCGTGCAGGCCGGCGAGGTCATCCCCGGCGCCCCGCAGCTCGGGGACAAGGTCCAGTTGCTGAACTACGGTCCGGCCGACACGGCCACCGAGACACCGCAGCTGAACTCAACGGAGGCATGGGCCATGCGCAACCACAGCCCAGACGCTCATCCGATCCATCTGCATCTCGTCGAAATGCGGCTGATCGGCCGTTGGCCCGTCACCAAGTGGAGCGACCCCGACCCTGACACCGGCAACCAGATACCGTTGGAGATCGGACAGTTCGTGCCACCGGCTCCTTACGAAAGCGGCCCGAAGGAAACGTTCGTGTCCCCGCCCGACTTCATCACCGTCTGGACGAGCAAGTTCACTGTCGGTGGGTCATCCGTCTGGCATTGCCACATCATGTCCCACGAGGACGGAGCGAGCACGGGCGGCGCAATCGAGATGATGCGGCCGCTGGTGATCGGCAACAAGCCGCAAACCCAACTGCCGCTGGTCCACGACCAGGTCCAACTCGACGAGTTGATACGCCGGCCATAGAAAGAAACCCGGTGGCCCTCCAGCCTGGAGGCCACCGGGTTCTCCCAGTCTCACGACGCGCTACAAGGTGAGGTGCCCAGAAAATTCCGGACATTCGGCTACATAAGATGAGAGAAGTCTGGAAGAGGTAGGTGCGTGACGAGGCGTCGTAGACAGTTCTCGCCGGAGTTCGAGGAAGAAGCCGCCCCCATGGTGCTGGAGGGTGAGCGGACGGTCGCGTCGGTTGCGCACGAGCTCGGGATCAACGCGAGCACTCTGGGCAGCTGGGTCAGTCGGCATCGGATCGCGACTGATCACTGACTATGAGATTCCCGACGATCTGATCGCTGCCCAGCGCGCCTGTTGATCAGGGGATGTACACCTCGTAGTAGAAGCCCGCCGGATAAGGGCCACCTCCGCGGAACCAGTGGCAGTAGGCGAGCCCGGTGTATTGACCGTTCTGCGCAGCGTCCTGGAAGGCGAGGTCGCAGTCAGCCATGGTCTGGTACGGGCCCTGCAGGTACCAGTCCGGGGTCGGCCAGCCCGCGGCGGCCACGGCCGCGCTGGTCTGGGTGGCGGCGAGGGCGGGTGCGGTACTGGCCAGGAAACTGGCGCCCAGCGCCACGGCGAGTACAGCGGAATGTAATCGGCGGATCTTCATTGTTGGTGACTCCTCACATTCGGGAAGGAGAACACCTTCAGGTGATCACCGGCTACGAGCAATCGTCAAGAGCAATAGTCAATACCTGTGGATCGGTTTGGGTGCTGCTGAGTCAGTGAAGTTGTCCGGTCCGGAGCAACTTCCGGCGTGCGGCCAGGTGGGACAGCTCCACCAGGAAGGTCGGCTTTCCTGGTCTGCACTTCCATGATCTACGGAATACCGGAAACACCATCGCTGCCAGCTCCGGCGCGAGCCCCAAAGATCTCATGCAGCACATGGGACATGACTCGGTCCGGGCCGCGCTGGTCTACCCGCACAGCACGGCGGAGGCCGACCGGAAGATTGCCGACGCGATAAATTCCAAGATCGCCCGGGACGCCGATGGACCCTCCGGCGCCGACTAATGACACGAAGCCCCGTTTTCATGATCGAAAACAGGGTGTTCACACAGGTGGGCGGTAGTGGGTTCGAACCAGTGACCACTCGCGTGTAGGGAGCCATGATCTCTTGGCTGTACGTCTGGACCTGCACCCCCATACCTGGGGGGCGCTTGATACGCCATGATCGGTTCAGTCGAATGGCACGCAAATGGCACAGCGATCATGCCTCTGATGTGGGGCTCGCTTGCGAGATCTGGCACGGCATGGCACGGCCTTGCGGCATGCAGATGGCACGAAAGCGAACCTGGCACCCCTACGGGCGATCCACCCGCATGGGGCGAACTGCCGACGGTTTTACAGGGCGTCACCAGATCCGGCTATGCACAGCTTCTGAACCTGCGGTGCAGTCGAATGGCGAATCACTAGCCTCGAAGATCGTTCCGTGCATGTTCCGGATCATGATTCAACGGCGGACTCTACCGGTAGTCCTCATGTGTGCCGGCCGCAGCTGGCCCGATGTCGGTTGGCAGGTGGCTGACGGCCAGCGATACTGCATCCTGTGCTGTCGTGGTTTCCCCCAGCACTGCTCCTCGCCACAACGCTTTTACGACGTAACCTCCGCCCCTGTGGGCTTCCAGGCACAACACGTCGGCCGAGAACCGGAAGCCAGCGATCGTTGAGAGCCGCAACGACCAGTGGCTCGTATAGGGAAAGAGCTGCCGTAGCTGGGGCTCGGCATAGGCGGCTTCGATCAGTGCGCGGTATTCGGGCCATGGCGCTTCTTCCGCGTCCTGCCGCATCCACTGCCACTGCGCCGACGCTGTTTGAGCCGGGCCCTGCTCGGCCGCCTCGGCCAACCGGCACAGTTCGACGAAGGGCACAGAACGTTGGATTACGCGTAGCGGTGTCTTATCCCGCCACTCCTTTGCCGCCTTGGCGATCTCGGACAGTTCTTGCGCGGTGCCTGAGACCAGCTCAATGCCTTGTCCCCAGCCGTTGATCGACCAATACCGCTCAACGTGTCCGGCACGGACTTCAAGGGCGTCGCGAAGCGGTGTCGTGCTAGGGACACTGGCGTAGAGCAGGGGCTGCCGCTCGTGGGCTGTCACGGTGCCGAGTTCGAACCCTTGCTCTGTGGCCGCTTTCAGCAGGGCCGCAGCCAGACTCCCCAGAGCCGCCACATTGGGATAGAGATCAGCCGGGTCTGGGAACGTCGTCACGGTCCGAGTCTGCCAGCGACCGTCCGCCTTTGGGTGGCACAGAGAGATCCCACGCAATCCGGTGGGCCAGGGCTGAGGAACGAAGCCCTGGACCGTCAATCGCCCCCAACCACGACGGCGGCCAGCCACGCGTGGCGATCGTAAGGGCCCCATCTGTGCGGCGGCGCGGCAACCCCGGCCGAAGCGTTCGGCCAGTACGGCCCGATCCTGGAGCCGGAGATAGCCTAGAATGCCTGCACTAGAACAACTGACCGATACTCCTGAGCTACGATTAATCGAGCAGTTCCGGACGTCGACTGGTGAGAGCTCCACGAGCTGTGACAAACCGTTCGTGAAACTCCTCTGCGAGCGCTGCGCGGCGGTAGCGCTGCCGTAGAACGCGGTCCAGGTCTCCTGCGCGGTTGACCAAGTCCGTAAGGGAGCGTCGGTCGATGTCGAACGCGGCCAGACCCTCAGCAACCGCCATGTCGAGATCGCCACGCCGGGCGTGAACTATGCCGAGGTCTATATGGGCGTCTGCCACACGCATGGGAGCGTTGGAGGTACCGTCCGGTCGAGTGTGCATCTGAATGGTTTCGCGGGCGTGTTCTTCAGCCCGATCGTTGTCAGCGAGCCAGGTGTAGCAGGTAGCGGCGTAGAAGACCCACTTGGCGTGGTCGAAGACAAAGTGGTGGTCTGACCGGTCGGGTATGGACAGATTGCCGAGCACCTCAGCTCCCCAAGTCAGGGCACGGTCGGCTTCGCGGCGGTCACCGACGCGGGCCAGGCCGCGAGCCTCTTGCAGGGTGAGTTGGACCATGGCGCTGCTCGTGCCGGCCACGGCTTGGCCCATGCGGGCGGCGGTGACGGCGTCTTCGTAGCGGCCTTCGACGAGGGCGAACCACGCTGACATCTCATATGCCCAGCCCATGAGTTCGCCGTGTCCGACCTGGCGGCCCATCTCGAAGGCGGCGCGTCGGGCCGTTTCGGCCTCTTCCCTCTCCCCCAGGTCGTAGTGGACACAGCCCAACAGGGCAGTAAGCCAGCCGGTAGTCACGAGCAGTTCGCGGTGCTGGTCCAGGGTGAGGCGTCCGGCAAGCAGGTGGTTAATCTGCGCCAGCCGCTTTTGGGTGCGATCTCGTAGGGTGCCTGCGGGTACGACAGGGTAGGCGCGACACAGCAGATCGACGGCTTCCGCGAGTGCCTCCAAGGTGCCCGTTCCGACGTCTGATGCCTGGAGTTGCTGAGCAAGCTGCATCGTCCCGTACAGGTCGGCTTCGGCGCGTAGTGCGTCAACGGGCATGACCTGGGCTTCGATGAGACGGCTCTCGTTCTGCCTCCCCCTGCGAGAACCCGAGCTCTTCCGGTGCCTTCCCGGTCAGTTGGGTCAGCGCGATCCGGTATTCGGTGCGCGGCCACCGGACTTCGCCTGCTTCCCAGCGCCGGATCCGCTCCTCGTCGCAGGCCAACCTTTTAGCGACACCAATGGGCGTGGCATTGAGCTTTTCGGCCATCTGCGCGGCTGAGCTGCTCTTGGTTGCGCCAGGCGCGTAGGCGAACGTTCGGGATGTAGTCGGGCATCTGCGGGTCTTCCTCCCGGCTGGAGGCTCGAAAGGGGAGAACAAGGGGGCCGTTCAGGGGTCCTGCTCAGACGCGGTAGCCGGTGGACCTGTCATCAATCAACCACGGTACGTCACGCGCCTCCCGCCACAGGGAACGCCGGATGAACGAGGAGATGGCGACGGTGATCCGGCCAGACGAGACAAGCAAGACGTCGCCCCGCCCTGCTTGCCGGGGGCGCGGGATCAAGCTGCGCGACTCGCGCCGTGCGCTCCTCATCGGCGACACCGACAGAGATCAGATCTCGAGTGAGGAGCGGGAGTGTCTCGACTGCCTCGGAGACGGCCGGGCCGAAGGGAGCGAAAGATGAACTCGATCATTCAAGCAGCGGTGACCGGCTTCTTGCAGGGCCAGGAAGAGGGCGACATGCTCGTCCGGCTGCGTGACCAGCTCACGAACCTCGGCGTCAACGCCGAGCTGCGGGACAACAACAGTGCACAAACGTGAGCCGGGGATGCCGGTGTGGGTGTTCGTCGGGTACGGCGGGGCCTACTACTCGTGGCAGAACGCCGAAAGGCGGCACCCAACCAGTGATGTGGAGGGTGCGGCGAACGTCCTGGCTGAGTACATCGCCAGGTGATGACGGGCGCGGCGCGGCGAGCTTGGTCCCTTCCGGAGGGGGTGGGGGCCGTGGCCTGGTCTCGTCGCGCCTCCCCCGGCAGGCAGATGCAGTGGCGCCCCCGTGGCAACCTTCCCGCCCCGGTCACTGCACTGCCTGCCGGACTTCTCGCGTTCGGCTCCCGCTGTCGGCAACTACGTGGACAGTCGGCGACGAGCCGGATACGCTCAAACTTAGTAAAACAACCTGTCGGCTGTTGGACGGTCAAGATGTCGCTAGAGTCCGTGCCGCCTAAGTATGCGCAGCTTGTGCACACTCTTCAGAGGCGCATCGAGGCGGGAGACTACCCACCGGGCACGATGCTCCCCAGCGAGAACCAGCTCATCCAAGAGTTCAGTGTCTCCCGTCCCACGGTGGTCGCGGCCCTTCGCGTTCTGCGTGAGCAGGGCTGGATCGAGTCTCAGCAGGGCAAGGGCCGCTTCGTGCGCGGTCGTCCGGCGATGGCTTCTGTTGAGCAGAAGCGTCCAGGACAGGCGTACCTGACCAAGCCGGAGACCGAATCCGCGGGCGAGGTCGTCGAAGTCGGCGCGGTCGCCGTACCGAATCGGGTCGGCGTGCTGCTCGATGTGCGGCCCAAGAGTAAGGCGTTCGTTCGGCGACGATTGATCACGCGAGAAGGCGAGCCGACTGAGCTGGTGTCGCTCTGGCTGCCGTTGGAACTGTCCGAGGGGACGGATCTAACCAGCGGCGAGCCGTTGCGGCAGGGCTTCCGCGAGCATCTCCAGGCGCGCAAGGGCGTGCGTTTCGATCACATCGTGGAGCAGATCACCGCTCGCATGCCCTCTGCTGACGAGGTCAAGCAGCTTGCCATGCCGAAGAACCAGCCACTTTTGGCCGTCTTCGGTGCGGTTCGCGATGCCTCCGGCCGGCCTCTGGCAGTCGTAGAGGTTCTATTGCCCGCCGACCGGCACGAGTTGGAAGACGCCTACCCGATCGCCTGAGGCCACGCTCATCCGCCGGGACAGTCACTGTCTCCGCCGCTGTACTCGGCGCAGTAGCCGGATGGCGGAGGCGGCGGAGGGCGTCGCAGCTCCACCTGGCGTGCGTTCATGTACACGCTCCCCTGGACGAAAACTACGCACGCCACTGCGATGAGACCGAAGATCCAAGCGCCCGTCACTCTGCGGGTGAAGACACAGATGCCGGTGGACAGGACGGGCGCGGCGATGAAGATCACCGCTGCTGCGGTCGTCCACGCGTTCACTTTCTCACTGTCGACTTCGGGGAACTCCAGGCTTGCTTCAAGCGAGTGCCAGAAACACAGCGGTACTCCGATGAACCAGATGAGTGCCAGGAGGCAGAGAACTACACCGCTGACCTTCACTGGCTCCGTATCTGCCTCCACGATTAAGACTATTTCGTCCAGTTCTGCGGTGAATGAAGCACGAGAGATTCACGATTCCGCACCAAAAATTCTCTTAGACACTTGACCTAGCAAGT
This sequence comes from Nonomuraea sp. NPDC048901, assembly GCF_040649695.1. Taxonomy (NCBI): domain Bacteria; kingdom Bacillati; phylum Actinomycetota; class Actinomycetes; order Streptosporangiales; family Streptosporangiaceae; genus Nonomuraea; species Nonomuraea sp. NPDC048901. The sequence goes on along the minus strand of NZ_JBEZFW010000002.1, from coordinate 372,543 downwards.
TTGAGCTGCCTAATCTCATAGCATCACTTGATAGGTTAAGTGACTGCCAGTCAAGAGAGGAAGAGCCTTATGGCTCTGCAAGGCCCCATCCCCGTCACCTTCGCCATGGTCTTCCCGCACGGCTGCTACATCGTCGGCGAGGTCGAGCCCGTCAAGGACTTCGACGCCTCCGCCAACAGCCGGTTCGTGCAGGCCCGCGACAAGCAGCCCGCAGAGCTTGGTCTGGCAGGTCGCGGTCATGGACGGCGACCCGACCCTTAAATCCGCCCAGAAGACGGTGGCGGTCAAGATCCTCGCACCGGTCCAGCCGGTGCCGCCGTCCCCGATGCCGGGGCTGCCGTTCGCACCCGTCGAGTTCGACGCCATCTCGGTCACGCCGTACGTCAACGGCAACGGCCGCCTCGCCTGCTCCATCAAGGTCCGCGACATGCACGGTCCCCGCCAGACCGCCCAGCCCACCCAGGCCAAGGCCGGAAAGGACGCCGCCTGATGACCTGCCGCCGTACCCCACGCAACAGCGTGATCCGGCTGACCACGGAAACGCCGCCCGCACGCTCAACCACCCGTTCACCCGCCGTGAGCCCGTCCTGGCGCTCGACTTCGGCGCCACCTCCGTCCTGGTCACCACAAACGGTCCCGTGACGGCGGAGGACCTGGAGTTCGCCCGCGAGGCCCACCGCTTCGCCCGCTCCATGGAACGCAGCTTCTACGGCCTGCCCGGCGGTCAGGGGGTGGCGGCGTGAGCGAGCACCGGCCCTACACCTACGTCACCTTGTCCATGCGACCCGACTCCGACCCGCACGTCGGTGCCTCCTTCCACACGCCGCGCCTGCAGATCCGCGCGGGACTGCTGGTCAGCAATCCGCGCCCGTACCTGGAGTTCGCCTCTCACGAGGCCAACGTCCACATCTCCACCACCGGGTCCGGGCCGGTCACCGACGCCGACCTGAGCATCGCCCGCGAGATCTTCAACGCCGCCGCTCGCTACCTGGCCGACTGCGAGTTGCTGCACGCCGAAGAGCCGGCCGAGGACGCCACCGACACGGCGGCCTGACACACGAAGCGGGACCGCTGGAAGCGGCAACTTCCGGCGGCCCCTCGGTTCTCCCCTGACCGCACATCACTAGAGACTCGGTCCGGGCCGCGCTGATCTACCAGCACAGCACGGCCGCGGCTGGCCGGAAGATCGCCGACGCGATGAATGACAAGATCACCAAAGACGCCAACGGATCTTCGAAAGAGAGCCACGGCGCAGGCTAATGGCACGAAGCCCCGTTTCCATGATCGGAGACGGGGCTTTCCACAGGTGGGCGGTACTGGGTTCGAACCAGTGACCCCTCGCTTGTAAGGCGAGTGCTCTACCGCTGAGCTAACCGCCCCTGATCGGCACTACACCTTACGACACCAACGGCTCCGATCGCACATCCACCACCCACCCGGCCCCCAGCTCTTCTCTGCCGGCCGCGCGCCAGCCCAGCAAGGCCGCTCCCAGCATGCCGGCGTCCACGCCCAAAGCGGCGGGCAGCAGGGGTGGGGCGTCTCGGAAGGCGAGGCGTTTGACGAGGCGGGTGCGGACGGGGTCGAAGAGGGCCGGGCCCGCCTCGGCCAGGCCGCCACCCAGGACGATCATCGAGGGGTCCAGGAGCAGCGTGTACGTGGCCAGGGCCAGCGAGAGGGCCTCTACCGCCTCGTCCCACACCTCTACGGCCAAGGGGTCGTCCGAGGAGACCACCTGTTCGGCGCGGATGTCCTCCAGGCCGGAGCGGAGGCTGTAGCGCCGGCCGACCGAGGCCGCCGACGCGTACGTCTCCAGGCAGCCGAACTGGCCGCACGCGCACTGCTCGCCGTCGGGGAAGACCGGGATGTGGCCGATCTCGCCGCCCCAGCCGGAGGAGCCGCCGTACGGCTCGCCGTGGACGATCATGGCGCCGGCGATGCCCGTGCCGATGGGCAGGAAGAGGAAGTCGGATACGCCGCGCCCCGCGCCGAGGACGCTTTCCGCCAGGCCCCCGGTTCGTACGTCGTGACCGAGCATGACCGGCACGTCGAGTGCGGTGAAGTCGGAGGCCTGGACGTCACGCCAGCCGAGGTTCGCCGCGTAGACGGCCACGTCCTCGGACACCAGCCCAGGCACGGCCAGGCCGACGCCTGCCGGAATGCCGTCACCGGAGGCGGCCAGGTGGCCGATGAACTCGCGGATGGCGGCCACGACGGCCTCCGGGCCCTCCGAGCGGGGGGTCGGGCAACGCTCGCTCAGCAGCACCGCGCCGGACTCGCTGACCAGGCCGCCCTTCATGGACGTGCCACCGACGTCGAGCGCCACCACGAACGAACTCATTGCAGACACGCAGGAGACGATAGCGCAGCTCAGCAAATGTCTGGATAAAGGCGGCCTGCGTCCCGGCCCACCCAGCACTGCACCCCCGACCCACCCAGCACGGCGCCCCCGCCGCCCCAGGTCAGGCCCGGCCGAGTACCCGGTTCAGCGCCGCCTCGACCTCGGCCGACAGGCCCGGCGGGGCGCCCGAGCCCGCCATCGCGTCCGACCCCACGAACGCGTCCGCCCGCGCCTGTCGCACGGCCCCGCAGCCCCTGCACTCCACCTCGCCCAGCCGGCAGATCAGCGCCGTGGACCCGCATGTGCCGCACGCGTCGAGATCGAGGTCGTGCAGCAGTTGACAGTCCGGGCAGATGAGCACCTGCGTCTCGCGGCGTACCCCCCGCTTCCACGGGCTGGCGCCACGGACGGGGTCCGTCTGCCGGGCCCCGCAGCGATAGCAGGGCATCGTTTCCTCCGTTAAGAAATGTCGGCGAGTGCCTTGACGTAATCGGCGACGTCACGTGCCTGGCTGGTCGGATTGACCACCGACCACCGGATCACGCCCTCGCCGTCGATGATGAAGGTCCCCCGCAGAGAAACCCCCTTCTCGTCGTCGAACACACCGTACGCCCGCGCGACCTGTCCATGTGGCCAGAAATCGGAGAGCAACGGGAACGCGTAACCCTCCACGTCCGCCCAGGCGCGATGGGTGAACATGGAGTCGACCGAGACGGTGAGGAGCTCCGCGTCAGCCAGGGAATCCTGGGCATCGCGCAGCGCCGACAGCTCCCGATGGCACACGCCGCTGAAGGCAAGCGGATAGAAGACCAGCACGACCTTCCTCCCCCGGAAGCCCGACAGCTTCACCGGAGTGCCGTGCTGGTCCCGCAGTTCGAAGTCTGGAGCAAGCGCGCCGACCTCGGCAGGACGTTCGTTCACACACGCCATCCTGCCGTATGGCAGGCGCTCAGACCCCCTAGCGTCGGCCCTTCGGTGAGGCCAGTCTGGTCCCTGACCAGTCAGGCGCGGCGGAGATGCTGCTGGTCTGCGAGAGACCCGCCGTAGTGGCATCCTCCCCGATGTCGCTCGGCTCCACGTGGCCGTCGCGCCCGGCCTTGGGAGTCAGCAGCCAGATCTGGCCGGCGTCGGCGAGTGATCGCATGGCGTTGGTGAGGACGTCGAAGAGATCGCCGTCGCCGTCGCGCCACCACAGCAGCACCACGTCGACTACGTCGTCGGTCTCCTCGTCCAGCAACTCGTTACCGGTCAGGTCCTCGATGGAGTCGCGAAGCTCGTCGTCGACGTCCTCGTCCCAACCGATCTCCTGCACCACCTGACCCGGCTTGAGGCCGAGCCGTTCGGCCAGGCCGCGCTCACTTTGCGCCTGACCCGCGGTCGCGCTCACGTTTATCCCTCCTGCTTGAGTGGCCCCGCATATGCGGTTTATCGCTTCGGGACAGTCCACACGCTGTGACCCTTAGTCGTCAACGGTCGCCACGGGTACGGCCGCAGACGGGCCGCATCAATCCGACAAAAACGACAGGCGTACCTGGCGTTGCGGGTTGTCGACGTTGAGGTCGACGATTGCGATGGACTGCCAGGTGCCCAGCGCCAGACGCCCGCCAAGTACGGGGATGGTCGCGTACGGCGGAATGAGCGCGGGCATGACGTGTGACCTGCCATGGCCGTGCGACCCGTGGGCGTGACGCCACCTGTCGTCGGCCGGAAGCAGATCGCGCAAGGCGGCGACGAGATCGTCATCACTGCCCGACCCCAGCTCGATCAGTGCCACCCCGGCCGTGGCGTGCGGTACGAAGACGTGCAGCAGCCCGTCCTCCCCCAGCGTCCGCACGAAGTCCGCGCAGTCCGAGGTGATGTCGTGCACCGTCTCCCGTGAACCCGTGGCCACGGAGATGATCTGAGATCTCACACACGAATTCTACTTAGGTACGACGACCGCATCAGGGCCGGGAAACACCAGCCCGGTGTGCCCGTCGTCGAACTGCACGATGTACGGGGGCCCACCGTCGGTGCCGTGGATCTCGATGATGATGCCACCGTGATCCCGCTCGCCGACCGTGTTGCCGTGCACCAGCAGCCGGTCGCCTATCGTCGCGTTCATATCTCCAGACTCGTACGGTGAGCTCCGTTCGGAAAGAGGGACACACTCCCCCCTCCGCAGGGAGAGGGAGAATCCTGACCGAAACGTTACGCTGCCCGGATGTGACACATCGCGCCAATCGGGCGGCCGACTCTGTCACACCGACACCGCATCCACGCTGGTCAAGGCCATGATCGGCGGCCTTTGCCCACCGCCGACCAGAGTGGTCAGAGGCTTGCGGCTAGACTCGCGCGGCGCATCGCGCCCTTGGTGACCCCTTTGGGAGACCCCTACGCCACGCCCGGCGAAATTTCGTAGCTTTTCCGGTCTTGTTAAATTGACGGGCCAAGGTAACCTTGGCCGGGATTCGTCCTACCATCGGTGGTCTAGGCCACCGATCGTGACCCTGCCAGCAGGGACACACTGGTTACCGGCCAGTAGAGATGCACTTTCTACGGTAAGCGACCAGGATGGAAGGCGACCCAGACCAGACATCAGTCATCCTCGGAAGGCGAGACCCAGTGGCTTCCGGACGCCAGCGATTCTCGATCATCAGCGACGGCCTACCCAGCCAACTGCCTGATGTCGACCCCAGTGAGACCAACGAGTGGCTCGAGTCCCTCGACAACGTCGTCAAGACGGAGGGCCGCAGCAGAGCTCGCTACTTGATGCTCCGCATGCTGGAGCGCGCCCGCGAGCACCAGGTCGGCGTGCCGGGCCTGCGCAGCACCGACTACATCAACACGATCCCGCCGGAGCGCGAGCCCTGGTTCCCCGGCGACGAGCACGTCGAGCGGCGGATCCGCGCCTACATCCGCTGGAACGCCGCGATCATGGTGTCCCGCGCCAACGCGCGCACCAACGTGGGCGGCCACATCGCCACCTACGCCTCGGCCGCCTCGCTCTATGAGGTGGGCTTCAACCACTTCTTCCGCGGCAAGGACCACGGCGAGTCGGGCGACCAGGTCTTCTTCCAGGGCCACGCCGCGCCGGGCATCTACGCCCGCGCCTACCTGGAGGGCCGCCTCAACGAGGCGCAGCTGGACGCGTTCCGGCAGGAGCTCTCGCACGGCTTCCACGGCCTGCCCTCTTATCCGCACCCGCGGCTCATGCCCGACTTCTGGGAGTTCCCCACCGTCTCCATGGGCCTGGGACCGATCGGGGCGATCTACCAGGCGCGGTTCAACCGCTACCTGCTCAACCGCCAGATCAAGGACACCAGCCGCAGTCACGTATGGGCCTTCCTGGGCGACGGCGAGATGGACGAGCCCGAGTCGCTCGGCGCGATCGGCCTGGCGGCCCGTGAGGAGCTCGACAACCTCACCTTCGTCATCAACTGCAACCTGCAGCGGCTCGACGGCCCAGTACGCGGCAACGGCAAGATCATCCAGGAGCTGGAGTCCTACTTCCGCGGCGCCGGCTGGAACGTCATCAAGGTCGTCTGGGGCCGCGACTGGGACCCGCTGCTCGCGGCCGACGTCGACGGCGTGCTGGTCAACCAGATGAACACCACGCCCGACGGCCAGTTCCAGACCTACTCCGTAGAGTCCGGCGGCTACATCCGCGACAACTTCTTCGGCGGCGACCCGCGCCTGCGCAAGATGGTCGAGCACATGTCCGACGACGACATCCGCAAGCTGTCGCGCGGCGGCCACGACTACCGCAAGGTCTACGCGGCGTTCAAGGCGGCCCGTGAGCACGTCGGCCAGCCGACGGTCATCCTGGCCCAGACCATCAAGGGCTGGACGCTCGGCAAGGACTTCGAGGCGCGCAACGCCACGCACCAGATGAAGAAGCTCACCAAGGCCGAGCTCAAGGAGTTCCGCGACCGGCTCTACCTGCCGATCCCCGACTCCGCGCTCGAGGGCGAGCTGCCCCCCTACTTCCATCCGGGCGAGAACGACCCCGAGATCGAGTACATGCGCGAGCGCCGCGCGGCCATGGGCGGCGTGCTGCCCAAGCGCGTCATGCGCGCCAAACCGGTCAAGCTGCCCGCCGACAACGTCTACGAGCAGTTCGGCAAGGGTTCGGGCAAGCAGCAGGTGGCCACCACGATGGCCTTCGTGCGGCTGCTGAAGGATCTGATGCGCGACAAGGAGATCGGCCACCGGTTCGTGCCGATCATCCCCGACGAGGCTCGCACGTTCGGCCTCGACGCGATGTTCCCGACGGCGAAGATCTACTCCCCGCACGGCCAGACGTACGAGGCCGTCGACAGGGAGCTGCTGCTGTCGTACAAGGAGGCCGTCCAGGGCCAGATCCTGCACGAGGGCATCAGCGAGTCGGGTTCGATGGCGTCGGCGATCGCGGCGGGCACGGCCTACGCCACGCACGGCGAGCACATGATCCCGATCTACATCTTCTATTCGATGTTCGGCTGGCAGCGCACCGGCGACCAGATGTGGCAGATGGCCGACCAGATGGGCCGCGGCTTCCTGCTCGGCGCCACGGCCGGCCGCACCACGCTCAACGGCGAGGGCCTGCAGCACGAGGACGGCCACACGCCGCTGATCGCCTCGACGAACCCGGGCGCCCTCTCCTACGACCCCTCGTGGGCGTTCGAGGTCGCGCACATCGTCAAGGACGGCCTGCGCCGGATGTACGGCGAGCAGCCCGAGAACGTCTTCTACTACCTGACCGTCTACAACGAGCCCTACACGCAGCCTCCGCAGCCCGCGGACCTCGACGTGCAGGGCCTGCTCAAGGGCCTCTACCGGTTCGCCGCGGGGCCACAGACGCAGGGACCGAAGGCCAACATCCTGTCGTCGGGCGTAGCGGGGCCGTGGGCCGTCGAGGCCCAGCGGCTGCTGGCCGAGGATTGGGGCGTGTCGGCCGATCTGTGGTCGGCGACCTCCTGGACCGAGCTGCGCCGCGACGCGCTGGCCTGCGAGGAGCACAACCTGCTCAACCCCGAGGCCGAGCCGCGCGTGCCGTACGTCACCCAGGCCCTCTCCCAGGCCACGGGCCCGTTCGTGGGCGTCAGCGACTACATGAAGGCCGTGCAGGACCAGATCGCGCAGTGGGTGCCGGGTGACTGGTCCTCGCTGGGCACCGACGGGTTCGGCCTGTCCGACACCCGCTCCGCGCTGCGCCGCCACTTCCACGTCGACGCCGCCTCGATCACGCTGGCCGTGCTGACCAGCCTGGTCAAGCGTGGCGAGCTCGACGGCGAGGTGCTGCGCGAGGCGATCGCCCGCTATCACCTCAAGAACGGCGTCACCGAGGCCGGTGGCGCGGAGAGCAACGACACCCAGTCGATGGGCGTCTGAGCGCACAATCTGATGGCGCCCCCGCGGAAGGTCTTCCGCGGGGGCGCCATCGACTTTCAGGAGTGGTACGTGCCGCCTCGCTCCCTTGATACGCACTCGCGTATTGTGGGGAAAACTTCCCCCTGAGATATCGAGGGGGAGATGGACATGCGACGCGTCCTTGCCGTTGTCACACTGGCCGTATCGGCCGCATCCTGCATGAGTGCGCCGACGAAACCGGCCGTGGATGGGGGCACCGGCGCCGCCCAGCAGATCGCCTGGGGTCCGTGCACGGACCTCAAGCGGCCCGACGGGCAGCGGCCGGCCAGGCAGGACACCTCGGTGCGGTGCGCCAAGCTGGCGGTGCCCCTCGACTACGCCGATCCCAGCGGCGACAAGATCGACATAGCGCTCATCAAGGTCCCCGCCACCGACCAGAGCAAGCGGCTGGGCTCACTGGTGTTCAACTTCGGCGGCCCGGGAGGCTCCGGCGTCGACACTCTTGACCAGGCCGCCAAGTCGCTCACCGGCCTGCGCTCCCGCTACGACCTGGTCAGCTTCGACCCGCGCGGCGTGGAGCGGAGCTCGGGGGTGCGCTGCGGCGACAGCGCCGCGCTGGACAAGTACATGGCCCTCGACACGCTGCCCGACAACGAGCAGACCCGCGCGGAGGGCGACGCGGCCAACAAGCAGCTGGCCCAGCACTGCGAGAAGGACTCCGGCAAGATCCTGCCGTACGTCGGCACGGTCAACGCCGCCCGCGACATGGACCGGCTGCGCGCCGCGCTGGGCGACGAGAAGCTCAACTTCGTCGGAATGTCGTACGGCACGCAGCTCGGCGCCGTCTATGCCACCAAGTTCCCCCAGAACGTGGGCCGGATGGTGCTCGACGCCCCGCTCGACCCCACGGTCACCTTCGAGCAGCGCACCGTGGCCCAGACCCGCGGCTTCCAGCACGCGTACCAGAGCTTCCTGAAGTCCTGTGTCAAGGACCGCTGCGAGGTCGGCAAGGACGTGCCGACCGCCGCCGCGAACGTCGACCGGCTGATGAACCAGCTCGCCGCCAAGCCGCTCAAGGTCGGCCGGCGCGACCTGACCCAGGGGCTGGCCTCCACCGGCGTCGCCGCCGCGCTCTACTCCGAGTTCGCCTGGCCGTTCCTGGGCAACGCGCTCGGCGCGGCGCTCAAGGGACAGGGGCAGGCGCTGATGTACCTGGCCGACTCCTACACCGGCAGGGCGCAGGACGGCACGTACTCCACGCAGATGACCAGCTTCCCGGCCATCACCTGCGCCGACACCTCCGAACGGCCCGACCTGGCCACGCTGCGGCACACCGAGGACGCGGCCGTGAAGATCTCGCCGCTGTTCGGCAGTGAGGGCGCCGGCGGGCTGTGCTCCGTCTGGCCGGTCAAGGGCAACGACGAGGCCAAGCACGTCAACGCGACCGGCTCGGCGCCGATCGTGGTGGTGGGCGGCACGGGCGACCCCGCCACGCCGTACGAGTGGGCGCCCAAGCTGACCGCGCAGCTCAAGACGGCCACGCTGGTCACGTTCGAGGGCGAGGGGCACGGCGCGTACCTGTCGGGCAACAAGTGCGTCAAGCGGTTCGTCGACTCCTACCTGCTGGCCGGGAAGATGCCCGAGCGGGGTGCCACCTGCAAGTCGGTCTGATCTAGTCTCGGTCATGTGACGGACTATCCCCGGCTGGTGGAGAGCGAGAGCGCGCGGCTGGCCGAGCTGGCCATCGGCGCCGATCCCGGCATCCCGGTGCCACATTGTCCCGGCTGGACCCTGGCGGACCTGATCACGCACGTCGGCACGCTGCACCGGTGGGTGGTGCACATCGTGGAGACGGGCCGGCAGGAGCCGATCTGGTCGCGCCAGGTGCCCAACGGCCTGGCCGAGGGGCAGCGCGGCGATGCGGCCTGGCTGGGCGCGGGCGCTCGGGAGCTGGTCGCCACGCTGCGCGCGACCGACCCGGACACGCCCGTCTGGACCTGGGGCGGCGACCAGCGTGTGAGCTGGTGGGCCCGCCGGATGCTGTTCGAGCTGGTCGTCCACCGCTGCGACGCCGAGCTCGCGGTGGGCGTGGCGCCCGTCGTGGAGGCACCCGTCGCGATCGACGGGATCGAGGAGTTCCTGGAGGCCCTGCCGCACGCGTTCTGGGTGGCCAAGCGCCTGGCGGCGCTCGACGCGGAGGGGGCCACGATCCACCTCCACGCGAGCGACGCCGACGGCGAATGGACCCTCACCCAGGGCCCGGCGGGCCGGATCAGCTGGGCGCGCGGCCACGCCAAGGGCGACGCCGCCGTCCAGGGCCCGGTGAGCGACCTGCTGCTGATGTTGTACGGCAGGCGCTCCCCCGACGCGCTGACCGTCCACGGCGACCGCGCCTTCCTGGACCGCTGGCTCGCGACCGCCGCGCTGTGATCAACCCGCCGCATCAAGCCGCGGTGATCAGTCCACTGTTTCAAGCCGCGTTCGCGGTGATCAACGGTGAGGCCCTGGACGCGCCGCCACTCGGCGGTCGGCGGCGTGTCCAGGGCGGGTGACCGCTCGCCGGAGCGGCTCGCGCGCGTGCCCCGATCGGCGGGGAAGGTGCCTTCCCGGGTGCACGCCCGCCCAGGTCACCTGCGGTGGAAGACCCCGAAGAGGTTGCCCGAACCATCCTGGAGATAGGCGAAGTCGGTGCCCACGCCATCGTCGATGACCTTCGTGACGACCTTGCCGCCGAGCGACTCGGTCTCGCGGCACTTCTGCTCCACGTCGGCCACCTCTACATGGAAGATCGCGTGGGCGGGGAACTCGCCCTTGGTGTTGTAGAGGCCACCTCCGGGCTGCTCACGACCCGGATAGCCGATCGTCCGGTAGTCGATCGGGCCGCCGTCGGAAGCCCCGAACGTCCAGCCGAACAGCCCGCCATAGAACCGCTGGGCACCTTCGGGGTCGTCGGTCGCGACCTCGAACCAGGTAACCGTGTTGTCCATCGTTGTCTCCCTAATTTCTCGAACAAGTCAACGATCTAACGGGTGGGCGACAACCTTATGTCGGTGTTTTCGAATGATTAATCGAGCACCGTGCCGTGTACGAACATGTCCGGGATATCAGTGGAGAACCTCTCCAGCGGCCGGTCGGGGCAGCGCTCGGCGATCACCGAGGCCGAGGCGATCCGGTCGAGGCGGAAGACCCGTACGTCATCGCGCAGGCGGCACCACGCCACGAGATACCAGAAACCACCACGACCGCCCAGGAACACACCGGGCTCGACGTCGCGCGAGGTCAGCGCCCCCTTGGCGTCGGCGTAGTCGATCCTGAGCACGCGCCGGCGCTGCAGGGCCTCCTCGATCGCCCGGGAGATGCCCTCGCCGCCCAGCGGCTGGATCTCGGCGCCCGGCTCGGAGGCCGGGGTGACCATCCGCACCCGGCGCGCCAGCTCCCTGGCCAGCTCGCCCTCCCGTCCCGGCATGGCCGCGACCACCTTGCGCAGCGCGCTGCGCGCCTGCCTGCCGAACGGCTGGTCGCCCGCCCGGCTCAGCGCCACGGCGATGGCGACCGCCTCGGCGGGGGTGAAGTTGAGCGGGGGTAACGACATCTTCTTGTCGATCGCGTAGCCGCCCTTGCGCCCCGGATGGGCGTAGATCGGCACCCCTGACTCCTGCAGCGCGATGATGTCGCGCTCGATCGTGCGGGCACTGACCTCGAACCGCTTGGCCAGCTCGCGGGCGGAACGACAGCGTGGCGAGATCGCGCGCAGGTCCTCGACGAGCGCGTAGAGCCGGTCGGTACGGTTCACACTCGTGACGTTACGCCGCGCCACCGACAATCGCGGGTCGCAAACCCCTTACCAGGCAGGCGATCCCGGTTCAAGCGTGACACGCCAGCACATGACACGCCAGCACATGACACGCCAGCAGAGGTCCAAGCGTGACGCGCCGGCCTGGGTTCAAGCGTGACGCGCCAGCAGATCGGCGAGCGGCCAGGTGTTGACGATCCGCGCCGCCCCGATGCCGCACTGGGCCGCGCGCTCGCAGCCATGGCGCTGCCAGTCGAGCTGGCCGGGCGCATGCGCGTCGGAGTCGATCGCGAAGTCGCAGCCCATCTCATAGGCCAGCCGCAGCAGCCGTTTCGGCGGATCGAGCCGGTCGGGCCGCGAGTTGATCTCGACCGCGACCCCGAACCGGCGGCACGCCTCGAAGACCAGCTCGGCGTCGAAGTCCGACTCCGGCCGCACCCGGCCCCGCCGGCCGCCCGCCTGCACGACCCGCCCGGTGCAGTGGCCGAGCACGTCCACGTGCGGGTTCGAGATCGCCGTCACCATCCTGCGCGTCATCTCGTGGCCGCTCATCCGCAGCTTGGAGTGCACGCTGGCCACCACCACGTCGAGCCGTTCCAGCAGCTCGGGGTCCTGGTCCAGGGTGCCGTCCAGGTTGATGTCGACCTCGACACCGGTCAGGATCCTGAACGGCGCCAACCGCTCGTTGAGCCGTTCGACCTGGTCGAGCTGCCTCTTGAGCCGGTCGGCCGACAGTCCGTTGGCCACGGTCAGGCGGGGCGAGTGGTCGGTCAGCGCCCAGTACGCGTGGCCGAGCGCCTCGGCCGCCTCGGCCATCTCCTCGATCGGCGAGCCGCCGTCGGACCAGTCCGAGTGGCTGTGCAGGTCGCCCTTGAGCGCCGCCCTGAGCGCCGCGGTCTCGTCGTCGAGGTCGGCGCCCTCGGTGGCGCGCATCCTGCGCAGGTACGTGGGCACGTCGCCGTCCAGTGCCTCGGTGATCGCCAACGCGGTGACCTTGCCGATGCCCGGCAGATCGGTCAGGCCGCCGACCCGTGCCAGCCGTACCAGCTCGTCGGGGGGCAGGTCGGCGACCACGGCGGCGGCGTTGCGGAAGGCCCGCACGCGGTAGGTGGGCTCGCCGGCCCGTTCGAGCAGGTAGGCGATCTCGCGCAGCGCCTCGACGGGTGTCATGTGCTGATACGTACCCAAGCCGATGCCAAGGGGCCATTGAAGCCTTACGACGTGCGCCGATAGGCTGTTCGGCCAACGAAAGCAGGAGCTTGATGGGTTACTCGCCGCCCGCGCCGCCTCCGATGCCGGAGGCCCCCAAGCGGTCGAAGGCGTCGAAGGTGGTCACGCTGTCCGTCCTCGGCATCGTGTCCGTTCTCTTGGTGGGCTACTGCTCGGCCCAGAACGACGACGACGTGACGGCCGACTGCGTCGACATGAACAACCAGCTGAGCGACGGCTCATACGAGGTCGTCGACGAGTCCCTCTGCGACGATGACGACGACGGCACCTCCCACTTCTACGGCGGCTCACGCGGCGCCTACCACTGGTACTACGGCGGCACCAGGATCGGCACGCGCGTCCGCGCCGGCACCAGCTACCGCCCCTCCGACGTGAACATCTCCAGCCGCAAAGGCCGCGACATCCAGCGCGGCGGCTTCGGCAGCCACTGGAGCGGCGGCGGCTGACGGTGCGGCGCGAACACGGCACTCCCCGGGACGGCTGGGAGAAGACGATCGAGAGCCATGGGCTGGCCTATCACCGGGCCGCCCATCCGGAAGGGCTCACCCGGCCCTACTGGGACGAGTCCATCCACTATGTCTTCTCCATGGAGGAAGTGGAGGGGCTGGAGGAGCAGGTCGAGGAGCTCCACGAGATGTGCCTGCACGCCGTCGAGCACGTCGTCTCGACCGCCCGCTACGCCGACTTCGCCATCCCCGACTGGGCGCACGAGGACGTGGCGCGCTCCTGGGAGCGGCGTGACCCGCACCTGTACGCCCGCTTCGACCTGCGCTACGACGGCACAGGCCCGGCCAAGCTGCTGGAGTACAACGCCGACACGCCCACCTCGCTGGTCGAGTCGTCGGTGGCGCAGTGGTTCTGGCTCAAGGACGTCCACCCCGCCGACGACCAGTGGAACTCCATCCACGAGCGGCTCGTGGACCGCTGGCGGGAGCTGACCCTGCCCGCTGGGCCCGTCCACTTCGCCTGGACGAACATGGACGAGACCGGCGAGGAGGCGATGACCCTGGCCTACCTCCAGGAGACCGCCGAGCAGGCCGGGCTGGGCACGGTCGCCGTCGCCATGGAGGACATCGGCTGGGACGCGCTCAACCGCCGCTTCGTCGACGTCGAGGAGCGGATGATCCGCTCGGCGTTCAAGCTCTACCCGTGGGAGTGGATGCTGGCCGACCCGTTCGGGCGGCACGCCGTCCGGCACGCGACCTGGATCGAGCCGCTGTGGAAGACGCTGCTGTCGAACAAGGCGCTGCTGGCCGTCCTCTGGGAGCTCTATCCGGACCATCCCAACCTGCTGCCCGCCTACCTCGACGGCCCCCGTGACCTGGACTCCTACATCGCCAAGCCGCTCCTGGGCAGGGAGGGCGCGTCGATGCGCGTCGTTACGCCGGACGGCACCCAGGAGACGCCCGGCTCCTACGGCCAGGAGGGCTACGTCTACCAGGGGTTCGACGCCCTGCCCGACTTCGAAGGCGAGCGGCCGGTGCTCGGCGCCTGGGTGATCGCCGACGAGGCCGCCGGAATGGGTATCAGGGAGACTACTGGCCTGATCACCGACGACACCTCTTCCTTCGTCCCTCACCGAATCGAGCACCCATGACCCTGCTGGAAACCCTCGCCCGCGGCGCGGGCGCCATCGCCGCCTACGCCGCCGTGGGCGTCGTGCTGCTCATCGTCGGCTTCTACGTGATCGACCTCGCCACGCCGGGCAAGCTGAGCTCGGTCATCCGTACCGAGCGCAACCCCAACGCCACGCTGCTGGCCACCTCGGCGCTGGCCGCGGTTGGCCTGATCGTCGCGGCCTCCATCTGGTCCTCGGGCGGCCGGCTCACCGAGGGCCTGGCGGGCACGGTGGTCTTCGGGCTGGTCGGCATCGTGGTGCAGACCGTCGCCATGCTCGTCTTCGACAAGCTGGTCGGCATCTCGGTACGCGATCTGGTCAAGGAGCCCGAGCTGCAGCCCGGCGCGCGCCTGCTCGCCGTCACCCACGTCGCCATCGGGCTCATCACCGCCGTCGCGGTCATCTGACCCAGACCCTGCCATGACCTCGGCCGTGCTCGCGTCGCGGTCATCTGACTCCACCTGGCACTCTAGGAGGCGTGACAGATCGGACCCGGGAGGACACCACGCGCAGGCTGGAGCGGGCCATGGGCTCGCTCGGCACTGCGGCCATGGCGCGCATGGACGATCAGCTGCCGTGGTTCCGCGCCCTCAGCGCAGAGGACCGCTCCTGGGTGGGACTCGTGGCGCAGGCCGGCATCGCCGCGTTCGTGGAGTGGTTCCAGCACGCGGGCGAGAACCGGCCCACGCCCAGCATCGAGTTCTTCGGCACCGCGCCACGTGAGCTGAAGCGGTCGATCTCCCTGCAGCAGACCGTCGACATCGTCAGGGTCGTCGTGGAGGTGGTCGAGGCGCAGACCGACGAGCTGGCCGCGCCGGGCGGCGAGGACCAGCTGGAGCAGGCCATGCTCCGCTACACCCGCGACGTGGCCTTCGCCGCCGCCCACGTCTACGCCCGCGAAGCGGAGGCCAGGGGCTCGTGGGACGCCCGGCTGGAGGCGCTGATCGTCGACGCGCTGGTGCGCGGCGAGGTGGACGACGGGCTGCACTCCTGGGCCGCCGCGCTGGGCTGGACCTCCTCCCCCGTCGTCGTGATCGCGGGCCGCGCCCCTGAGGGCGACCCGCGCGCGGTGATCGACGGGCTGCGCGAGAAGGGCCGCCGCATCGGCATGGACCTGCTCGCCGGTGTGCAGGCCGACCGGCTGATCGTGATCGTGGGCGGCGCCGACAGCGTGGACGCCGCCGCCAAGCAGGTCGTGGCCCGTTTCGGGGAGGGGTCGATCGTCATCGGGCCTGAGGTGCCCGACCTGCACGCCGCCGCCAGATCGGCCAAGGCGGCGCTGGCCGGGCTGAAGGCGTCCTCCGGCTGGCCCGACGCGCCCCGCCCGGTGCACGCCGACGACCTGCTCGCCGAGCGGGCGCTCGACGGCGACGACGACGCCAGGGAGCAGCTCATCGAGAGCGTCTACCTCCCGCTGGCCGGCACCCCGCTGCTCGATACGCTGGCCACGTACCTGGAGCAGGGCACCTCGCTGGAGGCCACCGCCCGGCTGCTGTTCGTCCACCCCAACACCGTGCGCTACCGGCTCAAGAAGATCACCGAGCTGACCGGCTACCAGCCGACCGAAGGCAGGTCGGCCTTCACCTTGCAGGTGGGGCTGATTCTCGGCAGGCTTTCGGAGAGCGCTGTCACCTGGCGCGCCCTAACGTAATAACCCCGAAACCCCCACTGTAGGGTTCCTACAAAACCCCTGGGACGAAGTTCGTACGGATCCTTATCCGCGTGTCGAACCTCTACAGGGCAGTGTGGATTTCGTGCTTGTACTCGTCGCCCCGGGCCAAGGTGCCCAGACTCCAGGCTTCCTGACACCCTGGCTCGAACTCCCCGGCTTCGCGGATCGGCTGTCCGCGTGGTCCGAGGTCGTGGGCCTCGATCTGATCACCTATGGGACCAAGGCCGACGCCGACGAGATCCGCGACACCGCGGTCGCCCAGCCGCTGCTCGTAGCCGCCGCGATGGCCTCCGCCGAGGCGCTCGGCGTGGCGCCCGACCTGCTGGCCGGCCACAGCGTCGGCGAGTTCGCCACGGCGGCGCTGGCCGGCGTGCTGACCCCCGAGCAGGCGCTGTCGCTGGTGCGCGAGCGCGCCCAGGCCATGGCCAAGGCCGCCGCCGTCACCGAGACCGGCATGACCGCGGTGCTCGGCGGCGTGGAGGAAGAGGTGCTGGCCGCCATCGACAAGCACGGCCTGACCCCCGCCAACGTCAACGGCGCCGGCCAGATCGTCGCGGGCGGCACGCTGGAGCAGCTGGCCGCCTTCAAGGAGGACGGCCCGGCCCGTGCCAGGCAGATCGCGCTCTCCGTCGCGGGTGCCTTCCACACCGTGCACATGGCCCCGGCCGTCGACCACCTGCGCGTCGCCGCCGAGGGCATCGCCCCCGCCGACCCGCGGGTCAAGCTGCTGTCCAACGCCGACGGCGCGGTCGTCACCGACGGCACCGTGCTGATGCGGCGCCTGATCGACCAGGTCAGCAGCCCCGTCCGCTGGGACCGCTGCATGGCCACGATGGCCGACCTGGGCGTCACCGGGATGATCGAGCTGCTGCCGGGCGGCACGCTGACCGGCCTGGCCAAGCGCGCGCTGCGGGGCGTACGAACCGTGGCGCTGAAGACCCCCGACGATCTCGACGCGGCCAGGGAGCTGACCAAGTGAGGATTCCCGACATCGCCCCGGGCGCCAAGGTGCTGGCCCTCGGCCACTACCAGCCGTCCAACGTCGTCACCAACGACGACCTGGCCAAGACCATGGACACCAACGACGAGTGGATCCAGTCCCGCGTCGGCATCAAGGAACGCCGGGTGGCCGGCGCCGAAGAGTCCGTCGAGGACATGGCCGTGCAGGCCGGCGGCAAGGCACTGGCCGCCAGCGGCCTGTCGGCCGGTGACATCGACCTGGTCATCGTCGCCACCTGCACGCTGGAGAGCCAGATCCCCAACGCCGCGGCCGTCGTGGCCCACCGCCTGGGCATCAAGTCGCCCGGCGCGTTCGACGTGAACGCCGCCTGCGCCGGCTTCTGCTTCGCGCTCGGCGTGGCCAGCTCCGCGATCCGCGCCGGCTCGGCCCGGCACGTGCTGGTCATCGGCGCCGAGAAGCTGTCCCAGTGGATCGACTGGACCGACAGGTCCACCGCCGTGATCTTCGCCGACGGCGCGG
This sequence comes from Nonomuraea sp. NPDC048901, assembly GCF_040649695.1. Taxonomy (NCBI): domain Bacteria; kingdom Bacillati; phylum Actinomycetota; class Actinomycetes; order Streptosporangiales; family Streptosporangiaceae; genus Nonomuraea; species Nonomuraea sp. NPDC048901. The sequence continues at coordinate 355,081 of NZ_JBEZFW010000002.1, read as the reverse complement.
GCGCCGCGGTGGTGGGCCCCTCCGACGCGCCCGGCATCGGGCCGGTCGTCTGGGGCAGCTCGGGCGACAAGTCCGACGCGATCATCATCAACGACCGTCATGACTCCCTCCACCAGGAGGGTCAGACCGTGTTCCGCTGGGCCACCACCGCGCTGCACCCGGTGGCCAAGGAGGCCTGCGAGCGCGCCGGGGTCGACCCCTCGGAGCTGGCGGCCTTCGTACCTCACCAAGCCAACCTGCGCATCATCGAGGCCATCGCCCGTAAGATCGGCGCCGACCAGGCCGTCATCGGGCGCGACATCGTGACCGCCGGCAACACCTCCGCCGCGTCCATCCCGCTCGCGCTCTCGCGCATGCTGGAGCGCGGCGAGGTGCGCTCGGGTCAGCTCGCGCTCATCCTCGGCTTCGGCGCCGGCCTGACCTATGCGGGTCAGGTCATCGAGATTCCGTAGGATCCGGTACGGCTCATGCCGTACCCATCAGTGCTTGTACGGCCTGAGCCGTACAGAACCAGAAAACACCAAAGGAGAAATAGCGACATGGCTGCCACCGAGCAGGAGATCCTCGAGGGCCTCGGCAAGATCATCAACGAGATCACCGGCATTCCGGTGAGCGACGTCACCCCCGAGAAGAACTTCGTGGACGACCTCGACATCGACTCCCTGTCCATGGTCGAGATCGCCGTGGCCGCCCAGGACGAGTTCGGCGTCGAGATTCCCGACGACCAGCTCAAGAACCTGAAGACGGTCAAGGACGTCCTTACCTTCATCCAGAACTGATCTCACACCCAACCTGATCGACAAGGAGCGCGAAACGTGAGTGCAAACCGGGTACGTGTCGTGGTCACCGGGCTCGGCGCGACGACGCCCGTCGGTGGAGACGTCACCTCGACCTGGTCGGCGCTCCTCGCCGGTCAGTCGGGCGTCGAGACCATCAACGCGGACTGGATCGACACCGTCCCCGTGAAGTTCGCGGGGACGGCCGCCGTCGATCCGACCGAGGTGCTGCCCAGGCCCGAGGCCCGTCGCCTCGACCGCAGCGAGCAGCTGGCCATGGTCGCCGCTCGCGAGGCCTGGCAGGACGCGGGCGCCCCCGAGGTGGCGCCCGAGCGGCTCGGCGTCGTGGTGTCCTCCGGCATCGGCGGCATCACCACCACGCTGTCCGCCTACGACACCTACAAGGAGCGGGGCTGGAACCGGCTCTCGCCCTTCACCGTGCCGATGCTGATGCCCAACGGCCCGGCCGCCTGGATCGGTCTCGATCGCGGCGCCCAGGCCGGCGTGCACGCGACCGTGTCGGCGTGCGCGTCCGGCGCGGAGGCCATCGGCTACGCGATGGACATGATCAGGTCCGGCCGCGCCGACGTGGTGATCGCGGGCGGCACCGAGGCGGCGATCCACGGTCTCAACGTGGCCGCCTTCGCCGCCGCGCGCGCCATGTCCACCCGCAACGACGACCCCGCGGGCGCCTCGCGGCCGTGGGACCGCGATCGTGACGGGTTCGTGCTCGGCGAGGGCGCGGGCATCATCGTGCTCGAGTCCGAGGAGTACGCCCGTGCGCGCGGCGCGCGGATCTACGCCTACGCCTCGGGCGTCGGCTACTCCGCCGACTCCCACCACATCACCCAGCCCGAGCCGGAGGGCCGGGGCATCAGCATGGCGATGACCCAGGCGCTCACCGACGCGGGCATCACCGGCCAGGACGTCAAGCACGTCAACGCGCACGCCACCTCCACCCCGGCGGGCGACGTCATCGAGGTGCAGGCGGTGGCCAAGGCCATCGGCACGCACCCGCTGGTCACCTCGACCAAGTCCATGACCGGCCATCTGCTGGGCGGCGCGGGCGGCATCGAGTCGGTCTTCACGATCAAGGCGCTCCAGGAGCGCATCGTGCCGGCCACCATCAACCTGGACAACCTCGACGACGGCATCGAGGTGGACCTCGTCTACGGCGAGAACCGCCCGCTGCCGCAAGGCGACATCGCCGCGGTCAACAACTCGTTCGGATTCGGTGGTCACAACGTGGCAGTCGTGTTCAAGGGGGCTTAGATGACTGTGCTCGACAATCGAGTGGCGCCGCAGGAGTCCGATCAGGAGCCCGCCGATCCCCGCGATCCGGTCGTCAGGCTGACCGCGCTGCTCGACGAGGGCACGCTGCGGTTAATCACTCCTGAAGACAAGAGCGGCGTACTCGCCGCCATGGGCCGCGTCGAAGGTGTGCCCGTCGTCGCTTTCTGCAGTGACGCCCGCTTCCAGGGCGGCGCGATGGGCGGCGAGGGCTGCGAGCACATCGTGCACGCCTACGACGTGGCCGTCCGCGAACGGGTGCCGGTCATCGGGATCTGGCACTCCGGCGGTGCGCGACTCGCCGAAGGCGTCGAGTCGCTGCACGCCGTCGGCCGGGTCTTCGCCGCGATGACCAAGGCCTCGGGCGTGGTGCCGCAGATCTCCGTGGTCGTCGGGCCCGCCGCCGGTGGCGCCGCCTACGGCCCGGCGCTGACCGACCTGGTGATCCTGGCCGACTCCGGCCGCATCTTCGTCACCGGCCCCGACGTGGTCCGCAGCGTCACCGGTGAGGACGTCACCAGCGCCGCGCTGGGCGGCCCCGAGCCGCACAGCAAGCGCAGCGGCGTCGTGCACGTCGTCACCAAGTCCGAGACCGACGCGCTGCTGCGCGCCCGGCAGTTGGCCGTGCTCCTCGGCCACCAGGGCCGGGTGCGCACGACGGGCATCGACGAGGTCGACTTCTCCACGCTGCTGCCGGAGTCGGCGCGGCGGGCATACGACGTCAAGCCGCTGGTCAACGGCCTGCTCGACGAGCCGGGCATCGAGCTGCACCCCAAGTGGGCACCGAACATCGTCACGTCGCTGGGCCGCCTCGGTGGCCGGACGGTCGGCGTGATCGCCAACAACCCGATGCGGCTGGGTGGCTGCCTCGACGCCACGTCCGCCGAGAAAGCTGCCCGCTTCGTTCGTATGTGTGACGCTTTCGGCGTCCCATTGGTTGTCCTCGTCGACGTGCCCGGTTATCTCCCTGGTGTCGGGCAGGAGCACGACGGCGTGGTCCGCCGCGGCGCCAAGCTGCTGCACGCCTTCGCCGAGGCGTCGGTGCCGCGCGTCACGCTGGTCACGCGCAAGGCGTACGGCGGCGCGTACATCGCCATGAACTCCCGCGCGCTGGGCGCCACCAAGGTGTTCGCCTGGCCGACGACCGAGGTCGCGGTCATGGGCGCGGTCGCGGCGGTGCGCATCCTGAAGCGGCGCGAGCTGGCCGCGGCTCCCGAAGAGGAGCGGGCCGAGCTGGAGCAGCGGCTGGCCGAGGAGCACGAGAAGCTGGCCGGCGGGCTCGAGCGGGCGCGACAGCTGGGCGTGATCGACGAGGTCATCAAGCCGGAGGAGACCCGGGGGGCGATCGCCAAGGTCCTCGCTCAGGCCACCCCGGCCAGGGGCGCCCACGGGAACATCCCGCTGTAGCCGCCCCCGCGGTCACCTGAGTAGGGCCCCGCACCTCCTGGGTGCGGGGCCCTTTCACGTTCAGGCGGATGTTCCTCGGACGTTCTGGCGGGTGTCCCTCAGACGGGCGCTGGCGTGTGTGTGCCTCAGACGGGCGCTGGCGTGTGTGTGCCACAGGCGTTGTGGCGGTTGTGTGTGCTTCAGGCGGCCTCGTGCGGGTCTCAGACGGCGGCGTGCAGCCAGCGGACGGGCGCGCCGTCGCCGGCGTACCTGAACGGCTCCAGCTCCTCGTCCCACGGCCGGCCGAGCAGCTTGTCCAGCTCGTCCTCCAGCACCGCGCGCCCCTGGGCGGCCATCATCATCGCGGTGCGGAGCCGGTCCTCGGGGATCATGATGTCGCCCGCGGCCCCGACGACCGCGCTGAAGGCGCCGAGCGTCGGCGTATAGGCATGCCGGGACCCGTCGACACCCGGTGAGGCGTCCTCGGTGATCTCGAAGCGGATCCGCTGCCAGCCCATGAGGGAGGAGGTGATGGCCGCCGCGATGCCCGGACGACCCTCCCACTCCGCCTGCGCCCGCACGACATTGGGCGCAGCGGGTTGCGGCGTCCACGTCAGGTCCACGGGTACGCCAAGAACACCCGCGACCGCCCATTCGATATGAGGGCACAGCGCGGGCTGAGCTGAGTGGACGTAGAGCACGCCACAAGCAGACACCGGACCTCCCGATTCGGTACGAGGTGCGCCTTCCCCAACGGCCTCGCCCCGGGATGATCACAAGTGACTAGGGAGAGACTACCGTCGGTCGCTACTGCGCACCAGAGGGGGGCCATACCAACTTGGTGCCGCAGTGGCGTGTGACACGCGGGTGAGCGCGGAAAGATACCCGCTCATGGACATCCAATCTGTCGGCGAGTCGCTCATCCGGCCAGGTCAGATACTGACCGACCGGGGCGCGCTGTCCGCCGCGGCTCGCTGGACTCAGGCCGTCGCCGACGCCGACGGCGTCTGCGTGATCCACCTGTCACCCGGCGTCGACCCCATCGAGATCACCATGGATCTGCGGGAGCGCGGCTTCAGAGCCTCCCCCAACCATCTGCTCACGGGGCAGCCGCTGTTCTGGGGCGGGCCGGCGTCCCGGCCGTTCCCCACCTCGGCCGTGTCGTACAGACCGGGCAGAGCGCGCTCGGACGTCGTCGTGGGCCTGCTCGACACCGGGATCGCCCCGCACCCGTGGTGGGCCGACAGCGATTGGTACAAGGAGCAGCCCGGAGACGACGCCGAGATGCTCGAAGGCCCCCAGGCGGGCCACGGGACCTTCCTCGCCGGGCTGCTGCTGCGGCAGGCGCCGGGCGTGTCGCTGCGGGCGTGGCGGGTGCTCGACGGGCAGGGCGTCGGCGACGAGGCGGGCGTGGTCCGCGCCCTCAACCGGCTGCGCGAGCGCCCGCCGCAGGTCCTGAACCTGTCCTTCGGCTGCCACACCTTCGACGACCGGCCGCCGCCCCTCCTGGCCGACGCGCTGCGGAGCCTGACCGACACCGTCGCGGTGGCTTGCGCGGGCAACACCGCGAGCGAACGGCCGTTCTGGCCGGCCGCGCTGTCGGAGGTCGTCGGCGTGGGCGCGGTCGACGCGGCACAGGAGCACCGGGCGCCGTTCTCGGCCTACGGCTCCTGGGTCGACGCGTGCGCCCGTGGCGAGTGGCTGGCCAGCAGTTTCCTGGAGCGCGACGACTTCTCCGGCTACGCCGTCTGGAGCGGCACCTCCTTCGCCACGGCCCTGGTCGCGGGCGCCATCGCGAGCGCCGCCAAGGATCTGCCCGTCAAGGAGGCGGCCGGGCGAGTCCTTGACCCTGAGACGACCCGGCAAATTCCCGATCTGGGAGTTCTCATCAGGTCGAGTCTGTAGAGTTTACGCTCAGTCCTCGGCCAATCACGAGGAGGCAGGGTGGCCTCCTCGTCCGTCACGGCGAAGGAGGCCGCATGCACGAGCCACGCGATCCTGCGGAGCTGCTCAAGGCTGCGGCCGAAGACGACCACACGGCCTGGGATCAGCTTGAGTCCAGGTTCGGCTCGCGCATGTGGGCTGTCGCCCGCGCGTGCGGGCTGAACGAAGCCGACGCGGCGGACGCGGTCCAGGGTGCCTGGCTGCGGCTGCTCGAAAACCTCCACACCATCAGGGAACCATCAGGCGTCGGCGCGTGGCTGGCGACGACCACGCGTCGCGAGGCGCTTCTGATCATCAGGAAGGAACCACCCGGATTTCCCTCCTTCGACGTCGTACACGACCCTGATCCGGCGTCTGCCGTCCTGGAGGCCGACGGCAGGCACCTGCTTTGGAAGTCGGTCTCCGCCATGCACGAGCCTTGCCGTACCCTCCTCCAGCTGGTGGCGACGGATATGGGGAGCCAGCAGGTGGCGATGCGGCTCGGCATGCCCGTGGGCACCGTGGGTCCAACCAGGATCCGGTGCCTGGAAAAACTGCGCACCCTGCTCTCACTACAGGAGACGGTGCAATGATCAACGATGAGTATTTCCTGGCGGCTCTCCGGCTCGCCGCCGGGAGCGATCCGATCCCTGGGCATGTTTCCGCCGCCGCACGCGATGCCTTCGGACTCCGGGTCTCTCAAGCCGTTACCGCTCCGCCCGCCGACTGCGCCGCACCCCGTGGCGTACGAGGTGGCGACGGTCCCGGCATGATCCGTTTCGTCGCGGCCGGCCTCACCTTCGATCTGGAGGTGACGGTGGGCGACGGACTCATCGACGTCGCGGGACAAGTGTTCCCGCATCCCGGCGAGGGCAGCCACGTCGATGTGAGGACCCCGCATCTGACGCTCACCAGGCGTCTTGCGCGTTCGGGCCAGTTCGCGGTCACCGGCCTGCCTCCGGGCTGGCTCAGCGTGGTCTGCCACCGGCCCGGCTTCGCACCCGTCCAGACCAGGTGGGTGCGGATCCGCCCATGACCAGCCGGGAGCCAGGCACCGCGTCCCACCCCCTGGCTCCCAACCCCTCCTCTACGAAGCTCAAGGCGCCATGATCGCAACGTCGGACGACCGTTCCGCCCCCGACACCATCGGGCCGCTGGTGGTGGCGGCCGAGACGGCGGTGCTGCGTTCGGTGGTCGATCCCCAGCAGGCGCTGCACGCCGGGCGCACCGTCCTGGCCGCCGCCCGGGCGGCGGACTGCGCCGAAGCCGCGGTGGTCGCCCACAGAGCGATGGCCCTGGCCGCCCGCGAGCTCGGCGATCTCGAGGCCGCGGAAGACCACCTCCGGCTGGCCATCGGCACTCCCGGCGCCACGCGACAGCGTCTGGCCCAGGCCCGGCTGTCCTTGGTGACGGTACGCACCGAACGCGGCCATCCCCTGCAGGCGCTCCGGGTCGCCGCCCTGGCCTGGGCCTACCTCTCCCCGCTCGACCGGGCCAAGCTCGACACCCAGCGCGCCGTCGCGCTCGCCCACCTGGGCCGCTACCAGGAGGCCATCGCCTCGTGCGACCGCGCGCTCCAGGCGCTCGTGGCCGCGCCGGGCACCATCGACGACCGCCGCTTCCTGGCCGGCGGTTTGCTCAACCGCGGCCTCGTCCACGCTTACCGGAGCGACTGGGACGCCGCGACCCGCGACATCACCGCCTGCCTGGAGATCTCCCGTCACGCCAGGCTCGACCACCTGGCCCGCCTGGCCGCCGCCAACCTGCCCTTCCTCGCGGTCCGTCAGGGCGACATCACCGGAGCCTTCGCCCACTACCGGGCGGCCGAGAACACCCTGTTCGGCTTCCCCGAGCGGCTGGCCACGATGCGGGCCGACTTCGCCGGGGCCCTGCTCGCCGCGCACCTCCCCGGCGAGGCCAGAGCGCTGCTCAGCCTGGCCGTACCCGATCTGGAATCGTCGGCCGCGCTGGTGGCGCTGGCCGAGGCGCGGCTGAAGCTGGCCCAGGTGGAGCTGCTCACCGGCGACGCGCGCCGCGCGCTGGCCGTGGCCGAGCAGGCGGCGGTCGAGCTGGCCGAGCAGGACCGCCTCTCCTGGCTGCCGCTGGCCACGGAGGTGGTGCTGCGGGCCCGCCTCACGCTGGAGGGGTCCTCCCCGGAGCTGCTCGACCAGCTGATCGCGTGCGCCGACGACCTCGAGAACGGTCCCGCCTTCCTGGCCGGCGCCGCCGCGCTGCGCCTGGTGGCCGCGGAGGCGGCGCTGGCGCTCGACGACCACCCGACGGCGTCGGCGCAGCTGGCCCGCCTCACGGTGCACGCCCAGCGCGTCGAACGCTGGGTTCCCGCCGGGACCCGCCTCACGTCACTGGCCTCGGAGTTGCAGGCCAAGCACCTCGAGCAGGTGTCACAGATCCCGGTGCTGGTGCGTCAGCACGCCCTCGCGCTGGAGGCGGCGCTGCGGGAGGACGTCGCCCAGGCGTTCCGCGCGGTCCACGACGGGCTGGCCGACATGGGCGGCAGCATGGACTCCTTCGAGGATCCTTCGCTGCGGGCCCACGCGGCGCGGGCGGGTGAGCGGCTGGCGGCGTTCGGGCTGACGATGGCGGTGCGTGACGGGTGCCCCCGGGAGGTGTTCGACTGGGCCGAACGCTGGCGGGCGGTGGCCGCTCCCGCGCACGCCTGCGGGCTGGCCGATCCCGACGCCGTGCGGGCCGGGCTGGGCGGCGCGGCGCTGGTCGAGTTCGTCGTCGAAGGCTCCTCGCTGCTGGCCGTGCTGATCACCGGCGAACGGCTCACGCTGCGGCGGCTGGGCGATGTGCGGTCGATTCGCGAGGCGCTCGTCCGCCTGCGCTACGCACTGCGCCGGGCCGCGCTCGGCGACGGCGGCGCCGCCGCCGCGGCCCGGGTCGAGCCGGCCGCGGCGGAGCTCGAACGCCTGCTGCTCCGGCCCCTGCACACCGAGCTCGCCGACCGGCCACTGGTCCTGGTGCCCGCCGGCCCGCTGCACACGGTGCCGTGGGGGGCGCTGCCGAGCCTGCGTGATCGGCCGGTGTCCGTGGCCGCGAGCGCGTCCGCCTGGCTGGCGGCCGGGCGGCGCGCCACCGTACCCGCCGAACGGCCCGTGATGATCGCCGCGGCCGGGCCGGGGCTGGCGCACGCGCGCGCTGAGGTCGCACAGGTGCTCGCCTGTCATCCCGGGGGACGCGAGGTGCCCGCCCGATCCGGGGCCGTGCTGGCGGCGCTGACCAGCGCCGACGTGCTGCATCTGGCGGCGCACGGGGTGTTCCACGCGCGTAGCCCGCTGCTGTCGGGCATCACGCTCTCCGACGGGCAGCTCATGGCGTACGACCTGCTCGGGCTGTCCCGGACGGCCGGGCTCGTGGTGCTGTCGGCGTGCGACTCGGGGATGGCGCACACGCCCACGGACGGAGCACCGCTCGGGCTGGCCGGAACGTTCCTGGCCAGGGGTACGTCCTGCGTCGTCGCGGGAATGGTGCCGGTGCGCGACGAGGAGGCGTTGGCGGTGATGTCCGCCTTCCACAGGCTCCTCGCCGAGGGCCAGGCTCCCGCCTCGGCCCTGGCATCGGCCTCGGCCAAGACGGGAGTGCTCGGCTTCGTGTGCTTCGGCGCGGGAAACCGGCGGTTCACCAGGGGCCGGGCAGGGGCTCAGCGCGCCGGGGACCGGGCGGGAGCTCAGCCGGTGACGACCGACGCCGGCGCTCAGCCGATGGCGATCGGCGCTCAGCCGGCGGCGGAGGCTCAGCCGGTGGCGGAGGCTCAGCCGGTGGCGATCGGCCGGGTGGGGTCGGCGACCCACTCCGACCATGAGCCCACGTAGAGCGCCGCGGGCAGGCCCGCCACCTCCATGGCCAGCAGCTCGTGCGCGGCCGTGACGCCGGAGCCGCAGTAGGCTCCGGCCGGCACCCCCGCACCCACCCCGAGGGCGGCGAACCGCTCGCGCAGGTCGGCCGCGGGACGGAACCGGCCGTCGGGGCCGATGTTCTCCGTGGTCGGCGCGCTGACGGCACCGGGCACGTGCCCGGCAACGGGGTCGATCGGCTCCACCTCACCTCGATAACGCTCACCCGCCCGCGCGTCCAGCAGCACTCCCGATGTCGCGAGCGCCCCGGCCTCGGCGGCGCTCAGCAGTGGCATCCCGCCCGGCCTGGCGACGAAGTCACCGGGCGCCACCTCGGGCGTCTCCTTGACGACCGGCAAACCCGCGTCGGCCCAGGCGGACAGGCCGCCGTCCAGCACCCGGACGTCTGGGTGACCGAAGTAACGCAGCGTCCACCAGGCCCGCGCGGCGGCCATCGAGCCCGTGTCGTCGTAGACGACCACCGGCCGTTCGCCGGACACCCCCAGCCGCCGCATCGCGCTCTCGAAGTCGTCCGGCTCCGGCAGCGGATGCCGCCCGGCCGTTCCGGCCGGCGCGGCGAGGTCGGCGTCGAGGGCGCAGAAGACGGCGCCCGGCAGGTGCCCCTCGGCATACATCTCGATCCCCGGCGGGCCGCCGAGCCGCCACCGCACGTCGAGCAGGGTCACGCCGTCCAGCGCGGCGAGCTCCTCGGGCGTGATCAACGGGCTCATCGGGTGCTCACCTCAGTTGCCATGAATGACCTCATCGGCTGCTTACCTCCAAGAGTGGTACGTGCTGTTCGGCCGTCGTCATCGAACCGTGGTAGCCGGTGAACAGCGCCTCGATCGGATGCGCGGTCGGCGCGGTGAGCGCCAGGTCAGCGTACGGGACGGCCACGACGTCGCCGATGCGCTCCAGCCATTCGGACCGCACGCGCGGCCCGAACCAGCCGGACTCGACCGCCTCCTGCCTCGACACCACCCATGCCCTGCCCGCCAGGGTCTCACGCCACGCGTCGAGCACCTCGGAGGCGGCGCCCGGCTCGGCGTACACGTGCCTGGCCCGCGCCTCCCCGCCGAGCATCGCCACGCCCCGGCTCAGCGCCGGGTCGGCCTCGGCGTCGACCTTGTCGGTCACGTTGACCATGCCGTGGTCGGCGGTGATGTAGAGGGCGGAGCCGGCAGGCAGGTCCGCGGCCATGCGCTCGGCCATCCGGTCGACGATTTCCAGCTGGTCGAGCCACTCCTCGCTGCCCCAGCCGGTCATGTGGCCCATCGCGTCGAGGTCGCCGTAGTAGACGGTGACGTGGGCTCTCGGCTCGGCCATCGCCGCGCGTACCCTGGCCACGCGCTCGTCGACGCTGTCGGCGGCCAGGTAGCGCACACCGCGGTAGACGGCCTCGGTCAGGCCGCTCCCCTCGAACTGGGCCGGAGCCACATAACTCGGCACGATCCCCGCGGCGGCGGCGCGCTGGAAGACGGTCTCGGCGGGCTGCCATCGGCTCGGCTCCATGAAGGCGCCGCCGGGCAGCGTCCAGCGCAGGCAGTTGAACAGGTGCCCGGCGCCCGGCACGGCCAGCATCAGACCCAGCATGCCGTGCTCACCGGGCGACACACCGGTGCCCAGCGAGCACAGGCTGGTGACGGTGGTGGCGGGGAACCCGGCGGTGAGCGTGGTCCGGGTGGCGGCGGCGAGGAAGGGCGCCCGGTCGGCGTGCGCTTGGAGCAGCTCGTCACCGAGCCCGTCCACGAGGAACAGGCAGACGCGGTCGGCGGGGGCGAGCTGGAGGGTGTTCGGCTCGGCCATGCCCAGCGCCGCGAGCAGCGCCCCGGGCAGCTCGGCCAGCGACGCGGTGCCGTAGCTGGGAATCAGTGGCGCGTATCCGCCCATGACGCTCCATTCCGTTCGTCCGACAACTCGATCACATGATCGCCGCCAAACCCGCTTGGTCGCCGCAAACCCAAAAGCGGATCTTGTTGTACGGCACCGCCAAGTAGGCGCAACCCGCCACACGTGGCTGAGGGCCTCCAGGAAAACGGCCGCTGAGCCCGGCGGGCGGTCTCTCCAACAGACCCCCTCCATCCGTTACGGCAAGCCGCACCCACCGCCACCCACCACACATGGCTAGGGGCCTCCAGGGAAACGGCCGCTGAGCCCGCACATGGCTGGGCGACGTTACGTGCGTATTCTTGGCCGTCTTCTTCGCTTGATCGGCTGGGCGCCGTACATATGGTGCGGGACTGTTCGTGAGGAATGTCCGGCTGGAGCGGCGCGCTCAAGCGCGGCCGCATGGGCACCGCGGATCCGGTAGATCCGGTGGTCGCGGCAGATTTGGTGAACGCGGCAGATCCGGTGGATCCGGTGGACGCGGTGGACGCGGTGGATCCCGTAGATGGTGTGGGCCAGTTGGGGCAGCCACCATCGCAGGCGCACGGCCGCCGTGGGCCGGACGCCGCCGCCGGGACGCTAGTAGCTGGGCGTGGCTCATCGACCCCGCCCGAGAGCGCCGTGCGCTGTCGCCGAGGTTCCCTCCTGGGCGTGGTCCCATGGACCGGAGTGCGCGTTGTCTGCATGCCTCTTGCCCTGGTGGCGCCGAGAGGGTGGGCGCCTGGGAGTGGTTTGTCAGGTCGTGGCGCGGGCGGTGGCCTCGGAGAGGGACTTGGAGAAGGCGAGGACGTGGTTGACCGCGTCGGGGCCGTCGGCCGCCTCGCTCACCCGGAGCGAGAGGTCGTCCGCGGTGATGGCGCCCGTGTAGCCGTGGTCGGCCTCGCAGTTCTCGTCGCCGCAGGTGGCCGGCTCAAGATCGACGTGGGAGATGGCGCCCCAGCCGATCGTGAGCGTGACCTCCGTGGGAGGGACGCCGGGCACGTAGGAGGCGGGGTCGGGGACGACACGGGTGACCGCCACCGACTGGACGCGGCTCAGGCGCACCGCCTCCGTCGTCGTGGAGGCGTGTGAGGTCGAGACGCCTTCCACCGCCGGGTGTTCGTCGGTGTGGCAGACCAGCAGCCTCGTCGTCGACAGCACCAGGACGGTGACGTGCCTGCGCACTTCCATCGCGGGATCGAAGGTGGCCTCATGATGGACCACGAAAGCGGTCACAGCCTCCTTGCCCAGCGCGGATTCGACCGCATCGGTGACGAGGTCGGGGTAGTAGCCGCTGCGCTCGATCGCTTCACGCAGGCCCGCGGCTGAGACTCGGGTTTCCCTCATGGGTCCATCCTGCCAGGACCGCGCAGTGCACTCACCCACCAGACATAACGCTCTATAACGTCTTTTATCCGTTATCTACGCGTACGGCCATGCGCAATTACCGGACGTGCCATTGCGCCTCATCACTGTCGCCGTGCCGACCACTCGAGTGACAAATGGTGAAATTTCATAGAAATGAGGTTTGGCGGCCCTCCGAGAACCACCGTCCAGCCGAACGCCTGGGGGTCCCAAGTTCGCGAACAGTGAAACGATCACAAGCTCTCAGAAGCGGCCAGTTACGGTCAAGACCCAAATTTTCCCGCAACGAGTCATCTCCATAGCAGAGCACGCTGGGTCCTATTGACGAGGCCTGCGCCAAAAGTTACGGTCAGGGCCGAAACCGAGCATAATCGAACACGCTCGCTGGAGGTACGGACATGACGCGATCCCCTCTGGTAACCCTGGCCGGGTTCATCCCACGCTTGTCATCACCGCCACTGCCTGAGGTCGACGGCCGGAACCCGGCCGGACTCAGGCCCGATGAGCGCCGTCTCGCCGCGAAGGGGACGTTATGAGGCGCCTGCTGGCAGGGGCGCTGTCGGCGGCTCTGCTGGCGGCGCTGCTCACCGTCCCGCTCGCGCCGGCGCAGGCCGCCGATCTGCGGATCGTCAACGGCGGTTTCGACGACGGACTGACCGGGTGGAGTGGATCGCACAGCCCGGGCGGTGTCACGGCCGTGACCTGGGACGGCCGCAGCACGGCGCGCGTCGCCGACGCCGAGCCGGGCAACGCGTACGGCAGGGAGAGCCTGCCGGGCCTGCCCGCCACCGCAGGTACGCGCTACACCGCCTACGCCCAGGTCTGGGCCGACAGCGGTAGCGCCGAGCTGTACCTGCGCTTCAGGGGAACCTCGGGCCAGCTCCTCGGCAGCGCGAACGCCTCGGTCACGGGCAAGCGGTGGAACGACGTCACGGCCTCCGGCGTCGCGCCCGCCGGCACGGCCTCGGTCTCGGCGCTCATCTACTCGGGCGTCGCCAATGTGGGCACCGCCTACTGGGACGAGGTGCTGATCACCAAGGACACGACCGATCTCGGCGTGCAGCTCGAGAGCAGCGTGCCCAACGCCACCACGTTCGCGGGCGGCGACGCGTACGCGATCTACACCGGCACCGCGGACGCCAACCCGCAGCTCGCGGAGATCGACCTGGCCACCGAGAAGGTGACCAAGAAGATCACGATCCCGGACAGCGCCGCCACGCCCACGGTCGGCGGCTGGGCGGCGACCACGGCCACCGACGGCAGCGTCTACCTCGGCACCTACCCCAACTCCAAGCTCTACCGGCACATCCCCGGCCAGACGACGGTGACCGACCTCGGCAGGGCGGAGGGCGGCTACTCCTTCATCTGGGACCTGGAGGCGGGAGCGGGCGGGAAGGTCTACGGCGGCACCTACAACGACGGCCGCTACTTCAAGTACGACAACGGCGCCTTCACCACGATCGGCAGCGTGCCCATCGTGGCCGGTGCGCAGTACGTGCGCAGCCTCGCCCACGACCCGGTCGCCAACGCCACCTACCTGGGCACGGGGACGAACGCCGCGCTGGTCAGGTTCGACAACGTCACAGGGCGGACCGACAGCCTCCTGCCCGCCGCCTACGCGGACAACTCCATGGTGGGCGGCCTCACCTGGACAGGGGGCAGGCTGTTCGCCTGGATCGACCGTACGCTGCTCGTCCTGCAGATCATCAAGAACGCCGACGGCTCCTACCGGGCCGTCACCGACGCCACGATCACCGATGTGGACCTGCACCACTCACCGGCCGCCGACGGCAAGGTCTGGCTGGTCAAGGACGGCCTGCTGCAGTCCTACGATCTGGCTGCCAAAACCGTGCGGGCGACGACCGTACAGCCCGGCTTGGACGTCACCGGCTACACCTGGGCGGACGGCACGCTCATCGGTCTCGGCGCGGCCGGCGACGGCACCAGGATCTTCAAGTACGCGCCCGCGACCGGTCAGTGGAGCAGCCGGGTCGTCGGCGGCACCCCGGTCCTGCCCGCCGCGATCAACGCGCTCGGCGCCGGACCCGACGGGAAGATCTACACCGGCGGCTACCTGACGGGTGGCACCGGCGTGTACGACCCGCTGCGCGGCGACGCCGACGACGGCAGCCCGGACACGCCCACCCGTACCGGACTCAGCCAGACCGACAGCCTGCTGGCCCACGACGGGCGGCTCTACATCGGCGCCTATCCCTCGGCCAAGCTCTACAGCTACGACCCGGCGGGGCCGTGGCCGCCCACGCTCAGGTACACCGGCGGCGCGGTGGGCGACAAGGCCGACGACTGCGAGCCCGGTAACGGGCCGCCGCCGCAGGACCGCCCGTACGCGCTGGCCGGCGGCCCCGACGGCACGGTGTACATGGGCACGGTGCCCAAGTACGGCAAACGCAGCGGCGCGCTCACCATCTGGAAGGACGGCACGGCGGGCCGGACCGTGTGCGTGGTGCGGGACCAGGCCGTCGTCTCGCTGGCCTACGCGGGCGGCAAGGTGTTCGGCGGCACCTCCACGCGCGGGGCGCTGGGCGTCGACCCCGTCTACGCCCCGGGAGCCTCGGCCACCCTGTTCTCCTACGATCCCGCGACCGGCGCCGTACGCACCCACCCGCTGCCGCTGACCGCGCCCAAGGCCGTGACAGCCCTCACCGAGGTGGACGGCGGGCTCTGGGGCCTGGCCGGTGGGTCGCTGTTCACGCTCGACCCGGCCAGCCCCGACGCGATCACCGTGAAAAGGCTGTTCGCCGACCCCGACTACACCGCCAAACCCAGCCTGGCCTGGCGCGATGGGGTTTTGCTGACCGTGGACAAGGATCCGGGCGGTGTGTACGGCACCTCAGGCGACCAGCTCTTCCGGATCGACAAGTCGACCAAGGCCATGACGGTGCTGCTGACCGACCCGGGGATGGAGGGACTGACGGCTGACAGGTTCGGCAACCTCTATTACAAGATCAACGAACGGCTGCACAGGCTCACGGTGACGGCGCCATAACCGATCTCCCCCAGCACCACGTCCCAGAGAAGGACTTGAGCCCGTGAAAAGACTGCTTTCGGCGTTACTCTCGCTGCTGGCAGGCGTGGCACTCGCGGTGGTCGCCGTGCCCGCCCTCCCCGCCCAGGCCGGAATCTGGCATGAGTATCCGTCCGCGGCCAACAGAACCTGCAATGACACCCAGACGTACAACGGGACCGCCTACCAGGTGTGCCTGGAGTTCAACGCCCCCCGTACGCAGGTACGCGCGGTGGCCTTCATCAACCCCGGCGCGTACACCAACTTCCAGGTCAACCTGACCCTGAAGTTCGGCGGGGGCGGCCCGACCATCGCCGATTCGTGCCCGACGATGACCACGAACGCCAGCCGGGCCTGCTACACGGCGTTCACCGATCTCAGACGTCCCTACGCCGTCGCCGATGCCACCTTCGGCATCGCCGGAACCTGGCGGCCGACCGTCCGGGCCCTGGATATGAGGCTTTCGCTCAAGCAACAGGAGAAGTCGAACTGGTGCGGGCCCGCCGCCGTGCAGATGACGCTCGCCACGATGGGCTACTCGGCTCCGCCGCAGTCCGAACTGGCCGACAAGCTGGGCACCGACGAGGCGATCTACGGCATCACCTGGCCGGGACGGATCCCGGGCGTCATCAACCAATACCTGTCGGCCTCTGACTGGCAGTACTCGTTCGAAGGGCTGGACGTCAGCATCGACCAGACCCGCAAGATCGTCTTCGACCGGATCATCACCTCCCTGTCCCGCGGCAATCCAGTGATGATCATCGTGAAACCCGGCGCGTTGCCGTGGAACAACCAGGCCTCTCTGTTGCGGCACTACCTCGTCATTCACGGATACGGCGGCTTTTACACCGACGGGTCCTTCTATCCCACGACGTTCAAGGTCGCCGACCCGGCGGACGCGAGCGAACACTCCATCGACGCGCTGAACCTCGTCCTGGACAACGCGGGCACGGCGTGGAACTGGATCGACAACGTCGCGATCGTGCACGGCTGACCGAGCCCTTGGCCGCCCTCGGGCTCTCCGAGGGCGGCGGACGGTTTCGGGGAGGTGGACGGCCCGTCCGCCTCCCCGAAGGCCGAGCAGGGACGATCAGGCCAGCCTGCGGGGGCCGCCGTCCGGGCGGGGGCCCGGTGGGGTGCGGATCGTGGCGCGGGCGCCCAGGATGATGACGCCCTCCCGGCCCACCAGCACCTGGTCGAGCTCGAGACGGGCCACCTCCGGCAGGTCGTTGGCCAGGCGGCCCACCCTGACCAGGAGGTCCTCCAGGGCGTCGACCGCGACAGGCGGGTAGCCGTACTCGCCGAACAGCAGCGGGGCCCCGCGGACCGAACGCACCAGCCCGGCGGCGTCCTCGCCCGTCAGTGGTGCGAGCCGGAAGCCCTGGTCGAGGAGGAGTCGCGCCGTCACCTCGCCCAGCCCGAACGACACGACGGGGCCGAACGCCGGGTTCTCGGTGACACTCACCACGGTCGGTACGGCGGGCTGCGGCGCCATCCGCTGGACCGCCAGCTCCACGTCCTCGCCGAACTGGGCGACGAACTCGGCGTGGGCATGCCGCACGCTGTCAGGCCCCGCGAGCCCGAGGCGTACGGTCCCGGCCCGGCGGGCGGCCTCGGCGCCGGCCACCTTGAGCACCACCGGCCAGCCCAGCCGTTCGGCGGCCACCACCGCCTCGTCCGGGGATCGCACCACCTCGGCCGGCCAGACGCTCAGCCCGTAGCAGGCGAGCAGCTCGGCGACGTCGGCGGCGTCGGCCTCGACCGGCGGGCCGGGCTCGGCGAAGAAGCTCCGCGCGGCCGCGGAAGACGCGGAAGCAGAAGCAACGGAGGCGGAAGACGCGGAGGCGGACGCCGCAGAAGCGGGTGCCGTGGATACGGAAGCCGCGTCATCGGCCGGGGCAGTGGTGGTGGTGGCCTGGTGGAGGGCGTGGTGGATCAAAGTGCGGGCGCGCTGAGAGTCGATGTCCGGGAGTTCGGGGGGTGGTAGTGACGGCTGGGCGCGCCATCTCGCGTAGCGGACCACGTACTCCAGTGCCCTGACCGCCTCCTCCGGCGCCGCGTACGACGGGATGGACCCCCGCGAGGGCACCGAGCCCACCAGCAGGTCGGGGTGCATGCCGAGATGCCCCTGGAAGGTGGCGAGCACCGGCTTGGCCGAGTCCCGCGACACCCGCAGCAGCTCGGCCGCGACCGCCGAGTCCTCGCCGGGGATCGGCGGCATGTAGATCACCACCACCGCGTCCACCGACGGCGAGTCGAGCCGGTCCGCGAGGGCCGTACCGAAGGCGACGGCCCCGGCGCCCGCCCCCAGGTTGACCGGCGGCAGGGGCTCCAGGCCCGCGGCGACGCAGGCGTCGGCGGCGAGCAGGCCCAGGGCGTCGGAGTTGGTGACCAGCCCGACCCGAGGACCGGCGGGCAGCGGCTGATAGGCCAGGAGCTGGCCCACGTCGAACAGCTGGATGAGGTCGTCCACCCGGATCAGCCCCGCCTGCGAGAACAGCGAGCTGACCGCCGAGTCGGGCAGCCCGAGCGCCTCGGCGGAGTGACCGGCGGGCGTGCCGCCGCTCTTGACGACCACGATCGGCTTGCTGCGGGCCAGGCGCCTGGCAAGGCGGGTGAACTTGCGTGGATTGCCCAGTGACTCCAGGTAGAGCAGGATCACCTCGGTCGAGGCGTCCTCCTCCCAGTATTGGAGCAGGTCGTTGCCCGACACGTCGGCCCGGTTACCCGCCGAGACGAACGACGAGATGCCCATCCCCCGCTGCGCCACCCGCTGGAGCAGGGCGGTGCCGAGCGCGCCCGACTGGCTGAAGAAGCCGACCCGGCCCCGGCCCGGCACGGTCGCGGCGAGCGTGGCGTTGAGCTTGACGGCCGGGTCGGTGTTGGCGATGCCGAGGCAGTTGGGCCCGACCACGCGCAGGCCGTACGCGCGCGCGATGCGGGCCAGCTCGTCCTGCCGCTCACGGCCCTCGGCGCCCGTCTCGCCGAACCCGGAGGAGACCACGACCAGCCCGTGCACGCCCTTCTCCGCGCATTCCTTGACCACCTCGATGACGCCGGAGGCGGGCACTGCCACCACGGCCAGGTCCACCTGGTCGTCGATGGCGCCCACGCTCGGATAGGCGCGTACGCCCGCCATGGCGCGTACCTCACGGTGAACCGGATAGACGGGACCGCTGAAGTCGGCGGCGAGCAGGTTGCGCAGCACGGTGTGACCGACTCCCCCCGGCTCGCGCGAGGCGCCGATGACCGCCACCGAGCCGGGCGCGAGCAGGCGAGCGATGGACCTGGCCTCGGCGCGGTGTTCGCGGGCGGTCGTCACCTCGGTCGAGGTCTGCGTGGGGGTGAGGTCGAGCGTCATGCGGACGACACCGTCGGCGAAGGAGCTCTCGGCCGTGTATCCGGCCTGGCGCAGGACGCCCATCATCTTCATGTTGGCCGGGAGCACGTCGGCGACGAAGCGCTCGATGCCGCGTTCGCGGGCCGTGGCGGCCAGGTGCTCCAGCAGCACCGAGGCCACTCCCCTGCCCTGGTGGGCGTCCTCGACGAGGAAGGCCACCTCGCCCTCACCGGGCCCCGTCTTGTCGTAGCGGATCACGGCCACCATCTCGGTGCCGATGGTGGCGATCAGCGCGACCCTGTCGACGTAGTCGACGGTGGTGAACCACGAGACCTCCTTGTCGGAGAGCCGTGGCCTGGGGCCGAAGAAGCGGAAATAGATGGATTCGTCGGAGAGGCGGGAGTAGAAGGCGCGCAGTCTGTCGGCGTCGGCGGGCTTGATGGGACGCACATGGGCGGTGCCGCCGTCCGCCAGGACGACGTCGGCCTCCCAGTGAGCCGGGTACGGAGCCTCCACAGTCCCGAGCGTAGACCCGTGTCCCGAATGCCACGCCCGGCAGGGCCTATTGGGCAACGCTTGTGCATCGACTGCCCCCCTGTGTCCGGGGTCCGCCCCACGGGTAGGCCGGAAGCTGTTAGTTTTGCCGTGGCCAGGCTCGTTCTGAAGGCAGCAAGGTGGTGGCATCATGACGCGGGTCGTCGTGGTGGGCGATCTCATGACCGACGCGGTCGCTCGCGCCCGTTATGCGCTCGCCAGGGCGAGCGACACTCCGGCGATCGTGACGATGCACGGCGGTGGATCAGGGGCGAACATCGCTTCCTGGCTGGCCGTCGAGGGTGCCGAGGTGGCCTTCATCGGCCGCCGGGGCGCCGACATCACCGGTCGCAACCGTGACATGGAGCTGATGGGTTACGGGGTCGACGCCCGGCTTGTCATGGATCCTGAGCGGCCGACCGGCACCTGCGTGGTGCTCGTCACGCACAAGGGTGAGCGGACCATGCTCTCCGACCCGGGCGCCAACGCGGCGCTCTCGCCGGAGGATCTGCCGCGCGACCTGTTCGGCGGCGGTCATCTGCATCTGTCCGGCTACACCCTGATCAACGAGGGGTCCCGCGACGCGGGGCTGGCCGCGCTCGATATGGCTCGCCGGTCCGGGATGTCCATCTCGGTCGACTGCTCGTCGTCCGCGCCGTTGGAGCGTACGGGGGCGGAGCCGTTCCTCGAGTGGACCAACGGGGTCAAGCTGCTGTTCGCCAACGTCGATCAGGCGAAGGTGCTGACCGGCCGCGACGATCCCGAGGCCGCGGCCAAGGTGCTCACCGCCTGGTTCCCGCAGGTCGTGATCAAAATGAACGACGAGGGAGCGCTCTGGTTCGGCAACAGCCGATCCGAGCCGGTCCGGGTCGACGCCGAGCCGGTCGAGCGGATCGTCGACGGCACGGGAGCGGGCGACGCGTTCTGCGCCGGGTTCCTGCCGCCGTGGCTGGAGGGCAAGCCGCCGTCCGAGGCGCTGACGGCCGGCTGCCACCTGGCGGCACAGGCGATTGTTCATCTGGGAGCGCGCCCGCGCCTCTAGTGCGATCTTTCCGGCGCCCTTTATCGTAAGAATCCTTATCGTAAGTTTTATCGCAAGAGCCCTCGATAAGGACGATAAGGAGCCGGATGCTGGGCGTGCGTCCGTTACGGCCAGGCGACCCCGTGTCGGTTGGCTCCTATCAGGTCACCGGGTTCCTCGGCGAGGGCGGCCAGGGCAGCGTCTATCTGGGGACCTCCCCGAGCGGCGAGCGGGTGGCGATCAAGCTGCTGCACGCCAGGTTCGCCGATGATGAGCAGGCCGTACGACGCTTCCGGCGCGAGGCTGAGGCCGCCCGGCGGGTGGCGGAGTTCTGTACGGCTCGGGTGCTCGAGGTGGGTGCCGTCAACGACCAGCCGTACATCGTCGGCGAGTACGTGGACGGCCCGTCGCTGCAGCGCCAGGTGTCCGGGGACGGCCCGCTGCGGGGCCAGGCACTGGTACGGCTGGCCATCGCGACCGCCACCGCGCTGGCCGCGATCCACCGGGCCGGGGTGATGCACCGCGACTTCAAGCCGAGCAACGTGCTGCTGGCTCCCGACGGGCCCCGGGTGATCGACTTCGGCATCGCGCGGGCGCTGGACGTGAGCCAGAGCCTGACGACCAGCGTGGTGGGCACGCCCGCGTACATGGCGCCGGAGCAGTTCCACGGCGAGCCGTCACCGGCCAGCGACGTGTTCGCGTGGGCCGGGACGATGGTGTACGCGGCCACGGGGCACAGCGCGTTCGGGTTCGGGGCGCTGCCGGTGGTGATGCACCGGATCCTGAGCATGGATCCGGACCTTTCGGGAGTGCCAGAGCCGCTCGGAGCGCTGCTGTGGACGGCGCTGGGCAAGGATCCCCGGCGGCGGCCGACGGCGGAGCAGGTGCTGGGAGAACTCATCCGGACGAGCGCCCCTCCTCCTCCGCCACCGGCCACCGCCTACCCACAGGCCGCACCACCTGCGGCGGCGTACCCAGGGGCCGCACCCCCGGCCGGGCCGCACGGGAGTTCCGGGCCACAGGCGCCTGGTGGGCTTCGCTGGGAATCCGGGCCTCAGGTGCCTGGGCCGTACCCGCGACCCACGGATCCCGGTGGTGTCACGCCCGTGACCGCGCCCGGCGTCCGGCGGCGCGGTGTGCTGGTGTCCGTGGGGGCGGTGGCCACGGCGCTCGTGGTGGGCCTCGCGGCGTGGATCTTCATCCGCAACCTCCCCGGGACGGGACCGAATGGCGGGCCGACGACCCCGGCCACGACGGCGCCCACCGGCTTCGACGCGGCCGTCGCGGCAGTCGCCAACCCGTCCGCCAAGACCGGCGGCACGCTCCACCTGGCCTCGGCCTACAGCCTGGACTCCTCCGATCCGGGCAACACCTACTACCCCGACGCCATGAACGCCATCCGCCTCTACGGCCGGTCGCTGACGATGTTCAAGCCCGTCCCCGGTCAGGCCGGCACCCAGCTCGTTCCCGACCTGGCCGAGTCCCTGGGGCAGGCGAGCGACGGCGGGAAGACGTGGACCTACCGGCTGCGCGACGGCGTGAAGTTCCAGGACGGCACGCCGATCACCGCGGCGGACGTGAAGTACGCGGTGCTGCGGAGCATGGACAAGGTCACCTTGAGCAATGGCCCCACCTACTTCGACACCATGCTCGACCTGCCCGCCGGTTACCAGGGACCGTACAAGTCGCCCGACGCGAACACGGACTCGGCCATCCAGACGCCGGACGACCGCACGATCGTGTTCCATCTCAAGCAGCCGTACGGGGCCTTCGACAACCTCGCCCAGCTGCCCGAGACCGTCCCCGTACCCAAGGCCAAGGACACCGCCGCCAAGTATCGGTACGCGGTGATCTCGTCGGGACCGTACAAGTTCGAGAGCGCGACGGACAACAAGATCGTCCTGGTCCGCAACCCGAACTGGGACCCCGCGACCGACCCGAACCGCAAGGCCCTCCCGGACCGGTACGAGCTCCAATTCGAGCTGGCCGCAGCCGACGCGAGCGCCAAACTGCTGATCGGCCAGGCGGAGGTCAGCTCGCCGATCGCGACCTTGGACTCGACCAAGATCTACGACAATCCCGCGTACAAGAGCCGCGCCGACGCCCCCGTCGGCTCCCGGATCCGCTATCTGGCGATCGATCCGCAGGTACCGCCGTTCGACAAGGTCGACTGCCGCCGCGCGGTGATCCGCGCCCTGGACCTGTCGACGATCAACCGGGCCGTCGTCGGCGGGCTGAACCAGGGCGGCCAGATACCGACCTCGCTCGTGCCGCCGCTGATCCCCGGCACGCACGCGCCCCTGCCGGGCCTCACCGCCTCGGGCGACACGACCGCCGCCAAGGAGTCACTCGCCGCCTGCGGCAAACCCACCGGGTTCAGCACCACCTACATCTACCGTGACACCTTCGGGGAGTCCGCCGCCGCGCAGGCCGTGCAGGCGTCACTGGCCAAGATCGGCATCAAGGTGCAGCTGCGGGGCTACCCGATCGCGGACTTCCACGCGAAGTACGGGGGTAATCCCGAATATCTCAAGAAGGCGGGTGTCGGCCTGATCGCCAGGGCGTGGGCGCCTGACTGGCCGGATGTGGAGACGTTCGTCTCCCCGCTGGCCGACAGCAGGGAGATCCTGGAGAAGGGTAACTCGATCAACGTGAACGTCCGCCTGCCCGCGCTCGACGCCCTCATCGACACGGCCAAGCGCGAACTCGACGCCACCACGCGCGCCCGGCGCTGGACCGAGGTCGAGCAGAAGATCGCCGACGAGGCCGTGCTGGTGCCGCTCTCCTGGGAGCGGTCACTACTCGTACGCGGCCTGAAGGCGACCAACGTGCACGTCAGCCCGGTCTACGGCGGCTATGACCTGGTGACAATGGGCGTCAGCTGACCGTCGCCAGGGCCAGCGGCAGCACGGCCGGGGCGCCCGCGTGGCGGACGAGCGCGGCGGCGAGCGTCATCGTCCAGCCGGTGTCGATGCGGTCGTCGATCAGCAGGACCGGACCGCCGCACGCCGCCACGGCGGCGCCGACCTCCTTCGGCATGGCCAGCGTCGTCCTCACCGCCTGAACCCGCTTGGCGCTGTTGAACTGCTTGCCCGGCGAGCCGTCGCGATAGCCGAGCTCGCCCAGGTAGGTCAGCCGCCCGACCTGCGCCAGCCGCTCGGCGAAGCCGCGCACGAGCAGGGGCCGCGACGTGGACGGCACGTTGACCACGGCGACGGGCCGCTCCCGCCAGTCCCACGCGGACAGTACCTGGATCACGGCCTTGAACATGTCGTCGGCCATCGGCCCGTCGGCGCCGTTGAACAGCTCGCGCAGCCGGTTGCCCCAGCCGATGTCGGTGAGCCGCCCGAGCGCCCGGCCCGGCTCGGCGCCGAGCTCAGGCTTGATGCGGCCGGACAGGTCGGCCAGGCCGGTCGGCCACTGCCTGCGCGCGTCGATCTCGACGCCTGGCCTGGTCAGCCGCTCGCGGGCGCCCGCCACGGCCTGCTCGGCGATCTGCGGCGAGCGGTGCTCCCCGGTGCAGTTGTCGCATCTGCCGCACGGGCCGGCCGTCTCGTCGTCGAGGTGGCCGCGCAGGTAGCGTTCGCGGCATTCGGTCGTGGTCAGGTAGCCGAGCATGGCCTCCTGCTCGGCCTTGCGCTCGCCGGCGATGCGGGCGTAGCGCTCGGCGTCGTAGTCCCACGACTCACCGGTCGCCTCCCAGCCACCCTTGACCCTGCGGACGGCACCGTCGACGTCGAGAACCTTGAGCATCATCTCCAGCCGACTCCGGCTGAGATCGACGGCCGACTCCAGCGCGGGGGTGGAGAGCACGCCTCGCTCTTCGAGCGCCTGGAGCGTGGCTCGCACCACCGGCTCGGGCGGGAACGCCAGCGAGGTGAAATAGGCCCAGATGTCGCGGTCTTCGGTGCCGGGCAGCAGGATCACCTCGGCGCGTTCGACACCGCGTCCGGCCCGGCCGACCTGCTGGTAGTAGGCGACGGGCGACTGCGGCGCGCCCACGTGGACGACGAACCCGAGATCGGGCTTGTCGAAGCCCATCCCGAGCGCGCTCGTCGCCACCAGCGCCTTGATCTTGTTGTTGAGCAGCGCCTCCTCGGCGGCCAGCCGCTCGGCGGGATCGGTCTGCCCGGAGTAGGAGGCCACCTCATATCCCTGGTCACGCAGGTATCCGGCGATCTCGTGGGCCGCGGCAACGGTCAGCGTGTAGACGATCCCGGAGCCGGGCAGCTCGCGCAGCGCCTGGGACAGCCACGCCAGCCGCTGCTCGGCGGTCGGCAGCCGCACCACGCTCAGGTGCAGGCTCTCCCGCTCCAGCGGCCCCCGCAGGACCAGCGTGCCCTCACCCATCTGCTCGGCCACGTCCCGCGTGACCCGCGCGTTGGCGGTGGCGGTGGTGGCGAGCACCGGGATGCCCGGCGGCAGCTCGTTGAAGAGCGTGGCCAGTCTGCGGTAGTCGGGCCGGAAGTCGTGGCCCCAGTCGGAAATGCAGTGCGCCTCGTCGACCACGACCAGGCCGGCGCTCTCGGCCAGCTCGGGCAGCACGTTGTCGCGGAAGTCGGGGTTGTTGAGCCGCTCGGGGCTGACGAGCAGCACGTCGATCTCCCCGTCGGCCACCTGCCCGTAGATCTCCTCCCACGCCTCGGGGTTGGCCGAGTTGATGGTGACGGCCCGGATCCCGGCCCGCTCGGCGGCGGCGATCTGGTTGCGCATCAGGGCGAGCAGCGGCGAGACGATGACGGTGGGCCCGTCGCCGAGCTCGCGCAGCAGGGCGGTGGCCACGAAGTAGACGGCCGACTTGCCCCAGCCGGTGCGCTGGACGACGAGGCACCGCCGCCGGTCGATGACCAGCGCCTCGATGGCGGCCCACTGGTCATCGCGCAGCCGAGCGTGCTCACCGGCGAGCGCTCGCAACCGGGTCTCGGCCTCTTCACGCAGCATCTCGGCGTCTGGGGCGTCAATCATGAAGTCCTTGTTACCAGCTCCCACCGACCATTGGCGCCCATTGGTACGGTCCGGACAACCCCTTTCCATCCGTTACGGCAAGCCACACCCACCGCCACCCGCCGCACATGGCTGAGGGCCTCCAGGAAAACGCCCGCTGACCCCGCACAGGGCCGGGCGCCGTTACGTGCGCATTCTTGGCCGGTGGCGGCCAGTGGTTCAGCCGGTGGTTCCCCAGCGGCTCGGCCGGTGGGGCGGCTTGCCGTAACGAAAGGCGACGGTTTATTGGTGTTCTGGGAAGGCGTTGATGGTCACGCGGTGCATGCGGCGGCGCTCCGTGTAGTCGGCGACCGCATAGTGCTGCGTCGGGCGGTTGTCCCAGAAGGCCAGTGTGCCCGGACGCCAGCGAAGCCTGAGCTGATACTCCGGCGACCGTATGTGGTCGATCAGCATAGGCAGCAGCGCCTCGTTCTCCCGGTCGGACAGCCCCACCAGCCGGGTCGTGGACGCCCGGTTGACGAACAGCGCCTTGCGGCCGGTCTCGGGGTGTACCCGTACCACGGGGCGTTCGAGCGGCGGCCACTTCGCCTGGACCTCCGCCAGGTCGAACGGATGCCCCTTGGAGATGGCCTTCTTCATCGACATCGTGATGTCGTGCACCGCCGTGAGCTCGTCGCAGAGCCGCTGCAGCGGCGGGGACAGCGTCTCATAGGCCAGGTACGTGTTGGCCCAGCACGTGTCGCCGCCCACGCTCGGCAGCTGGACGCAGCGCAGCAGCGACCCCATCGGCGGCGTCGGCTCGAAGGTGTTGTCGCTGTGCCATTCGTCGCCACCCTCCCCCTTGGGGTCGGTCTGGTCGAGTACGTGGATCGGGCTGGCGCTGTCCTTCTTGAAGGCCGGATGGTTGAGCGTGCCGAAGTTCAGGGCGAACTGCAGGTGCTGCTCGTCGTCGATTTCCGCGTCCCGGAAGAACAGCACGAGGTACTTGAGCCAACCGGCCCGCAGGGTCTCCACCTGTTCCTGGGACAGCGGCTTGCGCAGGTCCACGCCTGTCACCTCGGCGCCGATGTGCTTGGTCACGGGATGGAATTCGATCATGACGCCTCCGGAAGCGAGTCTGCCGCCTTCATTTCCGAACGTAAGCCCCAAGCAATTGCTTGGTCAAGCGCACTATTACGGACCGGCGCGGCCGATGCGTCGCGGGCACTCAACTTTCTTCGGCACAATGTTCGACATGGCCCGACGTACGACTGCACCCCCACCCGAGGACTTCGAGGAGCGGATCGTCGACATCGACGTCTCCTCGGAAATGCGCGCAAGCTATCTCGAGTACGCCTACTCGGTGATCTATCAGCGCGCGCTGCCCGACGCGCGCGACGGTCTCAAGCCCGTGCAGCGGCGCATCCTCTATTCGATGAGCGAGATGGGCCTGCGTCCCGAACGCGGCCACGTCAAGTGCTCGCGGGTGGTCGGCGACGTGATGGGCAAGCTCCACCCGCACGGCGACGGCGCGATCTACGACGCCCTCGTCCGGCTGGCGCAGCCGTTCTCGATGCGCCTGCCCCTGGCCGACGGCCACGGCAACTTCGGCTCCCCCGACGACTCGCCGGCCGCCATGCGTTACACCGAGGCCAGGCTGGCCCCGGCGGCCATGCTGATGGTCGAGTCGCTCGACGAGGACACCGTCGACTTCAAGCCCAACTACGACGGGCAGGAGACCGAGCCCACGGTCATGCCGTCGGCGTTCCCCAACCTGCTGGTCAACGGCACGACCGGCATCGCGGTCGGCATGGCCACCAACATGGCGCCGCACAACCTCGCCGAGATCGTGGCCGCCGCCCGTCACCTGATCAAGAAGCCCGACGCGGGGCTCGACGAGCTCATGCGCTTCGTGCCCGGCCCCGACCTGCCCACGGGCGCCTCGATCATCGGTTTGCAGGGCATCCGCGACGCCTACGAGAGCGGCCGCGGCACCTTCCGCATGCGGGCCAAGTGCAGGGTCGACCAGATCACGCCGCGCCGCAAGGGCCTCGTCGTCACCGAGCTGCCCTACAACGTCGGCCCCGAGCGGGTCGTCGCCAAGATCAAAGAGCTGGTCACCAGCAAGAAGCTGCAGGGCATCGCCGACCTCAAGGACCTCACCGACCGGCACAAGGGCCTGCACCTGGTCATCGAGATCAAGAACGGCTTCATCCCCGAGGCCGTGCTGGAGGAGCTCTACCGGCTGACGCCGATGGAGGAGACCTTCGGCATCAACAACGTGGCGCTAGTCGACGGCGAGCCGCGCACGCTGGGCCTGCGTGAGCTGCTGCGCGTCTACGTGGAACACCGGCTCGAGGTCGTGCGCCGCCGCTCGGAGTTCCGCCGCCGCAAGCGCGAGGAGCGCCTGCACCTGGTCGACGGCCTCATCATCGCGCTGCTCAACATCGACGAGGTCATCCAGGTCATCCGCACCTCCGACGACTCGGCGCAGGCGCGCGCCCGGTTGATGGAGGTCTTCGACCTGAGCGACATCCAGGCCGCCTACATCCTCGACACGCCGCTGCGCCGCCTGACCCGCTTCGACAAGCTGGAGCTCGACCGCGAGAAGCAGACGCTCTCCGACGAGATCGCCGAGCTGACCGGGATCCTGTCCTCGGACGCCCGCCTGCGCCAGGTGGTCTCGGGCGAGCTGGCCGACGTGGCCAAGAAATACGGCACGCCGCGCCGTACGGTCCTGCTGGAGGCGTCGGGCGTGACCCGCACGGCGGCGGTGGACCTGCAGGTGGCCGACGACCCGTGCCTGGCGATGCTCTCCTCCACCGGGCTGCTGGCCCGCACCTCCGACGCCTCGCCGCTGTCGGGCGGCGACGAGCGATCCGCGCACGACGTGCTGGTCTCCGTGGTCCGCACCTCCGCCAGAGGCGAGGTCGGCGTGGTGACGTCGGCGGGCCGGTTGATCCGCGTCGCGGTGGTCGATCTGCCCACGCTGCCGCCCTCCGCCAACCCGCCGTCGCTGTCGGGCGGCCATCCCGTCTCCGAGTTCGTCGCGCTCGAACCGGACGAGACGGTCGTCGGGCTCGGTTCGCTCGACCCCGACGGTCCCGGCCTGGCCGTGGGCACCGCGCAGGGCGTGGTCAAGCGGGTGGTCCCCGACTATCCGGCCAACCGCGACGACTTCGAGGTGATCACCCTCAAGGAGGGCGACACCGTGGTGGGCGCCGTGGAGCTCGAATCCGAGGAGCACGACCTGGTGTTCGTCTCCTCCGACGCGCAACTGCTACGTTTCCCGGCCTCGCAGGTACGCCCGCAGGGACGTCCGGCGGGCGGCATGGCGGGCATCCGGCTCGACGACGCGGCCCGGGTCATCTGGTTCGGCGTGGTCGATCCGTCGCGTCCGTCCCAGGTGGTGACGGTGGCGGGCTCGTCCACCGCCCTGCCGGGGACCCAGGTCGGGGGCGGCAAGGTGTCGGACTACGCGGAGTTCCCCGCCAAGGGGCGGGCCACCGGCGGAGTACGGGCCCAGCGCTTCCTCAAGGGCGAAGACGTGCTGCTGCTGGCCTGGGCGGGGCCCGCGCCGGCCAAGGCGGTGTCCTCGGTGGGCAAGCCGGTGCCGCTGCCGGACGAGATCGGGCGCCGCGACGGCTCGGGCGTCCGCCTCACCAACACCATCGGGGCCGTCGGCGGCGCCCTGGCGGCAGGCCCGGCCGACGACTCGGCCGAACCCGCTCAGCCGGAAGACGACTAACGTGCGGGCCGCCCGGCCTAGGACAGCCGGGCGGCATCACACAGGTTGACGGGGGTTGTTATAAATCGCTCCCGTGACACGATCCCCTCTAGGAGAGAGCGCTCTCTCTGCTCTTGGGAGGATCCATGTTCCGATTAAGGACCCCGCTGTGGGCGGCGGTGGCCCTGGTGGCCGCGCTGGTCACCGCACCCCCGGCTCAGGCCGCCGCGGAGCCGCTGACCGTCACCGACTTCGAGGCCACGACCCTGCCCGCGGGCGTCTCCGCCTGGGGCAACGACGCCGCCTCGACCCCGGCCCTGACCGTCGAGCCCGACGCGACCCGGCCCGGCGCCCCCGCGACCAACCGGGTACTCAAAGCGGTCTACAACGTGAGCCAGTGGGGCGGCTGGTCCCACGACCTGACGACCGCCCAGGACTGGTCCGCCTACGAAGGGTTCTCCTTCTGGGTCAAGGGCACCGGATCCGGGCAGAAGGTGTTCTTCGAGATCAAGGACGGCGGCGGCGGAGCGGGCAGCTCTGAGCTGTTCGAGTCGTCCTTCACCGATGACACGGCCGGATGGCGGCAGGTGCAGGTGCCGTTCTCCGGCTTCACCCGCCGCGGCGACTACCAGCCGGGCGGCGCCCCCACCGACGGACAGCTCGACCTGGTCGCCATGTGGGGCTACTCGATGCGGCTCCCGGCCGCCTCCGGCACGCTGCTCTGGGACGATGTGCAGGTCTACGGCACGGCCCCGCCCCGGCCCGTACGCCTGGCCACGGACAAGCCGGTCTATCCGGTGAACGAGAAGGGCACGGCCGAGGTACGCGTCTCGGTCACCACCGCCACCGGCGGCCCGCTCCCCGCCGACCTGGCCGTCGGCTACCGCACCGGCACCGGCACGGCCACCCCCGGCCAGGACTACACGCCGGTCGAGGGCACGCTGACCTTCCCCGCGGGCACCGCCTCGGGCTCGGCCAAGGCGTTCACGGTCAAGACGCTGGCCGACGGCGCGGCCGAGGTCGCCGAGACCATCCCGATCGAGCTGTCCGGCACGGGCACCCGGCCCCCGGCCGAGGCTCCGGCCATCGTGATCAACGCGCACGGCCTGCCGTACCTCGACGCTCGTAAGCCCGTCAAGCAGCGGGTCACCGACCTGCTCGGCCGGATGAGCACCGAGGAGAAGGTCGGCCAGATGACGCAGGCCGAACGCGGCGCGCTCGGCTCGCAGAACGACATCGCCACCTACCTGCTCGGCTCGCTGCTGTCGGGCGG
Organism: Nonomuraea sp. NPDC048901; assembly: GCF_040649695.1. Classification (NCBI taxonomy): domain Bacteria; kingdom Bacillati; phylum Actinomycetota; class Actinomycetes; order Streptosporangiales; family Streptosporangiaceae; genus Nonomuraea; species Nonomuraea sp. NPDC048901. Next base: position 324,775 of record NZ_JBEZFW010000002.1, on the reverse strand, counting down.
CGGCTCCACCCCGGCGACCAACACGCCGAAGGCGTGGGCCGACATGATCGACGGCTTCCAGCTGCGCGCCCAGCAGACGCGGCTGCAGATCCCGCTGATCTACGGCGTCGACGCGGTTCACGGGCACAACAACGTGGTCGGTGCGACGATCTTCCCGCACAACGTCGGCCTCGGCGCCACGCGCGACGTCGGCCTGGTCGAGCAGGCGGGCAAGGTCACGGCGAAGGAGGTCAAGGCCACGGGCATTCCGTGGGACTTCGCGCCGTGCCTGTGCGTATCACGGGACGACCGGTGGGGACGCGCCTACGAGTCGTTCGGCGAGGACCCGGCACTGGTCTCGCGGCTGACCACGATCATCGACGGTCTTCAGGACAACGGGGTGCTGGCCACGGCCAAGCACTACGTCGGCGACGGCGGCACCACGTACGGCTCCTCGACCGGCGACTACAAGATCGACCAGGGCGTCACCCAGCTCACCAGGGAACAGCTGGCGGCCATCCACCTGGCGCCCTTCGCCGAAGCGGTCAAGCGGGGCGTGGGCAGCGTCATGCCGTCGTTCTCCAGCGTCGACTTCGGCCAGGGGCCGCTCAAGATGCACGCGCACAAGGAGCTGATCACCGACGTGCTCAAGGGCCGGCTCGGCTTCAAGGGCTTCGTGATCAGCGACTGGCAGGCCATCGACCAGATCCCCGGCGACTACCCGAGCGACGTGCGTACCTCGATCAACGCCGGGCTCGACATGATCATGGTGCCGTACGCGTATCCGCTGTTCACGAGCACGCTCAAGGCCGAGATCGCGGCCGGAGGGGTGCCCATGGCGCGGATCGACGACGCGGTCTCCAGGATCCTGACGCAGAAGTTCCGGCTCGGCCTGTTCGAGCACCCGTACGCCGACCGTTCCGGCATCGGCGACGTCGGCTCGGCCGCCCACCGCGCGGTGGCCCGCACGGCCGCCGCGAAGTCGCAGGTGCTGCTGAAGAACGAGGACCGGCTGCTGCCGCTGCGCCGCGACGCCAAGGTGTACGTCGCCGGATCCAACGCCGACGACCTCGGCAACCAGAGCGGCGGCTGGACGATCACCTGGCAGGGCTCGTCCGGGCCCATCACGCAGGGCACCACGATCCTGTCGGCGATCCGTGGCCGGGCGGCCTCCGTCACCTACTCGGCCGACGCCTCCGCGCCGCTGACCGGGCATGACGTGGGTGTCGTGGTGGTGGGAGAGAAACCGTACGCCGAGGGCCAGGGCGACGTGGGCGTCAACGGGCACACGCTCGACCTGTCGGCCGGCGACCGGGCCGCGATCGACCGGGTGTGCGGGGCGATGAAGTGCGCCGTGCTGGTCGTCTCCGGCCGCCCGCTGCTGCTGGGCGACCTGTCCAAGGTCAAGGCGCTGGTGGCGTCGTGGCTGCCGGGCACCGAGGGCGCCGGCGTGGCCGACCCACTGTTCGGGGCCGTGCCGTACACGGGGCGGCTGCCCTTCACCTGGTTCCGTACGGCGGAGCAGGTGCCGATCAACGTGGGCGACGCGACCTACGACCCGCTTTACCCGTACGGCTGGGGGCTGCGCACCGACCGGGCCCGCGACCGGCTCAAGGCGGCCTACGACCGGCTCTCCGGCGGTGACGGAGCCTCCAGGGCGGCTTCGGCGGCGCTGCTGGTGGCGCTGCTGGGCAACAACTGGCACGCCGACGGCTCCGTGCGGCAGACCCGCGTCGTGCTGGGGGCGATCGGCACGGCGGCGGCGCTGCTCGACCGTTCGAAGACGGACGCGTACGCGCAGGACGACGCCGTCGTCTCGGTGGCCAGGGACATCGCCCAGGCCACCGGCGGACGGCCCGACCTGCAGGCGTCGGCCGACCATGAGCTGGCGGCCGGCAACGTACACAAGGCGGTGGAACTGCTGACACAGGCGGCCCGCTGACATAAGGCGGTGGGCTGCTGACGCAAGGACCGGCTTCTGGCGCCAGCACGCCAGAAGCCGGTCCACTCGTCTGTCAGACGTCCCTGCAGAGGCAGAACGTGTGGCCTGCCGGGTCGAGGAAGACGCGGAAGGAGTCGTCATCGCTCGGCTGGTGCTCGTGCTTGGTGGCGCCGATCTCCAGCACCTGGGCCTCGGCCTTGTCCATGTCGCTGACCGTCACGTCGATGTGCATCTGCTGGGGATGCTCCGCACTGGGCCAGACCGGCGGCCGGTAGTCGTCGACGGCCTGGAAGGCCACCCGCGCGGGCGGGCCTCCATTGGTGACAACGGCCCACTCCTCGTCGGACCCCTCCAGGATGGGCCAGCCGAGCAACCGCGAATAGAACTGGGCCAGCTCCATCGGATGGGCACAATCGAGGACCGTGGTCCGGAACTCCGCGATGCCGTTCATTACTTACCTCCGAGACTCTCATACCGATGACCACCGACGGTTTCGTCGGGGCCAACAGCGACAATGGATGCCATGGCTGCCAACTCGTTCATGGTCCCACTCGGTTCTCCAGCGCCCGATTTCCATCTGACCGCGATCCACGGCGGCAGCGTCTCGCTCGCGGATCTCAAGGATTCGCCCGCCATCCTCGTGGCGTTCCTGTCGAACCACTGCCCCTACGTACGGCACATCGAGCGCGGCCTCAGCACCCTGGCCACCGACTACGGCCCCAGACTGTCGATGGTCGCCATCTGCAGCAACGACAGCGTGAACTACCCCGATGACGACCCGACACACCTGGCCGAGCAGGCGGCGCGGGCGGGCTTCCCGTTCCCCTATCTGCTCGACGAGACGCAGGAGACGGCCAAGGCGTATCGGGCGGCGTGCACGCCTGACTTCTTCCTGTACGACGCGTCGTTCCGGCTGGCGTACCGCGGCGAGTTCGACGATGCCCGGCCCGGTAATTCCGTACCGGTGACGGGGGCCTCGTTGCGCGCGGCGATCGACGCCCTGTTGGCGGGCGACCCGGTGAGCGAGGAGCAGAACCCGTCACTCGGCTGCGGCATCAAGTGGAAGCCAGGCAACGCGCCCGCCTGACCACTGCCAGATGTCAGGCGCGGGTGGCGGTGGAAGCCAGGTGAGCACGCCGGCCTGACCCCTGCCGGACGTCGGCGGAAGTGGTGATGGGACGTCAGGCGGAGGTCGCGATGGCGGCCGGCAGGGCGAGCAGGAGTTCGTGGGGCTCGCCCTGCCAGCCCCGGATCAGCCGGAAGCCGGCCTCTCCGGGGTCGAAGTCGTCACAACCCAGCGGCCCGAAGCAGCCTGCCTGGTCGAGCAGCACGATGAGCGGGTCGTCGTCGGGCAGGCCGCCCGCGTAGGCGGCCGCGTCGAGGAGCGCCAGCGCGCACCTCGCGTTGAGGCCGTCGTCTCGGGTCTCCACACGGTCGAGGCGGCGCCAGGCATGGGTACGCAGGTACGCGGCGAGCGATTCGGACCTACTCACGACAACCTTCTTCGATCACACATGGGGCTGTTCATACGTTGGGCTACGACATCATCACGCAAAGTGAGTGTCGCGCGTGGGACCTTGGGCAACTTCCGCCGTGTCGCCACCCCGGGAACCGCTACGAAACGGACGTGAGGAATCATCTGTCACATGAGCCAGTTCGATGACCTGATTTCCGCCAATGCGAAATATGCTGCTAAATTCCGGAATTCCGAACTGACCGGCCGGGCCGCTCGCGGACTCGGCGTCGTGACCTGCATGGACTCCCGCATCGACCCCCTTGGCCTGCTGGGCCTGAAGGCGGGCGACGCCAAGATCCTGCGGAACGCGGGCGCGCGCGTGACGGACGACGTCCTGCGCACCCTCGTCCTGGCCGTCTACCTGCTCGGCGTAGAACGCGTCCTGGTGATGCCCCACACCGACTGCGGCATGTCCAAGGTCACCGACACCGATGTGTACGAGCTCACCCAGCGGCACGGGGTCGACACCCGCAGTCTGGAGTTCCACACCGTCCCCGACCAGGACGCGGCCCTGCGCCATGACCTGACGCGGATCCGCTCCTCGCCCTTCCTGCCGCCGGGCCTGCCGGTGAGCGGCGCGATCTATGACGTGCACACGGGCAAACTGCTGCCGGTCGACCTGGTATGACTCTCCGCCTAACCCGATAACTCTACGTTTTGTGAGAAATATCGCACCAAAGCGATCCCCCACTTTGCCGTGCTGTTACCTGTGATATCCCTGTGACCCGTCGGCGATCTTGTCGCCGCGACAGAAACGGGGATGTCATGTCAACGATCAATCCGGCACCGCCTAACGATCGGTGATCGTCGCCGGGGGTCAGTCCCCCGCCCGACGCCCTGAAGTCAGCGCATTCGCGCGCTACTCCACACCCATCGATCGTTAGGACATTGATTTTGCGTAAGTCTCTCAACCGTTCCATGGGCCGCCTGGCCCTCGGGCTCAGCGCCGTGACCGTGCTCACCGCCGCCACGGCCATCCCGGCTTCGGCCGCTCTGGCCGCCACCGGCCAGAGCGCGGAGGACGTCGCGTCGGCCCAGGCCGCCGCCGACGGCAAGCCCGTACCCGTGCCGAGCCTGTCGGACGAGTCCAGCACCACCGTCGCCAACCCCGACGGCAGCTTCACCGCGACCATCACCTCGGGCCCGTCCCAGGTGCAGCAGAACGGCCAGTGGGTGCCCATCGACACCTCACTCGTCGCCGACGGCGCGGTACTGAAGCCGCGTGCCTCACGTGCCCAGGTCGAGGTCTCCAACGGCGGCGAGGGCACGCTGGCGAAGATGACCGACGACAACGGCCGCGTGTTCTCGCTCAAGTGGCCGACCGCGCTGCCCAAGCCGGTCGTCAAGGCGAACGTCGCCACCTTCACCGACGCGGCGGGCCCGGGGGCCGACCTCGTCGTCACTGTCCTGCCGACGGGATTCCGTCACGACGTCGTTCTGCGCGAGAAGCCCTCCGGTCCGCTGGAGCTCCGCATTCCCGTACAGACCGAAGGCGTCGATCTGTCCGAGTCGGCCGACGGCCGCCTTCTCCTCACCAGTACGGCCGGCGACAAGGTGATCGCCGCCGGGCCGCAGCCGGTCATGTGGGACTCGAAGGGTCACGGCAAGCCCCGCGGCGACTCGCTCTCGAAGATCGACACCACGGTCGAGACGCAGAACGGCACCAAGGTCCTCGTGCTCAAGCCGGACGCCAAGTTCCTGGCGGACCCGGCGCGCGTCTACCCGGTGACCGTCGACCCGGTGATCACGCTGCCGAGCGTGACGGACACCGACGTCGCCACCTCCTGGGCCTCGCACCCCGGTGACCCGATGATCATCGCGGGCACGATGCCCTGGGAGAACGGCCAGGGCGGCGACGTCATGCGCAGCCTGGTCAAGTTCGACACCCACAAGCTGACCGGCAAGCGGGTCATCTTCGCCAACATGGCGATGTGGAACCTGGAGACGAACGCCTGCGGCCTCCGCGTAGGTTCCGGCCTCACCGCCCAGCGGATCACCAGCTCGTGGGACGAGACCGACCTGAACTGGGACAACAAGCCCACCACCACCACAGAGGGCCAGGCGACGAACCGCGCGGGCCGCGGCCGCACCTGGACCGCACCGTGCGCCGGGGGCGCCGGCTACCTGTCGTGGCCGGTGACCACCATGGCCAAGGCGTGGGCCTCGGGCGCCGCCAACTACGGCGTACAGCTGAAGGGCGCCGACGAGACGGAGGCCACCAACTGGCGCGCCTTCGCCGCGTCGGAGAACAAGGACGAGGGCGTCAAGCCCCCGACCCTGACGGTCATCTACTGGCGCTGACCATCACCTGAAACCCCGAAGGGGGCCGGGCTCCCCCCGGCCCCCTTCGGCATGTCCGAACGAACTCGGCGCGTGGGGACACGCTCGTCCTCCGGACGGGCTCAGCGTGCCTGGAGGAGTCGAGGGCGGGGGTGTCAGCTCGTCGGGCCGGAGCGCATCTGCTCGACCTCGTCCTGGAACACGGCCTGCGTCTTGTTCATGAAGTCGGTGATCACCTCAAGCTGCTCATCGCTGTAATCACTCAACGAAGCCCGCCACGCCTTGATCAGCGGTGTGAACACCGGCGCCACATCCACCGCCGCCCGCTCCAGCACGAGCGTCACCACGACCTTCCGCCGATCGGCGTCGTCCCGCTCCCGCCGCACATATCCCACTGCTTCGAGCCGATCGATGACCCCGGTGACGGACGCGGTGGTGATCCCGGCCCGCCGCGCCAGTTCGCTGGCCGTCAGGGCTCCTTCACTCAACAGGTTGAGGCAGTGGAGATCGGTGGTGTTGATGCCGATGCGCCCCGCAGCCGCCTGACTCATCGAGACCGAAAGCACGTTGGTCTTGCGCAGCGCTTCGAGCAACGCGGTCACCAAGGTCGCACGTCTTGACATCGCCCACCAAATTCTCTAGCTTTTCAAATATCTAGGAAAACTAGAGATAAGCATCTCTAGCAACTAGCCAATCGGAAGGATATCCCGATGAAGGACGTCGTCATGCGCCTGTACGACGAGGTACTCAACCAGGGCAAGTTGGAGGTAGCCGACGAGATCATCGCCAGCACCCTCTCCACCGCCCCCAACGACCCACCCGGCCCGGAACGCGTCAAGCAGATCTCCACCCACATCCGCTCAGCCCTCCCAGACATGCACTTCGACATCCAGGACATGATCGCAGAAGACAACAAAGTTGCCACCAGGTGGATCTTGAGCGGCACCCACACCGGCACGTTCTTCGGCGTCCCACCAACAAACCAGCCCGTGGAGATCAGGGCCTGCGTCATCTTCGAACTCAAGGACAACCAGATCACCAACCTGTGGCCAGTCCTGGACACCAGCACCTTGCGCCCCACCTGACAACAGACCGAACCCCTCCCCGGTCCCCGCCCGAATCCCGGGCCCCGGGTCTCGCCTGTGTTCCAGCCCCGACACCGGACTGGCCCCCGCCCCGCACCCCGGGCCCCGCCTGCGCCCCAGCCCTGCCCCGGCCTGGTCCTCAGCCCCGGCCTCCGCCCCGGTCCAGCTCCCGGCGCCACCCCTGCCTGCGCCCCCAGCCTGACCTCGGCCCCGGCCCCGGCCTTGGTCCCGGCCTCGGTCCCGGTCTCGGTCGGTCCCGGTCTCATCCCAATCCGGCCCCGCCCCGTCCCAAATCCCATCCGATCCCGATCCCGATCCCGGCCCCGGCCCCGGCCCGGCCCCGATCCCGATTCCGATCCGTGACGTCAGCGGGCACCACCCACGAGGACATCTCCCAGCCGACGTGATGTGGTCGAAACGACCGGACCTGGACGGACCGGATGGGAGCGACCGAGCCTAGACGGAGCAGACCCGGGCTGCGGGGCGCGGGCTAGGCCGGGCGCGCTGAGCGGCCCAGGCTGGGGCGCGATGAGACCGGGCGCGCTGGAACCGGGCGCGCTGGCCGGACCGGGGCCGAGAGGCGCGATCGCTCGGCGTGCCTCGACGCTGACCGACTTGTCAGACCTGGGCCTCAGTCCGCTGTGCACGATCAACGGAATGCCGCCAACGCCACCGGCTGCCACTTCCGCCACGTGGCAAGTCGTTCCTCGTACTCGGCCGCGACCGGCTCCAACGACTTGCCGAAGAAGATCCGCGCCGGCGGGTCGTCGGTGTCGGCCAACTCCAGGATCGGCCCGCGGGTCGCCCTAGGGTCACCGAGGTCCCACGCGATTTCGGCGCCGGCGCGGACCTCGGCGTAGTCCGGGTGCTCGGCACTAGTGCGGACGCTGCCGCCGCCGAAGTCGGTCGAGTACGGGCCGGGCTCCAGGCAGATGACGTCGATGCCGAAGTGCTCGACCTCCTGCCGGAGCGATTCCGACAGCCCTTCCACCGCCCACTTCGACGCGTGGTAGCCGCCGATGCCGGGGAACGCCCGGACGCCGCCCTCGCTGGTGACCTGAATGATCCGGCCGTGACCCTGCGCGCGCAGCACAGGCAGGACCGCCTGCGTCACCCACAGCGTGCCGAAGAAGTTGGTCTCCATCTCGGCGCGGATCTCGGCTTCGGTCAGCTCCTCGACCATGCCGAAGTGACCATAGCCCGCGTTGTTGACCACCACGTCCAGCGCACCGAAGTGCTCGGCCGCCTGCCGCACGGCGGCGAAGACGGCCGCGCGGTCGGTGATGTCGAGCCGCAGCGGAAGTACGGCCTCGCCGTACCGCTCGGCCAGGGGACGCAGGTGGTCAAGGTCGCGCGCGGTGGCGACGACCCGGTCGCCCCGCTCGAGGGCGGCCTCCGCCCACTCACGGCCGAACCCCTTCGACGTGCCGGTGATGAACCACGTCTTGGACAACGCCTTCACCTTCCTCTAGTCGATACGTCTCATAATAACAGTAGCATGGACTGTATTAATTGTGTGTGTAGTATCGTTGCCGCATGGAGGGGCGACGAGATCGGAAGAAGCGGCAGACCCGCGAGCGGATCCAGGCCTCGGCACTGGAGCTGTTCACGTCGCACGGCTACCGCAACACGACCATCGCGGCGATCGCCGAACACGCGGACGTCGCGACGCGGACCGTCACACTGCACTTCGCCACCAAGGAAGACCTGCTGTTCGCGGATGATCCGTTCGCCGCGGCATCGCTGGCAGCGCGCCTGGACACCCGGCCGGGCGCCGCGCTCGACGGCGTCGGTGAGTGGATGCGCGACACGATGCACGCCCTCGACGAACGCGACGCCGACCAGGGCCGCAAGCCGGGCGAGACCTGGTCCCTGCGCATCAAGCGCGCCACCCTGATAGCCGAGGACGAGGATCTCCGCGCCCGTGCCCGCGCGAGCTACTACGAGCTGGAACGCCTGATCGCCGCCGCCGTCGGCAAGGACGTGGGCCTGCCGTCCGACGCGCTGGCGCCGCGCCTGACCGCGTACACCGTGGTGGGCGGCCTGCGCGAGCTGTACATGACCCACGAGGCCCGCCACTGCGACACCGCTACCGAAGCGCTACTTCCCCTGGTCGACCGCGTACTCGATGTCGCACGCACGGGCCTGGCCAAGCTCACGGCCGGTGAGCCCAACCCCACGCCGCTCGTCTTGACGGCCCCGGCGCCTGCCCTGAGGGATGGGCGCAGACAGCCGAGAACGCCGCGAGCCGAAACGAGCCTGGGCGAAGAGCCTGAGGACTGAAACGGCCCTGGGCGTGCTGAGCAGGTCCTGGTGCGCTCTGGAACGGGCCTGAGCGGCCCTGGAGCGTGCTAACCAGGTCCAGGCGTGCCTCAAGACGGGCCTGAGGCGCCAAGTCCTGTTAGAGCGGCCTGAAACGCGGGCCCTGGCGGACTCTCGGGCACCACGGGCCCAACCACACGGAAGCCGCGGTCAATCATGCGCGCGTCACGGCGCCCGACCCGCTCCACCGGAGGAGCGTGCCCCTGGACAGACCCCAGCCCGCTACGGCGTCTGGGGCTCACCGTGCCTGCCGTAAAAGAAAGCCCGTAAAAGAAGGCCCGTAAAAGAAGAGCCCGCGAAAACGGCGCCGAGCAGGCAAAACCGAGCAGACGAAAAGGGGCGTTCTAGGCGTCGATATGGTCGCGGTCGACTTCAGCGGCGCTGCTGACGATGAACTCGCGGCGCGGAGCCACGTCGCTGCCCATCAGCAGGCTGAAGATCCCCTCCGCCGTCTCCGCGTCCTCGATGCGGACGCGGCGCAGGATGCGGTGGCGCGGGTCCATCGTGGTCTCCGCGAGCTGGTCGGCGTCCATCTCGCCCAGACCCTTGTAGCGCTGCACCGGGTCTTTCCAGCGCCGGCCGCGTCGCTCCAGGTCGCGCAGCACCTTCTGCAGCTCGGCGTCGGAGTAGCAGTAGATGTACTTCTCCTTGCCGCGGCCGGGGTTGGTGAGCTCGATGCGGTGCAGCGGCGGGACCGCGGCGAACACCCGGCCCGCCTCGACCATGGGCCGCATGTAGCGGTGGAAGAGGGTCAGCAGCAGGCAGCGGATGTGGGCGCCGTCGACGTCGGCGTCGGCCATCAGGATGACCTTGCCGTAGCGGGCCGCCTCGATGTCGAAGGAGCGGCCGGAGCCCGCGCCGACCACCTGGATGATCGCGGCGCACTCGGCGTTCTTGAGCATGTCGCTCACGGACGCCTTCTGCACGTTGAGGATCTTGCCGCGGATCGGCAGGAGGGCCTGGAACTCCGAGTCGCGGGCCAGCTTGGCGGTGCCCAGCGCGGAGTCGCCCTCGACGATGAACAGCTCGCTGCGGTCGATGTCGTCGCTGCGGCAGTCGACGAGCTTGGCGGGGAGCGCGGAGTTCTCCAGGGCGCTCTTGCGGCGCTGGTTGTCGCGGTGCTCGCGGGCCGCGATGCGGGCCTTGGCCGCGGCGACGATCTTCTCCAGCACGGCGCGCAGGGGCTGCTTGTAGCCGCGCGGCGGGTTGGCGAACAGCTCCTTGAGCTCGCGGGAGACCACGTGGGAGACGATGCGGGTGGCCGCCGAGGTGCCCAGCACCTCCTTGGTCTGGCCCTCGAACTGCGGCTCCGGCACCCGGACCGTGACAACGCCGGTCAGGCCCTCGGAGATGTCCTCCCCCCTGACCGGGTCGTCGCCGTTCTTCAGCAGGCGGGTCTCGCGCAGCAGCTCGTTGATCGTGCGGACCAGGCCGCGTTCGAAGCCGGTGAGGTGGGTGCCGCCCTTGGGGGTGGCGATGACGTTGACGAACGAGCGGATGGTCGAGTCGTAGCCCTTGCCCCAGCGCACGGCCACGTCGACGGTGAGCTCGCGCTGCACCTCGGTGGCCGTCATGTGGCCCTGGTCGTCGAGCACCGGGACGGTCTCGTGGAAGTGGCCGACCCCCTGCAGGCGCAGCACGTCGCAGACGGCCTCGTCGCGGGCCAGGAACTCGGTGAACTCGGAGATTCCCCCGTCGAAGCGGAACTCCTCCTCGACCCGCTCCTCGTGCCTGCTGTCGATCAGGGTCAGGGTCAGGCCGGGCACCAGGAAGGCGGTCTGGCGCAGGCGTACGTGGATCTCGTCGAGCGAGACCTCGGCGTCGGGCAGGAAGATCTGCTTGTCGGCCCAGAACCGAACCCGGGTGCCGGTGGTCCGCTTGGGCAGCTTGCCGCCGTCACGCAGGCCGGACTTCTTCTTGAACTTGGCCTTAGGACCGTCGCCGTCGAAGATGCCGGGCACGCCGCGGCGGAAGCTGATCTCGTGGATCTGGCCGTCACGGTCAACCTCTACGTCGAGGCGCTCGGACAGGGCGTTAACCACGGAGGCGCCCACGCCGTGCAGGCCGCCGGACGCGCCGTAGGAGCCGCCGCCGAACTTTCCGCCCGCGTGGAGCTTGGTGTAAACGAGCTCGACTCCGGCCAGACCGCTCTTGGGCTCGATGTCGACGGGGATGCCGCGGCCGTCGTCGCGCACCTCGATGGAGCCGTCTGGATAGAGCTCCACCTCGATGCGGGTGCAGTGCCCGGCGAGCGCCTCGTCGACGCCGTTGTCGACGATCTCCCAGAGGCAGTGCATGAGCCCGCGGCTGTCGGTTGACCCGATATACATGCCAGGGCGCTTGCGGACCGCTTCCAGCCCCTCAAGCACCGACAGGTGACGAGCCGTGTAACCCGCCTCCACTAGCGTCACTCCGGCTCCCCTGCGTTTAAGCGTCGAACGTCTAAGCGTCGAACTGAGCATCGAACATGTGTGCGTAGCCTATCGTTCTTCCCCTACGCACGCGTACAAGCTTGCCATGACGGCAGGTTTGGTGTTACCAGGCGACGGCTCTCCATCACTTCCGGCCACATTCTGCTCTCGGCGTAGCGGGGCAGTGATTGGGAACGTCCACGTCCGGTTAGATGTTGTCCAAGTGACTGACGCCAGATCCTCGCTTCGGCGGGGGTGACCCGAAAGGCGATACGTGACTGGAGCTCTCGCCCCCGTTAAGCCGCTGACGGCCCTCGACCGTTGCGACCGTTGCGGCGCCCAGGCCTACATTCGCGCGACCCTGCCCGTGGGTGGGGAGCTGCTGTTCTGCGCTCATCACGGGCGTCAGCACATAGCAGCGCTCCGCGATAAGGGCGCCGACATCCTGGACGAGTCTGCTCGGCTCAGCGAAACCCCAACAGTGGCCCCCAACGACGAGCGCTAACCGGCGCTGGTCGTGATGAGATAACAACATATTGCACGGAGCGGAACGGCGATCCCGGCAGGCCCGGGACCGCCGTTTCGTCATGTCTCGGGCCGTCTCATCTCACTCTGTAGTGATAGCGGGCCCGCGCCTCGAAGCCCTCGCTTCGGTACAGGGCCTGAGCCGCCTCGTTCGGCGCGGTGGTCACCAAATAGGCCGTACGCGCCCCGCTACGCCGTACGAGAGCACGCAACACGCTCCTGGCCAGCCCACGGCGGCGAGCCTGGGGCAACGTGGCCATGCAGTAGATCCCGATCGTCTCCCCCTGCGGCACACCCCGGCCCACTGCGACGGCTCGACCGTCCTCCTCGACCGCGGCGTACAAGGCGGGCACCCCTCGGCAGATCCGCTCAGCCACCTCGACACCCTCGGCGTAGCGCCCGTCCACGGCCCACCAGGTCTCCAGCCATCCCGGCCAGGGGCTCTCCTCGACCCGCACCTGACGAACAGGCTCCGGCACGCCGTCCCCCACCATGATCACGGTTGGATCGACGACCCCATATCCCCGGGCGGCCAATTCGTCGTCGAGCCCCGGCATCGCCCCCACCCCAACGGAGAACACGCTCCGCTGCCCCTTCTCGGCGTAGAAGGCCTCGGCCGCCTCGATCGCACCGGCGAGATCGGCGGGCCGTCCCAGGGCGAGCACGGAGTTCGCGCGCTTGGTCACGCCACCGGCGTAGCGAAGGATCCAGCCGTCGTACGTCCGCTGCTCATAGGCAGGCCAGGCTTCATGAACCAGCAAGTCGAAATCCACTCGCGCACCCTACCCAACCAGCGCAGACCTCCCGCGAAGCGGCCAAACCTCGGCGGCCGCATTCCGGCCGGCAGGGCAACCCAGACACAAGCAGTGAGCGGCGGGCGGCAGGCTGTGGGCGGTGGGTGGCGAGCATTGACTATGCTGTGGCGTGCTGATTTTGTTGCCGCCCTCGGAGGGGAAGGCCGGTGAAGGCAGCGGTCCTCCTCTAGGGGATCTTTCGTTCCCCGCCCTGGACAGACCGCGCAAACGCGTACTGACCGCGCTCATGAGAGCGTCCAGACGGCGTGACGCCCTCGACGTCCTCGGTCTGTCGCCCGGCCTGGCAGGCGAACTGGCCAAAAACCTGGAGCTCCAAACCGCTCCGGCCCTCCCGGCGGCCGATCTCTATACCGGCGTCCTGTACGAGAAGCTCGGTCTCGGCACCCTGACGGACGAGGCCAGGAAGCGGGCCGAGGAGTCGGTGCTCATCTTCTCCGGCCTCTGGGGCGTGTTGCGGATCACCGACCGCGTACCTCCGTACCGGCTGTCGATGGGAGTGACTCTGCCGGTGCTGGGCGGGCTGGCCGCGTTCTGGCGGCCAACGGTGTCCAAGGAGCTGGAGCGCCTGGACGGGCTGGTGGTCGATCTGCGTTCGGCCACCTACGCGGGAGCCTGGCAGCCCGGGGAGCGGTCTGTGGCGGTACGGGTGTTCCGCGATGGCAAGGTGGTCAGCCACATGGCGAAGGCGACCCGCGGTGAGATCGCCCGCACCCTGCTGGAGACCGGGGCGGATCCCGCCACACCCGGCGAACTGGCCGCGCTCCTCACCGGCCACGGCCACACGGTCCACCTGATCGAGCCCACCCGGCCCAACCGCCCCTGGACCCTCGACGTCAGCCTGTGAAGTCGCCCAGGTGGTCCGCCGCCCAGGCCGCGAACGTACGGCCGGGGCGGCCGATCAACCGCTCGACATCCGTGGTGATCTCGACCGGCACGCCGTCGTTGGACTGCCACCAGTCCAGCAACGGCTCAGCGAACTGCTCGGGGATGTAGTCGGCCATCTCCGCCTTCCACTCCTCCCGCGTGACGTTCCTGATGGGGATGTCCCTGCCGGTCACGTGGCCGAGGATGCGGATCTGCTCGGCGAAGGTGATCGATTCGGGCCCGGTCAGCAGGTACGGCCGGCCGCCCAGGGCCGGGTCGGCGAGCACAGCGGCGACCGCCTCGGCGATGTCGGCCTCGTGGATACTGTCGTTGTGCGAGTTGGGGTACGGCAGGCTCACCGGCTCGCCGGCCTTGACGGGCCAGGACCAGGCCAGCGCGTTGCCGGCGAACGAGCCCGGACGCAGCAGCGTGCTGCGGACGGGCGCGGCGGTCAGGGCGCGCTCCACGTCCAGGTGGGACTTGGCCAGGGGGCTGGCCTCGGGGTTCGGGCCGAGCACGGAGGAGGACGACAGCAGCACGATGTGCTCGACTCCGGCCTCGGTCGCCTCCTTGACGAAGGCGTCGATGTGCGACGGTTCGGCGTACAGGAAGACCGAGGTGACGCCGGCCAGCGCGGCGGGGAACGTCGCGGGGTCGCTGAGGTCGCACGTGATGATCGACGAGTCACCGGGCTGGCGGGAGGCCGGGCGAACGGGCAGGCCGCGTCGGCGCAGGATGGCGATGAGCTCAGTGGCGACGGCGCCACGAGCACCGGTAACAAGGGTGGTCATATCGGGAAATGCCTTTCTGGGTGATGATTTTGGGCTATGTATGCAGGCCGCTTGGGTCATGCTGCGGCTGAGCTCTGTATGGCGTTCTCAGTGGCGGCGCGGCTGGGCCTTGCGCGGTAGGAGCCACACCAGGCCGCAGCAGGCGATCACGGCGACGACCACGACGAGCAGGCTGCCGGTCGCGGCCTCCATCTGATCGCCGGTACGGAAGTAGACGGTGGTCACGGCCGCGGCGCCGATGGCGTTGGCCAGCTGCTGGACCGCGGAGAGCGACCCGCTGGCGCTGCCGGCCTCGCGCGGGTCGATGTCACCCAGGGTGACGTCATAGATGGTGCCGAAGCAGGTGCCCATGCCCAGCCCGATGACCAGCGCCGCGAGGACGAGCGCCCAGGCGCCGTCCACGACTCCGGAGACGACGGCCAGCAGCCAGCTGGTGCCGATCAGCGCGATGGTCAGGCCGATGGTGATCAGCGTGCGGCCGAGCCGGTCGATGAGCCGGTGGCAGGCCACCGAGGCGATGACGATGCCCACCGCCACCGGGGCCAGGCCGAGCGCCGCCTGTACGGGCGTGAAGCGCAGGCCGTACTGCATGAACAGCACGAGCACGTACAGCAGGCCAGACACGGCCGCGAAGAAGACCATGCCCAGGACCAGGCCGGCGGTGAAGCCGCGGTTGCGCAGGAGCGACGGCTCGATCAGCGGGTTGGTGGCGGTGCGCTGGCGTACGCAGAACAGGCCGAAGAACACCAGCCCACCGGCCAGGCACAGGATCGGGACGAGCGTCCACCCATGGGCCGAGCCGTCGATCAGGCCGTACAGGAGACCCACCATGGTCACCGCCAGCACCCCGGCACCAACGCCGTCCACCCCGGATCCGCTGGAGCGATCACCGGGAGCATCGGCGGGCAGGAGCCGGGAGGCGGCGACGAGCGCGGCGCCCCCGAGCACGATGTTGATCAGGAACATCGCCCGCCACCCCAGCCCGAACAGATCGGCCTCGATCAGAAAGCCCGCCACCACCGGCCCTGCGACCGACGAGACGCCAAGCGCGGGGGCGAACACGCTGAAGGCCTTGCCAAGCTGATCACGGGGAAAGACGGCCCCCAGAATCCCGAACCCCTGGGGGATCATCAGCGCCCCGAACCCGCCCTGCACCAGCCGGGCACCGATGAGCACACCGGGACTGACCGCCAGCCCGCAGGCGACGGACGCGAGCGTGAATCCGGTGATGCCGAGAAGGAAGAGGCGGCGACGGCCGTAGCGGTCACCGAGCCGCCCGCCGACCACCAGCAGGACCCCGAGCGCCAGCGCGTACGCGGCGCCGAGCCACTGGATGAGGGCCGCTCCCCCGCCGAGGTCGGCCGCGATGGTGGGGGCGGCGACGTTGGTGATCGTCGCGTCGAGCAGGTCCAGGACGGCGGCGGCGATGATGACGCCCAGGACGGCCCACCGCCGGTCAACCTGGACGGGTGAGGCGCGGATGAGTGCGGACATGCGGATCCCCTCGATAGAATGCGTACGTGACACAAAGAGTGCGCCACACAAAGATTGTGTGACGCACATAAATATGAGGTACGGAGCAACCTGGTGTCAAACCGAGCGGAAACGCTGAAGCGGATCATCGATGAGAGCCAGCGGCACTATGCGGCATATGTGCTGTTCAATCAGGCGCTGGCCGACCATCTGGGCATTCACCCGACAGACCTGCAGTGCGTGGCGCTGCTGGACCTGGAGACCGGACCGGTGAGCACCGGGGAGATCGCCCGGCTGACGGGGCTGACGCCCGGCTCCGCCACCCGCCTGGTGGACCGGCTGGAGAAGGCCGGTCTCGTCGTACGGCACACCGATCCGGCGGACCGCAGGCGGGCGCTGGTCGCCCTCGCGCCCTCGGCCGAGGCCAGGATCGGGGATGCCTGGGAGACGCCGGGCAAGGCGTTCGCCGAGATGATGGAGACGTTCACAGACGCGGAGCTGGCCGTGATCGCCGACTACCTGCGCCGGGCCAGCGCGGTCGGCCGCGCCCAGGCGGAACGCCTCAACAAAGGGGCATGAACGCCCCTGGCCCCGCACAGCCGGAGCTGTGCGGGGCCAGGGGTGAAACGATCTTCCGTTAGTCCAGGTAGTCGCGCAGCACCTGGGACCGGGACGGGTGACGCAGCTTGGACATCGTCTTCGACTCGATCTGCCGGATGCGCTCACGCGTCACCCCGTAGACCTTGCCGA
Source organism: Nonomuraea sp. NPDC048901 (assembly GCF_040649695.1). Lineage (NCBI taxonomy): Bacteria > Bacillati > Actinomycetota > Actinomycetes > Streptosporangiales > Streptosporangiaceae > Nonomuraea > Nonomuraea sp. NPDC048901. The sequence continues at coordinate 308,022 of NZ_JBEZFW010000002.1, read as the reverse complement.
TCTCGTCGAGTGTCTTCGGCTGCCCGTCCGTGAGGCCGAACCGCATCGACACGACGCCCGCTTCCCGCTCCGACAACGTGTCGAGAACGGAGTGCAGCTGCTCCTGGAGCAGCGTGAAGCTGACGGCGTCGGCCGGCACGATGGCCTCGGAGTCCTCGATGAGGTCACCGAACTCGCTGTCGCCCTCCTCACCGAGGGGGGTGTGCAGCGAGATGGGCTCGCGACCGTATTTCTGGACCTCGACCACCTTCTCGGGGGTCATGTCCAGCTCGCGGGCCAGCTCTTCCGGCGTGGGCTCCCGGCCGAGGTCCTGCAGCATCTGCCGCTGAACCCGGGCCAGCTTGTTGATCACTTCGACCATGTGGACCGGGATGCGGATGGTCCGCGCCTGGTCGGCCATGGCGCGGGTGATCGCCTGCCGGATCCACCACGTGGCGTAGGTGGAGAACTTGTAGCCCTTGGTGTAGTCGAACTTCTCGACCGCGCGGATCAGGCCGAGGTTGCCCTCCTGGATCAGGTCCAGGAACAGCATGCCGCGTCCGGTGTAGCGCTTGGCCAGCGAGACCACCAGACGGAGGTTGGCCTCCAGCAGGTGGTTCTTGGCCCGGCGGCCGTCCTCGGCGATCCACTCGAGCTCGGCCCGGACGTCGACCGGCAGACCCTCGGTCTCGCCGCCGCCCAGCTGCTCCTCGGCGAACAGTCCCGCCTCGATGCGCTTGGCCAGCTCGACCTCCTGCTCGGCGTTGAGCAGGGGGACCTTGCCGATCTGCTTGAGGTAGTCCTTGACCGGGTCGGCGGTGGCGCCGGCGGCGGCCACCTGCGCGACCGGCGCGTCATCGTCGTCGTCGGAGAGGATGAGGACTTCGTCCTCGGTCTTCTCCGTGGCGGCGACGGCTGCCACGTCGGCGGCCTTGGGCTCGTCCTCGGTGTCGTCGTCGGAGTCGCCCTCGGAGTCGGAGTCGTCCGCGGCGACGATCTCCTCGTCCTCGACCTCGATGTCTTCGAGGTCCTCGAGCTCGACGTCTCCCTCGAGCTCGATGTCCTCGTCGTCGTCGACGCCCTCAGGGCTCTTCGGCTTGGTCTCGGCAGGCCCAGCGCTCTTCGGCTCGGCCTTCTTGGCGGGCACGGCCGCCTTCTTCGCCGCCGGAGCGGCCTTCTTGGCGGGAGCCGCCTTCTTGGGGGCGGGCTCGGCTTCAACGGCGCCCACGACCGCGGTCACGGTCTCAGGCTGCTGCTCTTTGGCGGCCGCTGCGGCCTTGGTCTTGACGGGGGCAGCGGTACGGCGCTTTGCTGGACCACGAGACTTTTTCGGCGCAGCCGAATCCGCGGCGGTCACCACCACGGTCACGCCCTCTTTACTGAGGTTCCGCAAAAATGCGGCGGCGTGCGACATGGGGATGTCCGCCTCCTCGAAGGCCTGACGGACATCCTCAGACTCGAGGAAACCCTGCGAGCGCCCACGCTCGAGCAGTCGCTGAATGACGGGCTCGTTCAGCTCTTGTGGCTTCGAGCGAGTCGAACTTGCAGGCGACACGAACACCTCTCGAACGAACGCGTGGCGACTATGGACCCAGATACCCGCTGGGGGGCTGTTGCCTCTCTCGGAGAACGGTGCGGCCGTGCGGATCGCGACGGACCTGTCCAGCATTCTGGCACGACCACGCACTCCATACGGCCACCTCCCGGCGGTTGACCTCCACCCTAGGCCGACCCAGACAGTAGTGCGTACGTAAGCGCGGCACTGATACCCGAAAGCAACCCTTATGACTGATTCATTCAGTCACTCTTCGTGGCGGGCGGCACATGGATAGCCAGGGCGGTAACGTCATCATCCTGTTCATATCCAGACAACATCCGGTCAACCAGGAAATCCAGCAACATGTGCGGACTACTGACCACCTCAGGCGGCGCTTCGGTCACAACACTGCAAAGCTCTGCGAGTCCTGCGTCCAAACCGCGTTTCCGGTTCTCCACCAAGCCGTCTGAGTAGAGCACGGCGGTGTGTCCCGGCGGCACCACGAACCGGAACTGCCGGCGGCTGGTCGGCCAGCCCAGCGGCGTGCCCGGCTCCACGTCGCCCAGGACCGCGGTGCCCTGCGGGGAGACCAGGACGGGCGGCGGATGGCCCGCCAGGGCCAGCGTGCCCTCGCCGGTGACGGGCTCGACCACCATGTAGGCGAGGGTCGTGACCTGCTCTTCTTCCTCGGTGGCGTCGAAGACCCGGTCGAGGCCGGTGAGCACGGCCGCGGGCGGCGGGTTGGTCAGCGCCAGGGCGCGCATGGCGTTGCGGATGCGGCCCATGCCCGCCGCGGCCTTGACGCCCTTGCCCATGACGTCGCCCACGACCGCCGCGACCCGGCCGTCCTGCAGCACGAACGCGTCGTACCAGTCGCCGCCGACCTGCACGTGACGGCTGCCCGAGCGGAACCGCTGGGCCAGCACCAGGCCCTTGACCACCGGCAGGCGGTCGGGCAGCAGGCTGCGCTGGAGCGTCTCGGCGGTGCGGTGCTCGCGTTCGAACAGCGTGGCCCGCTCCACGGCGAGCGCGCACTGCCCGGCGAGCGCCTCCAGGAAGACGCCGTCCTCCTGGGAGATCTTCTGCGGTCTGGTGAAGGAGAAGCGCAACGCGCCCAGCGCCCGCCCGGCCGCCAGCAACGGCAGGCCGACCCAGGCCCGCTCGTCACTGTGCGTGAGATAATTGGTCAGCACCTGCTCGTCGCCACCGGCTTCGAGAAGCTGGGATTTCAGCCTGTCGGGCGACTCGGCGAAGACCGGACGGCGGCTGTTGACCGCCATCGTCATCACGCTGGAGGAGGAGAGCGGGATCTCCTCGCCGAGCGTGTCGGACGCCTCGGGAACGCCCTCGCCGTTGATCAGCTTGAGCGCGGCACGGTCGGGGTCGAGCAGCGCGACCGCGGAACGGTCGGCGGCCAGGGCGGTGCGGCCGACGTCGATGATGACCTGCACCACCTGCTCGACGGTGAGCGCCTCGGCCAGCTGGGCGGTGGCGCCCTGCAGCCGCGCGGTGCGCAGGGCCGCGGCGCCGAGCTGGTCGGTCAGCCTGCCGCGCATCTCCTCGGCCTCGCGCTGCGGCGTCACGTCGGTGTTGGCGCCGACCCACTCCACGACCCTGCCGTGCCTGATGATGGGCACGGCCCGCACCTCGAAGTGGCGGTAACCGCTGGCCCGGGTGCGCACGCGGTAGTTCCACTCGAACATGGTGCGGCCGCGCAGCGCCTCCTTCCAGGCTTCCTCGGTCTGCTGGCGCTCCTCCGGATGCACGGCCTCCAGCCAGCCCAGGGCGAGGTATTCCTCCAGCCCCTGGCCGGTGATGGCGCGCCACTGCGGCGCGTCCTCCACCACCGTACCGGTCGGCGAGGTGATCCAGACGAGCTGTGACTGCGCCTCGACCAGCGAGCGGTAGCGCTCCTCGCTGCGGCGCAGGTCCTCTTCGACCTGGCGGCTCTCGGTCACGTCGAGGCCGATGAGCGCGATCGCCCGCAACTCGCCCGCGTCGTCGTGGACCGGCGAGAACGACAGCGACCAGTGCCTGGTCTCCCCCTCGGATGAGCGCACGCGTACGCGGCTCTCGGTGACCGGAGAGTCGCTCTCGGTGACGGCCTGGACCGCATGGGTGATGAGCTGGCTGAGGTCGGCCGTCAGCGTCTCGGCGGGCGCGCGGCCGACCAGCCGCTCGGCGGGTACGCCGACGACCTCGGTGAACACGTCGTTGACCAGTTGTACGTGGCCGGCGGCGTCGAAGAACGCGAAGGCGAACTCCGCCTCCGACAGCATGCCCTTGAAGAGGGCGGAGTCTGAGATGTCCACATCCGACTCCCGGGGACGGGGAACGGAGGTCTCGGCGCTCATGGTCGGCACCTCCGTCGCGTGCCAGGGTCTCCCACGCGGCACATCTCCATAACTGTGTATCGGCGTAGCGCAGCTCCGGGCGACCGGATTCTGCAGTACATCATCGGCGATGGGCAGGCGCGGACGGAAGCCCCGGCCGCCATACGGTCAACGCATCCTGTCAAAATCGCTCCACGTTGCGCAGCAAGATCAGGCTACTTGGCCTTGGCCGCGCGCTTGGCCTCCTGCTTGGCGGCCCGAACGCGACCCAGTGTGTCGGCGTCGACCACATCCGCTACCGAACGCAACGACCCCTCCTCGCCATAGGGTCCAGCCGCCTCGCGCCATCCTGGCGGTTGAACCCCCATTTGCTTGCCGAGCAATGCCAAAAATATCTGAGCCTTCTGCTTGCCGAAGCCGGGAAGTCCCAGGAGCCGGTTGAGCAACTCTTTGCCGTCGGCGACGTCACTCCAGACCCGCTCGGGATTGCCGTCGTAGTGCTCCACAAGGTAGGCGGCCAGCTGCTGGACCCGGTCCGCCATCGCCTTGGGGTAGCGGTGCACGGCCGGCTTGGCGGCCAGCAGCGCGGCGAACTCCTCGGGATCACGAGCCGCGATCTCCTCCGCGGTGAGGTCGTGCCCGAGGCGTTCGGAGATGGTGTGAGGCCCCGTGAACGCCCATTCCATCGGGATCTGCTGATCGAGCAGCATGCCGACGAGCAGGGCGAGCGGGCTTCGGCCGAGGAGATCGTCGGCTTCCGTCCGCTGGGCGAGCTGGATGCGCATGGGAACAGCTTCGCACGAATGCGGTTCCGAAGAAGCGAACACAAGCGTTGTGGAGGCTTGACACTCAGCCGAGAAAAGATGAAATGGGAGCGCAAGTCGCCCTGCATCCATTCCCTGGGGGTTTGCCCCGGGGGCTCCAGAGGAATCTCACATCTATGCTCGCTCTGGCCACACGCTTCCTACGGGAGCCGGTCAGTCTCAGGCTGGCCGAAGAGTTCCTGACCATACCCGTGGACACCATCGACCGTTGCGTGTCCGACGTCTGCGCCTGCGCGCAGCACCTCGGCATCTCCCCGACGCCCGATGTCATCGAACGCATCGCCCGCGAACATCTACTGGCGATCGTGAACTCCGCACCGCCGCCCCGGACTCCCCGATAACATCGGGGTCACCAGGCCGCGTTCTACGCACCGTTTCGGCCTGGAATGCGAGAGAGTGAGGGCGTGCGCCGACACCGACGAGATCCCCGGGAGAGCACCCCACCAGACGATGTGTTCAAGGAGATGGTGCAGGCGGCTCGCGAGCTTCTGGCCGTGCGCAGCCCTCTTGACGCGGAGCTGATGGTCTCCGACATGATCGGAGCCTGGTGGGGCAGGCGCGTCAGGGGTGGTGATGTCGAACAGGTACTCGGCGAGGGTCTGGTCGACTACGCCGCCAAGGCCGGCACTCCGGCGTCGCTGACGCTGCTCATCTGCCTGGCCTATCTCGGCACGGCCCGCCAGGGTGCCAAGGCGGAGGGCGCGGCGCTGGCGATGATGGAATCGGGCGTGGCCCGGCCCGGCTGGGCCGACCGGGTGGGCGCGGTCAAGCCGACCGGCTGCTACGTCTCCCGCGACGCCTACGGCGACCAGGACACCGTGATCTGCACGTTCGGCTACCGCTGGAGCGAGGGCCCCCGCGACGAGCAGGCGGGCGGCGAGACGCCGGTGACCTTCGAGCGCGAGCAGGACCGGCACGCGCTGGTCATGGTCGTCGACCACAACATGTCGGGCATGGCGCGCGACGCCTGGGTCTCCTCCCAGGTCGACACACTGCTGGACAAGGCACGGGTCGAGGCGGCCGGCAACCCGATGCTGCTGTTCGAGGAGATCGAGCCCCAGCAGGCCAGGGCGCTGCTGGAGTCGGCCATGAAGGCCACCAGGGAGCCGAAGACCCCGCCGCCGGTCAGCGACAGCTACAGCGCCTACCACGCCTTCGCCCGCGCCCGGCTCAAGGCCCTCCCGCCGGGCCGCAAGCGCCCCGCCCCCCTGCACATCGAGGCTCCCTACAGCCGCGAGCGGCGGGCGATGCTGGCCGCGGAGTTCCTCGCCTCCGACGCGGCCGAGCACCTGTCCGACCCGTCGGCGGCCTCGCGGTGCGCCGACCACATCATCGACTACGGCTGCGAGCAGGACTTCAACCGGCCGCTGCGGGTGAGCCCGACCAAGTGCGAGACGTTCCTGCTCGACTGGCTGCCGCGCAAGGTGATGTTAAGCGTGGCCGAACAGGAGGCCATGCCGCACGTACTGTCGGCGTGGATCCGCTTCGCCGCCCGCCGCACCGGCCTGCCCGACACGGGGCTCAAGGACACGCTGGACGCCGTGTGGGAGGCGACCGGCAAGTTCCCGGAGGCGTACCGGGATCCGACCTCGTTCGGCCTGGACCGGCCGCTGCTGGAGCGGCTGCTGCCGGACGGCGACCTGTCGGCGCTGGCCAGGCGGGCCTTCGCGTTCCCGTTCCTGCAGGGCGTGCACGGCGGCATCGACCTGGACGCGCTCAACCCGGCCGACGAGGCCGACCGGCGCACGCTCCTGGAGATCGACCACGTCGGCGCCATCGACGAGGAGCACCTGGCCTGGCACGAGGAGATCGCCGCGCGGCTGTGGGACGGGGACCCGCCGCAGCTGTGGGAGGCGGCCCAGCGGCTGCTCGACCTCGGCCACGACCGCCACGACGTGCTGCACGTGCTCATCGAGATCGCCGAGCGAATCGGCGGCGACCCGGACGAACTCGCCTCCGCCCTCGACGACATCGCCGACATCCCTGACGAGATCTAGCGCGATGTACGCCCGCCGCGCCCGCTCTGCCCTCTAGCCCCGTGTACGCCCATCTCGCCGCGGGTCGGCGTCCGTGACCCCGTCGTCGCGCTGAGGTGGCCGCTACCGCCATGATGGGAGCATGGTGATCGACCTCAACGCGGATCTGGGCGAGGGCTTCGGCGTCTGGCGGCTGGGCGACGACCTGGCGCTGCTCGACATCGTCACGAGCGCGAACGTCGCCTGCGGGTTCCACGCCGGCGACCCGGTGACGATCAGGCGCACCTGCGCGGCCGCCGTGGACCGGGGTGTGGCGATCGGGGCGCAGGTGTCCTATCGCGACCTGGCCCACTTCGGGCGCAGGGAGATGGACGTCGAGCCGGAGGAGCTCTGCGCCGAGGTGCTCTACCAGCTCGCGGCCGTCGACGGCATCGCGCGGACCATGGGCGGCCGGGTCTCCTACGTCAAGCCGCACGGCGCGCTCTACAACCGCATCTGCCGCGACGAGGAGCAGGCCGCCGCGGTGATCGAGGCCGTGGCCGACTACGACACCTCCCTGCCGGTGCTCACGCTGCCCGGCTCGGTGGTGCACGGGGCGGCCGCCGCCGAGGGCGTGCCGACGATCACCGAGGCGTTCGCCGACCGTGCCTACACGGCCGCCGGGACGCTGGTCTCGCGGCGCGAGCCCGGAGCGGTGATCCACGATGTCGCCACGGTCTCGGCCCGCGCCGTGCGGATGGCCGTCGAGGGCCGGGTGACCGCCGTGGACGGCAGCCCGGTGTCGGTCTCCGCCCGGTCCATCTGCGTGCACGGCGACACACCTGACGCGGTACGACTGGCGCAGGCCGTACGCGATGGGCTGCTGGAGGCGGGAGTGGTCCTGCAGGCCTTCGCATGATCCGGATGGCCGGGGAGCACGGGCTGCTCGTGGAGACGGGGTCGCTGGCCGTGTCGCACCGGCTCGACGCGGTGCTGCGTGCCGCGCGGCCCGCTGGGGTGGTGGAGATCGTACCGGGGCCCGAGACGGTGCTGGTGGTGGCGCCGGGGGCGGACCAGGGCCTGCTGCGGTCGCGGCTCGACGAACTGCTCGGCGAGGCGCTCAAGCCCGGAGAGCCTGGCGAGGCGCTTGAGTCCCGGGAGCCTGGCGGGGCCCTGTCCGGGACCGGGCAGGGGGTCGTAGCCATTCCCGTTGTCTATGACGGGGAGGACCTCGATTCCGTGGCCGAGTTGGCCGGGATGTCGGTGGACGATGTGATCGCGCGGCACACCGGGCGGGAGCTGGTGGTGGGCTGGCTGGGTTTCGCGCCGGGGTTCGCGTATCTGATCGGGCTGGATCCGGCGCTCCACCTGCCACGGCTGGCGACGCCGCGCACGTCGGTGCCCGCCGGTTCGGTGGCGATCGCCGGTCCCTACTCCGCGATCTACCCCACCGCCTCGCCGGGCGGGTGGCGGCTGCTGGGCCGTACGACGACGCGGATCTGGGACGTCGACGCCGAGCCGCCGTCACTGTTCCGGCCCGGAACCCGCGTACGGTTCGAGCCGGCATGATCGAAGTGCTCACGCCGGGCCCGTACGCGACCATCCAGGACCTGGGCCGCCCCGGCTACGCGCACCTGGGCGTGCCCCGCTCCGGCGCGGCCGACGAGGCGAGCCTGCGGCTGGGCAACCGGCTCGTCGGCAACCCCGCGGACGCGGCGGGGATCGAGCTGACGTACGGAGGGGCGCGGCTGGCGTTCCACTCGGGCGCCTGGGTCGCGGTCACGGGCGCCCCCTGCCCGCTATCCGGGCCTTCCCCTATCCCCGTGGGAGCCGGACCTTCACCGGCCGCCGTGGGGTCCGAGCCTCCGCCGGACGCCGTGGGATCCGGGCCTTCACCCGGTCCCGTCGAGCCTGAGCGAAGGCCCTTTCCCGTCGAGCCTGAGCGAAGGCCCGTTCCCGTCGAGGCTAGGCGAAGGCCCGGCCCAGTGGAGGCCGGGCGGTCGCCCATCACCGGTGAGGCCGGGCGCGCGTCTGTTCCCGAGGAGGCCCGGCGCTCGCCCACCCTCGGGGCCGGGATGAATGTGCCGTTCTGGGTTCCGGCCGGGAGTGAGTTGCGGTTCGGGGCGCCCGAATGGGGGTTGCGGACCTACCTGGCAGTGCGGGGCGGGATCGCCGTAGAGCCGGTGCTCGGCAGCCGTTCCACGGATTCGCTGTCGGGGCTCGGCCCGGCGCCGCTGCGCCAGGGGACCGTACTCCCGGTGGGCGGCTCCAGGGGCCTGGTGGAGATCTCGGTGGATCTGGCGCCCGCCGGGGAGCCGCCGCCCGCCGTACTGCGGATGGTGCCGGGGCCGCGCGACGACTGGTTCGCGCCGGACGCGCTCGCCGAGCTCTGCGCCGAGCCGTACGAGGTGAGCCAGGACAGCAACCGCGTGGGAGTACGCCTGCGCGGCCGAGAGCTGTCGCGGGCGCGTGAGGGCGAGTTGCCCAGTGAAGGCATGGTGACGGGGGCGGTGCAAGTGCCGCCGAGCGGGCAGCCGATCGTCTTCCTCACCGACCACCCACCGACCGGCGGCTACCCGGTGATCGGCGTGGTGCGGTCGGCGGACCTGCCGATCGCCGCCCAGCTCCGGCCGGGTGACAGCGTACGGTTCACAGTTCGACCCGGCCGACAACGCACGTGACGCTGGAGCCGCCCACCCACACCACGGGCTCCTGACCGTCCTCGGGGCTCTGGCCGGTGGTGATGTGGACGCGTCCGGCGCGGCCCAGCATGGTGCCCTGGCCGGCCACGTAGGGGGCCGTGAGGCGGCCGGTGCGCAGCAGCCACTGGGCGACCGAGGCGTTCAGGCTGCCGGTCACCGGATCCTCGACCGTACTGCCGTTGACCGGGAAGAACGCCCGCAGCTCGATCGCGAGCGGCGACCCCGGCGGATAGGGGCCCACCACGCCCAGGTCGATGTCGATCGGGCCGGGGCGCAGTGCGAGCACCTCGTCCGCGCTCCGCAGCAGCACCGCCACCCAGCCTGGCCCATTGTCGGCCCACTCGGCGTCGACGATCTCGTCGCGGCCGATGCCCAGCATGCCCGCGATGCGCTCGACGAGCGGCTCGTCCACCGGTCCCGACCGCAGCAGCGCGGGCGCGGCGAACGCCAGCCCGCCGTCCGTCCTGCGCAACGCCACCAGCCCGGCACCGCACTCCTGCACGACTGTCTCCGGCTCCTTGGGCGTGCCTCCGTTCTCCAGCCAGGCGTGGCAGGTGCCCAGCGTGGGGTGTCCGGCGAAGGGCAGCTCGCTCGTCGGGGTGAAGATCCGCACCCGGTAGTCGGCACCGGGAACGGTGGGGGGCAGGACGAAGGTGGTTTCGGACAGGTTCGTCCAGTGGGCGAACCGCTGCATCTCCTCGGTGCTCAGGCCGTCGCCGTCGAGGACCACCGCGAGCGGGTTTCCCTGGTACGGCGTGGCGGTGAAGACGTCGACTTGGCGGAAGGTGCGCAACATGCGTCAAGTATCCCCTCAAGACCCCGAACGTCCTGATCACGCAGCATTCGCCGCCTACCGCCTACCCGGCCCAGGCGGTGCGGCTCGACGGCCAGCGATCCCAACCCGCACTCACGAACGGCCGGTGTTCCAGGCCCACATCCGCCATTAGTCCTCGGGCGGGTGGTGGTGAAGAGGAGGGGGCGGGCGCGGGAGATCGCTCCCACATCCGCCATCAGTCCTCAAGCGGGGCGGTGGCGAGGAGGAGGGAGCGGGCGCGAGAGATCGCTCCCACATCCGTCATCAGGCCTCAGGTGGGGCGGTGGCGAGGAGGGAACGGACGTGGGAGATCGCGTCGTCGAGCAGGCTCTCGGGGACGGGCTCGAACAGGTCGGTCGTGATTCGCCCGTTTTTGGCCTCCCACACCCCGGTTACTCGCCCCCGGTGGACGATGACCGGCGAGATCCAGCCCGCCTGGCGGCTGACTTTGGGTTTGGCGGCGGTGGGCAGCAGCGGTGTGAGGGTGCGGGGGGCAGCCAGGATGTACTGGTCGAAGCCCGGCAACAGGTGCACACCCTCGGACGGCTTGGTGGCGGCGAGCTCGTCCAGCTGCTCGGTCAGGGCGAGCAGCGTGTGCCCGTCATCGGTCTCGACCTTGGTCAGCTCCGGAGCCAGGTCGCGGAACCAGCCCTTGAGCACCGCCTTCCTGGCCACGCCCCCGAACAGCCACGTGTCGAACATTTCCGGCGTCGCCGGTCCATGCGCGCCGAGGAAGGCCCGGGCCAGCCGCACGCCTGCCTCCTCGTACGGCGGGAGCTCCGACGGCCAGCCGGGCAGCCAGGCGCGCGGGGCGGTGAAGGTCACCCTGCCGTCGCGGGGCGGGCCGTAGCAGAGCTCGCCGAGGCGGGCGAGCGGCTTGAGCAGGGCGCCCCAGCCCGAGGTGAGCGCCGCACGCAGGTGCTCGTCACCGGTGACCTCGACGACGGCCTCGACCAGCTCCTCCCGAGTCAGCGCCGAGCTTGGGGATGCGTCCTGGGGCAGCGGGGGCCTTGGAGATGCGTCTCGAATCAGCACCGGGGAGGCGTCCCGGGTCAGGGCCGGGGACGCGGGACGGGACGTTCGCAGCGCTTCGGGGACCGCCTCGATGATCGCGGCGATCTCCGCCGCCGTGACGCCGTGGCCGCGTTGCCAGGAGCCTTTCTCCCAGGTCCGCAGCGTGGCCAGCGCCGCGCAGTAGTCGGCCAGCTCGTCGGCGGGCAGCAGGTGCAGGGTGCCGCGCATGATCCACGTCTTGACCAGCGTGCGCTCCTCCCACAGCGCCCGGCCGATCCCGCCCGGGTCGGGCCGCGCGCTCCGCACCGCCACGGCCAGCTGCGCCGAGGAGGCCACCTGGGTCTGCACGCCGCACAGTCGGCGCGTGATCGCCACCGCGTCGCTCCCGTCGGCAGCGCTGACGAACTGCCTGCGCAGGCGCCAGGCGAGGATCTTCGGCCAGGTCAGCTGGATCGTCACGGCATCACTTCTACACCGGAGCTACGACAGTTCCCCCAAGCCCCCCAGAGAGGCCACCGGGTGCGGCGGAAACGGTCCGGGCATAATCTGATTGATGACGGCTAAGACCTGACGGCAGTGAAAGCCTGAGCCGCTGGAGCAGTCATGACTGAGGTGGCATCGCACGTCGGCGAGCGTCAGCACGCCTCGGACGACCAGAACGCATCATGATCCAGGCAGCGCGCGGTCGTACGATCCGGGCCCGTCCTCGCGTGGAAGGGTCCAGCTTCGTCGGGCGCAGGCACGAGCTGGCCGCGGCCAGGAGGGGGCTGTCTCAGGCCCGCTTGCTGACCCTGACCGGCACCGGCGGGGTCGGCAAGACCCGGCTCGCGCACCGGGTCGCGGAAACCCTTCAGGGCACCTACAAGGACGGCGTGGAGGTCGTCGAGCTGGCCACGCTGGAGGCCGGCCACCTGCTGGAGCCGGTCGTCGCCGGGGCGCTGGGACTGCGCGAGGCGGGACCCGACCCCATGACCGCGCTGGTGGACCACCTGTCGGACAAGCGGATGCTGCTGGTCCTGGACAACTGCGAGCACCTGCTCGACGACTGCGCCCGCTTCGTGGCCCGGCTGCTGCGGGGCGCTCCCCGGGTGCGGATCCTGGCGACCAGCAGGCAGACGCTGAGTGTGTACGGCGAGCAGGTGCTGCAGATCTCGTCCCTGTCCGTGCCGGGCTCCAGCCGCCCCCTCAGCCACATCGCCCGGCAGGATTCGGTGCGCCTCTTCGTGGAGCGGGCGGCGAGTGCGGCGCCCGGCTTCTCCCTGGACACGGGCAACGCGGCGACCGTGGCACGGCTGGCCCGGCGTCTGGAGGGGATCCCGCTGGCGATCGAGCTGGCCGCGGTGCAACTGCGCGCCTTGCCCCTGGAACAGCTGGCGCGCGAGCTGGACGAGCGCTTCGAGGTGCTGGCGACGGGGAGCCCCGCCGCGCTGCCCCGCCACCAGACGCTGCGCGCGACCATGGACTGGAGCTTCCGCCTGTGCTCACCGGCGGAGCGGCGGCTGTGGACCCGGCTGTCGATGTTCCCGGGCGGGGTCGACCTGGATGCGGCCGAGGCGGTGTGCTCGGGCGAGGGGATCTCCCCCGCCGAGGTGATCGATCTGGTGGCCGGGTTGGTGGACAAGTCGATCCTGGTCTGTGAGCGGTGGGAGGCCGGGCTCAGGTATCGCATGCTGGAGAGCATCCGCGCGTACGGGTGCGAGCAGTTGTCGCCCGCGGAGAAGCGCGTACTGTGCCGACGCTACATCGACCACTACCGGGATCTGGTCGACCGGCACCAGATCGACGAGATCGTCCCGGACCAGGTCGAGCGATACCTGCTCCTGCGGCAGGAGCTGCCCAACGTGCGCGTCGCACTCGAGCTCTGCCTCAGTGAGCCGCGCCTGACTCACGTGGGACTCGAGACGGCGTCGAGGCTGTGGTGCTTCTGGCTCCTGGCCGGCGCCCTCACCGAGGGCCGCTACTGGCTGGAGCGCGCGCTGGAGCTGACGCGTACGCCCGACAGCGCGCGGGCGACGGCGCTCTGGGTGGACAGCATGCTCGCCCTGCGCCAGGGCGACCTGGCGGCGGCGGTGCCGAGACTGCGGGAATGCCATCTCATCGCCCGGCAGCCGGGGAACGAGGCTGTCCTGCCGTTCGCCATCCGGACCTCCGGTGTCGCCGCGTTCTCCACGGGTGACACCCAGCGTGGCCTCGCGCTCCTGGAGGAGTCGCTCGCCCTCTTCAGGGCCGCCGGAGACGTTCACGGCGTCGTGCTCAACCTGTACTACGCGGCGGCGTACGGCTCGATCGAGAACCCGGAGCGAGCCGTCCGGCTGGGCGAGGAGCTCTTGGCGCTGTGCGAGACCCATCACATGGTGGTCTCCCGCGGGTACGCCCAGCTGGCACTCGGCATCGCCGTGTGGAACCTGGGTGACTACCCACGAGCCGACGCGCTGGTGAGGGCGGCCGCCGAGTTGACCGAAGAGGTCAACGACCGCTGGTGCCTCACGCAGTGCCTGGAGGTGCTGGCGTGGATCGCCGGTGCGCGTGGGGAGCATGAACGGGCCGCCCGGATGCTGGGGGCGGCGCACTCGCTGTGGCAGGCGGCGGACGCCTCACCCACCCGGCTGTGGTACCACGCGAGATGGCACGAGCGCTGCGTGGAGCAGGCCCGCGAGACGCTGGGGAACCGAGCGTTCGCGGCGAGCTTCCGAGACGGGACGCGACTCGGCGTGGAAGGCGTGCTCACCTGTGATATGCCGACTTGTGCGGTGAAGGACTGAACCCGTCCGACTTCGCGGCGCAGGCGGCGGAGAGTTCGAACCAGACTGTCTTCCCCCTGGATGTCGACTCACTGCCCCAGCAGCAGGCCAGCAGGTCGATCAGGTCCAGTCCGCGGCCGTGCTCGTCGCCCGGTGTGGCCTGCTGGAGACAGAGCGGCGCGGTGCCCGCGTCCTCGACCTCGCCGCGCAGCAGGCCGTCGCTGCTGTAGAGGGTGAGCCGGTGCGGTCCCGGCGCATGGCGCAACGCGTTGGTGACGAGCTCGCTGACCAGGAGCTCGGCGACCTCGGCCAGCTCATCGAGCCCCCATGCGGCGAGACGGGCACGGGTGAGACGTCGCGCCTCCGGCACCGAGGACATGCCCGGGGAAAGCGACCAGGAGGCGACCTCCATACCGCGGAGGTGGCCGGAGCCGGTGACCAGCTCCCCGAGGCGCCGGATGCCCGCCTTGAGGCGGTCCCAGAGCGGCGTGTGGCCGTCCCAGGGCATGGCCCTGTCCCCCGGGTCGTCCTGCCGGAGTGTGCTCTCGGCCATGAGCGCGGATCCGGAGTACTGGTTCATGCCGCCCGTCCGAGGTGGCTGTGGTGGGCGGGAACGCTACGCCCGTCGGGCAGGATCTCACCGTTGTCCTCGAAGACCACCACGCCGTTGCACAGCAGACCCCACCCCTGCTCGGGATGGAAGGCCACCAGGCGCGCGGCCTCGCGGTCGCCGGCGTATGCGGATGGGCACCGAGGCTGGTGCTGACACATGATCATTCCTTGGTTCGGTCGCTGCTGTCACGACGTTCTTTGCTGACCACACCAGCATGCGCATGCGGACCGTGGAAGTAGGACGGGATAAATGCCCGGATAATTACCTGTGTCTACCTACGTAGGTAAGGAGCACGTAGCTACGGGGCGGCTATCATCGCAGGTCAGGACGCCATCAGCTGAGTGACCGCTCACACCCGGGCGCACCGGACTCGCGCGGCAGAGATGAGTTAGCCTGAAATTGTCATGGGGACGATGACACGGCGGCAAGCGGGGAACCTGCCGGCCGAATTGACGAGTTTCGTTGGTCGTCGGCATGAGCTAACCGAGACCAAGCGTCTGCTTTCCGCTGGCCGGATGGTGACGTTGACCGGCGTCGGCGGAGTGGGCAAGACGCGGCTGGCGCTGAGGGTCGCCGCGGAGATGTCACGGGCCTTCCCCGACGGGGCGTGGTTCATCGACCTGGCGCCGCTGGTGGCCGAAGAGCTGCTCGCGGAGACCATCGCCGACACGGTCGGCTGCCGCCAGCCAACCGTGGCCGCGTTGTCCGAGCATCTGCTCAACAAGCGTTTGCTGTTGGTGCTGGACAACTGCGAGCACGTGCTGAACGAATGCGCCATCCTGTCCGGCAAGCTGCTCTCCGCGACGACTGAGCTGCACATTCTCGCGACCAGCCGGCAGTCGCTCCAGGTGCCGAGTGAGCACCTCCTGGAGGTGCCGCCGTTGACCGTATACGGGACGGGCGAGGCGATGGTCGCGACCGCCGACGCGCGCTACGAGGCCGTGAGACTGTTCGAGGACCGTGCGGCGGCCGTCGTGCCCGGTTTCACCGTCGATGCCGCCAACAGCGTGGCGGTGACGCGGCTGTGCCAGCGGCTCGACGGGATTCCGCTGGCCATCGAGCTCGCGGCGGTGCGCATGCGGGCATTGTCCGTCGACCAGATCCTCGAACGGCTGAACAACCGGTTCCGGTTGCTGGCGACGGAACGCTCGGTCGCGGTGCCCCGCCAGAAGACGCTGCGGGCGCTGGTGGACTGGAGTCATGACCTGTGCTCGCCCGAGGAACGACTGC
The DNA here is from genome assembly GCF_040649695.1 of Nonomuraea sp. NPDC048901. Lineage (NCBI taxonomy): Bacteria > Bacillati > Actinomycetota > Actinomycetes > Streptosporangiales > Streptosporangiaceae > Nonomuraea > Nonomuraea sp. NPDC048901. The sequence goes on along the minus strand of NZ_JBEZFW010000002.1, from coordinate 292,280 downwards.
TGTGGGAACGCTTGTCGGTCTTCTCCGGCGGCTGCGATCTGGAAGCGGTCGAAGAGGTGTGCTCGGGCGACGGGATCGCCCGGGAAGACATCCCCAGTCTCCTGATAGAGCTGGTCGACAAGTCGATCCTGCTGCGGAGGACGCAGGACACCGGCGTACGTTTCGAGATGCTGGAGACGCTGCGCCAGTACGGATGGGAACGGCTCACCGATTCCCGCCAGGAGACGACGCTTCGGCTGCGTCATCGCGACTGGTGCCGCGAGCTGGCCGCGCGGGCGGAGGCCGAGTGGTTCGGCGAGAGCCAGATGGAATGGCTCGTCCGGATCCGTCAGGAGCAGGCCAACGTACGGGGGGCGCTGGAATTCTGCTTGACCGAGCCGAGTCAGGCCTGGGCCGCCCTCGAGATCGCCGCCGCGATGTGGAGCCACCGGCTTTCGTGGAGCTCCCCCAGCGAAGGACACCACTGGCTGGAGCAGGCGCTGGCCCAGGAGCCCGGCCCCATCGCCGCGCGGGCCAAGGCCCTGTGGGTCGACGCGTGGCTCCTGCTGCTGCAGGGCGACCTCTTGGCCGCACAGCCCCTGTTGCTGGAGTGCCGCGCTCTGGCCGAGCGGCTGGGTGATGAGGCGCAACTCGCCGGCGCACTGCACATCACCGGATTTTCCGCGCTGCTGGCCGGAGACTTCGCCCGATCGTTCGCTCTCCTGGAAGAGGCCCTGGTCCGCCGCCGCGCCCTCGGCCACCGGGGTCATTCGTGGGTCGCCCTCTTCCAGCTGAGCATGGTCGCCGTGGTCATGAACGATCCCCGCTCGACGGCGCTCTGCCAGGAGGCCTTGGAGGCATCCCAGAAGGCGCACGCGGACTGGTCCGTGTCCTACGCGTTGTGGATCACAGCCCTGGACCGGTGGCGGCACGGTGATCCGGGCACCGCCGTCGCCATGATGCGCGACGCGCTGCGGTTCAAGCTGCGGTGCAACGACCATTTCGGCATCGCCGAAGGCCTGGAAGGACTCGCCTGGATCATCGCCGACCAGCATCAGGACGGCCGCGCCGCTCAACTGCTGGGCGCCGCGCACATGGTCTGGCGGTCGATCGGGACGTCGCTCTCCGGACTCGGACATCTGGCGGGTCTCCACAGCCGATGCGAGGCCCGGCTACGACGGAGCCTCAAGAACGAAGGGTTCACCGCGGCCTTCACGCGCGGCTCGGATTTCACGCTCGACCAGGCCGTCGCCTATGCGCTGGAGGAGAAGCCGGCCAGCGACACCGCGAGCCCCCCGCCCGAATCCGATGTCGCGTCCGTCCTGACCCGCAGAGAGCGGGAGATCGCCGAACTGGTCGCACAAGGGCTGAGCAACAAGGAGATCGCGGAGACCCTGGTGATCGCCCAGCGCACCGCCGAAGGCCATGTCGAGAACATCCTGCGCAAGCTGAGCTTCACCTCCAGGTCGCAGGTGGCCAAAGCCTGGAGCTCGCGGCAGCAGGCCGGCAGACCGTGACCGTTCTCGCGGGTCCGGCGTCACGGACCGCCTCGGAGCCACTCATCCGCATCCGTGGAGTGAGCAAGCGATTCGGCGGCACCACCGCGCTGGAAAGGGTGGATCTCGACCTCCACCACGGCGACATTCTCGCCCTGCTCGGACAGAACGGCGCCGGAAAGTCGACGCTGATCAAGATCCTTGCCGGGGTCTATCGCGCCGACGAAGGGGAGGTTGAGGTGGCCGGCCATCCGCTGGGCAGCCAGGCCGCCTCCCGCCGCATGTCGTTCGTCCACCAGGACCTCGGCCTCGTCGATTGGATGTCCGTCGCCGAGAACATCGCCCTGGGCACCGGCTATCGCCGGCGCGGCGGTCTCATCTCCTGGCGCGGGGTGCGCGAGCGCTGCGTGGCGGCCCTCCGATCCGTCGCGATCCACCTCGACCCCGATGAGCGGATGGCCGACCTCACCCGCGCCGAGCGGTCGCTCGTCGCCATCGCCCGCGCGCTGGCCGCCGAAACCGAGATCGTCGTCCTCGACGAGCCGACCGCGAGCCTGCCCGCGCCCGACCGCGCCCGCCTGTTCGGCGCTTTGCGCGCGCTGCGTGACCGAGGTCACGGGATCGTCTACGTGAGCCACCGGCTCGACGAGGTGCGTGAGATCGCCGACAGGGTCGCGGTCCTGCGCAACGGGCGCCTCGTCAGCCAGGGGACCCTCACCGGCGGCCATTCCACCACCCTCGTACGTGACATCGTCGGGCGCGAACCGACGTCCCACCGGCGCCCGAACCGCGCCCTCGGAGAGGTGGTGCTGAGCCTCACCGGCGTACGCACCGGGCAGGCCGGCCCGATCAGCCTCGACCTGCGGGCCGGTGAGGCCATCGGTCTCGTCGGCCTCACCGGTGCCGGGCACGTGGATCTCGGCCGCGCTCTGGCCGGCGCGCATCCCATCCTCGCCGGCCACATGCTGCTCGACGGGCGGCCCTATGGTCCACGGTCGGTGTCGGCGGCCGTCGACGCGGGTGTCGGCCTGGTGGCGAGCGACCGGCAGGAGGAAGGCGCCGCCCCGGGCCTCAGCGTCCGCGAGAACTTCCTGGCGAACCCCAGGGCACACGGCCGATCACCACTGAGCTGGATCCGGCCCCGTGTGGAGCGCGCCGAGGCGGCGGCGCTCGTCGCCTGCTTCGGCGTCCACCCCGCCGATGCCGAGGCGCCTCTTGCCACCCTGTCCGGCGGAAACCAGCAGAAGGTCATGATCGGCCGTTGGCTCGGTACGAACCGCCACCTCCTGATCCTCGAGGAGCCGACGGCCAGTGTCGATGTCGGCGCCAAACCCGAGATCTACCGGCTCCTCGACGAAGCCCTCGCCGGCGGGTTGGCGGTCATCCTCGTCTCCGCCGACTTCGAGGAAGTCGTGAACGTATGTGATCGCGCCCTCATGTTCGTCCGGGGGACGGTGACCACCGAGGTGGCCGGTGCGGCCCTCACGGTCACCGCCCTCACCCACGCCGCGTCGGTCGCGCCCGCTGTCACAGGTGCGAATCCCCGATGACCACGAGAGCCCCGCGCCGGCGGCGCACCGCCGGCCACTTCGTCGGCAGCTATGGACTGCTCGCTCTGACGGTCGTCCTGTTCGTGGTGTTCACACTCGCCCTGCCGGACACCTTTCCCACGATGGCCAACCTGACGTCGATCCTCTCGGCTCATTCGATCACCGCGATCCTGGCGCTGGGCGCGATGATCCCCATCGTCACGGGGAAGTTCGACCTGTCCATCGGCTATGGCCTCGGGCTCGGACACGTCGTGACCTTGCAACTCATCATCGCCGGCGGCCGGCCATGGCCCCTGGCCTGTCTCGGCGTGCTCATCGGCGGCGCGCTCGTCGGCGTGATCAACGGTCTCCTCGTCGAGTTCGCCAGGATCGACTCGTTCATCGCCACCCTGGGCACCGGCAGCGTGCTGTACGCCATCACGGGCTGGACGACCAAGGGCGCCAGGATCGTGCCCGGCCCGCAAGGTCTTCCGCCCGCCTTCACCGGCATATCCGACTCGACGTTCCTGGGCCTGCCCGTCCCCGCGTTCTACGTGCTCATCCTCGCCGCGGTGCTCTGGCTCGTGCTCGAACGCCTCCCCGTCGGCCGCTACCTGTACGTCATCGGCTCGAACCCGCGGGCCGCCGACCTGATCGGCATCCCGACCCACCGGTACGTCGTCTACGCCTTCGTGGGCTCCGGACTGGTCACCGGCTTCGCGGGCGTCCTGCTCGCCGCTCAGCAGCAGATCGGCAATCCGAGCGTCGGGATCGACTATCTGCTGCCGGCGTTCGTCTCGGCCCTGCTCGGCTCCACCGCGATCAGACCCGGACGGGCCAACCCTCTGGGTACCGTCGTCGCCGTCGCCGTGCTCGCGATCGGCCTGTCGGGCATCGGTCAGCTGGGGGCGGACTTCTGGGTGACGCCGCTGTTCAACGGGGTCACCCTGCTCATCGCGGTCGGGCTCGTCGGCTACGCGGCCCGGCGCCGGCTGCGCGCGGGACCGGCCGCGGCACGCCGCACGCCACCGCCCGCGCCTCCGTACGAGTCCGCCGCCACACCGTCCCGTGACCCATCGCCACCGCGAACCGTCCCACCTGCGGGGTAAGGATCCGAGCGTGAACCGCTTCTCACGCATCGCGACGGCGCTGGCGGTGGCCTGCGCGCTCGCCAGCGGCTGCTCCCGGGGCTCCGCCGGCTCGGCTCCCGGCCCCGCACCGGGCCCGTCGGCGAGCTCGTGTCCCGGTGTCCTGTCCGTGGCCGGGCCGGCCGTCGCGCGGGCCGAGGGGATCGTCCCCTGGAACGGTCCCACGAGCGGTCCGCGAGCGGTCCGCGGCAAGAACCTCGTGTTCGTCGCGGCGACCATGACCAACCCCGGCGTCGCGGGCACGGCCAACGCGGTGCGGGAGGCCGGGGAGTCCATCGGCTGGAACGTCCGGGTGATCGACGGGCAGGGCACTCCGGCCGGGGTACGGGAGGCCCTCGGCCAGGCCGTCGCCCTGCGCCCGTCGGGGATCGTCATCGGCGGTTTCGACCCGAACTCCGCCGCCGAGCAGATCGAGCGGGCCGGTGACATGCGCATCCCGCTCGTCGGGTGGCACGCGGCGAGCCGGCCCGGGCCCGGCGCGAACCCGAGGCTCTTCACCAACATCACCACCCGGGTGGAGGAGGTCGCGAGAATCAGCGCGTTCTGGATCATCGCCAGGTCGAAGGGGCACGCGGGAGTCGTCATCTTCACCGACTCGTCGATCCCCTTCGCGGAGAACAAGGCACAGCTGATCAAGAAAACGCTGCTGAGCTGCTCCGGTGTCACGCTGCTGTCGTACCAGAACATCCCGCTTCCCGACACGGGCAGCCGCACGCCTCAGGCGGTCTCCTCGCTCCTGTCGCGCTTCGGCGATCGATGGACCTACTCGGTCGCCATCAACGACCTCTACTTCGCCGACGCGGCGGCGCCCCTGCGCGCCGCGGGCAAGGCCGGCGATGGGCCCCCGTACGCGATCGGCGCGGGTGACGGCGACCCGTCGGCGTTCCAGCGCGTCCGGGACCGCCAGTTCCAGCAGGCCACCGTTCCCGAGCCGTTGAACGCGCAGGGCAGCCAGATCGTCGACGAGTTCAACCGCGCGTTCGCCGGGCGGCCCCCGAGCGGGTACGTCGCGCCGGTGCATCTGACCACGCAACGCAACGTCGACGACGCCACCTCGTGGGACCCGCCGGGCTATCGCGCGGCCTACGAGCGGATCTGGCACGGCTGACCGAGTGGGGTTCAGGCGAGCGCCGACCTCAGCGGGTGAAGCCGATGTCCTGGTAGCGGAGGTCGTAGAAGCCGCGGGCCCCCACGTTGGCCAGCGTCTCGCTGACCGCCACGTTCTGCGGCCTCTGGTACAGCGGCAGCACGTTGACCTCCTGCCAGATCAGCTTGTCGGCCGCGTTGGTGTCCGCGTGCGCCTGCTTCAGGTCGAGGCTCTGGCCGGCCTGGTTCATCGCCGCGTCGATCTCGGGCGAGCCCACGCGACCGAAGTTGGCGTTCCACGTCTGCCCGTTCGGCGAATTGGCGTAGATCCCAAAACTGCTCGAAACCGGAAAAGGCGTGCCAATGTACGCGAACGGCGTCATATCAAAGTTGCCGGGGATGACGTACTTGGTGAAGAAGTCATCGCTGGGCACGGCCTGGATGGTGAGCTTGACCCCGATCTGCGCGAGCATGCTCTGTGCGAGCTCGCCCTCCGACTTGCCGGTCTGCACGCCCGACGGCACCACGAAGCGCAGGTCGAGCGACTTGCCGTCCTTCTGGCGGACGCCACCGCCGCCCAGCGGCCAGCCCGCCGCGTCGAGCAGGCGCCTGGCCTGGGCCGGGTCGTAGACGCCCAGGGCGCCGGCGTTGTCCTGGTAGCCCTCCTGGGTGTTCATGAAGAAGTGGTTGTTCAGCAGCGCGATCGGCCAGTCGAGGCCCTGCAGGTCGGACTGGGCGATCGCCTGGCGGTTGATGCCGAGCTGGATGGCCTGCCGGACCCGCTGGTCCTTCAGCAGGTCGCTGGAGCCGTTGAAGGTGATGTGGCGGAAGTCGGGGCCCGCCGCCTGACGTACGGTCGCGCCCGGGGTGGTCTTGGCGCGCGCGTAGTCGGGCGCCGACGGGCCGACGTCGGTGATGTCGAGTTCGCCGTTGCTGAACGCGCCGATCAGGGAGTCCTGCTCGGAGGCGCGGTAGATGATCTGGTCGAGCTTGGCCCGGTCGCCCCACCAGGTGTCGTCGCGGACGAGCGTGATCGTCTTCGCCGTCTGGTCGAAGCCCTTGAACTTGAACGGCCCGGCCGTCACCGGGATCTTGTTCAGCCAGGCGGTGTTGTAGGCCTCGGGGGTGCTGTTGGTGGAGGCCGGCATCAAGGGACTGAACAGCGACTTCCAGTCGCCGAAGGGCCGGGCGAACGTCACGACGACCGTGTAGTCGTCGCGCCCCCGCCGTACGTCGGAGATGTCCTGGTAACCGGTGGACGAGACGATGTGGAAGGCGGGGTTGGTGCCGTTGAGCGCCTTCCACTGGGCCTGGTAGTCGGCCCAGTCGATCGGCTTGCCGTCGGACCACTTGGCCTTGGGGTTGAGCGTGTAGGTGACGACCTGGTGCGGATCGCGGGAGGTGACCTCGGCGCTGATCAGGTAGTCGGGGTTCGCGGTGATGTCCGCCTTCTCGTCGGATCTGAACGGCGCGGGCAGCAGCGCGTTGCTGACCACCGCGGCCACGGCGAGGTTGCCGTCGACGTGGTTCCTGTTCCACTGGGTGGGGAACTCGTTGATGCCCCAGCGCAGCGTGCCGCCGTCCTTGACCTTCTCACGCGGCTGCGGGTTGATGTCGTACGCCTTGACGTTCCGCTCGTCCCCCCGCGGGCCGCCCGCGAGGCCATCGCTGCCGCCAGGGCCCCGCCCGCAACCCGCCAGGCACAGCGAGCCGGCCAGGGCGACCACGATCAGGCGTGATGCTTTCATCGAGCGAATCCTCCCGCTTAGCTTAGGTGACTTCGAGCTTCTCGGCGTAGTGACAGGCGGCGCCCTGGTCCTTGTCGAGCAGGTGCACCGAAGGCTCGACGGCCACGCACACGGCGCGTTCGTCATCGGTCAGCTCGGCCCTGAACTTCGGGCACCGGGTACGGAAGCGGCAGCCCGACGGGGGGTCGGCCGGACTGGGGAGATCGCCTTCGAGCAGGATCCGCCGGCGCGAGCGCTCGCGGACCGGGTCGGGCAGCGGGATCGCGGACAGCAACGCCTGTGTGTACGGGTGCGCAGGAGCGTCATAGACGGCGTCCACCTGCCCGATCTCGGCGATCCTGCCCAGATACATGACGGCCACCCGGTCGGCGATGTAGCGCACCACGGCCAGGTCGTGCGCGACGAACAGGTAGGACAGCCCGAGCTCGGCCTTCAGCGCGTCGAGCAGGTTGATCACACCGGCCTGGATCGACACGTCCAGCGCGGAGACCGGCTCGTCGAGCGCCAGGAACCTGGGTTCGAGCGCCAGCGCGCGGGCGATGCCGATGCGCTGCCGCTGTCCGCCGGAGAAGTCCTGCGGGTAGCGGGCCGCGTGGGAGGGGTCGAGCCCGACCAGGTCGAGCAGCTCGGCCACCCGGCCGCCCGGATCGCCCTGGCCGTGGGTGCGCAGCGGCTCGGCCAGGATGTCGTAGACGGTCATGCGCGGGTCGAGGGAGGCGAGCGGGTCCTGGAAGACGACCTGCATGTCGCGCCTGATCGCCATCCGTTCGGCGCCGCCGAGGCGGGCGGTGTCGTGCCCGAGCACGACGATGCGGCCCTCCTGCGGCTCGGCCAGCTCCAGGATCTCCATCAACGTCGTGGTCTTGCCGCAGCCCGACTCGCCGACGAGGCCGAGCGTCTCGCCCTCGCGTACGTCGAAGCTGACCCCCTCCACCGCGTGCACGGTGCCGACCCTGTGCTTGAACACCGATCCGCGCAGCAGCGGATATCGCTTGACCAGCCCGTCGACCTTCAGCACCGGCTGCCGGGCCTGGCGCGGCCGTGCCTCGCGCGGCTCGACGGGGACCGCGTGCTTGGCCGCCACGCGGGGGCGTACGTCCGCCCAGCGGATGCACGCGGCCTGGTGCGCCGGGCCGACGTCGACCAGCGGCGGCTCGGCGGCCTCGCAGGCGTCGATGCGCATCGGGCAGCGCGGCGCAAACGGGCAGCCCGGCGGCAGCGCCGCGGGCGACGGCGGCGCGCCCTCGATGGGCACGAGCGGGTGCCGTCCGTCGGTGTCGACGCGCGGGATGGAGCTGAGCAGTCCGACGGTGTAGGGCATGCGCGGCCCGTAGTAGATGTCGTCCACGCTGCCCACCTCGACCGGCCGGCCCGCGTACATCACCAGCACCCGATCGGCGAACCCGGCCACCACCCCGAGATCGTGCGTGATCATGAGGATCGCGGCGCCCGTCTCCCGCTGGGCCTTCTTCAGCACTTCGAGCACCTGCGCCTGGATGGTGACGTCGAGCGCGGTGGTCGGCTCGTCGCAGATGATCACGTCGGGGTCGTTGGCGATGGCCATCGCGATCACCGCGCGCTGCCGCATCCCGCCGGAGAACTCGTGGGGGAAGGCCAGGGCCCGCTCGGCGGGGTTGGGGATGCCGACCAGGTCGAGCAACTCGACGGCCATGGCCGCGGCCTGCTTCTTGGTCACCTTCTGGTGGACGCGCACGGCCTCGGCGATCTGGTCGCCGACGCGGTAGACGGGGGTCAGCGCGGACAGGGGGTCCTGGAAGACCATCGACATGGTCTTGCCGCGGAAGGCGGTCAGTTCGCGCTGCCGGGCGCCGATCAGCTCCTTGCCGTGCAGCCGCACCGAGCCGGTGACCGTGGCGCCCGGCGGCAGCAGGCCCATGACCGCGGCCGAGGTGACGGACTTGCCGGAGCCCGATTCGCCGACGATGCCGAGCACCTCGCCCTGGCGTACGGCATAGCTGACGCCGCGTACGGCCGCCACGTCGCCGAAGGAGACGTTGAGGTCGGTGACCTCAAGGACGGGGGTCACCGTGGCCTCCGGGAGGCGGGATCGAAGGCGTCGCGCAGCGCGTCGCCGATGAGGTTGACCGCGAGCACGGTGACCACCAGCAGCCCGGCGACGAACCAGAACGTCCACGGCGCGTAGAGGGCGGTCCGGGAGCCGTCGGCGATGAGCGTGCCGAAGGAGACATCGGGCGGCTGGATGCCGAAACCGAAGTAGGACAGCGAGGTCTCGGTGAGGATGGCCGCGCTGACGTTGAGGGTGGCGTCGACGATCAGCAGCGACGACAGGTTGGGGATGATGTGCCGGAAGATGATGCGCACCGGCGAGACGCCCATGAACCGGGCGGCCTGGATGAACTCCCGCTGCTTCAGCGAGATCGTCATCCCCCTGACGATCTTCGAGGTGACCATCCAGAGGAACAACGCCAGCATGATCACGAACAGCACCCACTGCCCCGCCCCGAACAGCGGCGACATGACGGCCAGGATCAGGAACGCGGGCAGCACCAGGAGCAGGTCGGCGCCCCAGGTGAGCGTCCGGTCGGTCCAGCCGGGGAAGTAGCCGGCGAACGCCCCGACGACGGCGGCCAGCGCGGTGGACACCAGCGCGGCCAGCAGCCCGACGATCAGCGACTTGCGCATGCCGCGCAGCGTCACCGCGTAGACGTCGGCGCCGGTCTGCAGCGTGCCGAACCAGTGCTCGGCCGACGGCGGGCTGAGGAAGGCGGCGAAGTCCTTGTCGGTGTAGGACCACGGGCTGAGCGCCGGCCCGGCGAAGGCCAGCAGGAACAGCAGCACGAGCACGCCGAAGCCGATCCGCCCTTGCGTGGACTGGAAGAACCTCCAGGCGACCACCCGCAGCCGCGAGGGAGCCCGTCTACCGACGAGCAGCGCCGTCATCCGGCCCTCACCCGGGGGTCGAGGGCGGCGTGCAGCAGATCGGCCGCCAGGGACGCGCACAGCACCGCGATCGCGGCGATGAAGGCGATGGCCGCCACGGTGTTGACGTCGTTGGTGAAGATGGAGTTGATCAGTTGTTCGCCCAGCCCGTGCCAGCCGAAGATCTTCTCGGTGAACGTCGCGCCGGTCAGCAGGGCGCCGAAGGTGAACGCGAAGTAGGTCGCGACGGGGATCAGGGCGGTGCGCAGGGCGTGGTGGATGAGCGCCTGGCTCCTGCTCAGCCCCTTGGCCATGGCGGTGCGGACGAAGTCGGCGCCGAGCACGTCGAGCATGGTGTTGCGCTGGTAGCGGCTGAAGACCGCGGTAAGCCCCAGCGACAGGGAGATCGTCGGCAGGATCAGGTGCCGCAGCCGGTCGCTCACGGTCCCCCAGAAGCCGGTGTCGAGCCCGTCGCTGTATTCGCCGCTGACCAGGAAGAGCCGGTGCCCGAAGAGCCGATCGTTGGCCAGGGTGCCGAGCAGGATCAGCATGTTGGCCAGCACGACCACCGGCATCGCGAGCACCAGGAACGACATCCCTGTCGACAACCGGTCGAACCACCCGTACTGCTTGACCGCGGCGGCGGCCCCGACGACCACCCCCAGCAGGCTGCCGAAGATCAGCCCGAGCATGACCAGCCGGAAGGTGACGCCCATGCGTCGTTTGAGGTCCTCGTTGACCGGCGAGCCGGTGACCGTACGGCCGAAGTCGCCCTGCACCACGCCGCCCGCCCACGTCGCGTAGCGCTGGAGCAGCGGCGTGTGGTCGTTGAGGTTGAGCGCGGTGAGCTGGGCGTCCACGACGGCCGGCGGCGGCTTGGGGGTCCGGTCGGCGTAGTTGGAGCGCGGATCGAGGGCGCTGGCCGCGAGCATGTAGGCGAGGCTGGCTGCGACGGCCACGAGCACCAGATAGTTGAGCAGCCTGCGGGCCAGGAACCCCGCCATCGCCCTCCCCTTCGGCGCGCACGATGTGTAGTCATATTGCTACACCATGCGAGCATCGGGGCGCACGGAACTACCAAACTGCAGTCTGCTTAACGTCCGGAAAGTTCGCTGTCTAACGTCCGGAAAGTTCGTCCACGGCCATGCGGACATCGTCGCTGGTGATGGTCGTCAGCTCCGCCGAGCTGGCCGACCCGCCACCCCCCGCCAGAGCGGCGAGCCGTACGTCGCGGCGCATGGCCGCGCGCTCGAACAGCGACCTGGCGAAGCGCCCGTTGCCGAGCCCGTCGATCAGCCGCTCGTCGCAGACCCAGGCGAAGACCTCGTCGAGGTCGCGCAGCGCCGCCTCGTCGAAGCGGTCGCCCGATTTGTCGGCCAGCAGCACGGCGATCTCGGACAGCTCCCGGGCGGAGTAGCTGGGGAAGGCGACCCGCTGGTTGAACCGGCTGGCCAGGCCGGGGTTGGTGGCCAGGAAGGTGTCCATCTCGCGCTGGTAGCCGGCCAGCACGATGACGAGCCGGTCGCGGTCGTCCTCGGCCCGCTTGAGCAGCGTCTGCACGGCCTCGGCGCCGAACGCGTCGCCGCCGGAGTAGCCCGGGTTGACCAGGCTGTAGGCCTCGTCGATGAACAGCACGCCGCCCAGCGCCCGGTCGACCAGCTCGTTGGTCTTGATCGCGGTGGCGCCGAGGTGCTGGCCGACCAGGTCGGCCCGCTGTGCCTCGACCACGTCGGGCCTGGCCAGCAGCCCGAGCGCGGCGAAGATGCGGCCGATGACCCTGGCCACTGTGGTCTTGCCGGTGCCCGGCGGGCCCGCGAACACGAAGTGGCGCGTCTGCGGCGGCGTGGGCAGCCCGCGCTCCTGGCGCATCCGGGCGACCTGGAGCTGGGCGGCGATGGCGTGCACCTGCCGCTTGACCGGCTCGAGCCCGGCCATCCGGTCGAGGTCGGCCAGCGCTTCCTCGATGGTGGGGGTGTCCTCGTAGCCGCGGAAGCGGGCGGTCAGCTCGTCGAACGCCTTGGTGACGTCGGCGGTCGTGGTGGTGACGAGGTCCTCGGTGGTCGGTGTCCCGCCCGCGCCCACGACGCGCACGTCACGGGCCGTCGCGGCGGCCTCGACGAGGCTGCGGACGAACCTGGCGTTGCCCAGCTCGTCGACCAGCCCGCGCCGCTGGACGTCCTCGAACAGGCCGAGCAGTGCGGCGCGCGCGTCGGGCGCCATCGTGTCGCCCCGGTGCCGCTGGAGCAGCTCGGTGATCTCCGCCAGCTCACCGGGCGAGTAGCTCGGAAAGCGCACCCGGGTGGCGAACCTGCTGGCCAGGCCGGGGTTGCTGGACAGGAACGAGGTCATCTCCTGCTCGTAGCCGGCCAGGATGATGATCAGCCGGTCGCGGTCGTCCTCGGCCCGCTTGAGCAGCGTCTGCACGGCCTCGGCGCCGAACCTGTCGGGCTGGCCGTCGGAGGAGTTGATCAGTCCGTACGCCTCGTCGATGAACAGCACGCCGCCCAGTGCCCGGTCGACCAGCTCGTTGGTCTTGATCGCGGTCGCGCCCAGAAACTCCCCCACCAGGTCGGCCCGCTGCGCCTCGACCACGAAGGGCGTCTCGAGCAGGCCGAACGCGTAGAAGATCTTCGCCACCGTGCGGGCCACGCTGGTCTTGCCCGTGCCGGGCGGGCCGAGGAAGACCAGGTGCCTGGTCGGGCGGCCGGCCTTGTAGCCGGCCTCGGCCCGCAGGCGGGACGCCTCGATGGAGGCGGCGATCGAGCGGACCTGCTCCTTGACCGGGGCGAGCCCGATCATGCCCTCCAGCTCGGCCAGCGCCTCCTCCACCGAGATGTCGGGCAGCCCGCCGGCCTTCTCGGGCGGCGCCTCCGGCCGGCCGTCGCGGGCCCTGACCCGGACCTGCTCCTCGGCGCTGAGCGCGTTCCTGGCCCGGCGGGCGGCGATGAAGCGCTGGACGAGGACGGCGGTGGCCGCGACGTAGGCGACCCAGACCGCGGCGGCGTCGGAGACGAAGGAAATGGCCGCGGCGAGCGCCCCGGCGGGGACGAGCGCCATCAGCACGCTCAGCCAGGGCGTCACCCAGCGGATCAGGTGCGCGGCGGCGGCGACGGGCACGGCCAGCATCATCAACAGCGTGGGGGCCAGTGAGGGCGGCGGGAGGAGCGCGTAGAACACCGGCAGCAGCGCGCACCAGCCGATGAGCACCAGCACGGTCGCGGCGGCGCGCGGGAAGCGCAGCGTCAGCGCGAGGAACGCGAGCACCAGCAGGGTGATGAGAAAGGTCTTGAACAGGTCCCAGCCGAGCGCGGCGGCCACGCCGACGGTGGCGATGAGCACGACCACGTGCATCACCCGGCGCATGGCCGGGGGAAGATGGAAATAGCGCAGCCGCACCTGTTCAAACAGATCCCGCGCCGCGGTCCGCCCTGCGGTCTGGGCCCTGCCGGACTCACGCATCACGCCTCCCCGGTCCGCCCCTGGTTATACCGCACCAGACCGACGATTGGGCGGACCTGACACGCTAGGTGCCGGTGACGAATCGTGCGATGTGGCGGCCGAGTTCGCCGCCCGCGTCCTCCTGGAGGAAGTGTCCGGCGCCCGTGATCACCGGATGAGCGCGTCCCGCCGCGCCCGCCATCGACTTCATGAGGATCGGCGCCATACCCCCCGTTATCGGATCTCCGTCGGAGAAGGCCACCAAAAAGGGGCGATCGAGCGTGGTGAGGACCTGCCAGGCGGCGCGGTTGGCGGGCGCGGCGGGGTCGTCGGGGGTGATCGGCACGAGCCCCGGCATGGCCTTCGCGGCGGCTTTGTACGACTCGTCAGGGAAGGGGGCGTCGTAGGCGGCGCGCACGGCCGCGGAAAGTTCGGTCTTGCAGCCCGACTGGACGAATCTGGCGATGTCCAGCGCGGGAGCGTTCATCACCGCGTCTTTGAAGCGATGCCACAACTCGGGCATGGGAATGTCACCCGTCGGCAAGCCCGTGTTGGCCGCGACGATCCTGGCGATGCGCTCCGGATGCTCACCGGCGATCCGCAGCCCGATCAGGCCGCCCCAGTCCTGCCCGACCATGGTGACGCCGGTCAGCCCGAGCGCGTCGAACAGCAGCGCGCGGGTCCACTCGACGTGCCTGGCGTAGGTGTGGTCGGCCCGTTCGGCCGGCTTGTCGGAGCGGCCGAAGCCCACCAGGTCGACGGCGATGGCCCGCAGCCCGGCCGCCGCCAGCTCGCGCATGACGTGCCGGTAGAGGAAGGACCAGGTCGGCTCGCCGTGCAGCAGCACCACCGGCGCCCCGTCGGCGCGGCCCGTCTCGACGTAGGCCATGCGCAGGCCGTCGGCCACCTCGGCGTAGCGCGGCTCGTAGGGGAAGTCGGGCAGGTCGGCGAAACGCTCTTCGGGGGTACGGAGGGTCCGCATAGAACGATATTCTAGCTAGCGCCGCTGGTGCCGCCCGGGAAACTCCCCCATGAGCACCTGCTTGGGAGTGACCCGCAGCAGGTCCGAATCGGCCACGGCGATGCCGCGCACCTCCACCCAATACCTGCGCTGCAGCGGGTCGGCGGCGAAGACCGCCACCCGTGGATCCGCCTCGACGGCCGCCCGCGCCTGCGTCTCGGCGACCAGTCTGAGCTCTCCCGACGGGGTGACGGTCGCCGCCGTGCCCACGACGCGCGGGCCGAGGGAGTCGCCGAAGGACAGGACGACGCTCCTGGCGTACGTGAACGCCTGGCGTACCTCCGGAGTGAGCGCGACGGACGGGGCGTCGCCGGTGGGCAGGTCGCACATGATCAGTGACGCGCGCCACGGCCCCGGCCCGCCACGCCACCAGGCGCGCGCGGCGCGCAGCGCGAACACCGCCACCGCCGCGCAGAGCGCGCCGAGCCCGGCCCGCCAGGCCCAGACCAGCCCCAGCAGGCCGCCCGCCGCGCAGGCCACGGACGCCAGCACGACCAGGCCGGTCGCGACCGGCAGCCATCTGTCCTCGCGATGGCGGACCCGCCGGTAGGAGACCAGCAGCGGGTACGGCACCGCCACCGCGAGCACGGCGGCCCGTGGCTCCACTGCCAGCGCCCCGCACACCAGGGGCACCAGCACCGACCACGTCCTGCCGAGCATGATCCAGAGCGTGACCCCCGTGTTACGCCTGGCCGTGCGCTCGGCGGGCACCCGGGCGAACTGGGCCAGGGCCCGCATCGGGCTGCCGCGCCAGAGCTCGGCCAGCGCGCGCATGCCCGCCGTCACCGGCCAGCCGAGCACCACCACGCCCGCCAGAGCAGCCCAGACCGGGTCGAACGCCGTCGGCAGGTCCGGCAGCGCGCCCATCGTCAGCCAGCCCGCGAACGCGGCCACCGACGCGACGGCCGAGGCCAGGGCGGCGCCCAGCCAGGGGTCACGGCCGAGCATGGCGGGGACGTAGGACCACACCCCTACTCTGCGCACCTGCCTGAGCGTGATCGGGACGAGCAGGACCAGCACCAGGAGGCCGCCGAGCCGGCCCTCGCCGCCTCGGTCGAAGCCCAGGGCGGCCACGACGATGGCGATCGTCGCGAGCGCGACCAGCAGGCGGGACTGGCGCGACCAGACCTCCAGCGCCCGTCTGGCCCGGCCGCTCTCGCGCGGGTCGATCGGCCAGGCGGGGTCGCGGTGGGCGGGGAGGCGGTCCCAGCGCAGCAGCGTCAATCCGAGGTTGACGCGGGCCTGCGGATGGGCGGGATCCCGGTCGAGCGCGGTCAGGTAGGCGCGCCGGGCGGGCACGTGCTCGGCGCGGAGCAGCGCCTGGTCGCCGCGCAGCACGTGAGGGGCGGCCTCCTCGGGGGCGTACGCGCGGGCCAGCGCCGCCTGCTCGACGGACTCGTCCCAGTGGCCGGGGACGCGGCGCAGCGCGGTGCCCAGCCGCAGCCGGGCCGGCCAGGAGCCCAGAGCGAGGCGCACCGCCTGCTCCGCGGGCGCGACCGCGTCGGCGTCGCGGCCCTGGCGTTCCAGCGCGAGGCTGATCAGGCGGTAGGCCCACTCGTTGGCCGGGTCCATGTCGGCGGCCGTGCGAGCGGCCTCCAGCGCGGCCTCGGGGCGGCCCGCCTGGAGTCTGGTGACCGCCTCTTCACACCATTCGCGGGGGGATCTGTCGGTCCTGTCGGCACTTTCGGCGGTCCCCACGGACCCCATGATCGGCTGACCGGACAGAGATGGATAGGCCGGGACATATGGCTGTGTCTCTCTAGAGAGGTGCCTCAGGCCGTGGATCGGCCGATACCGCTGTCCCGAGTGGATGGCATGGCCTAAGCTGCCACGCAAGTTCATGTGGGCCTTGCGTGAGATCGGATCGGCCTGCAAGGAGGCCCCATGACCGTCACTCAGGCCGCCCCGGTCCTCCGGCGCGCGGTTCAGCAAAATCGGGACAACCGCTGGTCCATCCTGGTGCTGCTCTGCCTGAGTCTGCTCCTGATCACCGTGGACGCGACCGTCCTGCACATCGCCGTGCCCACTCTCACCGCGGCGCTGGAGCCGACGGCGGTGCAGTTGCTCTGGATCATCGACATCTACTCGCTGGTCGTGGCGCCACTGCTGCTCCTGTTCGGCACGCTCGGCGACCGCTACGGGCGCAAGCGGCTGGTGCTGGCGGGTTACGTGCTGTTCGGCGTGGCCTCGGCCGTCGCCGCCTTCTCTCCCACGCCGCTGGTCCTGATCCTGGCCAGGGCGCTGCTCGGGGTGGGCGGCGCAATGATCATGCCGGCCACGCTGTCACTGATCCGCCAGGTCTTCCCCGACCGGCGTGAGCGGGCCATCGCGCTGGGCGTCTGGAGCGCGGTCGCCGCGGCGGGAGCCGCCGTGGGGCCGCTGATCGGCGGGGTGCTCGTCGGCATCTGGTGGGGCGCGGTCTTCCTGATCAACGTGCCCATCCTGCTCGTGCTGCTGCCCGCCGCCGCCCGGCTGCTGCCGGAGTCACGACACCGTGGCGGGCAGCCGTGGGACCGTCTCAGCGCCGCGCTGTCCGTGTTCGGCATCCTGGCGGTGGCGTTCGGGCTGAAGGAGGCGGGAGCGGGCAGCCTGATCCCGTTCGGGGCCTCCGTCCTGGTCTTCCTCACCGGAGTGGGGCTGCTCGTCTGGTTCGTCCGGCGGCAGCTGCGGCTGGCCTCGCCGCTGCTGGAGGTCGGGCTGTTCCGGCGGCGTGAGTTCGGCACCGGGGTCGCCGGGGTGCTGCTGGGTGTGTTCGCGCTGGTGGGGCTGCAGCTGATGCTGGCGCAATACCTGCAGCTCGTGCTCGGCGACACCCCGCTGCTGGCGGCCGTACGGATGCTGCCGCTGGTGATCTCGGCGATCTGCGGCGGGCTGGCCGCGGCGCACCTGCTGCCCCGGATCGGCCTGCGCGCCACCATGAGCGGCGGGCTCGGCCTCGTCGCGCTCGCCCTCACCCCCACGCTCACCTGGGGCGTCGAGGCGCATCCCGTGATGCTCTCGGTCTGCTTCGTGGGCGTCGGGTTCGGCGTACAGGTGGCGCTGCTCGCCGCCTCTGACACGATCATGTCCTCGGCCCCCGAGGCCCAGGCGGGCGGGGCGGCGGCCATCGAGGAGACCGCCTACGAGCTCGGCGCCGGGCTCGGGGTCGCCGTGCTCGGCACGATCACCACGATCGCCTACGCGCCCGCGTTGCCCGCCGTTCCCGGAGTGTCCGGCGGTGGCATGGACGAGGCCAGGCAGTCTCTCGCCAGCGCCGCGCACGTCGCCGACAAGGTCGGCGGTGGCGCCGGCGGTGCGCTGCTCGACGCCGCCCGGTGGGCCTTCGTCAATGCCCTGCACACGACCGTCGTCGTGAGCGTCGTTCTGCTCAGCCTGACCGCCATCGCCGTGGCCACGCTGCTGCGCCGTGATTGAGGTGTGTGATGTCCCGCTTAGGGCAGACAACAACCGTGAGACAGTCCCTCCATGATCTCGCTTCCCTGGTCGCCCGCATCGGCGTGGGCGGCATCTGCTTCGCCAACGGCTGGACCAAGCTCGAAGACGGCCTGAACGCCACGGGGGCGAAGTTCCTCGCGCAGGGCGCGCCCGCGCCGCGCGCCTGGGCCACGGTCACCATGCTCACCGAGCTGATCGGCGGGGCACTGCTGATCGCCGGGCTGATCGTGTCGGTGATGGGGCTGATCCTCTTCGCCGAGTCCCTGGCCGTCTTCCTGATCGCGCCGCCGCTCAACCCGATCACCACGAACGAGCTGATCCTGCTGGGCGTGGCCGCGCTGCTGCTGGCCGTGGTGGGGGCCGGGCGGGTCTCCGTGGACCACCTGGTGGTGATCCGGCGCAGGGAATCGGCGGCGGCGAACGAGTTCGCCGCCGAGACGGAGGCCGACGAGGTCATCGCGGCGCTGCGCGACCCGGACGCTCCCGGGTTCCGCCCGCCCGCCCGGCCCAAGTCCTCAGGGACCTCAGGGTCCTCGAGCTCTGGTGGCTCGTCGAGCGGCAAGTCGTCAGGAACGCGGTCGTCGTCGAGTTCACGCTCCGAGAGCGAGCCGGAGAGCTCCGCGCTGGAGGACACGGCACCGCACGCCCGGCCGCGCCGGCCGTCGAGCGAGCCCGGGGACGAGCCCACTCCCTCGCCCGCGTCGGGCGACACGCTCGTGGCCGGGCGTAAGAAGCCCCCGGCCCGCGGCCGCCGCACGACCGCCGACGAGTGACCCCCTCCGGGAGGCGGTCACCGGGTCACAGCTCGGCCGTCAGCCGGGCGATCACCCGCATCTTGTTCATCGCGTCCAGGGCGGCGACCTTGTAGGACTCGGCGAGCGTCGGATAGTTGAACACGGCGTTGACCAGGTAGTCGACCGTGCCGCCGCAGCCCATGACGGTCTGCCCGATGTGGACGAGCTCCGTAGCGCCCGTGCCGAACACGTGGACGCCCAGCAGCCGCCGGTCCTCGGAGGAGACCAGCAGCTTGAGCATGCCGTAGGAGTCGCCGATGATCTGCCCGCGAGCCAGCTCCCGGTAGCGCGAGATGCCCACCTCGAAGGGGATCTTGTCCCGGGTCAGGTCGTCCTCGGACTTCCCGACGAAGCTGATCTCCGGGATGGTGTAGATGCCGATCGGCGGCAGCTCGTTCGTCTCCTCGACCGGCTCGCCGCAGGCGTGCTGCGCGGCCAGCCGGCCCTGCTCCATCGAGGTGGCGGCCAGCGCGGGGAAGCCGATGACGTCGCCGACGGCGTAGATGTGCGGGACGGGCGTGGCGTAGTTCTCGTCCACCTTGATCCGGCCCCGGTCGTCGGCGGCGAGCCCGGCCGCCTCCAGGCACAGCTCCTCGGTCTTTCCCTGACGGCCGGCCGAGTACATGACGCAGTCGGCGGGGATCTTCTTCCCGCTCTCCAGTACGGTCAGCGCCCCACGGGGCCGCCGCTCGACCGCGGCGACGTTCTCCCCGAACCTGAAGGTGACGGCCAGGTCACGCAGGTGGTACTTCAGCGCCTCCACGATCTCCAGATCGCAGAACTCCAGCATCCGGTCGCGCCGCTCGACCACGGTCACCTTGGTGCCCAGCGCCGCGAACATCGAGGCGTACTCGATGCCGATGACCCCCGCCCCGACGACGACCAGAGTCTCGGGCACCCGGTCGAGGTGCAGGATCGCGTCGGAGTCGATGACCGTCTTGTCGTCGAACTCCACGCTGGACGGACGGGCCGGCGAGGTGCCCGTGGCGATCACGATCTTGTCGGCCGTGACCTTCTTCTCCTCCTCGTCGCCGGTGATCCCTATGGTGTGCGGGTCGAGGAACCGGCCGGTGCCCTGCAGCATCGTCACGTGGTTGCGGCCGAGCTGGCTGCGGATCACCTGGATCTCGCGGCCGATCACATGCTGGGTGCGCATGCCGAGGTCGGCGACCGTGATCTCTTCCTTCACCCGGTAGCTCGCCCCGTACAGCTCCCGCTGGTTGAGGCCCGTGAGGTAGAGGACCGCCTCACGCAGGGTTTTGGAGGGGATCGTCCCGGTGTTGATGCACACGCCGCCGAGCATGTGCGTCTTCTCTACGACCGCGACCCGCTTGCCGAGCTTCGCCGCGGCGATCGCTGCCTTCTGCCCGCCGGGGCCGGTCCCGAGTACGAGGACATCAAAATCAAAAGGGGCCACACATCAAGTGTCCACCTATCAGGACATCCCCGCCATGACACGATCGACGATTCCCTGGGTGCCCTCCTGGCGGGCGCAGTGGGCACAGCAGTACCAGTGATCGCCCGACTGGACTCCGTGCCCGATCACCCGGGTGCCGCAGTGCTCGCAGATGGGCGCCATGGACTGGATGGCGCATTGGAAGGAGTCGAACGTGTGCACCGCCCCCTGGGCGTGCACCTCGAAGGACATGTCGTAATCGTTGCCACACGCTTCGCAGACGGCCATGGCCGGGGAATACCCGCTTCCCCCTCCTCATTGCCTCAACGGACGGCAATTTTCCGTCCGTACACCGAGGTAGCCGGCCACCAGGGGCACCGCCAGCAGTCCCAGCGCGGCGAGCGCGCCCGGCAGGCCGACCCGTGCCGTCAGGGCGGCCACGAGCAGCGGGCTGATGACGAACCCGGTGTAGGAGATCGCGGAGACCGTGGACACCAGCACCCCGCTCGCGTCGTCGGCCGCCGCGCGGCTGAGCACGGCGGGCACCAGCGGCCCGAGCGCGAGCCCGGTCAGCGCGAACCCCGCCATCGAGGCCAGGACCGAGCCGCCGAGCCCCGCCAGCGCCATGCCCGCAACGCCGCCCACCCCGCTCACCAGGTAGAACGTCCGCAGCGTGAGCCGGGGCAGCGCGTGCGCGACGATCCGGCCCAGGGTGAGCGCCGCCATGTAGACGGCCGGGGCCGCGCTCGCCACCAGTGCCGAGGCTCCCCGGTGGTCTTCGAGCAGTAACACCGACCACTGTTCGACCGAGTTCTCGATGATCAGCACGCACGCGGCCAGCGCGCCGAGCACGAGGGCGACCCGCCACCGCCGCCTGCCGCCCGCTCCCCCGGCGGCGGGCAGTCCCCGGCCGATGCGCAGGGCGGTCAAGGACAGCGACGAGGCGATGACGATGACCGCCGCCGTCACCAGCACCGCGCCGGTGCTCATGCCCAGCGACCGGGCCAGCCCGGTGGCGGGAGCGGCGACGATCACGGCGACCGGGAAGGCGGCGTGCACCGCCTGGAACAGCCGGCGCCCGCTCTCCCGCTCGGCCCGGCCGGTGGCCAGGTTCAGGGCGATGTCGAGCGCCCCGCTGGCCATGCCGACCAGCAGCAGCGTCAGCCCGAGCGCCACCGGCGAGCCGGCGGGCGCGATGGCCGCCACGCTCAGCGCGAAGGCCACGGTGACCGCGATCAGCGCCGTACGCTCCCTGCCGCCGGCCAGCCGCCCGGCAACCGCCATGGCCGGAATCGCCCCCACCGGTACCGCGCTCAGTGCCAGCCCGAGGTCGGCCGTGGACGCGCCGAGTTGTTCCTTGATCGCCGGTAGCAGCGCCGACCAGGAGCCCCAGAACCCGCCCCAGGCCGCGCTGACCGCGATCAGCGGTATGCCGCGTTCCCCCACCAACCCCCCTCGCCGTGCATTACGGTTGTGTGCCAGTAAAGATCGTCAATGTCCTAAATATCCTCCATCGAAGGGTTTATCGTGCTCACGCGAACGGTCATCGCGGCCAGTCTGGCCGCCGCCGGGATCGCCGCTACCCCCGCAGCCGCCACTGCCGCCCCCACCGCTCCGGTCAGCGCCGCCGCCTCCGCGAGCGCCGCCCCGTACTCGCCGGAGAGGGTGTGCGGCCCTGGCTTTCGTCGGGTCAAGGACGGTCACCGCGCGATGAGGACGCGCGAGGGCGCGGTGTTCGGACACGTGTACCTCATGTATAACAAGCGCTCCGGGAAGAACTGTGTGGCCGCCATCAAGACGGCCTACCTCAGCACCAAGACCACCACGGGCGCCAGCATCGAGGTGCGAGGCGGCGGCCGGTCCGAGGACGTGCAGAAGTACCGCTTCTACGCCGAGACCGGTCACGTCGACGGCAGCTGGAAGTGCGTGAAGTACTGGGGCTGGACCCGCGACCCCAGCGGCCGCGTCGAGGCCCGCGGCGGCCGCAGCTCCTGGGGCAACTGCGCCGGCTGACCCCCACCGGCCCGTCCGCGCCGGCCGCGCGGACGGGCCCGTCTGCGGGCGTCCCGGCCCTCCGGTGAACGCCTCGGGCGGCATGTAGCCGGGCGTCCCCGCCACCTCCCCGGTCTTGGTCAGCGACATGTCGTGCGTACGGGCGATGCCGAAGTTGTCACACATCGGTGCCCTGTCGCGTCTTCCCCATGTCACGACTTACCGATGGAGGTCCCTATGTCTCAGCGGCTCAACGTCATGAAGCTCGCCCCCGAGGCCTACCAGGCGTTCTTCGCCGTGGAGAAGTATCTGCACGCGTGCGGGCTGCCGGTCGGCACGATTGAGCTGGTCAAGCTGCGGGCCAGCCAGATCAACGGCTGCGGCTACTGTGCCGACATGCACAGCCGGGCCATGAAGAAGGCGGGCGAGAGCGACGAGCGGCTCTGGTCCGTGGCCACCTGGCGCGAGGCGACGGTCTACACCCCGGCGGAGAAGGCCGCGCTCGCGCTGACCGAGGAGGCGACCAGGCTGGCCGACCGGGCGGCCGTCCCTGACGAGGTGTGGCAGGAGGCGGCCGAACACTACGACGAGCAGCAGCTCGCCTCGCTGATCGTGGCCATCGCGATGATCAACGCCTGGAACCGGATCGGCGTCACGGCCAGGCTCACGCCCGGCGCCTGAGTAATTCTGCCGGGGGGAGGCGCCTCCCCCCGGTAGAAATGCATGGAACGGCCGGACGGCCCCGGTTAGGTTGTGGCACATGGCGGCTGCAACTCGCCGCCAAGCCACCGTCAAGCGGTGGCGCGCACAGTGCACATAGAGGCTGTCGAAGGCGAGCGCGAGAGGGGGCAGATCATGAGACGCGTGCGGATCGTCAAGTCGGCGAAGCGGCGACAGGACCGGAACACGGGCCTGGACCTGCGGTCCCCATCGGGCCGCCGACTCCCTTACTGAATCGCCACTTACACCTATCTTACCGAGGCAGCTGTAGATAACATAGGTAACAAGAACGTCACGGGGGGCTCACGATGAAGAGACTAGTGGTGGTGCCGCCACACGTCGCCCGGCACAAGATCCGCGACATCCGGTCGGGAGAGCGCCACAGGCCCGTCGTGCGCGAGCACGACCCCAAGGTCGTCGATCTCCAAGCCTACAGTGGCCGCAACGTCATCCGGCTCCCCGACGGCCCCACCCCCGCCGCCTGATCCCCGACGGTCAGCCGTAGAGCTTCTTGGTGTAGGTCTCGCCGTAGTAGCTCTCCAGCTGCTCGAGCGTCTCCTCGACCTTCTGCACGTCCTTGACCAGGGTCGCGTGCGAGGGCAGCGCGTCGGACTCCCAGCTGTCGGGCTTCCACAGCGCCGAGCGCAGGAACGCCTTGGCGCAGTGGAAGAAGATCTGCTCGATCTCCACCACGAGCGCCAGGTGCGGGCGATGGCCCTTCACGATCATGTCGTCGAAGAACGGCGCCTCGCTGATCAGCCGGGCGCGGCCGTTGATCCGCAGCGTCTCGTTGCGCCCAGGGATCAGGTAAATCAACCCCACGTGCGGATTTTTCAGGACATTGCGGAAGCCGTCCGCCCGGCGGTTGCCCGGCCGGTCGGGGATGGCGATCGTGGTGTCGTCGATGACGTACGTGAACCCGGCCGGGTCACCCTTGGGCGAGACGTCACAGGTGCCGTCGGCGTCGGAGGTGGCGATCAGGCAGAACGGCGAGCTCGCCAGCCACTGTCTGTCGCGCTCGTGCAGCTTCGGCCGGTCCTTGGTGGCCGCGCGCGGCATTACCTCGCCCAGTAGTTCGCGCAGTTCCGCTTCCGACTCGATCTCCACCCAGCTCATGCCGTCTCCCTTCGAGGGTTTGGCCAATTCTCTCAGGGAATCGGGTGGAGCATCCGATGAGGGGTACGCAAGGCAACGCTGACCGGATCGTTCCTGATGCCCTTCAGACCCGGTCCGGGGCGTACCTCCGTCTCCCCGATCGGCACCTGCACGTCACAGGCGGCGCAGCGGGCGGCGCCGTCGATACGGGAGCCGCAGGCCAAGTGGTGGAAGACGCGGCGCGGGCCGGTCCCGGACAGGTGGCGCTCGCCCCACTCGGCCAGGGCCAGGACCGGCGGCCAGAGCTCATGGCCCACGGGGGTCAGGACGTACTCCTCGCGCGGCGGCGAGTCCTGGTAGCGGCGCTTGTCGAGGACGCCCGCCTCGACGAGCGTGGCCAGCCGTTGCGAGAGCACCGCGCGGGGGATGTCCAGGTGGGCGAGGAAGTCGCCGAAGCGCCGTACGCCGTACATCGCGTCGCGCACCACCAGCAGCGTCCAGCGCTCGCCGATCACCTCCAGCGCCCTGGCCAGCGAGCAGTCCTGAGCGTCGTAGTTCTTACCCAGCGCCATGAGACCCCATCGGTTCGTTCATTGAACTATGGTAGCTTGCCCGGCATGAGTTCAATCACTGAACCAAGGCCGGTGATCGCGCCCCTCCGGCGAACGCTCGCCGTGGCCTCGTCGGCGCCCCTGCTCGTGCTGACGAACTTCACGGTGCCGACGGTCACGCTGCCCCTGACCGCGCACGAGCTCGACGCGGGCCCGACCGGACCGGTGTGGATCCTGGGCTCGATCTCGCTCGGCCTGTCGGCGCTGCTGCTGGTCTCCGGTGGGCTGGCCGACGACTACGGCCGCAAGCGGGTGCTGGTGGCGGGCACGGCCGTGCTCGCGGTCGCCAGTGTGGTGGCCGCGGTGAGCACGGCGGTGGTGGTGTTCGTGGCGGCCCGGCTGGTGCAGGGCGGCGCGAGCGCGGCGATGCTGGCGGCGAGCCTCGGCATCGTGGGCCACGCCTTCCCCTCGGGGACGGAGCGGGTGCGGGCCACCGGCCGCTACGGCGCGATGATCGGGCTGGGCACCATGGTGGGGCCGCTTTTGTCCGGGGTGCTGGCCGAGGTGGCCGGCTGGCGGGCGGCGTACTGGCTGATGGCGGCGTGCGCGCTGGCCCTGGCCGTGGTGTCGGCGCGCACGCTGGAGGAGTCGCGCTCCCCCACGCCCAGGCGGTTCGACGTGCCCGGTGTGGTGCTGCTCAGTCTGGGCGTCGCCGCGCTGCTCGCGGGCGTGACCGAGGGCCGTCTCGGCTGGTCGCGGCCGGTGGTGCTGGTGGCGTTCGCGGTGGCGGCCCTGCTGGTGACGGCCTTCGTGCTGGCCGAGCGGCGGCGGGCGGAGCCGCTGATCGACCTGGAGCTGTTCCGGCGGCCGGTGTTCCTGGTGGCGACGGGTGGGGCGCTGGTGGTCGGCGCGGCGGTGGTCGGGCTGCTCACCTACCTGCCGACCGTGCTGCAGACGGCGCACGGCATGACACCGCTCGGGACCGCGCTGCTGTTCGTCCTGTGGTCCGGGCTGTCGTTCGTGGCCTCGCTGCTGTCGCGGTACCTGCGGCTGCCCACGGCCGCGCGGCTGGCGCTCGGTCTGGCGCTGACGGCGCTGGGCTTCGCCGGACTGCTGGGCCTGGGCGGGGAGTTCGTGCCCGCGCTCGTGGTCGGCGGGCTGGCGGTGAGCGGGGCCGGGGCCGGGGTGATCAACTCCTCGATCACCCATCTGGCGATCGAGAGCGTGCCGTCGCATCGGGTCGGCATGGGGTCGGGCGCCAACAACACCGCCCGGTACGTGGGCAGCTCACTGGGGGCGGCCGGGGT
Source organism: Nonomuraea sp. NPDC048901 (assembly GCF_040649695.1). Taxonomy (NCBI): domain Bacteria; kingdom Bacillati; phylum Actinomycetota; class Actinomycetes; order Streptosporangiales; family Streptosporangiaceae; genus Nonomuraea; species Nonomuraea sp. NPDC048901. Next base: position 266,644 of record NZ_JBEZFW010000002.1, on the reverse strand, counting down.
GGCTGGGGTCATCGGCGGGCTCGGGGCGCAGCAGGGGGTGGTGGTCGCGGTGGCGGCGTGCATCGCGCTGACGGCGGTCACGGCAGTGGCCGCACTCGTCACCCGCCACTGAGCCACGCCCCCCTTGGAGGACAGTGGCTACCAGCGCCGGGCCTGGCTCAAGGCGTCGAGCAGCACGTCGCGCTCGGCGGCGAACCCGGCCGGGTCCACGCCTTCGCGTTCGGCGCGCAGGTGCAGCATGGTCAGCTCGGTCGCCGCCTGCTGGTAGTCGCCCATCGCCCGACCGAGCCCTGCGCCCTTGGCCCACTTGCGCGCGGACCGGCGGGCGGACAGCGTGCTCAGCATCTTGATGTCCGGTGGGGTGAAGAGCCCGGTGGGCTGGTACGCGGGCAGGTAGGTGCCTATCTTGGCCACCAGCTGCCTGCGCTCGCGTACGGTCACCAGGACGAGCCCGATGAGCGCTCCCATGATCACCAGATAGGCCGCGCCCAGCCAGCCGAGCGACTTGAGCAAGGCGGCGCCGTTCCAGAGCCCGTGCAGAAGGACCGCGCCGAGGTAGCCGAGTGGGATGGCCGCGAACCGCGCGGGGCCGCGGCGGGTGAGCGCGTACGCGACGCCGAGCCCGGTCATCGCGGTGTAGACGGGGTGGCCGAGCGGGTCGATCAGCCCTCTGATCACGAACAACTGTACGGTCCCGCCCGCACCGTCCTCGGTGAACGCGTTCACGTAGTAGCCCACGTTCTCGACGGTCGCGAAGCCCAGGCCGGCCATCGAGCCGTAGACGATGCCGTCGGTGAGCCCGTCGATCTCCCGCCTTCTGACCAGGAGCAGCAGCAGCGCCGAGCCCTTGAGCGCCTCCTCTATCACCGGGGCCAGGTAGGCCGTCCCCAGCTCGTCGACGGCCTGCTCGCCATAGCCGGCCCTGGCGAACATCGCCTGGCCGGCGAGGGTCAGCACGATGCCCAGCACGATCGCCACGCCCGCGCCCCACGCGAACGCGAAGCCCAGGTGCAGCCCCGGCTCGGGCTCCAGCCGGTCGAGCGAGAGCACCGCCGCGAGCAGCAGCGGCAGGGGCGCCAGCGCCAGCAGCATCGACAGGCCGAACCCGATCGGGCCGCCGTCCAGCAGCATGGCGACCAGCACGATCACCGCCAGGGCGCTCGAGATCACCAGGCAGATCAGCAGCGCCTTGCTGGGCCGCTGCGGGAGCGAGGAAGGTCGGGTCCGTACTGTCATCGCCATACCTCTTTTCGGACGGGCTCCCACTATGGATCGGGCCCGTCGACAGACGCTTGACGATTACTTGCCGAGCTTGATCACCGTGCGGCTTCCCGGTAGTAGGGATCGGCGACCCCGTCCGCGTACGAGTACACCTCGCGGCCGTCGACGAAGACCCGCAGCGCCCGGCTCATGATGTCCAGCGGGTCGCCGGACCAGATCACCACGTCGCCGTCGAGCCCCGGACGCAGGGCACCCACCCGGTCGTCGAGGCCCATGATGCGGGCCGGGTTGACGGTGATGGACCGCAGCGCCACGTCCCGGTCCAGCCCCTCCTTGACCGCCAGCGTCGCCTGGTGGACCAGGAAGTGGATCGGCACGACCGGATGGTCGGTGGTGATCGCCAGCTCGACCCCGGCGCGCGCGAGGATGCCCGGATTGCGCAGCGAGCGGTGCCGGAGCTCGACCTTGGAACGGCTGGTGAAGAGCGGCCCGATGATGACCGGAATGCCGCGCTCGGCCAGCACGTCGGCGATCAGGTGCCCCTCCGTGCCGTGGTTGATCACCACCCGGTAGCCGAACTCGTCCGCCAGCCGCAGCGCGGTCGCGATGTCGTCGGCCCGGTGCGTGTGCTGGCACCAGGGCAGCTCGCCGTCGAGGACCCGTACGAGGATCTCCTGCGTGGCGTCGCGCTCGAACGGCTTGCCCTCGTCGTCGGCCGCGGCCCGCCTGGCCCGGTAGTCCTGCGCCTTCATGAACGCGTCGCGGATCACCGCCGCCACGCCCTGGCGGGTGGCGGGCAGCCGGTTCTGGTCGCCGTAGACGCGCTTGGGGTTCTCGCCGAGGGCGCTCTTCACGCTCACCGGCTCCCGGACCAGCATCTCGTCGACGGTCCGGCCCCAGCACTTGACCGCCACCGTCTGGCCGCCGATCGGGTTGGCCGACCCCGGCTTGATCACGGCGGTGGTGACGCCGCCCGAGAGCGCGTCGGCGAAGCCCAGGTCGGCCGGGTTGATGGCGTCGAGGGCGCGCAGGCGGGCGCCGTTGGGGTCGGTCTTCTCGTTGGTGTCCTGGCCGGCCCAGCCCTCGGCCTCCTCGTGCACGCCCAGGTGGCCGTGAGCCTCGACGAAGCCCGGCAGCACCCAGCCACCGGCCGCGTCGACGACAGGGGTCCCCGGCGGTATCTCGACCTCGCGGCCGACCGCGGTGATCTTCCCGTCCTGGATCAGCACGGTGCCGCCCTCGATCGGGTCACCATCGACCGGCACGACATATCCGCTGGTGATCGCAAGATTCATAACAGCAACCTACCGTGACCGATATTTCGGCATATAGCAGTACGGCCGCTTCGCTCCTTGACCAGGGCTTGGGTAGGGTTTCGGCAATAGGGGCCTTCAGCAATAGGGCAAAGGAGAATGAATTGGCCGAGGATCAGGCCGCCTACGAGCCCGGCCCCAGCAGCCTGCCGGACGAGGACCTGTCCCACCTGCTCAGCCGGCAGCGCTTCGGCGCGCTGGCGACGCTGGGCGCCAACGGCCGCCCGCACCTGTCGACCGTCGTGTACGACTGGGACTCCGACCAGCGGGTGGTGCGCGTCGCGACGGCCGACGGCCGGCTCAAAGTACGCCAACTGCACAAGGACCCGCGCGCCGCGCTGTACGTGGCCAGCGACGACTTCTGGTCGTACGCCGTGGCCGAGGGCCTGGCCGAGCTGTCGCCGGTGAGCGTCGAGCCGGGCGACGAGGTGGGACGGGAACTGCTGGCCATGCGGTCGGGACGGCCGGCGGGCCTCGAAGACCCGGTCGGCGCGGCCGCGTTCCTGGGTCAGGCGGTCGCGGACCGGCGGCTGGTGATCAGGCTCCGGGTGTCCCGGCTGTACGGGACGTCGCTGCCGGCGCCGCCCGCCGAATAGCCCGGCGCCTGTTGTAGGCCACCACCGCGACCACGGCCAGGATGAGTGCCAGATCTATGGTGGCCGACCAGCGCATGGCACCGGTGTGGTCGCCGCCCTTCGCGGCCGCGAAGAAGACCGCCCCGATCACCGCGACCCCGCCCGAACCGCCGAACTGCTGGGCCGTACTGAGGAAGCCCGAGCCGATGCCCGCCTGGTGCGGCGCGACCTCTACCAGCGCCGCCCCGATGAGCTGCGGGATCACCAGGCCGTTACCGAGCCCCACGAGCACCAGCGCGGCCATGATCCACGGCAGCCCGGCCCCCACCGTGCCCAGCAGCAGCGCCAGACCCGACGCGGTCACGATTCCGCCGATCATGACGACGATCAGGCCGTACCTCCCGACCAGGCGTGTCCCCAGCAGCGAGCTGATCGTGAACAGCACGCCCATCGGCGCGAACGCCAGCCCGGCCTGGAACGCGGTGAGCCGCAGCCCGCCCTGGAGCAGCAGCGTCAGCGTGAACATGAACGAGGCGAAGTAGGCCATGAACGCGGTGATCGCGCCGACACCCGCCAGGTAGGAATGCACCTTGAGCAGCGCCAGGTCCAGCACCGGCTGACCGCCGCGCCTGCCCAGCACGTACTGCCAGCGCAGCGTCAGGCCCAGGAGGGGCAGGCTCGCACCGATGCAGATCCACGTCCAGGCGGGCCAGCCCGCGCCGTTGCCGAGGCCGAGCGGCACCAGGACCAGCGCCAACCCGGCGGCCAGCCCGGCCGCGCCGAGCAGGTCCAGCCGCGCGCGCCCGGCCGGCTCGACTCTGGGCAGCAGCCAGGCGGCCAGCGGCACCACGACCAGGCCGACGGGCAGGTTGATCAGGAAGATGACCCGCCAGCCGAGCCCGAACAGATCGGCCGACAGCAGCAGCCCGCCCAGCACCTGGCCGGCGATCGAGCCGAGACCACCGGCCGCGCCGTACCAGCCCACGGCGCGGCGGCGCTCGTGCGGCGGGAAGACCGCGGAGATCATGGCGAGCACCTGCGGCACCATCGCCGCACCGGCCAGCCCCTGCAGCAGGCGGGCGGCGACGAGCTGGGCCGGGTTCAGCGCGATGCCGCACAGCAGCGACGCGATCGTGAACGCGACCACGCCGCCGATGAACATCCGCCGGTAGCCGTACCGGTCTCCGAGCCGCCCGCCGGTGATCATGCCCGCCGCGTAGGTGAAGGCGTAGCCGCCCACGATGAGCTCCAGGGCGGCGGGGCTCGCGTGCAGCTCGCGTTCGAAGGACGGCGCGGCGACGTTGACCACGAAGAAGTCGAACTGGGCCATGAACCAGGCGGACAGAAGCACGGCCAGCGTCCCGCCGAATCTCATTCCAACCACGCTAATGGGGTGGCCCCCCGTAGGTTTCCCGGGGGGTTCGTCTCACGACCCTCTTGATCCGTGTGACGGTCTGTTGAGGCTGGGGTCCTTTTGGACAGATACCCCCTCCGGGGAAGAAGAGGAATCGGCCCGTCGTGGCTGGGATCCCTCGGGAGGGATACCCCGTCCGGAGGGGAAGACGAACGGCCCGTCGTGGCTGGGCCCCCTCGGGGCACCAGCAGCAGGTCGCGTACGCCGTGCGCGGCCACCACATACCGGGCGGACACCCCATCCGGAGGAGCGGAAGAAGGCGGCTCGTCGTGGCAGAGGTCCCCGGGAGGGACACCCTCCGTCGCGGGAGTGGACGAAGACAGCCCGTCGTGGCAGAGGCCCCCGGGGAGGGACACCCCCATCGCGGACAGCCCGTCCCGGCAGAGGCCCTTACGGAGGGACGCCCCCTCCGGGGGGCGATGTCCGGCAGGGGTCCGTGGGCGCCGCGTCAGATCCTTGCCGCTGGCGGGGAGCGGGTGGGGCGGGCAGAGTGAAGGGATGGATCATCTTTCTCACTTCGGCCGGGAGATCCGCGCGTTCGAGGCGGCGTGCCGGGCCGCTGACTCCGGTCTGGTGCCGTCCTGTCCGGGCTGGGGCGTGCCCGATCTGGTCATGCATCTGGGCGGTGTGCACCGCTACCTGGTGTGGGTCATCGGCGACCGTCTCACCGAGAAGCCGGATCCCGCGGGCCTGTCCTTCCTCGATCTGCCGGCCGATCCGGTGGGCTGGCCGGATCCGGCGAACGCACCGGCGACCGGGCCGCTGCCGGCCGGGCTGCTCGACTGGTTCGCGGAGGGCGCCGCCAAGCTGGAGGCCGCGTTCGCCACCACGGATCCGGGTGTGCCGGTGTGGACGTGGTCGGGTGAGCAGAGCGTCGGCTTCTGGTTGCGGATGCAGACGATCGAGGCGGCCATCCACCGCTGGGACGCCGAAATGGTGGCGGGGATCGCCGGGCCGATGGACGCGGAGCTGGCGGCCGACGCGGTGGGGCAGACGTTCGAGGTGATGGCCCCGGCCCGGCGGGCCTTGACGGCGGCGCCGCCCGGAGCGGGAGAGACGTACGGCTTCCGGCAGAGCGACGGGCCGGGGCGGTGGACGATCCGTTTCGACGGGGCCGACACGAGCCTCGTAGAAGAGGCCGACGCGAGTCTAATAGAAGGCGCCGACGTGAGTCTTGTGGAATCGGGCGGCTGTGACGTGGAGGTGGTCGGGACCGCGTCGGACCTCATGCTGTTCCTGTGGCACCGCATCCCGTACGAGCGGCTCGACGTGCACGGCGACCGGGCCGTGCTCGACCGATACTTCACCCTCGTCCCACCCGTCTGAGCACTCTCCTCCCGCCCGTCCGAGCCCCTCGTCCCACCCTTCTGGGCACTCTCACCCCGCCCGTCCGAGCGATCCCCCGGCAGGCGGTGTACGCCGTTCAGTCCAGGCTGTCGCCCAGTGACTCCAGGAGCTCCTTGAGCTCGCCGGCGAGGGCGGCGCGCCGGGGCTCGGAGAGCGCGGCGAGCAGGCGGCGCTCGGTCTCGACGTGATCGGGCAGCACCCGGTCGATCAGCTCCCGGCCCTCCTCGGTGAGGGCGACATACACGACTCGGCCGTCCTTCTCGCTGGGCGTACGGGACACCAGGCCCCGGGACTGGAGGCGGTCGAGGCGCTGGGTGATCGCCCCCGAGGTGACCATGGCCGACTTCATGAGCTCGGCCGGGGTCAACGACCGCCCATTGCGCCGCAGCGTGGCGAGCACGTCGAACGACGCCGAGTCGAGCCCGTGAGCGCTGAACGTACGGGTCAGCTCCGTGCCGATCAGCCGCGACAGCCGTGACAGCCGCCCGATGATCGCCATTGGCGACACGTCCAGGTCAGGCCGCTGCTCGGCCCACTGCTCCAGCACCCGGTCAACATGATCAGTCACCATCCCACCCTATCGGATGTCTTAGCAGTGAGATACATTGTCTTAGTGCTAAGAAATCGACCTGCCCTGATCATGGTGACCGCGCTGGCCCCGGCCATCTGGGGGACCACCTACCTCGTCACCACCGAACTGCTGCCGCCCGGCCGCCCGCTCCTGGCCGCGGTCGTCCGGGCCCTGCCCGCCGGGCTGCTGCTCCTCCTGCTCACCCGGCGCCTGCCGCAAGGGGTGTGGTGGTGGCGCGCGTTCGCGCTCGGCGCGCTCAATATCGGGTTGTTCTTCGCGCTGCTGTTCATCGGCGCGTACCGGCTGCCCGGCGGGGTGGCCGCGACCATCGGCGCGGTGCAGCCCCTCCTGGTCGCCGGCCTGTCCTCCGGCCTGCTCGGCGAGCGCCTGTCCGCGCGTACGGCGATCGCCGCCGTGGCGGGTGTGGCCGGTGTCAGCCTCCTGGTGCTGCGGGCCGACGCCCGGTTGGACGCCGTCGGCATCGCCGCTGCGGCCGGGGGCGCGATCGTCATGGCCACCGGAGTCGTCCTCAGCAAGCGGTGGACCTCACCGGCGCCCCTGCTCGCGACCACCGGCTGGCAGCTGGTGGCCGGCGGCCTGCTGCTGCTCCCAGTGGCCCTCCTCGTCGAAGGACCGCCGCCCGTCGCACTGACCCCGGCGAACCTGACCGGGTACGCCTACCTCGCCGTCATCGGCTCGGCCGTCGCCTACTCGCTGTGGTTCCGGGGGATCCGCGCCCTGTCCCCCACCCACGTCACCTTCCTCGGCCTGCTCAGCCCGTTGGTCGCCACCGCGCTGGGGTGGCTCGCCCTCGGCCAGTCGCTCACCATTGCCCAGATCGTGGGCGGGCTCGTCGTCGTGGCGGCCCTCATCGCGGCCCAGACCAGCCGCCCTCGTCGCGGCCCAGAGCAGAAGCCGCCGGGTCAGGCGGACGCGCCCGCTCGTGACCGGCTGATCCCCACGCCCTGACCGTCCGATCCGCACCCTCTCATCCCTCTCATCCCTCACTGCCGATCAAGGAGAAATCATGCGCATCACCGTGTTCGGAGCGGCGGGCAGCGTCGGCGCTCGTGTGGTCGCCGAGGCGCTGTCCCGTGGCCACGAGGTCACCGCCGTCGTACGCGACCCGGCCCGCTTCCCGTCACTGCACCCCGGCGCCCATCCCCAGGTCGGCGACGCCGCTCATGTCGAGGACGTGACCAGGCTCGGCACCGGTCAGGACCTCGTGATCAGCGCGACCCGCCCGCCCACCGGCCGCGAGCACGATCTCGTCACGACCGCCAAGGCGCTGCTGGCGGGGCTCGCGGGGACCGGCGTCCGGCTGCTGCTCGTCGGCGGGGCGGCCGGGCTGACCGTTCCCGGGTCCGGCGGGCGTACCGTGCTCGACGACCCGCGCTTCATGTCCGACGCCTACCGCGACATCGCGCTGGCCTGCAACGCCCAGCTCGAAGCCTGCCGCGCGGAGACCGGCGTGGACTGGGCGTACCTGAGTCCGGCCGCGGTGCTGGCGCCGGGCGAGCGTACCGGCGTCTACCGGCTGGGCGCCGACGAGCTGCTCTTGGACGCCGAGGGGAACTCGGCGATCTCCATGGAGGACCTCGCGGTCGTACTGCTGGACGAGGCGGAACGGCCCGGGCACCACCGGGTCAGGTTCACCGCCGCGTACTGACGCCACCCGGCGGCGGCGTCAACGGTTCCCGACCAGCCGGGTGGTCTCGTCGTCGGCGGGGAAGTACGCCTCGACGGCAACCCCTTCGAGCGTGATGTCGAATGCCGCGCCGAACGTCGTGATCGTACTGAAGAAGCAGAGCTCGTCCCCCCGATGCGTGATCCGTACGGGCAGCGCGATGTCGGCGGGGTCGGGCAGCGGCGCCTCGCCATCGTCTCCATAGGCCAGCAGTTCCTCGTAGAGCGCGCTCAGCTCCGGATCCCCCGCACGGGCGACCTGCCTGGCGAGCCGGGGCAGCAGGAAGCCGCGGACCTGCGCCAGGTTCCGCACCCGCGGCGCGAACCCGTCCGGGTGCAGGCCAAGCCGCATCATGTTCACCGGCGGCTCCAGGAGGGCCGGGGCCACGTCGTCGAGGAAGACGTTCATGGCGTCGTTGGCCAGCAGCAGGTTCCACCGGTGGTCCAGGGCCATCGCCGGATACGGCTCGTGCCCGCGCAGGATCCGCTGGAGCGCCTCGTGCGCCTTGCCCAGATCGGGGTCGTCAAGCGGGCGCTCGGGGTAGATGGGCGCGTACCCGGCCGCGAGCAGCAGCCGGTTGCGCGCGCGCAGCGGCACCTCGAGCTGCTCGGACAGGCGCAGCACCATGGACCGGCTGGGGATCGTCCGCCCGGTCTCGACGAAGCTGACGTGGCGCGCGGACACGTCGGTCTGGAGGGCCAGGTCGAGCTGCGTGAGCCCGCGCCGGTGCCGCCAGTCCCGCAGCAACTCCCCTATCGGCTGATCCATGTTCATACCGGCCGGTTCTACCTGGCCCGCCGGGGTGGTGTCGATTACCTGTCATGTCATGCCCGCCTGGTTGACGCCCGATTTTAGGCAGTTTACAAGTCTTTGACCGTTTTGTTAGTGTTCGTCCCGCCTAATCCACTCACCTGCGTGGAGCCGGGGACCCAAGTTCCCTCTGGGGCGAATCGGCATCGCCGTAGGGCCACTTCCAGGCCCGAGCCCGTCAGCTAACCCGGTAGGCCGTATGGAAGGACACAGCAGTGGCTCCCCTCGCCATCTGCCTGGCGGCTGCCGTCGCCGGGCTCACTCTGGCCGCTCCGGCTCACGCCGAGCCCACCACCCCTACCGGCCCCACCACCCCTGCCAGCACTGAGAGCAAGCCCGTCCAGCAGACGAGCCAGACCACTCCGGCCTGGAAGGTCGCCCTCAAGTTCGCCATGAAGAAGCGCGGTATCCCGTACGTCTGGGGCGGGACCAGCGACAGCGGCTACGACTGCTCCGGGCTCATGCTCAGGGCGTACGAGCACGCCGGGATCGAGTTGCCGCGCACCACGACGGAGCAGTACTCCGCGTTCTCCAAGAAGATCTCCTGGGACCACCTCAAGCCAGGTGACCTGGTCTTCTTCCACGGGCTCGGGCACGTGGGGATGATCTCGAGACCCGGATACATGGTGCACGCGCCGCACACCGGAGACGTGGTCAAGGAGGAGAAGCTCTCCGACTGGCGCAGGGACTCGTTCGCGGGCGCCGTACGGCCGGACCCCAAGGGCGTGCGGCTCTCCATCGAGCAACGCAAGACCGCCATGCTCACCACCGGCCTGCGGCCAACGGCGGGGGCTCTGCGGATCAAGGTCCGGTAGCGCCCCGGCTCAGTGACGGAAGCCGTCACGGCGTGCGGAACCCCCGGAAGGTCACGGGCTTGCGGGTCTCGAAGCCGAGCCGCTCGTAGAGGGCGATCGCGCCGGTGTTCGCCTCGGCCACGTGGATGAAGGGCCGTTCGTCACGAGCCACGATCCGCGCGACGAGCGCACTGACCAGGCGGGCGGCATGGCCTCGCCCGCGTGCCTCGGGGGCGGTGCAGACGGCGCTGATCTCGGTCCACCCCGGCGGCCGCGGCGCGTGGCAGGTGATGTCGGCGGCGGGCAGAGTGCCGTCGCCGAAGTAGGTGTTCACCGCGTTCTCCACGCAGGCGTTCGGCAGGCGGCCGAAGATGCCCTGCATGCGCGCATCCTGGAGGGTGACCAGGCGGGAAACCGTAGTTGACCAATTTCCACTTAGTCAACCAGAGTTGCTCCTTCGCCTGAGCATCGGGGAAACTACATCCCAGGTAATCGACACCACCCCGCGGCCGCTGTCAGCGTTCTCCCATGACGAGCAGCAAAGAACTGATCATGGCCGGCTTCGCGGAGTTCGCCGCGGGCAACATCGAGGTGCTCCAGACGCTCCTGAGCGAGGACTTCATCGAGCACAGCCCGGGCAACCCGTCAGGCAGGCGCGCCTTCATCGACTTCATCAGGGACTCCCCGCTGGCCACCTCCCGGCTGGAGCTCAAGCGGGTCGTCGCGGAAGGCGATCTCGTGGTGATGCACTATCACCTGATCCCTCGGGAAGGGGGGCGCGGGCTGGCGGTCGCGGACTTCTGGCGGATCGAGGACGGCCTGATCGCCGAGCACTGGGACGTGGTCCAGCCGGTCCCCGAACCGGCGCAGGTCCCACACGGCATGTTCTGACACGGCTCCCCTAACCGGCGGGCCACCGGGGTCCTCAAGGAAGGGGCTCGGAGGCGCCCGGTGGCCAGATGCCGACGTCCAGGAGCTTGTGGGCATAGGAGTACGCCACGAGCTGGCTCCGGTTGCTGCAGGCGAATCGGTCGAGGAGCTTGCTGATCCGCTCCGCCACCGTATACCTGCTGAGTTTCAGCTCGCGGGCGATTCTTGTCGTCGTGTATCCCCTGGCCAGCAGGACGATCAGCCGCGTGTCGCGATCGTTGATCAGATCGTCGAAAACAAGATCCATAGCAAGTCCCGATTCGGATCGCCTTGGCCAGAGGCGCCTCTGGTGAAAGCACCTCTGTGTGCAAGCTAGAAGCGTCTGCTTAATCAGCGGTATGGCCGGACCATGCGACCGGTTAAGGATCGGCCCTGGCCAGCTGCCCTTGGAAAATCTCCTCGTAGAGATTCCTGAGTACGGGGCTGGGGTCGATGCCGAGCTCGGCCACGAGATGCCGGCGTACGGTCTCGAACTGCGAGAGCGCCTCCGGCGCACGGCCGCAACCGGCGAGAGCGGTCATCCTGGCCGCCACGAGCCGCTCGCGCGCGGGAAAGAAGGGCACCAGGTCGTCGAGCCGGTTCAGCACCTCGACGTGGCCGCCCCGCTCGATCGCGAGTTCCGCCCAGTCCTCGTTGACTGTGAGGTACAGGTCGGTGAATCTGCCGACCGCCTCATCGACCAAGGCGACACCCGAGAACTCCGCGAGCGGCTGACCGCCCCACAGGCGCAGGGCGTCATCGAGCACGGTCAACGCGGCATCGGCGTCGCCCCTGCGCCGCATGTCGCGGCCGGCGCCGGCTAACCGCCGGAACCTGAGGAGGTCGAGTTCGTCCGGCCCGGCGTCCAGCCGGTATCCCCAGCCCTGGTAGGAGATCCGATCCCCGAAGCTCCGCCGCAACGCCGAGACGTAGACCTGCAGGTTCTTGCGTGCCGTGGGAGGTGGTCGCTCTCCCCACAAGGAATCGATCAGCTGGTCGGTCGGAACCACCTGGTTCGGGCGGGAGAGCAGGATGGCGGCCAGCAGCCGCGCCTTTCTGGCGCTGACGTGCACGATCGTGCCGTCCACCCGCACCTCGAGCGCGCCGAGCACGCGCGCGTCCAAGCGCGCGGTCACGGCTTTGGCCCGCTTGATCCGGTCGGTGCCCAGCGCCAGGAATCCGGCCAGATCGATCGTCGCCGAACCCGCCCTGGCCACCTGACGGTGGAGCGTACGCACCGTGGACAGCGTGGCGATGGAGACGTCGTCGACACCGGCCTTCGCTTCGAACCACCGCCAATCGCCGTCGCGATTGACTTCGAGGAACACCGGCCCTTGCCTGGTCAGCAGGAAGTCGAAGGCGCCGTAGCGCAGGCCCCAGATCCCGGCGAGCCGGTGCACCGCCTCCACCACGGGCTCCGGCGCCGCCGCCGGAGAGACCGTGACCGACGCCTCGTCGCGCCAGATCGCCTCCGGCGACGGTTTGCCGACGCGAAAGGCCCGGATCTCGCCGTCCACGAAGTAGACGCGCAGCTCCGCCCAGTGGTCGACGTACTCCTGGACGATCATGGGCGCGTCCCGCGCGGGCAGCTTCCTGGCCGCGACACCGGCCACGATCTCCGGGAAGACCCCGTGCAGGGTGCCCGGTTCGGTCTCGACGAAATGCTGGTCGAGGGCCTTGACGATGACCCGGTCGCTGGCCAGCGCCGCGCTCGCCGCCCCCAGGTCGGTCGTGGCGATCGTTCGCGGGGTACGGACCCCTGCCTCCGCCGCGTCGTCCAGCTGAACCAGCCGCCCCAGATCACTGCCACCGGGCAGCCGGGCGGCTGACAGCGACGACAGCTGGTCGATGAGGGCGGCCCACGAGTCGGCCCGGAACAGGGACGCCGCCGAGCCGTTCTCGCCTCGCACGGCTCGCGGTGAGAAGTGCCGTACCCAGGTGACGGTGGGGATGATGCGGCGCCCGTTCACCGTCAGCGAGCCGTCGTCGAGCCGGGTGAGGATCCGCAGGTCGCCGATCGACCCGGCGTCGATCCGCACGCTCGGCACGCCGAACGTGCGCAGCCCGCGCTGGAGCACGGCGAACTCGTTGATCCCCGCACGGTCCACGAGGACCACGCACGGCAGGGCGGCCGCCGGGTCGGTCTCCTCCGGGAGCTGCCAGGTCACGCCGGGACTTCCGGCCGGCATGCGCAGGGTGTACGGAATGCGCGAGTGAACCGGGTCCATGTGCCGATGATGATCACACGTGGCGAGATCACACAACGTGCCCTCTGTCGTTCGGCATAACGTCCCGGATAGCCCACGTTTGTGGGGTTGTGTCACCCGCTGATCGCCGGTCCATACTCAACCTGCAACACATCTCCAGCAGCCGACAACCTGCACGTTTGGTGAAGTGGCAAGTGAAGGGTGGTGCCGTGTCGAGCGATGTGGTGACGGCCGCGGGGCTGACCAAACGCTATCGGCGCAGCGAGAGACCGGCGGTGGACGATGTCTCGTTCGAGATCGCGCGGGGAGAGACGATCGGGCTCCTGGGACCCAACGGCGCCGGGAAGACGACCCTGATCAAAATGATCTGCGGGGTCACCACCCCTACCTCCGGCCAGGTCCGCGTCTTCGACGCCGATCCGGTGCGCCAGCCGGTCGCCGCCAAGAGCGGCATCGGGGCGATGCACCAGTCAGGCCCGTTCGACATGATGCTGCCGGCGCTCGACAACCTGCGGATCGCCGCCCGCTTCCGCGGCCTGAAGTGGCGTGCCGTGCGGCCGTGGGCGCTCGAGCTGGCGGAGTTCCTCAGCTTGACGGAGGCCCTGCCGCGCTTCTGCTTCCAGCTGTCGGGCGGTCAGCGGCAACGGTTGCAGCTGGTACGGGCGCTGCTCACCATTCCGCGGCTGCTGATCCTCGACGAGCCGTCCGCGGGACTGGACGTGGTGGGGCGGCGGCACATCGAGCGTTTCGTGACCTGGCTGCGCGAGGAGCACGGCGTGACCGTGCTGTGGACCAGCCACCACATCGACGAGCTGGAACGCAACAGCCAGCGGGTGATGGTCATCAACCACGGACGGGTGCTGCGCTTCGCCAAACCGCGCGAACTCGTCGAGGAGTTCGGCAGCACCCACTTGCTGGTGACCCTCGATGATCCCGCGGCCGGCCTGGTGGTGGCGGCCTGGGCGGAGCTGGCCGGGCTCAGGGCCACGACCGAGGAGTCGGACGTACGCATCCACGGTGCGCGAGCGCGGGAGGTGCTCCCGGAACTGTCGCGGCACTGCCTGGACCACGGAGTCGCGATCTCCGGCGTCTCGACCGTCACGGACTCGCTGGAGCAGGTCTTCCTCAGGATGACGGATACCGAGGACTGAAGTCGACAAAAGGGGCAGATGTGGCCGCCAAGCTGGCATTCGACAACACTCCTCCGACCGGGACTCCGAAGGCGGCCGACCTGTCCGCGGTGCTCTACCGCGAGTACGCGCTGCTCGCCCGCAACCGGGTGTATCTCATCCTCGGCCTGGCCCCGATGCTGATCTACCTGCTGCTCGTGAACACCTCGCTGGGCAACCTCCTCAGGGTCGTCCACTACAAGGGCGTCGACGTACCGTTCACGATCTTCCTGCTGCCCATGACGCTGGCGATGTCGGTCGTCAGCGCGGCGGGGACGTCCGGCATGGCGGTGTTCCAGGAGGAGATGAGCGGCGCGGCGACGCAGCTGTGGTCCTACCCGTTGCGCCGGTCGCGGTTCCTGCTCGGCAAGGTGATCGCGGGCGTGTCGCTGGTGCTGGGACAGGCGCTGCTGGCGCTGGGCGTGGCGGTGCTCATCTTCGCGTTGCCGTTCGACCTGCAAGCCTGGGTCGGCCTACTGTCGACGCTCACGCTGGCCGCCCTGGCCTTCAACGGGCTGTATCTGGCGACGGCCATCTTGATCACCGACTACCAGGTCTTCATGCTGCTGTCGAACGTGTCGATCCCCGTTCTCGTGTTCAGCGCCCCGTCGCTCTACCCGATCGACAGCATGCCCACCGTGCTGCAGTGGGTGGCGATGATCAACCCGCTGACGTACGCGATCGACGGTATGCGCAACGCCGCGTTCTTCGGTTTCGCCGACGCGTGGCAGGACCTCCTGGTGCTGGCCGTCCTGGCGGCCATCAGCTACACCGTGGGCGGCCGCGCGCTGATCAAGCGCGCCCGCAACATCTGATCTCGTCAAGGGCAGGGGACGATGCGGACAGACAACTCCTCTCTGTCGTGGCTTCTCTCGCGGTCCGACCGGTCCAAGGTCCGGCTGCCGGGCACGGACAGAGCTCACGACCCGACGGCCACGCTGGAGATGGCCGGCCGGGCGGCCCGGATGGTCGGGATCACCAGGGTCGCGGACATCACCAGGCTGGACACCATCGGCATCCCGACTTTTCAGGCGATCAGACCGACTTCCCGGACGCTCGCCGTGTCTCAGGGGAAAGGGATCACGCCCGAGCTGGCGAAACTGTCCGCGATGATGGAGGCCGTCGAGCTCTGGCATGCCGAACAGCCCATGACGCCGGTGACGACCGCGCCTCCGCGAGACGTCAGCGGGCAGCTGGGCTACGACGTCCGCGACCTCCCGCTCTCCCCGCCGACCGTGTTGCATGACGGGCTGCCGTTGGACTGGGTCGCCGGCCGGTCGCTGGTCGACGGCTCGGAGCGGCTGGTTCCCAGGGAATCGGTGGGATTCTCCCTCCTGCGGAAGCCCGGCTGGAACCCGCCGGTGTTCTTCGAGTCGACGAATGGCCTGGCGAGCGGGAACACGCTGGTCGAGGCCGTTCTGCACGCGCTCTACGAGGTGATCGAGCGGGACGCCGTGACCACGGCGATGACCGGCGGCGACAAGGGCGTCCTCGTCGATCCGGGGACGCTGGGGTCGCCGGTCGTCGACGAGCTGTGCGGGCTGCTCACGCGGGCCCGGGTCGGTCTCGAGGTCAGGTCCCTGCCGTCGCCCACCGGGTTGCCGTGCTTCCTCGCCCGGATCTCCTGCGACGACTATCCACCGGCGTTCATGGGATTCGGCTGCCACCTCGGCTCGGAGATAGCGCTCACCCGGGCCGTCACCGAGGCCGCGCAGGCCAGGCTCGGCTACATCTCGGGCGCGAGAGACGACCTCCATCCGGGCGTCCACGACGGCGCGCGGCACCGGGCCGCACCTGCGGCGGACACCGGCGAAGCGATCCCGAAGCTGACGGCTCACCAGAGCCTGGTCGATGACCTGGCGGACGTGGTCGGGCGGGCCGCGGCCGCGTTCTCCGCCGCCCCGCTCGTCATCGATCTGACGAGGGACGAGATCGGCGTCCCGGTGGTCAGAGTGGTGGCACCGGGCAGCCGCGTCACCCCGGAGGTGTTCTAGTGAGCCGCCAGAAGACGGTCGTCTACGCCGGGCCGACGATCTCGCACGACGAGGTCCGCGCCGTGCTTCCCGAGGCACAGGCGCGGCCGCCCGTGGCCCGGGGCGATCTCCTCAGGGAGGAGTGGAGCCGGGACGACACCGCCGTCATCATCGACGGGTATTATCGGGAACGGCTGTCCGTGGGCCACAAGGAGATCCTCTGGCTGCTCAACGAAGGCGTGAACGTCATCGGGGCGGCCAGCATGGGGGCGCTGCGGGCCGCGGAGCTGAGCCCGTACGGCATGCGGGGCGTCGGGTCCGTCTTCCGCATGTACGAGAGCGGCGAGGTCGACGGGGATGACGAGGTGGCGGTCCTGCACGGGCCCGCGGAGCGGGGATATCCCACTGACACGGTGGCCATGGTCAACATCCGCTACGGCTGCCAGGAGGGCGCCAAGAGCGGCCTGGTTCCGGCGGCGACCGCCGAGCGGATCGTCGAAGCGGCGCGGTCCAGGCCCTTCGTCCACCGGACCTGGCGCGAGCTGGGAGAGGCCCTGGGCCCGGACGCCGGTGACGCGCTGAGCACGCTGGAGCGGAAGATCGGGACGGGTGAGTGGGACCTGAAGCGGCTGGACGCGATGGCTGCACTGGGAGCCGTCGGCGGGCACCAAACCGAAACGCCCAGCACGTGGGCGGCCGAGCTGGCCCTGACGGGGATCACCCACTATGAGGCGCTGGCCTGGCGGTCGATGCGGGAGTACGCGCCGGGCAGGTGGATGTCCGATCTCGATGTCCTGGACGCGGCGCGGCTGTTCGGCCAGGACTACCCGAAGCTGCACGAGGAGGTCCTGACCGGCCTCCTGGCGGACTTCGCCGCCGCGCGGGGCCTGGAGCTGGAGGCGTACACGCGCGCCAGGCTCGGCGTCGATGGCCGCGCCGACCTGCCGCACGTCCTCGCGCCGTGGCTGTCCGAGACGGAGCGGGCCACCTTGCCCGTCGCCGAGCAACTCCGGTTGGTCATGGTGCGGGTGTGGCCGGTCTGGCAGTCGGAGGATTGGCGGCCGATCGTCCTGGACCGGATCCGGGAATCGAGCCGCTGGCCCGAGTGGTCCGACATCGTGGCCCGTGCCGATGAGATCGCGGAACAGAGCCTCGGAAGGGTGGTCATCCCGGCGCCGGCGATCTGCGGACGGATCTTCTCCCGCCACTGGAACGGCCCGGGAACGACCGCGGAGGTCGAGCTGGCGCGGCGCGGGTTCCTCAGCATGGCGGATCTGGGACAGACCGCCGCCAGGTTCTTCGCCCTAGACGTGCGCAAGGCCAAGGGGCGATGAGCGCGACCGGACTTGAGCGGGCGTTCGACCCGACCGCCTCGCGGCACCGCCGAGACCCGCACCCGCTCTTCCACCGCATGCGGGAGCAGGAGCCGGTCTACCGCCACGCCCCGGCGAACGGTCGCGTGTCCTGGTACCTGACCCGATACGCCGACGTGCAGCGCGCGCTCCACCACCCGGACATAGGACGCCAACTCGACCGGCTGCCCGGCGAGCTGGCCGCCTATCACCGCCGCTGGGAGAACGACCCGCTGGCGATGGTGCGGCGGAACATGTTCAACCTCGACCCGCCCGACCACACCCGGCTGCGGCGGCTGATGGCGCCCGCGTTCGGCCCCCGGACGGTGGCGGCGCTGGAGCGGCGCATCGACCAGGTCGTCGGCGAGCTGGTCGACGACCTGGCGGCCGCCGGAGACGGAGCCGACCTGATCGAGCTTCTGGCCCTGCCGCTGCCGATCCTGATCGTCGCGGACCTGGTCGGCTTCCCGATTGGCGACCGGGGCCAGCTGCGCGGGTGGAGCGACGACATGCTGCGCAGCCGGGACGCGGCACTGATACGCCGCACCGGAGTCGCGTTCGTCGCCTACGTCAACGAGCAGCTCGACGAGCGCCGGGCCCACCCGGGCGAGGACCTGCTGTCCCAGCTCGTACGGTCAACGGAGATCACGCACGCCGAGCTGGTGTCCAGCGTGTTCCAGTTGCTGCTGGCCGGGGACGAGACGACGGTCAACCTCATCGGCAACGGAGTGCTGGAACTCCTGCGCCATCCTGACCAGCTCGAACGCCTCCGCGCCCGACCACAGCTGATCGACTCCGCGGTGGAGGAGGTGCTGCGGTTCAACGGCCCGGTCGGGCACTCGCGGCCGCTGTTCGCGCTGGCCGACGTGGGCATCGGGTCATCGGTGATCCCCCAGGGTGACATCGTCGTGCCGGTGCTGCTGGCCGCCAACCGCGACCCGGCGGTGTTCGACCGGCCGGACGTCTTCGACATCGGCCGCACCCCGAATCGGCACCTGGGCTTCGGCCACGGAATCCACTTCTGCCTCGGCGCCGCGCTGGCCCGGCTGCAGGCCCGGGCCGCCATCGGCGCGCTGGTGCGCCGCTTCCCCGGCCTGGCCCTGGCCGTCGATCCGGCCGACCTGGAGTGGACGCCGGACCTGTTCCTGCACGGTGTACGCCACCTGCCGCTGCTGTTGGAGAAGAGCCCATGATCAAGGGGTACGCGGAGCTGTCCCGCATGGCGTTCGGCTACGCCGGCTCGCAGATCCTGTACGCGGCCGTCCGCCTGGGCATTCCGGAGGCCCTTGCCGCCGGTGCGCTGCCGGTCGAGAAACTGGCGCACGCCATCGGGGCCGACCCGCGGGCGCTGGAGCGGCTGTCGCGGGCGCTGGTGGTCCTGGGCGTGGTCGATGAGGTGGCGCCGGGACACCTCGCGCTGGCCGAGCTGGGTCAGCCGCTGCGTGCCGACCACCCATGGTCGATGCGCTCCAGCGTGCTGCTGCTCGGCGACCCCGCGACCTGGCAGGCATGGGGGGCGTTGACCCACAGCGTACGAACGGGTGCGACCGCCTTCGACCACGTGCACGACCAGCCGCTCTTCGACTACCTCGCCGGCCATCCGGACCTGTCGGAGATCTTCAACACGGCCATGCGCGAGGGCACCGAGCGCGTCGCGTCAGAGGTCGCCCAGGCGTACGACTTCACCGGCGTCCGCACCGTGGTCGACATCGGGGGCGGAAACGGCGCGCTGCTCGCCGCGGTAATGGCGGCCACGCCCGGCGCCCAGGGCATCCTGTACGACACCGCCGACGGCGGGGCGGCCGCCACTGAAACGTTCAGGCGAGCGGGGCTGTCGGATCGGTGCACCAGGCAGGTGGGCGATTTCTTCGAGTCCGTACCCGAAGGCGACCTCATGCTGCTGAAAGGCGTCCTGCACGATTGGGACGACCAGCGGTGCACCGCGCTGCTGCGTAACTGCCGCGCCTCGATCGCGACGGGCGGGCGCCTGCTGGTGCTGGAACCGGTGCTGCCGGCCAGGCTCGACACCCCGGAGGCGGCCGGCGTCGTCATGAGCGACATCGCCATGCTCGTCTACACCGGCGGCTGGGAACGCGACCGGGCCGAGTTCCACGCCCTGCTCGCGGCCGGCGGGTTCGACCTGGCCGACGTCACGCAGCCGCTGCGGGGTTCGGCGATCCGGATCCTCGTCGCGGATCCGGCCTGAGGGCCGATCCTCCGGTTGTCCGCCCCGACGTCCCGAGGTCCCGAGGTCCCGACAACGCGGACTACAGACAGTCATGAGTACTTCTCACATGCGGCTGTCCGACGTGAGTAACCCCGCTGCTCTGGCTGTCCGGGAACCGGACGCGCATAGTGTGCCGGTCGAGCAAACGGGCTCAAACTCGGGTGGTCAGGTGGCGCAACCGATTGACGCGAGCCCTGCCGGCGAGGCCATGCCCATTCTGCGGGTCGTCGTGGGCGAGCCGGACCGGGTGGTGCGCGCCAAGCTCAGGAGCGTGCTCCACATGGGCAACGGCATCTACGTGGTGGGCGAGGCCGGCGCCGCCGACCGGCTGGGCGATCTGGTCGTCAGGCATCGGCCGAGGGTGGCGGTGGTGAACGCGGCGCTGCGGCAGGCGGACGGCGTGGAATTCGCCCGGATCGTCGCGGCGCAGGCGAGGAACGGGATGCGGGTGGTGGTGGTCTCCGAAGCGCTGGACGAGGAGCTGCTCGGGCGGGCGCTACGCGGGGGCGCGGGCGGTTTCGTGCACCGGGCGTCGCTGGTGGAGGAGATCGTGCCCGCGATCCGGCTGGTCGCCGCCGGGCACACGTTCATCTCCAGCTCGATGATCACGCGGCTGCGTGATCGCATCGCCGCCGTGACCACCGGGGTCGATCACCGGCTCGCGGAGCTCACCCGCCGCGAGGCCGAGGTGCTGGCGCTCGTCGCGGCCGGCCTGTCGAACGCCGGCATCGCCGACAAGCTCGGCATCGGCACCGGAACCGTCCGTTCGCACCTGGCGCGCATCCTCGCCAAGCTGTCGGCGGCGAACCGGGCGCACGCGGTCGGCATCGCCTACGAATCCGGCTTCATCACCGCAGGCTCGGCTCACGGCCGCCGGGCACGCGGTTGAGCGCGTCCCACCATGCGTGCAGCGCGGGGTACTGCATGACGGCTTCCCGCGTGGTGAGCAGGGGATCCGGTTCTCCTCTCAGCGCCCGTGCCACTGCCGATCCGTCTTTCTCGGCCCGTGCGGGCATCAAGGTCTGAGCGCGGAAGAATTCGGCGGCCAGCTCCGGGCTGCTCAGCAGGGCCCGAGTCCTGCGGGCGAGAATCTCGCGCTCGAACGCGGTCGCTTCCCGCCGCCCGGCCGGTTCCGCCTCCTCTACGACCGCCATCCGCCCGGCGGGTCCCGCGTCCTGCGCGACTGCCATCCGCCATGACGATTCCGCCTCCGCCGTCATGGCCGCCTGCAGATCGGCGGAGGCGGCCGGATCGAGCCCGCGCCGCGTCAGCTCCCTGTCCAGCCGGAGCGTGCTCAGCGCGGCGACCGACATCCCATGCGAGTGAACGGGATTCACCGCGACGACCGCGTCACCGATCGCGACGAAGCCGGCGGGCAGGCGCGCTCGTTCGAAGTACCTTCGCCGGTTCGAGGTGTCACGGTACGGCCGGATGCCGCCGAGCGGTGTGGCCGCCGCCATGAGGTCCGCCACGATCGGGTCGCGCAGCGAGCGCGCGAAGTCCGCGAAGCCCCGCTCGTCCGCGGGCGGCTCGCCGCCCCGGGTGCCGGTCAGGGTGACGATCCACCGGCCGTCCTCGATCGGGAACAGCGTCGCCCCCTGGCCCGGCCGCCCGGCCACCGGCCGCGGGTGCAGCATGATGGCCGGAATCTCGCCGGCGAGTTCGGCGGGCGCCTGATAGACCCGGGTGGAGTAGGCCAGCCCGGAGGAGACGGTCGTCTCCTCGATCTCCGCCCCGCCGAGCTCGGCCAGCCACCGTGGCGCCTTCGATCTGCGCCCGGTCGCGTCGACGACGAGATCCGCCTCGATCGTCTCCGGCGCGGCGCCCTCGCGGCTGACCGCGACCCCGGTGACCCGGCTCGCGTCTCCCACCATGCCGAGCGCGCGCGTGCCTGTCCAGGTCGAGACGGCGCCCAGCGCCCGCTGACGTACCACCTGGTCCAGGAGTCCCCGGCTGCACGAGATGAGGTACGCCCCGGTGTCCAGCCGCCGGAACCACCCCGCCGCGGCGAGGATCAGCGCGTCGCCGGGCAGGCGGCGGTGATGCGCGCCGCGCGCGAAGAGCTCTTCGAGCGTCCCCGGAAGCAGCTCCTGCAGCGCCCGCGCGCCACCGGCCACGAGGACGTGGCTGTGCTGTGACTGGGGTAGTCCCCGCCGGGCACGGGGACCGGACGGATAGTGATCGTCCTCGATCACGATCACGTCGTCCGCGTGCCTGGCGAGCACGGCGCCGGCCAGCGATCCCGCGAAGCCGCCGCCGAGGACGACCGCTCTGGTCATGCAGGGTGCTCTTCGATCAGACCCCGTTCGATCATGCTGCCGAGGAACTCCTGCACGTCCTTCAGCACGCGGACGCTCATCGCGAGGTTGTCTCCGGCGAACTCATGGGACAGCTTCGCGACGATCGGCTCCCGCTCCCCGTCGCTCGCGACGAGCTCCCATATCCGGGAACCGGTCTCGTTCAGGGTGTGGAAATCCCCGGTTTCGGCGTGATAGAGCGAGATGCCCCCCGCGGTCTCCTGCCAAATCACCGAGTCACTGATCTGGAGTGACACACTCCACCTCCTCTATACCGGCGTTATGGGAAGCAGCTCGCGGACCTTGACGGCCTCGGCTGAGGGGGGAACGTAGGTCTTCCAGTCGTCGAAGACCGGATGGACGTCGTCGTTGACGAGCAGGCGGGGCGTCTGCATTTCGGGATCCTCGGCGAGCTCCGCGGGGTCGACGCCGGATTCCAGCCAGAGTTGGGTGACGATGCCGTGCCGCAGGATCCTGCACTGATGACGGCTGTTGCGCCGCAGGTCCCCCGACTCCGCCATGTGAGAGGCGCGGCAGCCTCCGCCGCAGGACGACTTGATGTAGCACTTCGCGCAGTCGGCGTGGTAGTCGCCGCCGAACACGGAGCTCGTCCGCATGTCGTACAGGACCGGGCTGCCGAAGATCTCCGCCAGGGATTGCCGTCTCACGTTGCCCGCGAAGTGTGAGCGTCCCGTGACGAGCTTGCACGGGTAGACGTCGCCCAGCGAGTTGATGTAGATCTCGTTGCCGCCCATCCCGCAGTTGGCCTTCACCGAGCACAGCTTCAGCGTCTTCGGCCCGTCCGGGAGCAGCTTGCCGGCGACGGGTGAGGTCCAGGTGAGCTGCTGGATCCTCAGATGGTCGTCCCAGCCGAAGTCGTACTCGTCGCTCTCTCCCCGGCCCAGGTTGTTGTGGTACATCAGCCGGATGCTGTTCACCTCGATCCCCTCCATGAACGAGGCGAAGCCTTCGAGCTCCTCGACGTTCTCCGAGGTGACGATATGGTTGATCATCGGCACGACGCCCGCGTCGTTGAGCAGTCGCAGGGCCTGGTGGGTCTTGGCGAAGGAGCCGGCGCCCCGCGTGCGGTCGTGCGTCTCGGCCGTGCCGCCGTCGACGCTCACCGTGACGTTGCCGAACAGCTCGGCGAACCGCTCCGCCATGGCGGGCGTCCTGATCATGGTGGCGTTGGTGATGATGTTCGACGTCAGGCCGCTGCGGTTGGCATGCTCCACGATCTGGAACAGGTCTTTCCTGAGCATGGGCTCGCCACCGGTGAAGACTATGGTGGAGGCGCCGAAGTCGGCGATCTGGGAGACCAGGCTGAGCGACTCCTCGGTGTTGAGCTCACCGGGCAGGCACTTCTCCGAGGACGCGTAACAGTAGGGGCAGCGAAGGTTGCAACCGTCGGTGATGGCGTAGTACGCCATGCGGAGCGGCGGCTCCTTCAGCTTGATCCGCGGATGGTTGCCGTTGTAGTAGACGATCCAGCTCAGAATGAGTTTGGCGAGGACCCGATCGGTCTCGTCGGTCTCTTCGAGCCGCGCGTAGGGCCGGGTCAAGGCTCGCAGGACGCCGAACTCACGCGAATCGAGGACACACCGACCGCCGGAATGCGGGTTGACGACCAGATGATTACCGGCGTGCACGAAGTAGGTAAGGTCTTCTGGTACGTAGAACAACGCGTGGTTCCGGGCCAGCTTCCCAGACATCCAGTTCCCTTCACGCTCTCAGCGGCAGGCGCGGCCCCGGCCTTGTCCGGCGACAGGTGACCGGGGCCGCACCCGTGGGCCGTCGGACTAGGGGTTCGGCTTGGTCGGGGTGGACCCGGACCCGGATCCGGACCAGGCTCCGCACAGGCACGACGCTTCGGGGGACTCGTTGTGCACCTCGACCTCGGGCGTGGCCCACTGGCCACCCGCCATGACGACGGGCAGTGCGGCGGGAAGCTTGTCCTTCAGCGAGATGAGCAGGTCGGTTTCCTCTTTGGTCAAGGTGGCGAACGCCGCCTCGACTTCCGCGGCGATCGGGTCGTTCAGGACGCCGGCTTCGCGCAGGGCTTCCTTCGGATCGAAGGCCATGCCTTCACCTCTCCGTCTTAAGGGGGGACGCGTTGCAGGTCGAGTATCGGCTGGCGATGCGGAGGCGACACAACCCCACAAATGTGGGCTAAACGCCTTTCACCAGGCAGAGCGAAGACCACACGAATGTGGGTGTCCTGATCTCTTGCGAACCCTGATGAGCCGTTTCAGGCTTGTGGTTCATGAACGCAACCGGATCGGGCGGGTTCGACGCGCTGGCCACGCTGCGGGCGGGCGGGCATCCCATCGACCTGCTCGATGAGCGGCAGCGAACCGTGTTCGCCTCGCTCACGGAGACCGAGGTCGCCGTACTGAACTCGATCAAGAAGCGTCTGGACGACCACGCCGGCGAGGTGGAAGGACAGGAGCTCAAGCTCGTATGAGCGACAGGGACCCGCGACCCACCCGCCGTAACGTCGTGGTCCTGTTCATCGACATCGTGGGGTCGACGGAGCTCGCCGAGCGTCTCGACCCCGAACTGCTCCTGCGCATCCTCGACCGCTACTACGCCGCGTGCCGGACGGAGATCTTCGAGCACGGCGGCGCCGTGGAGAAGTACATCGGCGACGCGATCATGGCGGTGTTCGGCGTCCCGGTCAGCCGGGAGGACGACGCGCTGCGGGCCGTCCTGGCCGCGGACGCGGCGATGACGGCCGTGCACCGGCTCAGCGCCGAGATAGCCCCCACCCACGGAGTCCGGCTGGACGCCCATTGCGGCATCGCCTTCGGCGAGGTGATGGTCGCCGACGGGTCCGGCTCGAACGTGCGGGTGATCGGTGACACGGTCAACACCGCGAGCCGGCTGCAGTCCGCGGCGGGCGGCGGCGAGATCCTCCTGAGCGACGACGTGGCCCGCCTGGTCAGGCGGCACGCGCTGCTGGACGGCGTCCCCCCGCTCACGCTCAAGGGCAAGAGAGATCCGGTACGGGCGTGGCGGCTCATCACCGTGGAGCCCGATCGCGGCGCGCCGGAGACCGACACGGTCCCGTTGATCGGCCGGACCGAGGAGCTGCAGCAGCTGACGCGTTTCCATGACCGCGTCGTACGCGGGCGGCAGTGCTGCATGGCCACCCTGCTCGGTGTTCCGGGCATCGGCAAGTCCCGGCTCGTCAGGGAGTTTCTGACGAACCTGCCCGAGGACGTGACCGTGCTCGCCGGCCGGTGCCCGTCCTACGGCATCGGCGCCACGTACCGGCCCATCACGGAGATGCTCGAAGCCCTCAACGGCGACTGGCCCACCATCGCCGAGGCCGTGGGCACGGAAGGTGAGCGGGCGCTGCGCGGGCTGGCGTGCCGCGGTGACGCGGAGTACCAGGACGACACTCCCGGGGTCGCGGAGATCGCGCAGGCCGTACGGTCGCTGTTCGAGGTGCTCGCCCAGCGCCGGCCGCTCGTGGTGGTGCTGGACAACCTGCAGTGGGCCGAGCCGACCCTCCTCGACCTGATCGAGGACTGCTCGGCGTGGCTCGCCGACGTGCCCGTCCTCCTCGTCTGCGTCGCCCGGCCCGAGCTCTACGAGGCCCGCCCCTCCTGGGGAGGGGGCATGACCTGCGCCATGGCGCTGGAGCTCGGCCCGATGAGCCCGCCGCACATGGCCCGGCTCGTCGCCGAGCTCCGCGCCGGGCGGGCGGACGTCGTCGCCCACGACGACGACGGCACGTACCAGCGGGTGATCCACGGCTCGGACGGCAACCCGCTCTTCGCCGAGCTGATGCTGGAGACCCTCGCCGAGGGCGCCGCCTCCCTCCCGCCCACCATCCAGGCGCTGCTCGGGGCCCGGCTGGATCGGCTGGACGCGGCCGAGCGCCAGGTGCTCGAACGGGCCGCGACCATCGGGCACTCCTTCTCGGTGGAACAGCTGGAGGTCCTCTTCGACGGCGAGCCCGCCATGACGGCCGCTCCGCTGAGCCGGTTGCGGCGCGAGCGCCTCATCCGGCGTGGCGCGCTGCCGGGAGCGTACGAGTTCGCGCAGACCCTCACCCGGGAGACCGTGTACGCGCTGACGAGCAAGGAGGTGCGGGCGGACTGGCACCGAAGGCTGGCCGACTGGTTCGGCGACCGGGCCGGCGACGCCTCGGAGCAGGCTCCCTTCCTCGGACCGGCGTCCGGAGACGTCAGCCGGCACCTCCTGGCGGCCTGCCGCCTCACCCGGCAGGTACGCCCCGGCGACCCGCTCCTGCCCGAGCTGACCGGCCGGGCCGCGGACCAGCTCATCAGGGACGGCGGCCAGGCGTTGCACCGCAGAGACCTGCCCGCGGCGATCGCACTGCTGGAGCAGGGCCGGGAGATGCTGCCCCCGGGCAGGGACGAGCACCGGTCGCTGGCCGTCCGCATCAGCGACGCCGAGCTGGCACGGGGAGAGGCCGCCGCGGCGGCCGCGGCCCTGGACCGTGCGGAGGAGCTGCTGCCGGAAGACCCGCGAACCCAGCTCACCTGCGTGATCCAGCGGGAGGTCCTCGCCCTGCGCTCGGGCGCCCGCGCGCCGGAGCTCGAACCCCTTCGCGTACGGCTGGCGCTCGACCCCAGAGACGACCTGAGCTGGTGCCGCTTCCACCAGCTCCAAGCCCTGGTTCACATCCAGGAAGGCCGGTTCGGCGCCGCCGACCGCGCGCTGCGTGACGGGCTCGCGCTGGCCCGGCCGATGGGCGACCGCTACGAGGAGGACCGGCTGCTCGGCGGGCTGTGCGAACTGGTGCAATGGTCGCCCACCCCGGTGCCCGAAGGGCTCGCGCTCTGCGCCGACCTGCTGGCCCGGTTCGCCGGTGATCGCGCTCTGCTGGTGCCGGTGCTCGTCACCAGGGCCCGCCTGCTCGCCCTCGCCGGCGACCTCGGTGGCGCCCGTGAGTCGCTCGACACGGCCGGCCAGTACGCGGAGGAGTTGCACCTCGGCCTCTCGGCGGTCGCCGTCGTCCAGGTGCGGGGGCTGGTGGAATCCCTGGACGGCAACCATCAGGACGCGAGGGAGCTGTTCAGCCGGGCCGCCGCCGCGCTTCGTACGGCAGGCCATGGGGGGCCCGCCGTCACCTTGGAGATCTACGCGGCGCGGGAGACCCTCCGGCAGGGAGACGTCCGGCAGGCGGCCGCGGAACTGGCGCGCGGCGACGCGGGGCCGCCGCAGCTGCGCGGCGAGCTCACGGCCCTCGCGATGAGAGGCGCGATCGCCTCGTTCGACGGGGAGCACGCGGACGCGATGAGCGCCGCGGACCGTGCGGCGGCGCTGCTCGAATCGACCGACGACCCTTGTCTTCGAGGGGACGTCCTGGTCGAGATCGCCCGGATCCGGCGGGCCGCCGGCCACGACCCGGCCGAACCCGCCCGGCGCGCGCTCGACGCGTACCTGAGCAAGGGCGCGACCCTGTCGGCGCGGCGCGTCCGCGACTGGATGAAGGGACTGCGATGAGCACGCCGCCCTGGCGCCGGAACCAGCGCGCGCACTTCCCCGGTGTGCCCGCGTGGGGTCTGGCCACCACGCGGCAGCCCCCGGAGCCCTTCCAAATCAGCCCGCTGGCGGGGGTGACCAGGGAGTGGGCATGGGGTGGGTCCGACGGCACCGGAGTACGCGTGTGCGTCGTGGACACGGGCGTGGCGGGCGACCATCCCAAGATCGGCGGCCTTGACCGGTCGGTCGAGGTCGTCAGCGGGGACGAGGGCAGACTAACCGTCGCCGAGTGCGCTCCCGTCGACCCGGCCGGGCACGGCACGGCCTGCGCCGGAGTGATCAGGTCGGTCGCTCCCGGAGCGGCGATCACCTCCGTACGCGCGCTCACCGACGGGAAGTCCGGCACCGGTGACGCCCTGGTGACCGGGCTGCGCTGGGCCATCGACCAGGGTTATGACCTGGTCAATCTCAGTCTTTCCAGCACGAGGTCGGGTCTGCGCGAATCCCTGCACGAGCTCGCCGACCGCGCGTACTTCCGGCGTTGCCTCCTGGTCGCCGCGGCGCACAACATGCCGGTGCTCAGCTACCCGTGGACGTTCTCCTCGGTCGTCTCGGTGGCCAGCCACGACGAGGCGGACCCGATGACGTACTACTACAACCCCGCGCCCCCCGCGGAGTTCCTCGCGCGAGGGGTCAGGGTGCCGGTCGCCTGGCCCGGCGGCCGGGAGATCCGCAGCACCGGCAACAGCTTCGCGGCGCCGCACATCACCGGCATCTGCGCGCTCATCCTGGGCAAGCATCCGTGGCTGACGCCGTTCCAGCTCAAGACGGTCCTCTACCTGGCCGCGGACAACACCATGACGCAGAACGGAGAGCCCCATGTCCGCTGACTTCCCTGACTCTCCCGATTCCCTGGACGGCACCGAACGCAGGCTGCTGCAGTCGATCGTCGAGGTGGCCCGCCACATGTTCGGCGCCGCCGCCGCCTCCATCTTCCTCGTGGACCCCGACACCGGTGACCTGGTCTTCGAAGCCGTCTCGGGCGAAGGCGAGAAAGAGCTGGTCGGGAGCCACTTTCCGGCAGGAACCGGGATCGCCGGCTGGGTCGCGGCGAGCGGGCAGCCGATGGTCGCGGATGATGTGTCGGCCGTGACGCAGTTCGCCCAGGACGCCGCGGAATCCACCGGTTACGTCCCGCGGACCATCATGGCGGCACCGCTCATCCGGTTCGAGGAATGCGTGGGCGTTCTGGAGGTGCTGGATCGCACGGCCTCCCGCAGCGATCTGGACGACATGGAGCTCCTGGGGATGTTCGCCACGCAGGCCGCCTGCGCCCTGGAACTCCTGCTCCGCGTGCGGCGGAGTGATGGCCGGGAGCCTCTCGCCGACCCGAACGCGCTGCTGCGGCGGATCGGCGAGAGGCTGCGGGGCAGGGACCGGTCGTCGGACGCGGCAGTCGTACGCCTGCTCGCCATCGCCGACGAACTCCTCGCACCGTAACGGAGCCCTCGCACCGTAACGGACCCCTCCGCCGTCGCGGGGCGCCGTTCCGTTCTCTTCCGCGGGCGCTCGCCGCGCCTTCCGGACCACCCCTTTAGGCCCTTTGGGACTGAGCGGCCTCAAGCGGGTGGCTATTGGCGCGTCCGGACACCGTGACGCGCGGTCACCGCCCGGCCAAGCCTGTTTGAAGGGCGCCAAAGGGGAGCACGCTTCACGTGGAGAAGATCAAGGACCTGCCTGAGTTTCGGGCGGGGGACGCGGCATGAGAGTCGCCGCTGGGGGCATCTCCGGTCAGGGCACGACGTCGCAGTGTGACGACATCCGGAAGGGACGACATGGCAGACAGCCATCCGCACGACGGACGCCCCGGGAACCTTTGGCCACTCGTCGGGCGCGCCGCCGCGCTGCGCACGGTCCTGTCAGCGGCGAGGCAGGCGGACGTCGGCGGCGTGGTGATCGTGGGACCGCCGGGAGTGGGCCGGACGCGCCTGGCCAAGGAGGCGGTCGCGCGGCTCGCGGCGGCGGGTCACCCGACTGCCTGGGCGACGGGGACCCGTGCCGCCGGGGCGATCCCCTTGGGATCATTGCTGCATCTCGCGCTCCCACACGACGCCGCGGAGCCCGTCACCGCGCACATCTTCGGCCAGATCGTGGAACGTTTCAGCGTTCCCACCGGGAAGCGGCCCGTGTTCGTCGTGGACGACACCCATCTGCTCGACGACGTCTCGGCCGCGCTGGTGTACCAGCTCGCCGTACACACAAGGACCTTCGTGCTGCTCACCGTACGGCAGGGGCACACGGCACCCGACGTGATGACGGCGTTATGGAAGGAAGGGGTGGCCCGCCGCGTCGAGCTGCGGCCGCTGAGCGACAGCGAGGTGGACACCCTGCTTGAGCGCGGCCTGGGCGGTCCGCTGGACGCCGTCACGCGGCACACGTTCCGTCGGCTGTCCGCCGGCAACCCGCTCGTGCTGCGCGAACTCGCGCAGTCCGCGCTGGAGGGATCCGCGCTGCTGCGCCGCGACGGCCTCTGGCATCTGAGTGGCGAGCTGCGGATAACCGGCCGGCTCGGTGATCTGATCGAGGCGCAGATGCAGGTCGACGATCCGGCCGTACTGGCCGTACTCGAGGTGCTCGCCTGTAAGGAGCCGCTCGGCCAGCCCGTGCTCGAGGAGCTCACCGGGCACTCCGCCGTGGTGCGGGCCGAACGGCAGGGGCTGGTGGTGGTCGAACCCTCCGGAGCGCGGCACCAGGCGCGCCTCACGATACCCGCGTACGGGGAGGTCATCCGGGCACGCATGCCACGCGCCCGAGCGCACGAGATCTGGGCGCGACTGGCCGGGTCCCTGGCCGCCTCGCCACGCCGTCGCGCGGACGACGCGTTCGAGCTGGTCATGTGGCGGCGCACCGCGGGCCTCGGCTCCTCCGGCCAGGAGTTGCTGGCCGCCGCCGAACGCGCCGCCGAACGGTTGGAGCTCGAGGTCGCCGAGCGGCTGGCCACTGCGGCCGGTGCCGCCGACGGCGGGGTGGACGCGAACCTGACCCTGGCCGAGGTGCTGGCGTTGCAGGGCCGCTTCGCCGACGCGGCCGGCGTACTCCCTGATCCGGGGGAATGCGACAACGAAGAACGCGCCGACCGGCGGGCGATAGTCAGGGAGAAGATCGAATACTGGCAGCACGAAGCCGCACCGGCCCAGGGGAACCCGACCGGCGAGCGGGCGGCGGAGGCAGTGCGGGCCTGGACGATGCTGATCGAGGGACACGTCGCGGGATCTCTCGCCATCGGTACGGCGCTGCTCACCCGGCCGGGACCCCGGCTGCCGGCGGAGGCGACGGCACGGGCGGCCACGGCGGTCGTGCTCGCCGCGGGTCTCATGGGAGACATCCGCCTCGTCGAACGAGCGAGCGCCACCGGTCTGGAGGTCGCCTCGCCGTGGACAGAGGCTCAGGTCGGCGCCGCCAGATGCGTCGCCCTGGCGCTCGCGGGCGCTCTCACCACCGCGGCCAAGGCCGTGGACCTCGCCTATCGAGAAGCCGTCGAGACGCGGCAGGCGGCACCCATGGTCGGCATGTGGGCGATCGTACGTGGCTTCGTGGCGAAGGCTCAGGGACGCGTGAAGCCGGCCCAGCAGGCGCTGCGCGAGGCGATCGTATTACTCGGCGAACACGATCCGCTGCGATTACCGGCTGTCTACCTGGCCGAGCTGGCCGGCGCGTACGCGATGGCGGGAGACACCGTCCAGGCGGACGCGTGGCTCTGCCGAACGGACGCCAGCCCCCCACCACGAGGTGCGCTCTTCGACGCCTGGATCGAGCGCGACCGCGCCTGGGTCGCCGCCGCCGCGCTCGATCTCTCCAGCGCCGCCGGCCACGCCCTCGGGGCCGCGAAGACCGCGGGCAAGGCCGGAGTGCCGATGATCGAGGCCCTGGCGTTGTTCGACGCCGCGCGGTTCGGCGCCGCGAAAGAGGTGTGCGACAGGCTGCACCAACTCGCCAGGAACACCGCCGCACCCGCGACGGCGGCCTTCGCCACGATGGCCACCGCGCTGGCCACGGACGACGCCCACCTGCTCGCGGAGGCGGCCGAGCGGCTCCATCGCCTCGGCCACCTGCTGCCCGCAGCGGAGGCGGCCGCGACAGCCCACCGGCTGCATGCCGGGGCGCGCCGGCGTACGGCGGCCAAGGCCGCGCTCGTGTTCGCCCGTGAGCTGCTCACCGAGTGCGACGGCGCCCGCACACCGCTGACGGACCTGACGGGGACTCTCGATGTGTCGTTGACTCCTCGAGAGCTGCAGGTGGCGAAGCTGACCGCGGCGGGATTGCCCAGCCGCGCCGTCGCCGACCGCCTCGGCCTCTCGCTCCGAACCGTCAACAACCATCTGGGCCGGGTGTACGCCAAGCTCGGGGTGTCCGGGCGCGACGCACTCGCGCAGGTGCTGGGCCAGCCGGACGCCGAGGACGAGGATCTCCCCCAGGGTGACACCTGCTGAATGCGGGCCTGTTGTCGGGCTCGTCGAATTCATAGCCAGTACGTGTCGTGCTCGCGGAAGAACTCCGCCCTCTCCTCCTCGCTCTTGCCCGCCAGGGTCAGCAGCCCCTCGAAGTAGCCCTCTCGTGGCGCGCCCGGCGCGAAATGCAGCAGCATCGACGCCGGCGCCCCCGACTCATTACGAAAGGCGTGTACGCCACCCTCCGGGACATGCACGTAATCGCCCGGCGTCGTGTCGATCCAGCGCCGCCCGTCGTAGATACGCACGCTGCCGGACAGGATGTAGAACGACTCGGAGATCGACCGATGGAAGTGCGCCGCGGGGCCACTGGGCTCCGGTCCCATTTCCCAGCGGTACAGCCCGAACTGTCCGTTGGTCGACGCGCCGGTCGCCAGGTAGTGCACCGTGTTACCGCTCGGGTAGATCAGCTCCGGCACGGCATCCGGGCGCCGGTACGTCGCGCTCAGCTCGCCGGCGTCACCGTCATAGGTCGGTGGTGGATAGGTCATGGCGCATCGAAGCCTCTCTCTGATGAGTGCGGTATTCCGTGATCAGTACAGCCAGATGGCGTTGCGACGGTGTCGCGCCGGGTGGACTTCAAGATCATCGATGGCCAGGGAGTCACCGCTTGTGGCGTTGATCATCTGACGGATGGCTTCGAGCCTGAGACGCAGGCGTTGGCGTGCCCGGCGCTCCTCGATGTCGGCCCACTCTGATACCCACCGATCTCGGAGATCGGCCCTGGCCCAGGAGTAGACGTCGACCTTGTGGCGGAGGGACATCGGACGTGGCCGACGACCGGCCTGCCGTGCCTGTCGCAGGCATGCGGCACTGTAACGGAGATCAACTATCGCCACCGATCGCCATGGGGCTCCCCCGCCGTGAACCGGACGAGCGATGTGATGGGCAGTGCGGGACATGAGGCTCCCTGGGTAGCACCGCCAGGTATTTCCTGGCGCGCTACTTGAAGCCGGTCGGTCCCGTTGATCGCTGTTGAGCCATGGCCGGACCATAGCATCGTGGGCGGTCAGGTACTCGGCCCGAGTCGTTGGTGCGACGGGTCAGCAGGTTCCCGCCGCCCGCCCGAACTCGTCGAGAGGGATCTGGAACCAAGTCCAGATCCTTGACCACGTGCACGCCCAGGATCTTGCCGGGGATCGGGCCTGGGTGCTCGGCCGGCGCCGTCGGCACCCTCCGACGCGACGGCGGCCTCTGATCACAACACGATCGGCCCGAGGTCGGCGGCGGTCTGGGCCAGCGCCCGGATGATGGGACTGTCGGCGGTGGTGCGCCACGTCATGGCCCACTGGAGAACGGGCGCGTCGGGCATGGGCAAGAAGACCATCCCCGGAGGGCTGCCATAGCGGGCAGCGATCTCGCCGATCGGCTGGACGCACCGCCCGGAAGAGACCAGGGAGACGATCTCGTGGAAGGTCCGCGCGATCGGCCCGCGCGGAATCCGGCGCCCCGACGGTGTGCGCATCGGAATCATGGACGCCACCCAATACTCGGGAGCGTCCGCCCCGAAGTCGATGACGTGGTTGTCGGCCAGGTCCTCCAGGGTCGCGTGACCGCGCTCGACCAGCGGATGGTCGGCCGCCACCGCCAGCACGCGGCGCCCGGTGTACAGGACGGGTCCGACGGTGAGGTCCGCTTCGATGACGGGCAGCCACAGCACGTTCACATCGTGGTCTCCGCTACGTACGGCCTTGAACGGGTCGACGCCGTTGACCTCGCCGAACTGGACGTCAACGCCAGGATGACGGGCGCGGAACGCAGCGATGAGGGGTTCGAGAACATGTCCGGCGTAACCGAAGACGCCCACACGTAGGCTCAGCCCCGCGCCCAGCCCCGCGGCCTCGGCGCGCGCGAGCCCTGCGCGGAGGAGGTCGAGGGCCTGCTGCAGGTCCTCAACGAGGCGCCTGCCGACCGAGGTCAGGGCCACGCGCCTGCTGGTGCGGTCGAACAATGCCACGCCCAGGCGCCGTTCCTGTTTGCTGATGGCCTGGCTGACCCGGGCCTGGGAAACGTGGAGTCGTTCGGCGGTGCGGCCGAAGTGGAGCTCTTCAGCCAGCGTCAAGAAGATCTCGATATCCCTTAGCTCCACAAATAATCCCTATGTTATTGATCGCCCAATGAAGCTTACATTGTTCCGCCTTTGACCTGGCTCGATGCTGGATCCATGACGAAAGCACTTATCACCGGAGCCAACAAGGGCCTCGGCCTGGAAGCCGCCCGGCGGCTCGGCGAGCAGGGTTGGACGGTCTTCCTCGGCTCGCGCGATGAGGGTCGTGGACGGACAGCGGCCGAGAAGCTGGCCATCGATGGCGTGAACGTGGTCCTGGTCCCGCTCGACGTGACCTGCGACGCATCGGTGGCGGACGCCGTCCGGCTCGTCAGCGAGCACACCGACCGGTTGGACGTCCTGATCAACAACGCGGGTGCGCCCGGCAAGGCGGCCAAGCCCGCCGACACCACGATCGAGGAGATCCATTCCGTCTATGACACCAACGTGTACGGGCCCATCAGGGTCACCAACGCCTTCCTCCCCCTGCTACGGGCGTCGGACAATCCGCGGGTGGTCATGGTGTCCAGCGCCATCGGCTCTTTCGCGGTGCAGAGCGACCCGGCGCAACCAGGGACACAGCTCCACGAGCTCGCCTACAGCTCATCCAAGGCGGCCCTGAACATGGTCACTCTCAGATACGCCCAGGCGCATCCTGACATCAAGTTCAACGCCCTCACCCCGGGCGAGGTCGCCAACCACAAGTTCGCCGCCACCGATATGAACAATCACATGGGCCAGTTGACCGTCACCGAGGGCACCGACCCGTTCATCCGGCTCGCGACGCTGGGCGCTGACGGGCCGACCGGGATCTTCATCGACCGCCTCGGCGTCGTGGGCTGGTGACCAGCCATGATCCTGCTCACCGGAGCCAACGGCGTCGTCGGCCGCTCCGTGATGAACTTGCTGCTCCAGGAGGGCGCGACCGTCGCCGCCACCACGCGCGGGGCCCTGCTCCCCGACGACGTGCGGCCCGTCAGCGGCGACCTGTTCCACCCCCAGTGGATCGAGGCCGAGTTGGAGGGTGTGGAAGCGATCCAGATCAGCCCGCGCGCCACCGGCCCCGGCCTCGGCGAACTGCTGAGGCTCGCGGTCGAGCGGGGTGTACGGCGAGCGGTGCTCCTGTCGGCCACCACTGTGCAGTATCCGGCGGGTGAGGCCCGCTTCGCCGCCCAGTTCAAGCTCGCCGAGGACCTCGTCACCGGTTCCGGCCTGGACTGGACCATCCTGCGCCTGGCCGACTTCGCCGCCAACGCCTTGGCCTGGGCTCCGCAGCTGCGGGACGGTGACGTGGTGCGCGGCGCCTATGGCCACGCCGTCACCTCCCCGATCCACGAATCCGACATCGCCGCGGTAGCCGTACAGGCTCTGCGTGGCCTCCATGCCGGCGCTGTCCACACGTTGACCGGCCCGCAGTCACTGAACCAGTTCGAGAAGGTGCGTCTGCTCGGCGCCGCTCTCGGCCGGGAGCTGTCCTTCGTCGAGCTCCCCGCCGGGCAGGTACGGCGGGCGATGCTCGCCCAGGGCCTGCCAGAGGAGGTCCCCGCCCGCCTGCTGGGCTCACTGGCTGACTATGCCGACCGCCCCGGCCCCACCACCACGACCGTCGACGATCTGCTCGGCCGGTCGGCGCTCACCTTCGCCGACTGGGCCCGCGACAACGCAGCTGCCTTTGGAGAGACCTCATGAGCAAGATTTGGTTCATCACCGGTTCCTCCCGCGGCCTGGGCCGTGAATTCGTCGAGGCCGCTCTGTCCCGGGGCGACCAGGTGGTCGCGACCGCCCGAAGCATCGCGGGCTTCGATGACCTGATCACCACCTACGGCGATGCGCTGCTTCCGCTGGAGCTCGACGTCACCGATCGGGCCGCCGTCTTCGAGAGCGTCAAGCGGGCACATGCGCACTTCGGGCGGCTCGACGTCATCGTGAACAACGCCGGTTACGCCCAGATCGGCGCGGTCGAAGAACTGACCGAGCAGCAGCTGCGCAACCAGATGGAGACGAACCTGTTCGGCGCCGTCTGGGTCGTCCAGGCCGCTCTGCCCTACCTTCGCGAACAGGGCTCAGGGCACATCATCCAGCTCTCCTCGGCCGCCGGGGTCATCGCCATGCCGCTCGGCGGGGCCTACCACGCGTCCAAGTGGGCCCTTGAGGGATTGAACGAGGCCCTCGCCGGCGAAGTCGCCGAATTCGGGATCAAGGTGACCATTATCGAGCCCGGCGGCTTCGCGACCCGGGCCGGTAAGAATCCTGACCCGCTCAACAACGGTTTCGTGGCTCAGCCTGATCCGGCTTATACGGAGCTCCGTCAACGACTCGGCGCTATGGCCGGAAAGCAACCGGCCGGCGACCCTGCCGCCGCCGCCCAGGCGCTCCTCAAACTGGTCGATTCCGAGAAGCCGCCGCTGCGCGTCATGTTCGGGGTGGGCTTCTATCCGATGCTCCAGCAGGCTTATGCCGACAGGCTCAAGACTTGGGCCGACTGGCAGGAGCTCTCGCTTGAGGCACAGGGAAATCCCTGAGCTCGTCGAAGGGGGCCATGAACGATTTCCTGACCCCTTCTTCAGCACCCTCACCTCACTCCGAGTCGCTCGCGTTGCGACCCGGAAGCTGAGGTCATGCAGGTTCTGACACGAGCAGGAACATCAGCTTCCTGATCACGCCGAGCGCCTGGCCTTACACAAGGCCAGGCGCTCGCCATATCAGCCGCCATACCGACGACCAACACGGAACCAGCTGAGCGCTTGCCCAGTTGTCACATCCGCCGCGACTCTTCTAGCTGCAGCCGCTGGTCGAGCCGCAGCCCTCGCAGACGTAGCAGCTGCCCGCCGGGCGCATCTTGGTGCCGCAGGTCATGCAGAGCGGGGCGTCGGCGGTGATGCGCTGGTGGTTCTCCAGCGTGAACTCCTGCACCGGCTCCGGCTTCGCCTCCTGCTCGGCCTCCTGCTTCGCCTCGATCGGCGCCGACTGGGCGAGCGCCTCACGGTCGACCGCCTCCTGGAGCGCGGCCGGGTCCTCACCGCGCTGCTGCGCGGCGCGCTCGGCCGCCGAGAAGATGCCCAGCGCCGCCCGCTCGTCGTAGGGCAGGTGGTCGAGGGCCAGGCGGCGGAAGATGTAGTCCATCACCGAGGTGGCCATCCGGATGTCGGGGTCGTCCGTCATCCCGGCGGGCTCGAAGCGCATGTTGACGAACTTGCTCATGTACGTCTCGAGCGGCACGCCGTACTGGAGCCCTATCGAGATCGCCACCGAGAAGGCGTCCATGACGCCCGCCAGCGTCGAACCCTGCTTGGACATCTTCAGGAAGACCTCGCCGAGCCCATCGTCGGGGTAGGACGAGGCGGTCATGTAGCCCTTGGCGCCGCCGACCGTGAAGCGGGTGGTCATGCTCGGCCGCTGGTTGGGCATCCGGCGCCTGGTGGGCCGGTTGACCTCGATGACCCTGACCTCAGGCTCGGCGACCTCGGCCGCCTTGTCGGCCTTCTCGGCTTCCTTCTTGCTGCCGCCGGCCGACAGCGGCTGGCCGACCTTGCAGTTGTCGCGGTAGACCGCCAGCGCCTTGAGGCCGAGCTTCCAGCCCTCCATGTAGACCTGCTCGATGTCGTCGATCGTGGCCGACTCCGGCAGGTTGACCGTCTTGGAGATCGCGCCGGACAGGAACGGCTGCGCGGCGGCCATCATGCGGACGTGACCCATCGGGGCGATGGCCCGCTCGCCCATCGCGCAGTCGAACACCTCGTAGTGCTCCCTGCGCAGGCCGGGGGCGTCGACGACGTGGCCGTGCTCGGCGATGTACTCGACGATGGCCTCGATCTGCTCCTGCTGGTAGTTGAGCTGCTTGAGGGCGCGCGG
This sequence comes from Nonomuraea sp. NPDC048901, assembly GCF_040649695.1. Taxonomy (NCBI): domain Bacteria; kingdom Bacillati; phylum Actinomycetota; class Actinomycetes; order Streptosporangiales; family Streptosporangiaceae; genus Nonomuraea; species Nonomuraea sp. NPDC048901. Next base: position 228,911 of record NZ_JBEZFW010000002.1, on the reverse strand, counting down.
GATCGTCTGGTTGACGATCTGCATAGAGCCGCCGCCGACGAGCTTCTTGAACTTGACCAGCGCCAGGTCGGGCTCGATGCCGGTGGTGTCGCAGTCCATCATCAGGCCGATGGTGCCGGTGGGCGCGAGCAGGCTGGCCTGCGCGTTGCGGTAGCCGTTCTTCTCGCCGACCTTGAGGCACTCCGACCACTGACGGGACGCCTCGGCGTGGATCTTGGCGTCCATCGAGCCGACCGTGCGCAGGTCGTCGTTGGCGGCGGCGTGCTTGCGCATGATCCGCTTGTGCGGCTCGGCGTTGCGGGCATAGCCGTCGTACGGGCCGACGACCCCGGCCAGCTCGGCGCTGCGCCGGTAGGACACACCGGTCATCAGCGACGTGATCGCCCCGGCGACCGCGCGGCCGCCGTCGGAGTCGTACGCGTGGCCGGTGGCCATGAGCAGCGCGCCCAGGTTCGCGTAGCCGATGCCGAGCTGGCGGTAGGCGCGGGTGGTCTCGCCGATCTTCTCGGTCGGGAAGTCGGCGAACGTGATCGACACGTCCATGGCCGTGATGATCAGCTCGGTCAGCTTGACGAAGTTCGCGACGTCGAAGGTGTCGTCGTCCTTCAGGAACTTCAGCAGGTTGATGCTGGCCAGGTTGCAGGAGGAGTTGTCGAGGTGGACGTACTCGCTGCAGGGGTTGCTGGCGGTGATGCGCCCGGTCTCCGGGGTGGTGTGCCAGTCGTTGATCGTGTCGTCGTACTGGACGCCGGGGTCGGCGCACTCCCAGGCGGCCTTGGCCATCTTGCGGAACAGCTCCCGCGCGTCGACCTTCTCGATCACCTCGCCGGTCAGGCGGCCGCGCAGGGCGAAGTCGTCACCCTTCTCGACCGCGTGCATGAACTCCTCGGAGACGCGCACCGAGTTGTTGGCGTTCTGGTATTGGACCGAGACGATGTCCTTGCCGCCCAGGTCCATGTCGAACCCGGCGTCGCGCAGCGCGCGGACCTTGTCCTCCTCGCGGGCCTTGGTCTCGACGAACTCCACGATGTCGGGGTGGTCGACGTCGAGCACGACCATCTTGGCCGCCCGGCGGGTGGCGCCGCCGGACTTGATGGTGCCCGCGCTCGCGTCGGCGCCGCGCATGAACGAGACCGGCCCGCTGGCCGTACCGCCGCTGGACAGGAGCTCCTTCGAGGAGCGGATGCGGGACAGGTTGACCCCCGAGCCCGAGCCGCCCTTGAAGATCACGCCCTCTTCCTTGTACCAGTCGAGGATCGACTCCATCGTGTCGTCCACGGCCAAGATGAAGCAGGCGCTCACCTGCTGCGGGCTCGCGGTGCCCACGTTGAACCACACCGGCGAGTTGAACGCGAACACCTGGTGCGTCAGCGCGTGCTTCAACTCATGGTCGAAGATCTCGGCATCCTCGTCGGTGGCGAAGTAGCCGTGCTCCACCGCGGTCTTGGTGTAGACGCCGACGACCCGGTCGACCAGCTGCTTCAGGCTCCACTCGCGCTGCGGGGTGCCCACGGCGCCGCGGAAGTATTTGGTCGTGACGATGTTGGCGGCGTTGACCGACCAGAATTCGGGAAACTCGACGCCCCGCTGCTCGAAATTGATCGAGCCGTCGCGCCAATTGGTCATGACGACGTCGCGGCGCTCCCACTTGATGTCGTCATATGGGTGCACACCGGGCTTGGTGAAGATGCGCTTCATCTTGAGCCCTTTACGCGGACGCTTACCTCCGCGCGCGACTGAACCGCTGGCCGTCTCCGTCATGACTCCCCCTTCTCCGCCTTCAACTGTTCGATCTCGGCCTCGAAGTCCGCCAGGCTCTCGAAACCGCGATATACCGATGCGAATCGCAAGTAGGCCACCTCGTCCAACTCCCGCAACGGGCCCAGGATCGCCAGCCCCACCTCGTTGGAGGGGAGCTCAGCGGCACCCTTGGCCCGGATGGCCTCCTCGACGCGCTGGCCCAATTGAGCCAGCGAATCCTCGCTCACCGGCCTGCCCTGGCAGGCCCGTCGCACGCCCGCGACGACCTTGTCCCGCGAAAACGGCTCCGTTACTCCGCTGCGCTTGCTCACCATCAGCAGTACGGTCTCCTGCGTGGTGAACCGGCGCCCGCATTCCGGACAGGTACGGCGGCGCCGAATGGCCGCGCCGTCCTCTGTCGAGCGGCTGTCGATGACCCGCGTGTCGGGATGACGACAGAACGGACAGTGCACGTTTGCTCGCCCTCCTCGACCGTGTGGTCACCACAGGCGTAAAGCACTCTTCTGCGTACGCTCGCGCACGCCCCACGGCTCGCCATGGTGCGGTCAGAGAAACACAATTTGTGGTGAACTACATCGGTGTAACTACTAGATGTTGTGGTCCAACCGTAGAAGCGAGCGACCATGAACGCAAGTTGGACGGGGGCTTGCCGCCGAAGTCGCTGATCAGCGCAGCCGCCTTGGTCCGGCTCGGGCGTGTCGTCGTCAACGCCGGCCGGTGGGGGTGTGTTCCTCGCCTCGCTGGTCACGTTGGTTGGCCGGTCTCACGTGGGTGAACACGGCTCACAGGCATCTCGTACGGCACATCCGTACGCGCTCGTCTCCGCGCTTCGGGTTGGGGACGGACCGTATCGCTCACCGGTGGAGGACGGACTGTACGGCTATACGGCCACCGGTCGGGACGGACCGTTTCGGGACTAAACGCCACGCAACGGAACGGCACCACCCGACACGGAACGACATCACAGAGCATCACACGGTTACGGCACTGACACCGGGCGGCGCGGCACGGCACGGGATCGCACGGCGCGGCGCGGCACGGCACCGATTAGGGGTATTCGGGGCTTACGGCACGGCGTGGGCGCTCGGGACGTACAGGCGGCTGCCGGGGCGGATGAGCGAGCTGGGCAGGCCGTTCAGCCGCTTGATCTCGGTCACGACCGCTCCGGGGTCGCCCTCGTCGGGAGCCATCGCGTCGGCGATCGTCCAGAGCGTGTCCCCCTCGTGGACGGTCACCCAGGGCAGACCCGCGTGACTCGGTACGGCGGGTGCCGCGGACGCCTGGCTGACCGCGCGGGTGCCGAGCCAGAAACCGCCCAGGGACAGCAAAGCCATGGCCATCACCAGTACGGCCCGCCCCCGTCGCGTGAGCCGTACGGGAGGATTACGCCGCCCCCGTCGAGTGACGCCGGCCTGCCTCCTGGAGAGGCGGGTCCGATCAGCGGGCAGGCCGCCCTTACGCCGGGGACGGCGTGCGTACGAGCCCGTCACCTCACGGGCCCGGCCACCGGAACGACCAGCCGTTTCCCGAGCCCGACCCCCGACACGCCCACCGACACCCCGAGACCGCACACCGGACCGACCACCCGCCCGACGCGCCCGCCCCTCCGAGGGGACCACAGCCTCCCCAGACCGAAGCTCGGACCGGCCACCAGATTCCTGAGACCGGCCTTCGGACCGGCCACCCACCCGACGCGACCGCCCCTCCGACCGGACCGCAGCCTCCCCAGACCGAAGCTCGGACCGGCCCTCCGCCTCACGAGACCGACCCTCGGACCGGCCACTCTTTTCACTGGACCGGCCCCCGGGCCGGCTTCCTGCCTCACCGGGCCGAACGCCCGCATCGCGCAGAGGTCCCTCCGCGCGGCCGTCGCTCGCCCGAAGCGACGAATTCCCGGACTCCACCGATCGCCGCCCAACTTCCGCTGAGCCTGCGGGCTCCACTGGGCGCCCGGTCGTGTCCGTGGGTCGCACACTTCCATCAGGCGGCGGCGTGTCGTCGGCGTCAGGGCGCGGCGCGGGCACCAGCCACAGGAGCGGTCTCCCCTGTGCCGCAGCCCGACGACTGAGAGGCCCTCTGCCAGCCGATCCGCCTCCGGCACGTACTCTGCCGCCCCCCGGACGGCCACCGCTGCCGTATTCGGGACGCCCCCCGCCCCCGCGTACAGGCCGTGTACCGCCTTCCCTGCCGAAACGGCCTCCGTCTCCACTCTCGCGAATGCTCCCGCCCCCAGCCCGCAGACGACCCGCACTCCCACTTCCGGAGCGAGCCCCGCCCGCTACCCCAAGACGGCCTTCTGGTCCCGGGGCAGCGGACCCCGGACCGCCGGATCCCGAACCGGCCGATCGCGGATCGGCGGAGCCCGAAGCGACAGATCCCGGACCGCCAGACCCCGAACTGCCAGACCCCAAACCGGCCGACCCCAAACCGGCCGATCCCGACTCGACGAGCCCCGGACCAACAGACCCCGAACCGCCAGACGTCAGTCCAACAGACCCTGGGCCGACCGACGCCGAACCGCCAGACCCCGGAGTGGCCGATCCCGAACCGCCAGACCCCGGAGCCCGGTTGTCAGAGTTGTCACGGGTATGCGGGCGTTCGCAATCTGGCCGGATGGCGGAATCGCCGCCCCGAGAACCGTCCCCCCGGTCGTCACCCGTGTTTCCGCCCCCTGCCACCGGTCGCCGGGTGGCGTCTGCCAGGAGGGTGAGTCGCTTGACGTCGTCGCTGGTCGCATCTGTGATGGTGGTCGTTCGCATGTGTGACCTCCCAGCCGCCCCGGCCCGAAAAAAAGACCCAATAAAGATCGGCAAATCGAACACGGTGTCGATCGAACTCCCGTACGATGTTGTACACCACGCTGCCAACAATTTCGAGGAAGACTCGAACAATTGTTTGAAGATGATCTTCAACAGCGATACGGTCGCTGTGTGCGACACGAAGACCACGGACCGGGAGATTCGCCGGTGAGGCGGGCCGCCGGGCGAGGAGGCAGATCATGAGCGATCGGGATGACACCAACGGGGTCAGTGACCTCGCGGTGCGTCGGCGTGACTCCCTGGGCCTGACGCCCAGGCAACGCAAGATCCTCGAGGTGATTCGCGACTCGGTCCAACAGCGGGGCTACCCGCCGTCCATGCGCGAGATCGGCGAGGCCGTGCAACTGACCAGCACGTCCAGCGTGTCGCACCAGCTGACGGCGTTGCAGCGCAAGGGCTACCTGAGACGCGACCCCCACCGGCCGCGTGCGCTCGAGGTGCGTCTGCCCGGCGAGCCCGTGCTCTGGGTCGATCCCGACGCCGCCAACGAGTCCGACTCTCCGGTGAGCAGGCCCACGGCCGCCTACGTGCCGCTGGTCGGCCGGATCGCCGCAGGTGGGCCGATCCTCGCCGAGGAGAGCGTCGAAGACGTCTTCGCCCTGCCCAAGCAACTGGTCGGTGAAGGCACCCTCTTCCTCCTGCAGGTCGCCGGTGATTCGATGATCGACGCCGCCATCGCCGACGGCGACTGGGTCGTCGTCCGCCAGCAGCCGGTCGCGGAGAGCGGTGACATCGTGGCGGCCATGATCGAGGGCGAGGCTACGGTGAAGACGTTCAAGCGCAAGGACGGCCACGTCTGGCTGGTGCCGCACAACGCCAACTACGACCCGATCCCCGGCGACGAAGCCAGCGTCCTGGGCAAGGTCGTGGCGGTCCTCCGCCGCCTCTGACTCCACGCAGGTTTCCGGGCGCATGACAGGGTCATGCGCCCGGAACACCATACGTGTGTCTTACGAGTGGCCACGACCATACGGGTGGCTGATGGGTGGCCGTGGACCGTATCGGGTGGCTACTGGGCATCTCCTGTACGGGCGTCTAATGGGTACGGATCGTACAGACGGCTAGCGGGTATCGACCGTGCGGGTGCCCAATGGGCATCAGTCGCGCGGATGGCTGATGGATATGGCAGGAAGGCACCACTCCTGTGATCCACGAGTGGTTGGTGCTGTTTCGCCACCAGCCACCTTGTGGGCCTGCCATCGACGGGTCTTCGAGCATTTCGGCGCGAACGGACCGATCGTCTGATCGGCCATATGGGCCGACGATGAGATGGGCTGATCAGTGAGCCGGGCTGATCGTGGGACCGGCTGGCCGACGTGAGACAGGTTGGCCGCAGGACCGGGCCGACCGTGAGACGAGATGGCCGTGAGACAGGGTCGGCCGCAAGGCCAGGGGTGGCCGTAAGACCGGGCTGATCGTGAGACGGGGTGGCCAGGATCAAGGTGGTTTTTAGAATGGCCGGGTGACCTACACAAAGCGGGCAGAAGACCTCAAGGCAACACACGACGGATTCAAGTGGGCCAAAGCCGCTCCCGGCGTCATCCCCGCCTGGATCGCCGACATGGACCTCCCCACCGCCCCCGAAGTCGTCAACGCCCTTCAACGGCGGGCCCACGGTGACCTCGGCTACCCCACCTGGCTGGACAGTCCCCGCTGTGGTCCCCTGGCTGAGGCGTTCGTTGAGCGGATGGCCGGTCGGTACGGCTGGGAGCCGGAGCTTGAGTATGTGCGGAGTTATTCCGACATCAACCAAGCGCTCCAAGTGCTCCTCCACGTATGGACCCGCACAGGCGACGGCGTGGCCGTGCATACCCCCGCCTATCCCCCGTTCCTCGGCACGCTGGAGACCATGAACCGGCCGCTGCATCCCCTCCAGCTGATCGCCGACGGGGACTCGTGGCGGTTTGAGGTGCCTGATCTGTCCCGGTGCAAGGTGCTGCTGCTGGTCAACCCGCACAATCCCACGGGCCGGGTCTTCACCCGCGAGGAGCTGACCGAGCTGGCGGAGCACGTCGAGCGTCATGACCTGCTCGTCATCTCCGACGAGATCCACGCCGACCTCGCGTACGCCCCCAACCAGCACATCCCGTTCGCCACCATCCTGCCGGAGCGGACCGTCACGCTCACCTCTGCCACCAAGGCGTTCAATCTTGGCGGCATTCGGTGCTCGGTCGCCCACATCGGCTCGCCGGATCTGCGTAAGGCTCTGGACGCGCAGCCGCCCTTCGTGTTCGGCTCCGCCAATCTGTTCGGGGTAGAGGCGACGGTGGCGGCCTGGCGGCACGGCGACGCCTGGCTTGAGGAGACCCGTGCCCTGTTGGACAGGAATCGCCGGACGATCGCCGACCGGCTGCCTGAGGAGGTCGGCTACCGCATCCCGGAGGCCACTTACCTGGCCTGGCTCGACTACGGCCGCCCAGGCGTACAGGAAGCGCTCGAACGTGACGCGAAAGTCATGCTGAGCGATGGCGCCACGTTCGGGCCCGGCGGCGCGCACTGCGTGCGGCTGAACTTCGCCACCACCGAGCCGATCCTGGCTGAGATCCTGGACCGCATCACACAGACCGGATGACCATCATCATCAACCGGCCTGTGGCCTCACCCCGCCGGGCGGCAGTCCAGGACGACCCGCATGACCACGGACCCCCAATGACCGCAGGCCCGCATGACCGCATGACCGCATGACCGCAAGGGAAGGTCAGAAGCGAGGGAAGTCCGTCTCCTCGACCCCCGGCGGCCCGGCGCCCACCGAGTCCTTCTTCAAGGACTCTCCCGCCAGGTACTCCAGCCGCGCGGTGATAGCCCCCTGAATCAGTACAAGGGCGAGGGACAACCGCCACCCCACCGTGATGGTCGCCAGCCGGGCGGCCGGGTTGACGGCCGCGACCAGGCGCAGCGCCGCGATCACCCCCAGCTCACCCATGGTCGTCCAGAACGCGTACGAGTGCAGCCGGTTCAGCTGCTTCACCGCGTCCTGCAACCCGACAGCCCGGCCGGCGGCGTAGTCGGCGAGCTGGACACCCGCGGTGACGAAGTCTCGTAGCTTCTGGTCGGCCACGTCCTTGGCGCCACCGTGCCATGCTGCCGCCAGTGCCTCCAGCTTCATCGGGTCCCCGGCCCCGAAGATCTCGCCCAGGGAGTTGGCGGCGTGGCGCCAGGCCGCGATGGCCTCGTCGACCTTGTCGTCGTTCCAGGTCACGGTGGCCAGCCAGAGCATGAGCCCGGTCCCTGCCGTGATCGACATCGTGGCGGCGACCTTGAGCATGGACAGCGTGCGCTGGCTCAGGTTCGCCATCTTCGCCGCCTCGGCCGACAGGTTCGCGACCCCGGCGGCCGAGCCGCGCTGGAGGTAGGAGGAGGCCTCCGCCAGCCGGATGAGGGTCACGCCCGTGGTACCGAGCGACGTGAGGCCATATCCCAGGCCGTTCCGGACTTCCGACTCCGGCGTAGGGGCCTTCCCGCGTACGAGAGGCTGCCGGTCGCGGCCAACGGCGAGGACCGCGCGCATGACGTCGTTGGAGGCCCGCACGTACCCGTCGGCGGTGAGCTTCATATTGTGCGAGATGCCCTCGGCCGACTCCGCGCCGCGCCGCGCCCGGCTGTTGAACTCGTCGCCGGCCTGGTTGTGGCGTTCTCTCGCCGCACCGCCCGCGATGCCGAACGTCCCCAGGGGGAGCCCTGGAACGGTGAGCTTTTCCAGGGCCTTCCTGATGTCCCGGGCATTCAGTCCGGTTTCCCGGATACCGCTCTGACGATAGGCGAGAGGCTCCACCGCCTTACCTCTGAAAGAGGGAGTCAGCGGCCACGCCCTTGAGCGACAGCCCAAGGCGATACGTAAGGGACTTCATAGGATCAAGCCTGCCTACAGGATCCGCTCCGATCGTCATCGGAGCGGATCCCGTGATGAGTCCGTTATGTCGCGAGGTTACGTCGCGCGGTTATGTCGCGAGAGGCGGCAGGTCCGCGACGGAGAGGCTCGTCATGTCGCGAGAGGCGGCAGGTCCGGAGGGGTGGCCGCCGGGTGCTCGGCCAGGGCGGCGAGCGCGAGTTCGACCGCCTTCTCCAACTGCGGATCGCGCCCCGCCACCCGGTCCTGCGGCGTGATGACCACCTCGATGTCGGGGTCGACGCCGTAGTTCTCCACGCCCCAGCCCGGCCCGGCCAGCCAGAACGAGTAGCGGGGCTGGGTCACCACCGTCCCGTCCACCAGCGAGTAGCGCGAGTCGATGCCGATCACCCCGCCCCACGTCCGGGTGCCTACCAGCGGACCGATCTTCCGGTTCTTGATGCCCGCGCTGACGATGTCGCCGTCCGAGCCCGCGAACTCGTCGGTGACGGCCACGATCGGGCCGCGCGGCGAGTCCTCGGGGTAGCGCATCGGCTCGTAGCCGCGGGCGTGGTTCCAGCCGGTGACCCGGCGCGACAGCTTCTCCAGCACGAGCTCGGAGGTGTGCCCGCCGCCGTTCTCACGGACATCCACGACCAGCCCCTCGCGGGCCATCTCCGTACGCAGGTCGCGATGGAACTGCGCCCACCCCGAGGCCACCATGTCGGGCACGTGCAGGTAGCCGAGCCGCCCGTCCGACGCCTGCCGGACGTAGGCCCGGCGGCCCTCCACCCAGTCGTGGTAGCGCAGCTGCGTCTCGTCCGAGATCGGGGTGACCACCACCCGGCGGGTCTCGCCGCCCGACGCCGGTCGTACGGTCAGCTCAATGGGCTGGCCGGCCGTGCCGGACAGAGAGGCGAGCGGGCCGCGTACGGGATCGACGGGTCGTCCGCCCACCGCCACGATCGCGTCGCCCGCGCGCACGGCGACGCCCGGCGCGAGCAGCGGCGAGCGCGCGTCGTGGTCGGACGACTCACCGGGCAGGATCCGTTCGACCCGCCAGACGCCTTCCGCGTCGCGGACGATGTCGGCGCCGAGCAGGCCCTGGCGCCGCCGCGAGTCGTAGCCCCCGCCGACGGGCCGGGCGTAGGCGTGCGAGGTGCCCAGCTCGCCCTGTACCTCCCAGAGCAGGTCGATGAGCTCGGAGTAGGCGCCGATCCGGTCGACCAGCGGCGCGTAGCGGTCGAGGGCGCCCTGCCAGTCGACGCCGTTCATGTCCGCGCGCCAGAAGTGGTCGCGCATCAACCGGCCGGCCTCGGCAAAGCCCTGCCGCCACTCGGCGGCCGGGTCGATCTGGACCGTGATCCGGTCGAGGTCGATGGTGACGACCTCGTCGCCCTCGCCGCTGGTGCGGGTCTGCAGGCCGTTCTTGCCGTTGAGGACGAGCCTGCTGCCGTCGCCGCTCACCTCGAAGGCGCGCGTCTCCCTGCCGAGCTCGGCCTTGGCGCGCTTCTTGAGGTCGTAGCGTTCGAGGACGGTCTCGCCGGTCGGCTCGGTGCCGTCGCCGAGCAGCCCGGCCGTCGGGTGGCGCAGCCAGAGCAGCGCGTCCTTGGCGGTGCGCAGGTTGCGGTAGTGCGCGGCGGGCACGGGCACCGGCACCACGCGCGAGGCCAACCCCTCGACGTCCACCTCGGTACGCGGCGGCTCGGCGTCCTTCTTGTCCGAGTTCTTCTTCTCATCCGAAGCAGCGGACGAGGCGGGCTTGTCGTCCTCGCCGTTGAACCCGCGCCCCTGCAGGCTCGGGTCGAACGGCGAGGGCGTCGTCGCCTGCAACGGCACCAGGTACGGCCGGCAGCCCGCCGGGAACGACAGGTCGAACACGTGCGCGTCGTAGATCGGGTCGAAGGTCCGTACCGACAGGAACGCCAGATGCTTTCCGTCCCTGGTGAAGACCGGGTCGAAGTCGACGAACCGCAGCGGCGTCACGTCGATGACGGAGGTCCCGTCGAGGCGGCCCATCCTGATCTGCGACAGCCGCTCGTCATGCGGATGCACCCACGCCAGCCAGGACGAGTCGGGCGAGAACGTCAGCCCGCTGATGTCCCCCTGCGTCGTGCGATCCAGCTCCCGGATATTTCCGGATTCGAGGTCGATGACCAGCAGTCGCCCGTCGTGCGTGGCCACGGCCGCGTGCTTGCCGTTGGGCGCGGCGGCCAGCTGGAGCACCCGGCCGAGCTCGCCCGCGGCCAGCGTACGGATCTCGCCGCCGGGCGTACCGATCTCCAGACCGTCCTCACCGGTGGCGTCCGAGACCCAGACCGCCCGGCCGTCGGCGTCGAGCGCCCGCGGCAGCCGTACCCGGACGCCCGGCTCCACCCGCAACGCGCCCGCGGGCCCGTCTCGGTGGGTCACCCAGTGGGCGGTGCCGCGGATCTCGACCGCGCTCGCCCGCCCGGTCTCGTCCGGCGAGAACCCGCCGACGCGGGCCGGCGCCGGTCGCCGCGCGCGAGCCGGGCGCGGCCCGCCGAGCTTGACCTCCAGCTTGTACGGCTCTGCGTCCAGGCTCTCCAGCAGCCAGAGGTCGCCGGCGTGGCTGTAGACCACCCGTTCCCCGTCGGTCGAGGCGTGGCGGGCGTAGAACTCGTCGTGCCCGGTGTGCTTGCGCAGGTCGGAGCCGTCAGGCAGGGCCGAGTACACGTTGCCGGTGCCGTCGATGTCGGCCAGGAACGCGATACGGTCACCCACCCACATGACCGACCAGTACTGCGCGTGGCTGTCGGCGAACAGCCGGGCGAACTCGCCGTTCCCCTCGGCGTCGACCCAGAGCTTGCCGGCCGTACCTCCCCGGTAGCGCTTCCAATGTGACGGCTCGCGGTAGACCGGCGACACGGTCGCGACCCGGTCGCCGCTGACGGCGGCCTCGCTCACCCACCCGTACGGCAGGCGCACCGCCGGGCCGCCGTCCAGCGGCACCGCGTACGCCCACGTCCTGGACCGTGAGCCCTCGCCCGTCGCGCTGACCGCGAGCACATCCCCGCCGGCGGTCCACCCGCGCGCGCCGGTCGTGGCGCTGCCCCAGTGGGTCAGCCGCTCGCCTTCGGCCCCGTCGAGCTCGGCGGCGAACACTTCGGGCGGTCCCTCCCGATGGCCGGTCCACGCTATGCGGGCGCCGTCGGGCGAGAACCTGGGGTACGACACGGGCGTACGGTCGGCGGTGAACCGCCAGGCCCGTCCGCCCGCCACGGGAGCCAGCCAGACATCGTCGTCGGCGACGAAGGTGACCAGGTCACCGTGCAGGTGTGGAAATCTCAGGTATGCGCCAGTTGTCACAGCTGCACACTAGTGCGCGTCCGGCCGCGAAGTCCGCCCTTGAAGTCTTGGTCAAGGCCGCCGCCGGGCAGCGTGTGACAGACGGCGATGGGGCAGAAGCCGTACGTGACGTCATTTCTGGAGGAAACGTGAGGATTCTCGCCCGCCCCCACCAATGGCCGCCCCGCATCGCGGCGGGAGCGTACATCCTGGACTCCGGGCTCACCCTGGCTCAGGCCGACCGCGAAGCCGCCACCGGCGTGCACGGCATGGCGGCCACGGCCTTCCCGTTCCTTCGCCGGCAGGATCCCGAGACGTTCGTGCGGCTGCTGTCGAAGTCGCAGATCGCGGTCGGATCGGCGCTGCTGCTCCCGGTGGTGCCGTCGCTGCTCGCGGGGGCGGCGCTCACCGCGTTCGCCGGCGGACTGCTCGCCTTCTACGTCAAGACCCCCGGGCTGCGCCAGGATGGCACCCTGCGCCCCTCCCAAGAGGGGGTCTCCGTCGCCAAGGACGTCTGGCTGATGGGCATCGGGCTGGGCCTGGTGGTGGAGGAACTGACCCAACGTTGATCTCCGGCGCCTGGTAACTAACGTGTGCAAGCCCGGGTAGTCGGCACACCATGGCAGAAATCGGCTACACCTTGATGTGCGAGCAGACTCCGGCCCGGCAACTGGTGGACGACGCGGCCACCGCCGAACGGACCGGATTCGACTACGCGGTCATCTCCGACCACTACTTCCCATGGCTCGAGGAGCAGGGTCACGCGCCCTACGCCTGGTCGGTCCTGGGCGCGGCGGCGAACGCCACCGAGCGATTGCCCCTCATGACGTACGTGACGTGCCCGCTGATGCGCTACCACCCGGCCGTGGTCGCGCAGAAGGCGGCCACGATGGGCGTGCTCAGCCAGGGCCGGTTCACGCTGGGGCTGGGCTCCGGCGAGAACCTGAACGAGCACGTGATCGGCGAGGGCTGGCCACCGGTCAACACCCGGCACCGGATGCTGCGCGAGGCCGTCCAGATCATCAAGAAGCTGTTCTCCGGCGAGTACGTCACCTACCAGGGCGAGTTCTACGACGTGGACTCGGCCAAGCTCTATGACCTGCCCGAGCGCCGGATCCCGATCGGGGTCGCCGCCTCCGGTGGGCAGTCGGCGGACCTGGCCGCCGAGTTCGGCGACCTGCTGATCGTCAACGAGCCGATGCCGGAGGTGGTGGAGCAGTTCAACGCGCTCGGCGGGTCGGGCAAGCCGGTGTACGGCCAGCTGGCCATCTCCTACGACACCGACGCCGAGGCGGCCAAGGAGCGGGCCCACGAGCTGTGGCGCTGGTCGGCGGCCGGGTGGAAGGTCATGGCCGAGCTGCCGGGGCCGGTCAACTTCGGCGCCTACGCCGACTACGTACGGCCCGAGGACGTCGCCGGCAGCGTGCCGTGCGGCAACGACGTGGACGCGGTGGTCGAGGCGGTCCGGAAGTACACCGACGCCGGGTTCACGCACGTCGCGCTCGTCCAGATCGGCCACGACCAGCAGCAGCCCTTCTTCGGCTGGGCCGAGAAGGAGCTGCTGCCCGCGCTGCGCCGCCTCTAAGTCGGCGTCAGGGGACGATGTTGACCAGCTTCGGCGCCCGCACGATCACCTTGCGCGGCTCGCCCGTCAGGTAGGAGCGGACCTTCTCCGAGCCCAGGGCCAGCGCCTTCAGGTCGGCCTCCGAGATGTCGGGCGACACCTCCAGGCGCTCGCGCACCTTGCCGGCCACCTGGACGACGCAGGTCACCGACTCCTGCACCAGCAGCGCCGGGTCGGCGGTGGGCCAGCCGGCCCGGCCGACGCCGCCCTTGTGGCCCAGGCGCTCCCAGCCCTCCTCGGCGGTGTAGGGCGCCACCAGCGACAGCATGATCGCCAGGGTCTCGGCCGCCTCGCGGACCGCGGGGTCGGCGGCGCCGGGACCGGAGTCGATGGCCTTGCGGGCCGCCGAGGTCAGCTCCATCATGCGCGCGATCGCGACGTTGAAGCGCTGGGACTCCACCAGCCGGGTGACCTCGTCGATGGCGTGGTGGGTGGCCTTGCGCAGTTCGACGTCGCCGCCCTCGAACGACACGCCGGGCTCGGCGGCCACCTCGTCCATCACACGGAAGGCACGGGCCAGGAACTTCTGCGACGCGGCCGGCGACATGTCGGCCCAGTCGATGTCCTCCTCGGGCGGACCGGCGAACACCATGGTCAGGCGGACCGCGTCGACTCCGAAGTCGTCGATCTGCTTGCCCAGGTCCACGCCGTTGCCCAGGGACTTGGACATGGCCTTGCCGCCGTTGATCACCTGGCCCTGGTTGAGCATGCGCAGGAACGGCTCGGTGAAGTCCAGCATGCCCATGTCGTGCAGGACCTTGGTGAAGAAGCGCGAGTAGAGCAGGTGCAGCACCGCGTGCTCGATGCCGCCGACGTACTGGTCGATCGGGCCCCACTTGCGGACCGCCTCGACGTCGAACGGGCCGTCGGTGTAGCCGGGCGAGGTGTAGCGCAGGAAATACCAGGACGAGTCGACGAAGGTGTCCATGGTGTCGGTGTCCCGCTGAGCGGGACCACCGCACTTGGGGCACTCGACGTTGACCCAGTCGGTGGCACTGGCCAGCGGGGACACGCCCTTCGGCGCCAGGGCCTCGCCGCGCAGGTCGGGCAGCGTGATCGGCAGCTGGTCGTCGGGGACGGGCACCTCGCCGCAGTCGACGCAGTGGATGATCGGGATCGGCGTGCCCCAGTAGCGCTGGCGGGACAGCAGCCAGTCGCGCAGCCGGAAGTTGATCGCGCCCGTGCCCTTGCCCTGGGTCTCCAGCACTTCGATGATCTTGGAGATGGCCTCGGTCTTGGACAGCCCGTCCAGCGGGCCGGAGTTGACCAGCTTGCCCTCGCCCGGCGTGGCCTCGCCGGTCTCGCCGGGGTCGGCCAGGCCGGTGTGCACGACGACCTTCACCGGCAGCCCGAACTTCACCGCGAAGTCCAGGTCGCGCTGGTCGTGGGCGGGCACGGCCATGATGGCGCCGTGGCCGTAGTCGGACAACACGTAGTCGGCCGCCCAGACCTGGATGCGCTCGCCGTTGACCGGGTTGATCGCGTAGCGGCCCAGGAAGACGCCGGTCTTGTCCTTGTCGGTGGACAGCCGCTCGATGTCGCTCAGCTTGGCCGACTCGGCCCGGTATGCCTCGAAGGCCGCGCGCTGCTCGTCCGTGACGATCTCGTCGGCCAGCGGCGCGTCCACGGCCACCACGAAGAACGTGGCGCCGAACAACGTGTCGGGCCGCGTGGTGTAGACGTGGACCGGCTCCTCGCGGCCCTCGATCTCGAACAGCACGTCGGCGCCCTCGGACCGGCCGATCCAGTTGCGCTGCATGGTCAGCAGCCGCTCCGGCCAGCCGTCCAGCTGCTGCATGTCGTCCAGCAGCCGCTGCGCGTAGTCAGTGATCTTGAAGTACCACTGCGTCAGCTCGCGGCGGATCACATCGGCGCCGCAGCGCTCGCACTTGCCCGCCACGACCTGCTCGTTGGCCAGCACGGTCTGGTCCTGGGGGCACCAGTTGACCAGGCCGCCCTTGCGATAGGCCAGGCCGCGCTCGAAGAAGCGGATGAACAGCCACTGGTTCCAGCGGTAGTAGTCGGGGTCGCTGGTGTGCAGGCGGCGCGACCAGTCGAAGGAGATGCCGTAGCGCTTGAACGAATTGGCCTGCGTCTCGATGTTGGCGTAGGTCCACTCGGCGGGGTGTGCGTTCCGCTTGATGGCGGCGTTCTCGGCCGGCAGGCCGAAGGAGTCCCAGCCGATCGGGTGGAGGACGTTGTAGCCCTTCTGGAACCAGTAGCGCGCGACCACGTCGGCGATCGCGAACACCTCGGCATGGCCCATGTGGAGGTCACCGGAAGGATAGGGGAACATGTCCAGCATGTAGCGCCGCTCACGCGTGTCGGCGGCGTCATCGCTGGCCCGGAACGGGTCCTGCTCCTCCCATCGCTGCTGCCACTTGGCCTGCAGCGCCTGCGGGTTGTACTCACTCACGGCGGTTGTCCTTTTGGATTGACTCGGACCCATAAGAAAACCCCTCGTGCGCATGACGAGGGGCAGCCGCGACGGCGAGCTGATCAGAGCCGTCGCGGCCCGCTAAGAAGCAGGGTCGCGGAACGCATAGGTCAAGCCTAGCGCACGTCTTCGGCTGAATGCGGGTCGTCGAGTCGGGTCAGTAGGCACAATGGACTCTTCAGGTCTGGTGAGATCTGATGGTGATGTATCCGTTGTGACCTCTAATGTCCCATTAGAATACTCTCGTCGCCGTGGTGTACCCAGTAGAGCCAGAACGTCCAGATGGTGGCCTGCCCATGCAGGACCCACCGACGGATCCGCACGGCTTCGCGCGTTTTACTGCGGAACCCCTGGTCTCGCGTGAGATCATGCCGGATGCGTCAAATCCGGACATAACCTCGGGAGGTACGGCAGCAATGGCAACGGAGAATTCCGGAGCACCCCATCTGCCACCGTCCTGGCCCGAGGCGCCTAAGCCGGAGGTGCCGACATCCTGGCCCGAGGCGCCCCGGCAGGACGCGGCATGGCCTGACTCTTCACGGGGCGGTGCCGCCCAGTCGTCATGGCCGGACTCGTCGCAGTCCTCGCCGTCGTGGCCCGATCCATCGCAATCCTCACCCTCGTGGCCGGACCCCGCGCAGTCCTCGCCGTCCTGGCCCGATCCCGCGCAGTCCTCGCCGTCCTGGCCGGACCCATCACAGTCCTCGCCATCTTGGCCGGACCCGGCGCAATCCTCGCCGTCCTGGCCGGACCCATCACAGTCCTCGCCTTCGTGGCCCGATCCCTCGCGGCAGGGCTCTGCGCCCTCGCAGGGGTCGCAGCAGTCCTGGCCGGACTCCGGGCCCGCCTGGTCGGAGGCTCCGCCGTCCTCGGACGCGTGGTCGAACCTCGGCCAGCCCGACGCCCGGCCTCAGTCGCGTCCGGGTGACCCGATGGAGCGCACGGCCGCCTATGGCCAGAACTCTCCGGACAATCAGCCCACGGCGTACCACCAGTTCCCGAATCCGCTCGGCGAGCTGGCGTACCCGCCCGCGGACGACCGAGGCGCGCCGCGGTCCGGCTCCCCGCGGTCCGGCTCCCCGCTGGACGGCCCTCGGTCCGGCTCGCCGCTGGACGGTCCGCAGGGCGGCTCTCCGCTGGACGGCCCGCGAAACGTCACTCCGCTGGACAGCCGGCGCCGTGGCACTCCCCTCGACGAGCGTGCGGTGCCGCGTTCCGCGCCCTCCCCCGACGACCGCCTGGTCGCGTACGGCCAGGCGCCGGTCGGCCAAGCACCGCCCGGCCAGCCGCCGATCGGCCACGGGCCAGGTGGGCACGGTCCGGGTGGGCACGGACCAGGTGGGCACGGTCCGGGTGGGCACGGACCAGGTGGCCACGGTCCGGGCGGCCAGCCCCCGGGCGGGCAGCCGCCGACCGGCGAGGACCAGCAAGGCGAGCAGGGCAGGCCGGGCGCCAACCTGAGCCGCGACCCGTCCGACCCGGACCACAGGTTCGTGACGGCCGGTCAGATCAGCGGCTCCCGCACCCCGCCGCCCGAGCGCCAGCAGGAGCTCTGGAACACCGTCTTCGGCGACGACTACCAGGCGATGGGTGAGCCAGAGTCGCTGGACAACCCCGGCAAGCCCCTCTGGATCTACGCCCTGGCGGGCTCGGTGGCCATCGCCCTGGTCGGCGCCGTCCTCTGGGCGTTCCTGGCCGGACCGCTGGCCAGCAACACGCCGTCCGCCACCAACACCGCGGCCGCCAAGCCGAGCACGTCGGCCAGCACCGCCCCCACCAAGACGGCGAGCTCGATCCCCCGTCTGCCGCGGTGGTCCGGCAAGGCCGCCCCCGTGACGGGCATAGTCGCCAACCCCTCGGCCGGCATCACGATCCCGCGCCTCGGCGGCACCTGGCAGCAGGACCAGCGCGCCACCGTCAAGTCCACGTACGGCTTCGACACCCGCCAGTACGTGATCACGGGCACCAACAGCTCCGCCCAGATCCTCACCGGCCCGCTCCCGGCCAAGCTGGCGTCCTCGTTCACCAGCGAGGACGACCTGGAGCCGGTGATCAAGCAGGTGGTGCTGAACGCCCGCAAGCGCTTCTTCCCCGAGGGCAACACGGTCAAGAAGATCGCCCAGCAGCCGATCAAGGTCGGGCAGTCCTCGGGCCGGGTCATCGCCTACGCGCTGACCTCGGGCACCGAGAAGGCCACGATCGTCACGGCCGCCATCAACACCGGCAAGGACGTACCGGCGATCGTCTACATGTCGATCCCGTCGACCAGCAAGCAGCTTCTGCCGGACGTCAACACGGTCATCAAGCAGATCAAGGTCACCCCCACCTCCTGACCCTGTCCCCGGCCCCCGGCATCCCGGGGGCCGGGCAGGCGGCTCTAGAAGGTGCACTCCAGGTGCTTGATGCCGTTGATGAAGCTGGAGTGCAGTCGGTCCGGCTTGCCCGCCTGGATGCCGGGCACCCGGCGGAGCAGCTCCCGGTACATCACCGTGATCTCCCGCCGGGCCAGGTGCGCCCCCAGGCAGAAGTGCGGCCCCGGTCCGCCGAACCCCACGTGCGGGTTGGGTGAGCGGGTGATGTCGAACCGCTCCGGCTCCTCGAAGACGGCCTCGTCACGGTTGGCCGCCCAGTAGTACAGGACCGCCTTGTCGCCCTTCCGGTACAGGTGGCCGTTCATCTCGTAGTCCCTGGTCACCTTGCGGCGCATGAAGTTCACCGGTGAGGCCATCCGGACGATCTCCTCCACGGCTCCGGCCGCCCGGCCCTGGACGTCCTCCAGCCACAGCGCCCGCTGGTCGGGGTTGTTGGTGAGCAGGCGCAGGCCGTACGAGATGGCGTTGCGGGTGGTCTCGTTGCCCGCCACCACCAGCAGGATGAAGAACGACCCGAGCTCCTGCGAGGTCAGCCGCTCGCCGTCGATGTTGGCGTTGACGAGGGAGGACGTCAGGTCGTTCGTGGGCTGGTCGATGCGGTAGGCGGCCAGGTCCTGGACGAGCTGCTGCAGCTCCATCCCGGCGTTGAGCAGGAGCGGGACCACCTGGGTGACGTCGTCGCCGGTGTATTCGGGGTCGAAGCCGCCCAGGATGACGTTCGAGCGCTCGAAGACGAACTGGTAGTCGCGCTCGGGGATGCCCATCATGTCGCAGATGATCTTCAAGGGCAGGCGGGCGGCGACCTCGGTGACGAAGTCGCAGCCGGAGCCCGTGACCAGCAGGTCGTCCACGATCTTGGCGGCCGCGGTGTCCACGTCCGCCTCGAACTGCTTGATCATCTTGGGGGTGAAGGCCCGGGAGACGATCCGGCGCAGGCGCGCGTGCCGCGGGTCGTCCATGTTGATCATCGAGCCGAAGTATTCGGCGAACTCGGCGGGCATGTCGAGGATGTTCGTGGCCCCGCCGTCGCCCGAGGAGAAGACCTCGGGAGTGCGGCTGGCCTCCAGGATGTCGGCATGCTTGACCAGCGCGTAGTAGCCGGGCCCCTGCGGGGCGAAGTCGACCACGGGCTCGGCGAAGAAGGCCGGCGTATCTCGCTCCCGCAGCCGGTCGAAGGCGGCCCTCCGCTCCGCCATCGGCTTGGCCCAGAAGTCACGGTCCGACAGGTCGAAGTCAAGCACGTCCATGAACACCATCATTCGGATAGCGGCCCATTCACGTCAACGCGATCGAAGTACACCGTACGTCTCCGTGGCCGGGCGCGCGCGGAAAATCGGTGGCCTCTGGAGGCGGGTGATCTATAGCGTGGGCGCATGCAGTTCTTCTTCTTCCTGCGTTAGCGACCCGCCGGCGCGCCGTGGATGACCCACCGCCGGTGATGCGGGACGGCCGGCCGCCGTCCCGGGTCGCGACGTGGGAGAAGGACACGTGCATACGCTTGCCGTGGCCAGGGCGGTGCGTGGCATCGAGCCCCTGGTGGCCGCGGAGATCCGACGTGCCGGGCTTGGGGTGGTGCGCGGGGTGCGCCACCGTGAGGTGTGGTTCGAGACGGCCGATCCCGGGCCGGAGCTGCTGGGGTTGCGGACGGCCGACGACGTGCTGCTGGTGGCGGCCGTCGTGGAGGGGATCGGGCGCGACAGGGAGGCGCTGGGACGCCTGGCGCGGGCGGCTCGCGAACTCGACGCCGAAAGCCTGACGAAACTCGCCCACCAGACAGGCGGGCGGGGCGGCGGTGGGGTGGAGGTGTCGGCATCGTTCGTCGGGCGGCGGAACTACAACCGGTTCGACATCGAGGACGCCGTCGGTGCCGAGCTCGCCCGGCCGCTGGGCATGCCGTACCACTCGCGCCGCGACGGACGTGTGCCGCCCGAGGGCTCGACGGCGTGGCGGGTCACGGTGGAGGACGGGCAGGCGGTCATCGCCCTGCGGGTGCCCGCCAGACCGCTGCACCGCAGGCCGTACAAGACGGAGTCGATCCCGGGCACGCTGCACCCGCCGGTGGCCGCCGCCATGGCCGGGCTGGCGCGGCTCGAGCGCGCCGGCACGGTGCTCGACCCCTGTTGTGGCGCCGGCACCACGCTCATCGAGGCCCGCGCGCTCGCGCCGCACGCACGGCTGATCGGCTTCGACCACGACCCGCACGCCGTCCACGTCGCCGCCGCCAACGCCACCCGCGCCTTCACCTCAGCCCACGCGGGCCGGAGCCCCGTGACGGACGCCATCGCCTGGGGGGTGGCCGATGCGGGGCGGATTCCCCTGCCGGACGGCAGCGTGGACCGGGTGCTGGTGAATCCGCCCTGGGACCGTCAGGTCGCCCCGAGCGGGCGGCTCCGCCGGGACCCCGGCCGCCTGTGGCGGGAGATCCACCGCGTCCTGGCCGTGGGCGGCACCGTGGTGGCGCTCGTTCCGGAGCCGTGGCAGCCGCCCGGATTCGGGGTGGACAGGGTGATTCGTCTCACCCTGTCAGGCCGCCATCCGGTCGTGGCGGTCCTGAGGAGGTCAGCCGGTCGAGGACGAGCCAGTTGACCCCCGCCCTCAGGACGTCAGCCAGTCGAGGACGAGCCCGTGGGCCGCCGCCCTCAGGAGGCCAGCCAGTCGAGGATGAGCCGGTTGACCTCCGCCGGCTTTTCGAGGTGGAGGAAGTGTCCCGCGCCGGCCACCTGCTCGGTCCGCGATCCGGCCGGCAGGTGGCTCAGCGCGTCCTTGGCCAGGTCGGCCGAGAGGCAGCCGTCCTGGGTCCCGTGCAGGTAGAGGATCGGTCCGGTGGTGGCGGGCTCCGGTGCCGGGTAGCGGCCGGTGGGCGGGGTGGTGCCGAGCATCGCCCGGTAGTAGCCGATGGCCGCCGCCAGGTTCGCCGGTGCGCCGATGCTCTGCCGGACGAACTCCAGGTCCTGCTCGGCGTCGTAGCCGGGCGACCAGTCGCGCCAGATGCCCTCGAGGAAGCCGGGGGCGGCGGCGGCCGTCTCGGCCAGGGCGGTCTGGAAGAGGAAGACGTAGAACGAGCGCTTGAGCTGCTCGTAGTCCAGGAATCCGGTCGCCAGGGCGGCGGCCGGCGGCACGGCCATGGCCACGGATCTGCGGAAGCGGTCGGCGGTCGCGTAGACGGGGAACGCGCCCCAGTCGTGACCGATGAGCACCGCGGCGGAGTCGCCGCCGAGCTCCTCGTGCAGCGCCCGTACGTCGGCGACGAGCGCGCCGGCCTCGTAGGCGCCGTCGGCGGGGATCTCGGTCGGCGCGTAGCCGCGCAGGAACGGCGCGACCGCGCGGTAGCCACGCTCGGCCAGCGCCGGGAGCAGGTGACGCCAGGTGTGGGCCGTGTCAGGGAAGCCGTGCAGGCACAGGGCCAGCGGCCCCTCCCCTACGGCCAGATACGCGAACTCCACCCCGTTGGCGTGGACGGTTCTGATCTCCATGACTGCGAAACCTAGCAGTCGGCTCTCCGCTGGAGTAGCACTCCGGAATCAGCCGCCCTCCTCGACCCCCGCAGCAGGCAGCGCGGTCCGAACGCGAACTGATCGGGTCGTGATCACTTTGCCGTCTGCTGAGCGGCCGCGATCCCGGTGAGGATGCGGTGCAAGCCGTACGAGAACTGTTCGGCCGGGCTCAGGTCGGCGGACTCGGTCATGCGCGAGACCCGGGGATACGCACCGCTCTCGATGACCTTGCGCATGTAGGGGGCGACGTCGGCGCGCCACTCGTCCTCGGTCTGACCGGTGCGCCGCTGAGTCTCCTTCTCGGCGAGCTCGCGCATGACCGCGCCGCGCACGTAGTCCCTGATCAGCCCGACGGCCGAGCCCGCGTCGGCGATGTCGGAAGTCAGCGGGGCGGCCGCGGTGAGGGCGTGTTCCAGGCCGCGCAACCAGTTGGGGCCGAGCGATGGCCGGGTCGCCAGCAGCGGGGCGAGCCAGGGGTGCCGCAGCCACAGCTCGCGCTCGTGGTGGGCGTACGCCTCGAGGTCGGCGCGCCAGTCTCCCGTCAGCGGCACGTGGTGGTCCTGCACCGCGTCGGCCATGAGGTCGAGCAGGTCGTCGCGGCTGTCCACGTAACGGTAGAGCGAGGTCGTACCGGTCGACAGCTCGGCGGCGACGCGGCGCATCGACAGCGCGTCGAGCCCCTCGGCGTCGGCGATGGCGACGGACGCGTCCACGATGCGCTCCACGCTCAGGGCCTGCCTTTTCGGCTGGTACGGCTCGCGCTCCCAGATAAGCGGCATGGACAGGATTCTACAGATATGGGTACAGTGTTCCCATGAATGGGCACACTGTTTCCACAGATGTTCTGATCGCCGGCGGCGGATCCGTCGGGCTGATGCTCGCGGTGCTGTTGCGCCACCACGGCGTCAAGCCCCGCGTCGTCGAGGAGAAGCCGGAGCTGTCGCACCACCCCAGGGCCAACGGCATCGGGCTGCGGTCGGTGGAGATCCTGCGCGAGGTCGGCCTGGAACAAGCGGTCAACGAGGCCGCGGTCGACCTGCGGGCGGGGAAGATCAGGGGGCGCACGCTCGCGGAGGCCGACTTCACCGAAGGCGTGGCGTGGAAGACGAGAGGCGAGGCCGAGTTCACCTACACGCCGGCCCGGATCCGCGGCACCTGCGCGCAGAACCGGTTCGACCGCGTGCTGATCACCAAGGCGGGCGACGTGGAGTTCGGCGTCGCGCTCGACTCGTTCGAGCAGGACTCCGACGGCGTCACGGCGACCCTGTCCGACGGGCGTGTCGTGCGGGCGCGCTATCTGGTGGCGGCCGACGGTGTGCGCAGCCGGGTTCGGCAGATCCTCGGCGTCGGCCTCACCGGTCCCGGTGTGCTCGGTCAGGAGACGACGAGTGTCCTGTTCCGCGCTGATCTGCGCCCGCGCAAGCCGTTCGCCATGTGCGACATCGAGCATCCGGACGCGCCCGGCCTGCTGGTGACCGTCGACGGCCAACGCGAGTGGGTCTTCCTCACCCGCCTCGGCACTGAGCCGACTCCGGAGCACATCCGCACCGCGCTCGGCGACCCGTCGATCGAGGTGGAGATCCGCAGCGTGCTGACGTTCCGGGGGCGCGGCCAGGTGGCCGATCGCCTCTCCGTCGGCCGGGTCTTCCTGGTGGGCGACGCGGCGCACGCCATCCCCCCGCTGGGCGCGTTCGGGCTGAACACCGGCATCGCCGACGCGCACAATCTGGCGTGGAAGCTCGCGCACGTGCTGCGCGGTGAGGCCGAGCCCGAGCTGCTGGAGACTTATCACGCGGAGCGCCATCCGGTGGCCCTCATGACGATGGAACAGGCGCTCCTGCGGTTCAACGATCCGTCCCTGCACTGGGGGCAGGACATGGCGGAGGCGCGCAAGGCGGCGGGGGCGATCAACGCGCCGGTGGTGCACATGGGCTATCGGTACGGCGGCGCGGAGCTCCCCTCCACCGAGGACGTCGCCCTCGACCTCGACGGGTCGCCGGGATCCCGCCTGCCGCACATGTGGGTGGCCGACGGGGTGTCCACGCTCGACCTGGTCGGATCCCAGTGGTGTGTGCTCACGGCCGATCCCGGCGTGGCGGCCGACGTTCCGGTGCATGTCGTGGACGGCTGGCCGTACGGGACGCTCCTCGTACGGCCTGACGGTTTCGTGGCCTGGCGCGGCGAGGAGGGCCTGGCCGAGGCCCTCAGAAGGTGTACTTCAGGTGCTTGATCCCGTTGATGAAGTTGGACAGCAGGAAGTCGGGCTCCCCCTCTGACCTGATGCCCGGCAGCCGGGTGAACAGCTCGCGGAACATCACCGTCATCTCCCTGCGCGCCAGGTGGGCGCCCAGGCAGAAGTGCGGGCCGGGACCGCCGAAGCCGACGTGCGGGTTCGGGTCGCGGGTGATGTCGAACGTGTCGGGGTCCTTGAACACCGTCTCGTCACGGTTGGCCGAGTTGTAGAAGAGCAGGACCTTGTCTCCCTTCTTGTAGCGCATGCCGTTCATCTCATGGTCCCGCGTGAGCGTGCGGCGGAACTGGATCACCGGCGTGGCGTAGCGCACGATCTCGTCACACGCCTTGGTGACGCGGCCGTCGAAGTCCTCCAGGAGCAGCCGCCGCTGCTCGGGGTGGTCGGTGAAGAGCTTGAGCCCGTACGCGATCGCGTTGCGGGTGGTCTCGCTGCCGGCCACCACCAGCAGGATGAAAAAGGAGCCCAGCTCCTGCGAGGTGAGCCGCTCCTCGCCGTTGACCAGCAGGCTGACCAGGTCGCCCGTGGGATTCTTGCGCCGCTCGTCGCCCAGGCGGGCGGCGAGCCGGTTCAGGGAGAAGCCGGCGTGCAGCAGTTTGGCCAGGCCGCGGGCCACGTTGACGCGGCTGAACTCGGGGTCGATGCCGGTGTACTCGGGGTCGGCGTTGCCGAGGATCACGTTGGTCCGCCGAAGCACCATGTCATGAAATGTCGCCGGAATGCCCATCATGTCGCAGATGACGCGGACCGGGAGCCGGGCGGCGATCTGCGCCACGAAGTCGCCCGGCCCCTCCTCGATCGCCTGGTCCACGATCTCGGCGGCGGCCGTGGCCAGGTCCTCCTCCATCTTGGACAGGATGCGCGGCGTGAACGCCCTGGACACGATCCGGCGCAGCCGGGCGTGCCGCGGGTCGTCCATGTTGATCATCGACCCGAAGTACACGGCCAGCCAGCGCGGCATGTCGGGCACGCTGTTGGAACACGGCTCACTGCTGAACACGGCCGCGTTCCTGCTGGCCTCGGTCACGTCCGCGTGGCGCACCAGGGCGTAGTAGCCGGGGCCGCCCTTGATGAACGGCACGGCCTGCTCCGTCAGGAACACCGGCTCGTCCAGCTGGCGCAACCGGCGGAAGGCGGCCATGCGCTCGGCCTGGGGCAGCCCCCAGAACACCAGTTGCGAGATGTCCAGGTCACTGGAGAGCGTCATGAACACCAAGCCTTCTGCAAGTAGTCACTTACGTCAAGGGCGCTTGGTGATGAGCTCGGCTCCCTTTTCGCCGATCATGATGGCCGGGGCGTGCGTGTGTCCACGGTTCAGGGTCGGCATGATCGACACGTCCACGACCCTGAGCCCGTCGAGGCCGCGTACCTTGAGCTCCGGGTCGACGACCGACTCGGCGTCGGTGCCCATGCGGCAGGTGCCGACCGGGTGGTAGAGGGTCTCGCCGCGCTCGCGTACCCACTGAGCAAGCTCGGTGTCGCTCTCGGGCCCCTGGTAGGGGGCCATCGGGCCGCCCGCGTACTTGCTCATCGCGGCGGTGGCGAAGACCTGCTTGGCCGTCTTCAGCCCGGCGACCAGCCGCTTGACGTCGGCCTCCCGGGTCAGGTAGCCGGGGTCGATCACCACCTCGCGGCCGCTCAGCCCGACCCGGCCGCGGCTCTCCGGCTGCAGCAGCACCACGCCGACGGTCAGCCCGTGGCCGGTCGGCGGCGTGAGGCCGTGGTCGATGAACGGGCCGGGCGCGAAGATCAGCTCGATGTCGGGGGCGGGCTCCTCCGGCGACGTCCTGATGAAGGCCACCGCCTCGCCCACGTTCGTGGTGAGCATGCCGGAGCGGAGCACGATGTAGCGCAGGAGGTTGCCGATCGACTCCGCCTTGGTCAGCGTGACCGGCTGCTTGGACTGCACGTACACGCCGGTCGACAGGTGGTCCTGCAGGTTCTTGCCGACCTCGGGCAGGTCCCGCACGACCGTGATGTCCTCGTCGCGCAGCTCGTCGGCCGCGCCGACCCCGGAGCGCATGAGCAGGTACGGGGAGCCGATCGCCCCCGCCGACAGGATGACCTCCCGCCTGGCCTTGATCTGCGCGCCGCCGTCGTGCTCGACGCCGACGGCCCGCGTGCCGTCGAACACCACCCGGTCCACGGTCGCGCCGGTGATCACCGTCAGGTTGGGCCGCTTCAACGCCGGGCGCAGGTACGCGTCGGCGGAGCTCCACCTCCTGCCCCGATTCTGGGTGACGGGCGTGGCGCTGTAGCCCTCGTTGGAGCGGCCGTTGAGCTCGGCCAGCCGCTGTAATCCGAGCTCGTCGCAGGCTTTGAGGAAGGCCGCGGTGGTGACGTTGGGACTACGCAGCTCGGAGATGAACAGCGGGCCGGACGAGCCGTAGACACCGCCGTTGTTGCTGCCGACGCGGTGCTCGGCCTTGATGAAGTACGGCAGGACGTCGTCGTAGGTCCAGCCCGGGATCCCCCACTGGTCGTAGTCGCGCTCGCAGCCGCGTACCCACATCTGCGCGTTGAGTGAGGACGAGCCGCCGAGCACCCTGCCCCTGGGCCAGTAGAGCTCGCGGCCGGACATCTCGCTCTGCTTGGCGGTGGTGTAGTTCCAGTCGTAGTCGGTCTTGAACAGCTTGGCGAAGCCCGCGGGCATGCGGATCTCCAGCTTGTCGTCCTTGCCGCCCGCCTCGATCAGCGCCACGGACACACCGGGATCGGCCGACAGCCTGTTGGCCAGGACACACCCCGCCGACCCGGCCCCGACGATCACGTAGTCGTACTCCATGGCCCCTCCCAGGCGTAAGTAATCTGGTACTTGCTTACTCCAGGCGATGTACCGCGTCTATACGCGTCCGTAACCGCCCTCTGTGGTGACGTAGTTTGCCCCTACGGTGGGCCGCGTTCAGCGGACCACCGCAGGGTGCGGAGTTTGCCCCTACCGGTCGGTATGTCTTGCTGCCATGATGGCGCGCAAGCCGTACACAGGGAGGAAGGCGCTCATGCTCAACCTGTCGATCGTCCTGGAGGACAGTGCCAGGGCCACGCCGGACGGCACGGCCATCGTCTTCGGTGACATGCGCCTGCCGTACTCAATGATCGACACCGTGGCGGCACAAGTGGCCAACCTGCTGGTCTCGCGCGGCATCGGCAAGGGTGACAAGGTCGCGCTGGCCTGCCCCAACCTGCCGTACTTCCCCTTCGTCTACTACGGCATCCTCAAGGCCGGGGCGACGGTGGTGCCCCTCAACGTGCTGCTGCAGTCGCGGGAGATCGCCTACCACCTTGACGACAGCGACGCCAAGGCGCTGTTCTGCTTCGAGGGCACGCCCGAGCTGCCGCTGGGCGAGCGCGGCAAGGCCGGCTTCGAGGCGGCCGAGGGGTGCGAGCACTTCTTCGTGCTGCCCGCCACGCCGCTGGCGACCGAGTCCGTGTACGGCGAGTCGATCTGGGCGGCGCTCGACGGCATGTCCGGCGTGTTCGAGACCGTGCAGACGGCGGCCGAGGACACGGCGGTGATCCTCTACACCTCCGGCACCACGGGCCAGCCCAAGGGCGCCGAGCTCAGCCACCAGAACATGCTGATGAACGCCATCGTCTGCGACCGGATGTTCCCGAGCGCCGAGGGCGGCGACGTGATGATGGCGGTGCTGCCGCTGTTCCACTCGTTCGGGCAGACGGTCGTGATGAACCAGGGGTTCCTGCGGCGGGCCACGGTCGTGCTGATGCCGCGCTTCGAGCCGGGCGACGCGCTGGCGCTCATGGCCAAGGAGGGCGTCACGTTCTTCGCCGGCGTGCCGACCATGTACTGGGCGATGCTGTCGAAGGTCCACGCGGACGGCGTCGCGCCGCCCGCGAGCCTGAAGACCGCCGTGGCGGGCGGCTCCGCCTCTCCGCTGGAGGTGCTGAAGGACTTCGAGAAGACCTTCGGCGTCGCCATCCTCGAGGGGTACGGCCTGTCGGAGACCTCGCCGGTGGCCAGCTTCAACCAGCCGGACCACCCCGCCAAGCCGGGCACGGTCGGCACCCCGATCTGGGGCGTGGAGATGAAGCTCATCGACAGCGACTGGAAGACGGTCGAGGGCGAGGAGCCGGGCGAGATCGCGATCCGCGGCCACAACATCATGAAGGGCTACTACGGCCGTCCGGAGGCCACGGCCGAGGTGATGCGCGACGGCTGGTTCCGCAGCGGCGACATCGCCACCCGCGACGCCGACGGCTACTACTCGATCGTCGACCGGTCCAAGGACATGATCATCCGTGGCGGGTTCAACGTCTACCCGCGCGAGCTCGAAGAGGTCCTGATGACCCACGAGGCCGTCTCGCTGGCCGCCGTCGTGGGCGTACCGCATGACTCGCACGGCGAGGAGATCAAGGCGTACATCATCCGTACGCCCGGCTCGACCGCGACCGAGGAGGAGCTGATCGCCTGGGCCAAGGAGAACATGGCGGCCTACAAGTACCCGCGTGTCGTGGAGTTCCGCGACGCGCTGCCGATGACCGCCACGGGCAAGATCCTCAAGCGCGAGCTCCGGTAGCCGCCCCGAAACCCGACCGGCTGTGACGGCGTGGCGCCGTCACGGCCGAGGTGCCGCGTGTGCGCCGCGCCGTCACTCGCGGGCGCCGCCCAGGGCGTCCATCGGGCGGGAGAGCAGCGCCATTCCCGCCGCCAGCAGGCCGCTCGCCAGCCCCATGACGGCGACACCCGCCAGTACCAGCGGGTATAGCGGCATCGGCAACCCGGTCAGCATCATGCTGCCCGACAGCGCCCCGTTGGCCCCGGCCAGCGCGACGCAGGCGATCACCGTCCCGACGACCACCCCGATCGCCAGCACGATTCCCGTCTCCCAGCCGATCATGCGGACGATCTGCCTGCGGCTCGCCCCGACCGCCCGTAGCAGCGCGAACTCCCTGGTCCTGGCCGCGGTCCCCATGACAAGCGTGTTCACCAGCGACACCGCCGTGAACGACACCAGCACGGCGAGCACCAGGTAGGTCCCGGTGATGTTCCGCTCGATCGACGTCTCGGCGGCCCCGCCGTACTCCTCCCGGTCCAGCGCCCGTACGGCCGGCTGCTCCCGCTCGAAGGCGGCCAGCGCCCGGTCCAGCTCGTCGGCGTGCCCCGGACGGGCGCGGACCAGGACGGCGCTGTCGAGCCCGGCCCGTACCCCGGCCCGTACCCCGGTCTGTGCCCCGGCCTGTGCCCCGGCCCGTGCTTCGGTGCGTGCTTCGGTGCGTGGGAGGACGATGTCGGCGAAGCCGAGCCCCCGGTCGAAGACGGCGCCCACGCGCAGGTCGACGGGGCTGCCGTCGGCCAGCCACCCGTGGAAACGGGATCCGACGTGCCAGCCGTGCTCACCGGCGTGGGTACGGCTGACCGCGACGGTCCCCGCCTCCTTGACGGCGGCGAGCGAGCCTTCCAGGACGCGCAGGTCGAGCACCTTGCCGATGGTGCCGGGGTCCACCAGCTGCGCGGGCACCACGTCGGGCGTGCCGAGAACGTACGACACGAACGAGGTCGCGCGCACGGCGGAGACCGTCTCGGCGCCGGGCAACCGCCGGGCCGCGTCGGCGACGCCGGGAGGCAGCCCGGGGCCGTTGCGTGGCACCAGGACGCGGTCCGCGACGACCCGTTCCCGGCCCTGGGCCGCCGAGGTGTCGTTCAGCACGGCGGTCACCAGCAGCGCGTACCCGGCCATGGCCACGCTGATCATGATCGCCGCCGCGGCCGACGACACCCGGCGGACGGCGGCGGCGGAGTTGGCATGCGCCAGCCAGCCGGTCGTCCGCGTGACGGCCCCGACGACCGCGCCGGCCGGCCGCTCGAGCACCCGCGTCAGGACCGGGGACAGCAGCCCGGCCGCGCCGATGAACAGGATGACCACCAGGGCCAGGAAGGCGACGCCGACCTCACCGCCGAGATGCTGGCTGAGCGCCAGGACAGCCGCCCCGCCGGCCAGCATGACCAGCGCGAACAGCAGGCGCGGCACGGTCATCACCCGCCGCGGCCCGACAGCCTCCTGGAGCGCCTCGGCCGGGCGGACCCGGGCCGCCTGGCGTACCGCGGTGAGCGCCGACAGCAGCGTCAGCAGCAGCCCGGCGCCACCCCCGATGACCAGCGGCAGCGGGCCCGTCACCACGACGAACTCCGGCGGCGCGAGCCCCTGCCCGACCAGCACGGCGCGCAGCAGATGCGCCAGCGGGACGCCCAGCGCGTAGCCCGGCAGGGCGGCCACCAGCGCCACCACGACCGCCTCCCCGGCGATCATGCGGCTGATCTGTCCCGGTGTGGTGCCGATGGCCCGCAGCAGCGCGATCTCGCGGCGGCGTTGCAGGATCGACAGGCCGAAGGTGCCGCCGATGACGAAGACGGCGAGGAAACCGCCGATCCCGGCCATCGGCCCGAACAGCTGCGTCGAGTACTCCAGCTTCTCCGCCGTCTCCGGCGCCCCCGCCCGAGCCCGCTCGCCCCCGGTCAGCACCCGCAGACCGGGATCCCGGAGGGTCTGGCGCAGGCGGTCCGCCAGCTCGGCGTCCGAAGTCCCGGGGCGGGCGAGCACTCCGGCGAATTCCACCGAACCGTCCGCGCCGGACAGCCGGGCGGCGGCCCGCTCGGTGAAGAAGAGCGCCGACTGCGTCGGCAGTCCGGCCCGGCCGCTGTCCAGCCGCGCCACGCCGCTGACCCGGAAACGCTGGGTGCCCGCCACGGTGACGACCCGTACCTCGTCCCCTGGGCGGACGGAGGCGCGCCGCGCCAGGTCGGCGTCGAGCACGACCTCGTCGTCCGCCTCCGGACCCCGCCCGGCGTTCAGCACGAACGGGGTGAGCCGCGCGACCGGCCAGCCGTGCCCCCACGACGGCCCGCTGCCCGGCCCGGCCAGGGCGACGCCGTGCCGGTTCACCGCCTGCGCGTAGAACGGCGTGTCAGCGACCACGGCCGCGACACCGGGCACGGCACGCAACTCGGCCAGCCGCGCCGCCGAGAGGCGGGGCGGTTCCTCCAGCGGCACAGCCTCCTCGTCGTCGCCCGAACCGACGTGCAGATCCGTATCGGCGCGTACGACGGCGGCCGTGGCCCCGAACCGGTCCACCTCGGGCGTCGCGCTCAGCCCCGACTGGATCATCATGAAGCAGGCCGAGATCAACGCCACCGCGACCAGCACGGAGGCGACGGACCCGGCGAACCCGATCTTGCGGGTACGGATGGTGCTCAACGTGAGGCGCAGCATGCCGTCACCCGCCCAGGCGCGTCAGCCGCGAGGCGACCTGGTCGGCGGTGGGCCGATCCATGCTGTCGACGATCGAGCCGTCGGCCAGGAAGAGCACCTGGTCGGCGTACGAGGCGGCGACGGGGTCGTGGGTCACCATCACCAGGGTCTGGCCGAGCGCGTCGACGACCTCCCTGAGCAGCGTGAGGATCTCCCGGCCTGTGGCGATGTCGAGCGCGCCCGTCGGCTCGTCACCGAAGACCACGGCCGGCCGGGTGATCAGCGCGCGGGCGATGGCCACCCGCTGCTGCTGGCCGCCCGACATCTCCGTCGGCCGGTGGCCGATCCGATGGCTCAGCCCGGTGCGCTTGACCAGGTCGGCCAGCCACTCCTGGTCGGCTCGGCGACCCGCCAGCCGCAGCGGCAGCGTGATGTTCTGCCGCGCCGTCAGCGCGGGGATGAGATTGAAGGACTGGAACACGAAGCCGATCCGGTCCCGGCGCAGCTTGGTCAGCTGTGACTCGTTCATCGTGGCCAGGTCTGTCTCGCCCAGCAACACGCGGCCGGATGTCGGCCGGTCCAGGCCCGCCGCGCACTGCAGCAGGGTGCTCTTACCCGATCCCGACGGTCCCATGATCGCGTTGAACGAGCCGGCCCTCAGCCCGACGGAAACGCCACGCAGCGCGGCCACGGCGCTCTTGCCCCGGCCGAAACGCCGGGTCACCTCTATCAGCCTGATGGCCGCCGTGGAGTCGAAGTCTTTCACCCTGGAATGCTGGCAACACCGGGCCGGGCTGCCCACCGGGCAGTCCCCCAATCCGCTCAGGGTTAACCCGGAAAGCTAGGCTGTCCCGCACTATGCGCGTCGTGCTGGCTGAGGACAGCGTGTTGTTCAGGCAAGGGCTGGCCAGGCTGCTCGGAGACTGCGGTGTCACGGTCTCCGCGGAGGTCGGCGACGCCGCGAGCCTGCTGACCTCGGTCCGGGCGGACCCGCCCGACGTGGTCGTCGTGGACGTACGGATGCCGCCCGGGTTCAACGCCGAGGGGCTGGAGGCGGCGCACCTCATCCGCAGGGAACATCCAGGGGTGGGCGTCCTGGTGCTGTCGAACCACATCGAGACGCGGCACGTGGTCGGCCTGCTGGGCGAGGACGCCCGGGGAGTGGGCTACCTGCTCAAGGACCGGGTCGCCGACGTCACCGAGCTGACCGACGCGCTCAAGCGGGTACGCGACGGGGCCACGGTGATCGATCCGGACGTCGTCCAGCGGCTCGTCGGCAGGCGACGCGGCGACGGCCCGGTCGCCCGGCTCAGCGGCCGGGAGCGGGAGGTGCTCGGGTTGATGGCCGAAGGCCGTTCCAACCAGGCGATCAGCCGCCGCCTGCACCTGAGCCCCAAGACGGTGGAAACGCACGTGCACAACATCTTCGTCCGGCTGGGCCTGACCGCGACGGAGGACGACCACCGTCGTGTCCTGGCCGTCCTGACCTATTTGCGCTCCTGACCGGCGAGCGGGATCTCGGCCGTCACGCGGGTGCCCTGGCCTGGTGGGCTGTGCACGTGCAGCAGGCCGTCGAGCGCGGCTACCCGGTCGGCGAGGCCGCGCAGGCCCGTACCTGACTCCGGCCGCGCGCCGCCCGTCCCGTCGTCCGTCACCTCCAGCAGCAGGACGCCATCACGCACGACGGCCCTGATCGACGCCTTGGACGCGTCCGCGTGCTTGGCCACGTTGGCGAGCGCCTCGGCGGCGACGAAGTAGGCGGCCTGCTCGGCGTCGGGCGGCAGCCGTCCGTCCGGCGCCTCCTCCACCACGGCGGGAACGGGCGAGCGCTCCGCGAGCGAGTGCAGCGCGGCGGCCAGCCCCGACTGGCTCAGGATGGCCGGATGGATGCCGCCCGCCAGCTCGCGTAGCTCGGCCAGCGCCGCCCGTACTCCCGTCACCGCCTCGTCGAGCAACTCCGCCACCTCGGCGTCGGCGTTGCGCAGCCGGGCGTGCCCGAGCAGCACCGCGAGGCCGGCGAGCCGCTGCTGGGCTCCGTCGTGCAGGTTGCGTTCGATGCGGCTGCGTTCGGCGTCGCCGGCGGCCACGATGCGGGCCCTGGACGCCCGCACCTCCACGAGCTGGGCGGCCAGCTCGGCCCGCATGCGCTCGTTCTCCACGATCAGCCGGGTGATGGCCGCCACCGACCGCACCGGCTCCGGGTCGAGGTCCAGCGCCGGGTCGTACAGGAGCACGGCGGCCGGTTCCCCACCGACCTCCAGGTACGCGGCGGACCGCGTTCCCGGGACGGTCAACGGATCGCCCGACACGCTGGCAGACCGCGTTCCCGGGACGGTCAGCGGATCGCCCGCCGCGTCGACGTACCCGTCGCCGGTCCAGTACCCGAGGCGCAGCGTCGGGTCGCGCAGCACGCTCGCGAGCGTCTTCTCCAATGCGCCGGGCGACAGGTCCAGCCCGGTCGCCAGCCGCGCCACCGCCGCCTGGTCGAGCCGGGCGCGCATGAGTCCCGCGAGCACCCCCAGCGGCCAGGTCGCCAGCGTGAGCAATTGCACCCCGTGCAGGACCGCCTGGAGAAGGGAGTTGGTGGCGTCCGGCCAGATGTAGACGGCCTGCCGGGTCCAGGTGGTGAGCAGCATCAGCCCGCCCGCCAGCGCGACCGGAGCGAACGTGTGGCGGCGCGGCGCGGGCAGCCGGACCAGCCAGCGCCAGCCGAGCATCGCCGTCATCCCCAGCCCGAAGAGCCACAGGAAGACGGCCACGGCCGCGATCAGCGGCCGCGAGACGTCCTCGCCGCCGGGCAGCAGCGGCAGGCAGGTGCAGCTGCCGTCGCCGAGCCGGCCGAACCGCAGCCAGACCGCCAGCGCCTGCGCCATGCCGAGGTACAGGACCAGGACCGTGGCCCGCTGCCTGCGCCCGACGGCCCTGCCTTCGGGCATGATCAGCACGACGTGCGCGAGCAGTGTCAGGGCCAGCCACCCGATCACGTTCCCGGTCAGCAGGGCCCAGCGTTCCGGAAGGTAGTTCACGCCCGACAGCAGCAGGCAGAGCCCCACCGCGGCCATCAGCCCGCCCGTACCGCCCATGGGCCGCCTGGCCCTGACGAAGAGGCCCGAGACGACGAATGACCAGCCGCCCGCGAGGCCCACGGCGAGCAGGGGCAGCTGGGTGAGGGGCGGCGTCGCGGCGTGGCTGAGCCCCCAGACGAGGTCTCCCGCCGTCGCCACGAGGGCGACGGCGAGCACGGCGATTCTGAAGATCCGCCCACTCTAACGAGCGGGCCCGCCGACCGACGTCACGGCGGCCCGCCCACGTCCATCACCCGCTCCGGCGGAGCGAGCGGCCCGCCCACGTCGATCAGTCGATCCGGGCTAGCTTGTCCGCTGAGCCACCACGGCCCGGCCCATGGCCGGGTCGTCGCAGAACGCGCCGTCCACGCCCAGGTCGAGCAGCCTGTTCAGCCAGCCCATCACGTCTCCGGTGGCGCGCGGGAAGGCGGGGCTGGCCGGGTTGCCCAGCCGGTAGTCGAGGGGGAGCTGGGAGTTCTCGTTGCGGACGGTCCAGACATGCACGTCCAGTCGCCTGCGGTGGGCGTCCTGGACGAGTGTGGTGGGCTCCGTCAGCTTGCCGTCCGCTCCCACGGGCACGACGCGGCGGGTGTCCACGCCGATCCCGTTCGCGTACGAGGCCACCTCACGCAGCCCTTCCGGCTTCACCATGTCGTCATAAGTACGCTGATCTCCGGCGGCGACCCAGTCGTACGGCGCCCCGCCGAACGTGATCAGCTGGATCAGCGGCAGCCTGGTCTTCTTGCGCAGCTCCCGCAGGTTCGCGGTCTCGAACGACTGGATGTACACCTTGCGCATGTGGTTGCTGTTGAGCGTCTCCAGCAGCGGCTCCTCCAGCGACAGGCCGATGGAGTCGAAGTACGTCGGATGCTTGGTCTCGGGATAGACGCCCACGCCGTGGCGCTGCGCCAGCCGCACGACCTCCTCGAACGTCGGGATCTCCGCCACCCCGTCGAAGGCCGTGTTGTCGGGCCGCAGGTCGGGCACGCGTTCCTTGGCCCGTAGCGTCTTCAGCTCGGCCAGCGTGAAGTCCTCGGTGAACCACCCGGTGATCGGCCGCCCGTCGACCGTCTTGGTGGCGCGCCGGTCGGCGAACTCCGGATGCGCGGCCACGTCGGTGGTGCCGGTGATGTCGTTCTCGTGCCTGGCCACCAGGATGTGGTCCTTGGTGGAGACCAGGTCGGGCTCGATGTAGTCGGCGCCCATGGCGATGGCCGCCTCGTACGAGAGCAGCGTGTGCTCGGGCCGGTGGGCACTGGCGCCCCGGTGCCCGATGACGACGGGGGCCTGGGCGCGGCGCTCGGCCGTGGCGGTGTTGGGCTGGAGCAGCACGACCGCGACCGTACCACCGGTCAGGACGGCCAGAGCGCTCGCGAATAATCTGCGCGTCAGCATGCCGCGTACGTTAGACCGGCAAAGTGGCCGGTGAGTGACCACCGGGCGCACAACCGTTGATCACCTGTTGCGCGGAAGGCCGCCGCGCGTCATCGAACACCTGTATGGTCCTGAGGCGTGCTGGCACTCTTCGACCTCGACAACACCCTGATCGACCGCCTGGACGCCTTCAAGCGCTGGGCCGCCGAGTTCGCCGCCGACAGGGGACTGGGCGCGCAGGATGTGGCGTGGATGATCGAGCTGGACGCTGACGGCTCCATCCCGATGAGCACGTTCTTCACCCACGTCCGCGAGCGGTTCGGGCTCGCCGAGTCGGCCGAGTCGCTGTGGCAGGGCTACCGTGACCGCCTGCCGCACCTCGTCACCTGCCGCCCGGCCGTACTCGAGTCCCTCGATCGCCTGCGCATGTCCGGCTGGCGGGTCGGCATCGTGACCAACGGCATGGCCGACAACCAGTCCGGCAAGATCCACCACAGCGGCCTGGTGGACCGGGTGGACGGCTGGGCCATCTCCGACGCCGAGGGCTTCAGCAAGCCGGACCGCGAGCTGTTCGAGATCGCCGCCCGCCGGTGCGACACCACGCTCGCGGACGGGGACTGGATGATCGGGGACGACGTGGAGAAGGACGTGGCGGGCGGACGCGGCGCGGGCCTGCACACGATCTGGATCGACCGCGGCCTGTCCCCGGGGTTATCCCCGGGGGCGGACCACAAGGTGACCGACGTACTGGAAGCGATCGCCCTGCTCGATGTCGACTATTAGCGGCTCTTCACGCCGGGACCCCGTTCCCCACGAACAACGGGAGCGATAGGTATGCGGCGATGGGTCCTCCGGCTGAGCGCGGCGCTCCTGATCCTGCTCGCCGCGGCCGCCGTCACGCCGCCGCTCACCGGGCTCGGCCGGCCGAGCGAGGCGGAGGTGCGAGACCGGCTCGCCATGGGCGAAGCTCCCGCCGTCGCCACCGGCCACCGCACCGGCATCGCCGCCCTCCTGCCCTTCGACGACGCCGCGCTGCTGCTGATCGGCGCCGCCCTCGCCGCGGCCGCGATACTGCTGCTCCTGGTCGGCCGCCGTCAGGGGATCGGCCCGCGAGAAGTCCTCCCGGTGCGGTGGCGACTGTCGCTGACACTGTGGAGCGTCGCCTTCGCGCTGGTGAGCATCCCGTACGCGAGCTCCCTGTTCTCTTCGACCACGACCGAGTACGACTTGTTCGCGATGTGGGGGAGCTGTCCCGGCTTCGAGGTCTACCTATCGGCCAGCTTCCTGCTGTCCCCCTTGCACCTCGTGCCGCAACCCGCGGTGGTGGCGGTGGGCTTCGGAGTGTGGGCGCTGCTGGTGCGCAAGGGCTACCGGCGGTGGGGCCGCGCGGTCGGCTGGGCCACAGTGATCCCCTTGGGGTTGTTCGGGGCGCTGGCCTTCTTGATGGCCGGATTCGACGCGGTCGCCGGTGAGGGATGCGCGCGAACCTGGGGTCAGATGTACGAGCCCGCCTCGTGGGCCTGGCAGCTCTACGATGTCGTCACCGCCGTTCTGATCATCGTGGCGGTACGCGTACGCCGCGTGCGATGGCCGTACCGGAGTCCGGACGTCCGCGTCGCCGTCACGCTCGCCGTCGTCCTGCTGCTGGTCACCGTGCCGCGCATGGACGCACCGATCGGGAAGATCACAGCGGCGAGCTCCTCGGCCTGCGAACCGTGGCAAACCGCCCGCTACGTCCCCGTGCGACCGTCCGCCGGGCAGCGCGAGCTCGCCTTCGTCTGCCTCGTCAGACAGGACGGTGAGCTGCCGGGGCAGTTCGCCGGTGTGCCCGATGATCGAGTGGTCGCGATCGGCCGGCGGCTGTGCGAGGCGGTCCTGCGCGGCGGCGCACCGAACCGGCTGGCCGAGGAGGGGCCGCTGGGGCCGTACCTGCGGAATTATGAGACGGTCGAGGCGCTCGCGTACTTGTGCCCGGAAGTCGAGCAGCGCCAGGACCTGCAGGCCGAGCAGCAACAGGACGCCAACGCCGCCTTCATCGCGAAGGCCCGCGCGCGCTGCGCCGAGGTGCCGAGACACCGGCCGTCGATCCGCGCGTCCCGGACCTACCGGGCCACGCTGTGGTCAGAGGCCGGCAGCATCAACGCGTACGAGGACGACCCGGACGACGACTTCCCCGCGCTCGACAACGCCTTCACCAACGGGCTGGTGGGGAGCGCGCCCGGGCAGCTCAGCATCCTGACCGCCGACGAGGCCATGCACGTGTGCGTCACCGGGGAGGCCTACCGCAGGCGGCCCCCCGTCGAGCTGAAGGGCTGGGAGAAGGTGGTGGAGGTGGGGTACCGCAGCGGCAACGGCGCCCTCACCTTCACCGGTGACGACGGGGTCGGCCTGAAGAACCTGGCGATCAACGGCCCGGGCCGCTACCGGGTTCGGGTGCACATGCGCGGCGCGAAGGCCGCGCTGAAGAGGGATGAGGATGCCCGGCAGGAGTTCCTCATCATGGTCTATCCGGGGAAGTCCGAGCGGCCCGCGCTACTGAAGTGACCTGGTTCGGCGATAGGCCATTACCCCAACACTTCGCGACACCCACTTCCGAAGACCAACGAACGGCGCGGTCAGAGCGATTGGTCACTCGAAGATGATCGACGATCTGCAGGACACGCCGGACACGCTCGCCGACAGTCGTGAATAGCCGCAATCCGCTCCTGCGCGCTCGAGCTCGTGCCTACTCTGGTCTCGACGATCGGTCGTGGAGGGACGCGTCCCCATGGGCAGAGCGCGCCGGAACAAGCGCACATCGGTCGGCCGCGACGTCGCGGCACAGCAGCAGGGAGGCGAGGCGTCTGATCCTGCCCGGTCGAAAGGGCTGCTTGCGTGGCTGGCGGGGATCGCCAGCGCCGTGGTTTTGGCCGCGTTCGGCGTCGTGTTCACCGAGTGGTACAACGCGCACGGCTCCGACACGGTCGAGCAGGTACGCGGCACCGCCCCGATCACCGTCGGTCAGGTGGCCGTCGACTATTCCGAGCGCGACACCGTCCTGCGCGAACCGGTGACCGACCCCGAGGACCGGGCGGTCATGCTCGCCGCCCACGCGGACAAGCAGCGTGAGACGATGCTGGCGCGCCACCGGATGGCCCCGATCGGCGGCATGAACGTCACAGTCGCGCTGACCGGCAACCGCAGCAGCCTGCGCATCGTGAACATCGAGCCGCAGGTCCTCACCCGCATGCCGGTGTCGGAGGGCGCCCGCCTGATCGTCATCAAGGGCGGCGAGGCGGGCACCGTCGAGATGGCCGCCGACCTCGACCGTCCCACGCCCCGGTTCACGAGCGGCGGCGAAACCCCGTACTTCCGGAAGAAGCAGATCGACCTCAAACGGGACGAGCCGGTCACGCTCAGCCTGAGCTTCTCCGGCAAGAAGGCGTACTACGAGTTCGATCTCCGGGTCACGGTGCTCGCGGACGGCCGTACGGAAGAGGTCGTGATCAAAGGGCCGGACGGAGGGCCGTTCCGGTTGAGCGGCGAGGCCGCTCGCTACCGGACCTACTACCGGCAGGCGCCGCAGGGAGGCTGGCAGCCGGTCTCCTGTCAGGGGCGCCGGACGTGCTGATCACCCGTTGCGTCAAGGCCCTGACGGCGCTCTCGGTGGCCGCCGCGCTCGCGGTCGCCGACGACGGGCGGCCTGCGCCGGAACTCATCGGGTGGAAGGCTGCCTGGTCGGTCCCCGCCGGGGAGGATGCCCTGCAGTCCCGCCTGTCCGGCGACAACCTGCTCTTGGAGACGCCAGGGACGGTGACCGTGCGCGACACCGATACCGGCGCGATCCGGCGTACCGTCTCCACCGCGGTCACGAACCCTACCGTCCTCTCCACCGAGGCCGGGATCCTCTTCTTCACCGATTCGACGAAGGGAGTGACCAACTGGGTCGTGCACGCGTACGATCTCGCCTCCGGCAGCGTCTTGTGGCGGCACGCGGTACCCGCGTCGGAGAACGGCGACCTCCCGCAGATCCAGGTGGTAGGGCGCGCAGCCGTCCTCTACCAGCGGAGATCCGGGCTGCTCTCGCTCGACGCCCGAACCGGCGGCGTCCAGGCACGCGCCGGCGACCTGCCGGACTGCGACGGGGTGATCACCGGCACCTCCCGGTCCGTGATGCTCCTGACCCGCTGCAAGAACGGCGGCGTCCAGCTCGCCTCCTACGACCCGCGCACGCTGCGCCGGAACTGGACGCGTCCGGTCACCACCCGGCACACCGCCGCAGACGACGGCGCGCGGCTCGGCTACGAGCAGCCGCCGGAGGGCTTCGTCGTCGCGGACGACGGCGCGTGGATCGGGTACGAGCAGGCGCCGGAGGGCTTCGTCGTCGCGGATGTACACGACGAGCGGTTCCTCTTCGCCGAGGACGGCACGCCGCGGCCTATCTCTGACCTGCCCATCTCTCACGGGCTCGGCGGCAACGGCCGCTGGAGCATGCCGTTGGAGGTCGGCCGTCATCCCGACGTCGAGGACTCCGCCGGATTCGACTCGAACAACGCGTGGCCGCTGCCCGGCTTCCTCATCTCGCGCGACCGCGATACCGGCCGTCTCGGCGCATTCCCCCTGGACAGGCCGCTCCCCCACTACATCACTCTCCTGGGGTCGACCTCGCACCTGGCCCTCATCCACAGTGACGCCCATGTCACCGCCTTCCGTCCCGTCTACGGACGTCCCACTGGGCCCGTCGCGCTCGGCGGCGTCCCGCCGGGCGACTGGCCGGACGCGTGCTCCTTGCTCACTCCGCGCGACGTCGCCCCCGGCGCCCGCTTCCTCCCCGGCCGCAGGTCGCTGGGCCGCCTCACGCTGCCCAAGCCCGTGACCTGCGACTGGGTGCCGCCCGAGGACGACCGCGGAGTCGTCTCGCTCTCCGTGAGCTGGGTGTCCCCGGACGCCGGCGCCCTCTTCGCCGCCGCGGCCGGGCAGATCAAGGGGCACGAGAGCTTCGACTACGACCCCACGATCGAGGGCGAGGGCATCTTCTCCTACACGGCCCACGGCCCCCGCGGGACCTTCGGCGCGACGCTCGTCAACGTGGGCCCGGTCATCGTCCATCTGACGTCGCCATCCAGGCTGGTCCAACGCCTGGCCGCGGCCCGGGTGCGCGACAACCTGATGGCCCGCTACCGGCCAGGGGAGCGCGTCCGTCCTCCGGCGCGGACGGGCGGCTGGACCCACCTCGCCGACGAGGGCGTCCGCGCCGACCCCGTGGTGGACGGCGATGTCGTCTACGCCGGCGCCGACGACGGGCTGTACGCCCTGGACGCCGCCACCGGCCGTATGCGCTGGAGGTCAGGACCGGCCGCGCCCATGCTGGTGGACGGCCTACTCTACGGCGCGAGGAGCGACGGGGTGGCGGCCGTCGACGCCGCCACCGGCCGGATGCGATGGAACCGCCAGTTTGACGCCAGTGACATCGTGATCCAGGCCGGCGGCGTGTACGCGGGCGTCGGCTTCACCCACGTCATCGCGCTGGACGCCGCCACCGGCAAGCAGCGGAGGCGATTCCGCGTCCCCGGCTCCCTGGGCAACGTGGCCGTGGCCGCCGGCACCGTCTACGTGAGCAGCCAGGAAGGTCGCGTGGGCAGCGAGCAAGGCCTGCTGTCCGCCCTCGACGCCAAGACGG
The DNA here is from genome assembly GCF_040649695.1 of Nonomuraea sp. NPDC048901. Taxonomy (NCBI): domain Bacteria; kingdom Bacillati; phylum Actinomycetota; class Actinomycetes; order Streptosporangiales; family Streptosporangiaceae; genus Nonomuraea; species Nonomuraea sp. NPDC048901. The sequence goes on along the minus strand of NZ_JBEZFW010000002.1, from coordinate 187,715 downwards.
GCGCCCTTCGCTGGCGCTCCCGTCTGGGCGCCGCCAACTCCATCCCGGCCGGTTACCTCACCGCGACCAAGGAGGCCGTCTTCGCGGTCACCGGCGCGAGGGTGGTCGCGCTCGACCCCGCCACGGGGAAGGCGCGATGGCGCGCCGGCTTCGGCGACCTCGTCCGGTACGACCCCATCATGATCGGCGGCACCGTCTACCTCGGCGACCTCGCCGGACGCACGTACGCGTTGGACACCGCCTCCGGCCAGGAGCGATGGAGGCTTACCACCGCAGGCGACAGCGGCCTCTGGAGCGTGACCGAGTCACGAGGGACGGTCTACATCGGCGGCCAGGACCTGCACGCCCTCGACCCCGAAACCGGGCAAGAACGGTGGAGCAGGCCGCTCACCGCCAAGGTGTCGGTCCACGGGGACACTGTCTTCGCCCGAGACGAGGGTGGCATGCTGCACGCGCTGGACGCGGCCACCGGCGCGCCCCGCTGGCGCTTCCAGACCGGCGGCCATTTCCAGACGCTGCCGGTCGTGGCCGACGGTCTTGTCTACGTCGGCAGCTCGAACGGCAACCTGTACGCGCTGCGCGCCACGGACGGACTCCCCGGGCCGAATCCGGCCGAGCTTGACCGGCGCCCCGGGTGAGTACGGGTCGTTCGGTGCGAATCACCGGTGAGCCGGCCACCCGGCTCGCGCTGCTGGAAACCCTGTCCGCGGCTGGCCGCCTGTGCCAGGCCTGTGGCTTTCGCGTGCATCGTCCGGGCGGCGGCCCGGCGCCGTCCTCCACACGCCGAAAACGCGTACGCGCTGCCTGCCGGGATCAACTCCCGGCAGGCGTCCCACACATCCGGCTCCATCGGCCGCTCGGGACGATGCCCCATCATGCCGCCGGCCTGACCCCCGACCTACATGATCGGAACCCTGACCAACAACATCATCAGAACACTCCTGGCTGCCGGGTCGCGACGTCGGTCGGGTCGCCCGCTACGTCCCCGTGTGACCGTCCGCCGGGAAGCGCGAGATCGCCGTCATCTGCGTCGTCAGGCATCGTGTGCGCACGCGCGTCACTCGTTCTGGGCGTCCCGAAGCTTCGGCACCGCCAGCCTCGCCGCCCGCTTGCTCAGGCCGGGCTCGAACGCCCCGAAGAAGCCGTCGCTCACCAGCAACGTGACGGCGTTCTTGACTCTGATGAGCACGACATCCGCCGCCTGAAGCTCGGCGTTCCTCGTCGCCATCGTCTCCTTGTACCTGATCCCGTACACCCAGTTCCCGACCGTACCGACGGAGAGCTTGGTGATGGCCGACTTGGCGCGCTTGGTCTTCGTCTTGGTTCCGGCGCAGTCCCGGACCATGACCTTGCCCACCGTCTGCCAGCCGGCCAGCTTGGCCGAGGTGCCGCTGATGGCGAACTGCTTGACGCCCGACGGCAGGCCCTCCTTGTCGATGTAGACGGCGGCCGGGCTGCTGAGAAGGGGCTTCAGCGCCCTCATCGCCCGCACGCACTTCTTCGTGTGGGCCGACTCGGCGTCCAACGCCTCCCGGATGTGCTTCGGATTGGGGGCGTAAGCGTCGCCCAGGTCCTCGGGTGTGATGAGGGCTTCACTCAACTGGGCCGAGGTCAGGGGCTTGTCGGGGGCGGTGGCCAGCGCGGGGGTGGCGGAGGCCAGAAGGAGGGCGGCGGCAGTGCCACCTAAGATCACGGAGCGCATGGGATCGCATCCTAGTGAGGTGATCACCGGGGGTCCCAGGTGTTTCGTCACACGACCGTCTCGATCTCGGTGGCGGTCCGTGGTGGCTGGGGTCCCTCGGGAGATGCCCCCTCTGGGAACGCGCGCGGAAGAAGACGGTCCGTTGTGGCTGAGGTCCCTCCAGAGATGCCCCCTCTGGGAACGCGGACGAAGACGGTCCGTTGTGGCTGAGGTCCTTCAGAATGGACATCCCCTCCCAGGGACGCCGTAGAGACCGCCTTTCTTCATTACGCCACTATGGCCGATGAGCGCGCCTTCCGCGCGATTTACAGCGCGCATGCGAATTGTCCACCAAGGCGCCATATATTCGCCACAATTTCGCCATACGACTGCATCCACCTGCGCAGATGTGAGATTTCAGCATCTTGAGCGGCGATTTGAACATCTACCTAAGCCCCGGCCCTTGTTGAGTAGGTTTCGATCATTTACTGTCCAGGTGATCAATTCACTCACCTTGGAGTGGCGGATGAAAAAGTGGGTTTTATCCTGCATCATCATGGCGTTAGCGGCCACGACAGGCGTGAGCGTGCCGGCCCATGCCACGTCGGCGAATCTGATTGACCAGCCCCCGACGATAGAGCCCGGGTTGAGCGCGCGGCTGGCCGCCGGTGCCAAGATCAGGGTGAATGTGATCACCAAGAGCCGGACGGATCTGCCTGAGGCGTCGAGTGCCGGTCAGGTGCTGCAGACGATGTCCCGGTTCCCCATGGTCACCTTGCGCGTCGACGCGGCGGCGGTGGACCGGCTGGCCAAGCTGCCGAACGTGGTGAGCGTGTCGGAGGACAAGCCCGTACCACCGGTGCTCGCCGAGAGCATCCCGCTGATCGGCGCGGACAAGACGCGGGCGGCCGGGTTGACCGGCGCGGGCAGCGTGGTGGCCGTGCTGGACACCGGCGTCGCCGTCAAGCACCCCTTCCTGGGCGGACGGGTGATCGAGCAGGCCTGCTTCTCCCCCATCGACGCCGACTACGGCGCCACCAGCCTGTGCCCGAACGGCACCGCCACGCAGACGGGAGCCGGCTCGGCCGACTCCGAGAGCGGGCCGTGCGCCGACGCGGCCCTCGACTGTGATCACGGCACGCACGTGGCCGGGATCGCGGTCGGCGACGGCACGAACGTGGCCGGCGCCCCGCCGGCCGGGGTCGCCCCTGGGGCCAAACTCGTCGCCATCCAGGTGTTCAGCAAGTTCACCACCGACGACTTCTGCGGGGTGGGCGCCGCGCCGTGCGTGCTGAGCTTCACCAGCGCCCAGGTGGCGGGACTGGAGAAGGTCCTGCAGCTGAAGGAGGCCGGTACGGCGCTGGTGGCCGCCAACCTGAGCCTGGGCGGCGGCCAGTACACCTCCGCGTGTGACACCGACCCGCGCAAGCCGGCCATCGACGCGCTCCTGGCGGCCGGGGTGGCCACGGTGGTCGCGGCCGGGAACAACGGCTACGGCGACGCGGTCAGCGCGCCCGCCTGTGTGCCCTCGGCCATCACGGTCGGCAGCACCACCGACACGGACGAGGTGTCCGCCTTCAGCAACCGCGGTCCGCTGCTAGACCTGTTCGCCCCCGGCACGTCGATCGTCTCCTCGGTGCCCGGCAACACCTTTGGGTCGCTGAGTGGTACGTCGATGGCCGCTCCGCACGTGGCCGGCGCGCTGGCCGTGCTCCGCCAGGCCTTCCCCCAGGCGAGCATCGGGCAGCTGGAAGCGGCCATGGAGAGCACGGGCAAGCCCATCGCCTATACCAGCGCCACCACGCCCCGCCTCCGGCTGGACAGCGCGGCCCTCCCGCCGACCCAGCCCACCGACGGCGCCCTCTGGCCGATGTACTTCTCCAACTTCAACGACTACGCCATCCCCGACCCGGGCAGTGTGGACTCGCCGATCGTGGTGAGCGACCTCCTCGGCAAGACCCCGTCCCAGGTGCACGTCTACGTCTCCATCCAGCACCCTTGGGTGGGTGATCTGAAGCTCTCCCTGATCAGCCCAGACGGAAAGGCATATGTGCTGAGGTCGCCGTCCTCGGACGGCAGCGATTTCATCGACGAGACGTACGACGTGGACATCAGCGCCGTGACGAAGCAGAACGGGACCTGGAAGCTGCGTGCCGCGGACGGCTGGTCACCCCATGCCGGCATCATCGATGCCTGGTCGATGGACTTCCCCTACTTCGAGAACTGGACCGAATACGCCATCCCGGACAAGGGCCGCCTCGTCAAATCGCCCATCACGGTCACGGGCTGGCTCCCGGGTAACGCACCCCAGAAGATGACGGTCTCCGTGGACATCAGTCATCCCTGGAGAGGCGACCTGAAGATCGATCTGATCGGCCCGACCGGCATCGTTTATCCGCTTCGCGCGGCGAACTCCAAAGACGACGCCGACCAGATCGAGGAGACCTATCCGGTGGATGGAAGATCCTCACCGGCCAACGGGACGTGGACGTTACGCGTCGAAGACGTCACAACCGGCGACACCGGCTACATCAACGGGTGGATGCTGAGGTTCTGAACCGTCGGCACCGGGTGTGAGGGGCCGGTGAGCCCCTCACACCTCAAGCCTTAAAATCGATAAGCCTTAAAATCGATAAGCCTCAAGTCGATAAACCTCAAGGCCAGTCGATCGACGGACGAAGCGGGACGCCGGAGTGTCCCTCCGAGTCCAGCTTGACCCCCAGCACCTGGTGCAGCTGCACCTTGTTGCGTTCGAAGCCCACGATGCAGCCCGCCATGTACAGGGCCCAGACGCGGGCGGTCCCCATGCCCACCTCCTGCACCGCGTCGGCCCAGTTGGCGTCGAGGTTGGCGCACCAGTGCCGGAGGGTCTCGGCGTAGTGCTCGCGCAGATTTTCCTCGTGGCGGATCTCGAAGCCGAGGTCCTCCATCTGCCTGACCAGGTAACCGACCGACTCCAGCTCGCCGTCGGGGAAGACGTAGCGGTTGATGAAGCCGCCCTTGTTGAACGTCTTCTCGGTGCCGGTCGGCCGGGTGATGCAGTGGTTGAGCAGGCGGCCGCCCGGCTTGAGCTTGCTGTAGAGGAAGGCGAAGTAGGACGGCAGGTTGCGCTTGCCGATGTGCTCCGTGAGACCGATGGAGCTGACCGCGTCGAATTCCGACTCGACGACGTCGCGGTAGTCCATGAAGCGGACCTCCGCCAGGTCCTCGAGGCCGGCCTCGACGATGGCCTTCTGGGCCCATTCGGCCTGCTGCTTGCTGAGGGTGACGCCCAGGGCCTTGACGCCGTAGTGCTTGGCGGCGTGCATGACCATGCCGCCCCAGCCGCAGCCGACGTCGAGCAGCCGCATGCCGGGCTTGAGGCCGAGCTTGCGGGCCACCAGGTCGAACTTGGCGTATTGCGCTTCCTCCAGCGACGACTCCTTGGTGGGGAAGACGGCGCAGGTATAGGCCATGGACGGGCCCAGGACCCACTCGTAGAAGCGGTTGGAGACGTCGTAGTGGTGGTGGATCGCCTCGGCGTCACGCTGCTTGGCGTGCCGGGAGCCGAGCTTGGCCAGCGTGCTCTGGCGGATCTCCTGCGGCGGCGCCGGGACGCGCATCATCAACGGCTTCAGGCCCAGCGATCGGACGGCCGCCACCTTCTCGGCGGTCGTCAGGTCGTTGGTGGTGATGTTCCACATGCGGTCGAGCAGTGTGTACATGTCGCCGTGGACGTCGATGTGGCCGGAGATGTACGCCCGGGCCAGGCCGAGCTCTCCGGGTGCCTGCGCGAGGTAGGCGACCGCTATCGGGGACTTCACCTCCAGGGCGAGGTCCGCGCCGTCCGGCCCCGCCTTGCTGCCGTCGTAGGCCATGAACGCGATGTTGGCCTGCGGGCCAACGATCTTCTCAAAGATGGATGCGAGAGCCATCTGCTCACCTTCCCCGTACACACTTGTCGTACAGGTCAAGCATTCGGCCGTTCGGGTCGTATTCCTGCTTGACCGGCCAGTAAGCATCGCCGTTGTACAGCTGCCAGAACTGCTCACGGGCGTAGAAAGAAGTCGAGTAAAGCGACTTGTGCCCGTCGAGCTCGTGCACAGAGTTCTCGATGAGACGGTTGTAATAACCGTCGAACTGCCCCCGTGGCAGTGGCACCATTCCCCAGAAGCCGAAGTTCACGTACAGCTTGCCGGGCTCCAGGGGGTAGAGCGGCCAGCGGGAGGAGGCCCGCAGCGGGCACATCCACACCGGCGTCATGCCGACCTTGTCGTGAAAGAACTCCAGGAACTCCGCGCCCCGCTCGACCGGGGTCTCGACGTCCTGGATGACCGATTCCTGGACGGGCTGGTCGCGCCATCTGTCGACCCGCGCGACCACCCCGTATTTCCGGTCGAGCGCGACCAGCCGCCGGTAGACGTCGGAACGCATCCAGCGGCGCGGCATCAGCGAGCGGACCACCGGCTGCTGCACGCCGAAGGCACGCGAGCACCAGAACCAGTCGGTGTCCCAGCGCCACAGGTAGTCGCGGATGCTCAGCCAGTCGCGGTTGCGCTGCCTGATGGACTGGTAGTAGATCCGCATGCCGGTGTAGTCGGAGGTGTAGGGCGCACGCTCGGCGAAGCGGCCGACCGTGAGATACATCTCCCCCGGCTCGAAGAAGACACCGTCGATGAAGTCGACGGGCTCCCCGTCATGCTCCATGCTGTCGCAGATCTCCTGCATGGCCAGCATGCACTTGTCGGCGTCGGTGAACTTGACGTGCGTCAGCTTGACGTAGGGCTGGACCTTCCTGAGCTTGATCCTGATGCGCAGGGCGTAGCCGAGCGTGCCGTAGGAGTTGGGGAAGGCCCGGAACAGGTCGCGGTGCTCGTTGTCGTCGCGGGCGACGACGATGCGGCCGTCGCCGGTCAGGATCTCGAGCTCCTCGACCGACTCGTGCGGCAGCCCGTCTCTGAAGCTGGTCGACTCGATGCCGAGCCCCGTCACCGCGCCGCCCAGCGTGATCGTCTTGAGCTGGGGCACCACATAGGGCATGAGCCCGTGCGGCAGCGTGGCGTCGACCAGGTGCTCGTAGGTCGTCATGCCCTGGACCTCGGCCGTCATCGTCACCGGGTCGACACTGATGACCTCGTCGAGCTCCCTGGCGGAGAGCTTGGCGGTCTTGCCCGAGTCGCGGAATCTGAAGAGGTTGGACGTGGCCTTGGACAGCCGGGGCGAAGCGTCCCCCGGGATCTCCGCGTACGACTGCCTGATGTGCTCTACTGCCCGTCGGTGTGTCGACATCGTTGTCGTCACGGAAGCACCCCCTTGAGCCGGTAGAGATCGTCCGTAAGAAGGTATCTCCCTGGACTGACATCGACCAGACCGGGGTCGTTAAAGACTCGAAAACTGTTTATCGTGCCCGGTCGAATGCCTACGCGGTGGGCGAACCCGGAAACTTCCGGCAGATGATCGGCGAGACCCCGTTGATCACGTTGGCCACCTCGTGGCCGTCCAGCGCGGCCGTGAGGTTGGCCATCGTGGCCGTGAGCAGGCGTCCGGTGGACTCCGGCGTCACTCCGGCGACGTGCGGCGACAGCAGCACGCCGTCGATCTCGCGCAGCGGGTCGCCGTCGGGCAGGGGCTCGATGTCGAACACGTCGAGCGCGGCGCCGCCGAGATGCCCGTCGGTGAGCGCGCCGGCCAGCGCCACCTGGTCGACGACCCCGCCCCTGGCCGCGTTGACCAGTAACGCGCCCTGCTTCAGCCGCCTGGGGTCGATCAGGCCACGAGTCTCGTCGGACAGCGCGATCACCACGACGACCACGTCGGAGTCGGACAGCAGCGGTGCCAGCTCCTGGTAGCCCGGCTCGGCGCGAGGCGTGCGGGTCCAGTAGGACACCTGGCAGCCGAACGCCCGGAACAGCCGGGCGCAGGCCGCGCCGATCGGACCGTAGCCGACGATGCCCACCTGCCGGCCGTGCAGCTCGCGGGGCTGCAGCCCCTGCTGCGGCCAGTGGCCCGCGCGGACGGCGGCGTCGGCCTCGGCGAGCTTGCGCGACAGCGACAGGGCGGCGGCCAGGCACCACTCGGACACCGCGACGGCGCTGACGCCCGCCGTGTTGGCCAGCGGCACGCCCGCGGCGGCCAGCGCGGTTAGGTCGTGGCCGTCGACGCCGACCGAGGGCTGCTGGACGAAGGCCAGCCGGGGCGCGGCGGCCACCGCCTCGGCGTCGAGCGCCAGCAGCGCCGTCCAGTCGCCGAGCACGATCTCCGCCTCGGCCAGCGAGGCGAGGAGCGCGGCGCGGTCGCGGGCCGGCGGCACCCGCACGGCCACCCGGTCGCCGAGCGGCGCGAGCAACTGCCGCAGCACCTCCTCGGGGAGCGGCGCCAGCGCGAGCAGATTCCAAGGCGTCATGCCACACCACCGGCACTCTGATTCCGGGGCGTCATGCCATCACCGGCATGACCGTGGAGGGGTTACTCATGCCGCTACCGTAAAGCTGGCGATCACCTGCCGCATCAACCCCTGGTCTTGTTTCCAGCGCGCCTCGGTGGCCGTCCACGACAGGACGTAGGCGGTGTCCCCGATCGCCACCGCCCGCTGCACCTCGTGGTACTTCACGCCCTGCGTGCTCCACGGCGCGTCGCCGGTCGGCCCCGCCGTGTAGGTGAACTCCCATTCCACGGCCTTGGTCCCCTGGTGGGTGACGGACCTGCGGCGCAGGGTCCGAACGTCCTGGTCGTTCTGCCCGGCGGTCTCCTGCGAGTCGCGGATGATCTGGTTCGGGTCCGGGTTGACGTAGATGGCCTGGACGCCGAAGTGCCCGCTCCGGTCCCGGCGCGTCCACTCGGTGTAGGCCTCCTTGCGGGCGCCCCGCCAGCCGATGGGCCGCATGATGGACCAGCCGTCGGGGGACTTCCAGGCCCGTACCGTCGCCACCACCCTGGTCGGGGTGGGCGTCGGGGTGGGGGTGGGCGTCGCGCTGGTCTCGGCGCTGGGCGGCGGCGTGCTCGGCGGCGCGCTGGCCACGGCGCTCTGCGTGACGCGCGGCGCGCCTTCCGCCGACCCGCTGAACTTGAAGAAGGCGAACCCGCCGCCGGCGACCACCAGCACCGCCGCCGCTGCCGCCGCGAGGAGGGTACGGCCGCCGCGGGGCGGCTTCGGCTCCACCACGACCCGGTCGGCGTTCGGCTGCTTGGCGGCGACGACGGCGGCCAGCAGCGCGTCTGCCTGCTCGGCGTTGACCCGTTCGTGCGGCTCCTTGCGTAGCAGCCCTTGCAGGACCGGGTGCATGATCGGCGGGATCCGGCGGTAGTCCGGCTCCTCGCTCAGCAGCGCGTTCAGCGTGGCCATGGGATCGCCGCGCTCGAACGGCGACCGGCCGACCAGCGTGGCGTAGAGCGTGGCCCCGAGCGACCACAGGTCGGAGGCGGGCCCGGACTCGGCCGCGCGCACCCGTTCGGGAGCCAGGAAGCTCGGCGAGCCGGTCACCATCCCGGTCTGGGTGAGCGACGCGTCTCCTTCGGCGGTGGCGATGCCGAAGTCGGTGAGCACGGCCCGGCCGTCGTCGGTGAGCAGGATGTTGCTCGGCTTGACGTCGCGGTGCAGGATCCCGACCTCGTGCGCGGCCCGCAACGCCGACAGCACCTGGCGGCCCACGTCGGCCGCCTGCCGTACCGGAAGAGCGCCGGAGGTGGCGACGACCTCCTCCACCGAGGGGTGGCGTACCAGCTCCATGATGATCCACGGCCGGCCGTCCTCCTCGACCACGTCGTAGATCGCGACGACGGACGGGTGGTTCAGCCGTGCCGCCATACGCGCCTCGCGGGCGGTACGGAGCAGCTGCCGTTCCTGGTCGGCCCGGGGCAGTCCCGCGGGCAGGAGCACTTCCTTAACGGCGATCTGCCGGTTGAGCAGTGTGTCGCGGCCTTCCCAGACCACGCCCATACCGCCGCGCCCCAGTTCGCGCAGTAACTGGTAGCGCTTGGCCACCAGCTGGTTGCTATCCGAAACCATGTCCAACCCTTGTAGACCCACCCGAACAGTGGGCAAGTTTCCCATACCTCGCGTATGTCTGCCTGGAGGTCGGGAAGGCGTCTTGCCAGAGGTCACCGAATGTTGTTCTACTGAGGCCAGCCGAGTCGTAGGAGATGCCGATGTCTGAAGGCCGTCAGGGCCCGCTCGCCGGGATCCGGGTGCTGGAGCTCGCGGGGCTCGCGCCGGGCCCGTTCGCCGGGATGATGCTCGCCGACCACGGCGCCGACGTGCTGCGCGTCGACCGCGTGTCCGCCGTCTCCGACGAGCCGCGGACGGACGTCATGGACCGCGGCAAGCACACCATCGGCCTGGACCTGAAGTCGCCCGAGGGCGTCGCCGCGCTCAAGGAACTGGCGAGGAACGCCGACGTCGTCATCGAGGTGTTCCGGCCCGGAGTGGCGGAGCGGCTCGGCATCGGCCCCGCCGACCTCCACGCGGTGAACGAGCGGCTGATCTACGGCCGGATGACCGGCTGGGGACAGGACGGGCCGCTCGCCACCACCGCGGGCCACGACATCGACTACATCGCGATCTCCGGCATCCTGTCGATGCTCGGCCGCGCGGAGGACAAGCCGACGCCGCCGATCAACATCCTGGGCGACTTCGCCGGCGGCGGTCTCATGCTCGCGTACGGCGTGCTGCTCGCCCTGTTCGAGCGGGAACGCACCGGCAAGGGCCGAGTGATCGACGCGGCCATGGTGGACGGCGCCGCGATCCTGTTCGCGATGTTCTACCACGGCGTGCAGAGCGGCTTCTGGGGCCCGCGCGGCACGAACCTGCTGGACACCGGCGCGCCCCACTACGACACCTATGAGACGGCCGACGGGGAGTTCATGGCGGTCGGCTCGCTGGAGCCGCAGTTCTGGAACGCGATGGTGACCCGGATGGGGCTGACGGACCTGCCGGACCGCGGCGACAAGAAGCAGTGGCCGGCGCTCAAGGCCCGCCTGGCCGAGGAGTTCAAGTCGCGGACGCGGGCGGAGTGGGAGGCGGTGTTCGAGGGCTCCGACGCGTGCGTGTCGCCGGTCCTGTCCATGAAGGAGGCCGTCCGGCATCCGCACAACGTGGCCAGGGGCACCTTCGCCGACGTCGGCGGGCTCAGCCAGCCGGTACCCGCCCCGCGCCTGCTCGGCGTACCGGACCAGGACCTCTCACCCGCCACCCGGCTCACCGACCTGTCCGCCTGGGGCCTGAGCGCCGAGGCCGCGGAGAAGCTGCGCTCCCAGGGGGTGCTGGCCTGACATGAACCCCGACCTGCTCGACGGCGCCCTGTACGCGGGCGACCCGGCACCCGTCTACGCCTGGCTGCGCGAGCACTCCCCCGTTCACCACGACGCCGCCAACGGGCTGTGGGGCATCTCCCGCCACGCCGACATCACGGCCATCGAGCGCGATCCCGGGCTGTGGACCAGCACCGGCGGCTACCGCCCCCAGCTGCCCTCCGATCCGTCGATGATCGGCATGGACGACCCGGAGCACGCCGAGCACCGCCGCCTCGTCTACCGCCGCTTCACGCCGCGCTACGTCCACGAGCGCTACGCCGCCCGCGTCCGCGAGGTCGTCGTCGAGCTGATCGACCAGGCCCTGGAGACCGGCACCGTCGACGCGGTGCCCGCCCTGGCCGCGCCGGTGCCCGCCCGCATGATCGGCTGGCTGCTCGGCTTCCCCGACACGGACTGGCCGCGGCTCAAGCACTGGTCGGAGACCACGATCGTGGCGGGCGGCGGCCTGCGCTACGTCACGCACGAGGCCGCGGTCGCCGCGGGCGAGTTCGGCGAGGCCGTACTGGCCCTGGCCGCCGAGCGCCGGACGTGCCCGGCCGACGACCTGGTGACCCTGTGGTCCGGCCGGGCCGCCTACGACGACGACCACCTGGCGAACGAGGCGCTGCTGCTGCTCGACGGCGGCGCGGAGACCACTCGTACGGTCATCGCGACCGCGATCGACGCGCTGATCCGGCACCCGGACCAGTGGCGGCTGCTGCGGGAGGACCGCGGCCTGATCGAGAACGCCGTGGAGGAGTTCATCCGCTGGACCACCCCGATCCTGAACATGTGCCGCTCGGCCACCCGCGACACCGAGCTCCACGGGCAGCGCATCGGCCGCGGCCAGCAGGTCCTGCTCATGTACGGCTCGGCGAACCGGGACGAGTCGGTGTTCGACCGCCCGGAGGTGTTCGACGTGACGCGCAAGCCGGGCGGGCACATCGCGTTCGGCCTGGGGACCCACTTCTGCCTGGGCGCGTCCCTGGCCCGGCTGGAGTTACGGATCTTCTTCGAGGAGTGGATCGACCGGGTGGGTTCGGCCGCCTGGGCCGACGACGCGGGCCCGCGCATCCTGCCCAACGCGTTCGTGCGCGGCGTCACGTCCTTTCCCGTCGTGCTCTCGCCGCGCGGGTGAACTGGTCGTCGAAGCGGCGGGGGAAGGGCACCATCCGATGCTTGTGCCGGTACGGCGCGGCCTGCCGTACCACGTTGAACCCGGCGGCGGAGACGATGCGGCCGGCCGTGGCGAACAGCGGCCAGGCCGGGCGGACGGCGAGGTGGGCCACCCCGGCGGGCAGGCCGGGCGGCGCGGCGGGCGAGACGAGCACGAGGCGCGGGCTGAGACCTTCGTGGACGGCGCTCTCGCGGGCGTACGCCACCAGCTCCAGGATCTCGCCCGGCGGCCCGGCATGCACGATCAGCCAGTCTTCCGGAGCTGTCGGCCAGTCCCCCGGCGCCCTAGCGGGCCGGGCCGGTGGATCGGCCAGTGCCAGCGGGACCACCTCGTCCGACACCGACTCCAGGTAGGCCAGGTGGGGATCGCTCACCGGCTCGGCCAGCCACGTCCGGTGGAAACGCAACGGCCGGGCCGGGATCAGCGGCCGGTACGCGTCCCAGCGCAGCAGCCTGGCCAGGTGCACGACACGCGGCCCCCGCGGCACCGCCGCCTCGATCTCGCCGTCGAGCCCGGCGGGAAAGGCGTCCACCACGATCTCGTCCGCCCGCGCGAGCACAGCCGGGTCGCGCGGCCACTCGGTGCGGATCGTGGCCGCGGCGCCCGGATGGACCGTGTGCAGGTAGGCCCGGACCCGCGTGAGATGGCCGAGCCCGCCGCCTCTGGCGTAACAGACGATCATGCGCTCTCGTGGAACACCCTCAGGTAGCCCTCCGTCTCGGCGGTCACCGTGAAGTCCCTGCGTACCCGCTCGGCCGCCGCCGTGCCGAGCTTGGCCAGCTGCTCGTCCGTCGCCCGCGCGGCCTGGTCGACCGCCGCCCGGCACTCGTGCGGGTCCCCGGCGGCGAAGCGGAAGCCGATCTCGTCGTCGACCAGGTCGGCCAGCCCGCCCGCGTCGGAGGCGAGCAGCGGGACGCCGAGGGCGGCGGCCTCCAGGGCCACGTTCGGCAGCCCGTCGTAGAACGAGGGCAGCGCGACCAGGTCGCAGGCGGCGTAGAGCGCGGGCAGCTCGTACCGGTCGAGGAACGGCAGCCGCGTGTGCCCGACCGGCACGTCCAGGTCCGCCTCCAACTCCCCGACGAGCAGCAGGTGGAACAGGTCCGCGTGCCCGGAGGCGGCCAGCGCGTCGAGCAGGAAGCCGACGCCCTTCTTGTTCTTGAGCTGCCCGATGAGCCCGATCGTGCGCCGGCCGGCGGCGGCCCGCCTGGCCAGGCCCGCCGCGCGTTCGGAGGGCAGGATCTGCCAGCCGGCGGTGTCGATGCCATTGGCCACCCACCGCACCCGCGCCTCCGGAACCAGCGCGGACACCAGCGGCGCGTGCCCCGAGGCCACCACGCACACCGTGGCCGAGGCCCGTAACGCGTCGAGCAGGGCGCCCCTGCGGCGCAGCGAGAAGACGCCGGTGTCGAAGTCGTTGCCGCGCAGCAGCGTCACCAGCGGCGCGCCGAGCCACGCGGCCAGGATCGGGGCGCCGAGCATGGCGTACGTGCCGCCGAACGCCACCACGTGCGTGTACGACTCACCGCGCAGCACGGTCCACAGCCGGCGCAGCGCGTGCTCGGGATTGTCCTCCAGCGGCACGGTGAGCAGCCGCCCGCCCCGCTCGCCGCCGGTCTGCCAGGGCCGGTCCCGCCTGGTCAGGTGCGCGACGTCGATCTCCACGCCCGCCTCACGCAGGCCCCTGACGATCCTGTCGCAGGACTCGGCCATGCCGCCCCTGCTCGGCGGGTAGTGCTCGGTGAGCCACAGCAGCCGCATCAGCTGTCCACGAAATCGCGCTCGTCGCCGTCGCCGAAGTCACCGAAGTCGCCCTGGTCCTCGGGGTCGAAGGCGCCTCTGTCGTAGTCGTCGAACGTGCCGTACCAGCCGGGGTCCTGGTAGGTGGAGGAGGTGCTCTGGTAGTGGTCGCGGCGGAAGCCGCTGGTCCAGAACGGGTCGTAGGCGGAGCCGTAGCCCTGGGCGGTCGCGCACTCGGGGCAGACGCCGCCGGGCCCGACATGCCGGTCGCAGATCGGCCTGCCGCACCCGGCGCAGGCTGCGACCGGCGCCCGGCCGCAGCGGCCGAGCACGAAGAATCCGGTGCTCACCATGCACGGGATCACGCGGCCCGCCTCCTTTGCGTCCACCTGAAGGGTTCGGTCGCCACCGTCATGATCGCCCCGAGCTGGTCGCGCTCGGCGGGCAGCGGCACCTTGGCGGCGGCCCTGATCACGGTCTTCACGCCCGGACGGACCTTCACCCGGATCCACCACGGCGGCGGGCTGCCCGGCCGCGCCGGCATCTGGCCCTTGGCCAGCGAGCGGCTGGTCCGAATGTGCTGTACGGCCTTCGTCTTGGTCTTGGTCTTGTGCTTGCCCCGCGGGTTGACCTTGACGACGCGGCGGCGCCTGACCAGGTCGGTGACGGCGAGCGTGAGCACGCTGCCGTCGCGTAACTCCGAGCGGACGCTGAGCCACGGATCGCGCACCCACCACTCCTCGGCCCGCCGCACCGGCCGTACGACCGGCAGGGGCCGGCGCGGGCTCTCCTTGCCGGGGACGCCGTGGCCGCGCAGATCGGCGGTGATACCGACCACGCCGCCGCCGACGTCTTCACAGAGCACCCTGATCAGCGGCACGAGCAGGCTCTCCGTACGCGCGGGCAGCCGCCACTTGGGCCGGCGGACGAGCCCGCGATGCCGGGAGAGGCTGGCCAGCAGCGCCGCCCATTCCGCCTTGGGCAGCGTGGCCGAGAGCGTGTGCTCCCAGATGAGAGTCTGGTGCAGCGGGTGGAACCCGGCGATCGCCGCCCGTGTCTTCCGCCAGAACATGGCTCGAAACACTACACACGGCGATAAACCTCGGCGAGTCTCGCCCGGGAATCCGCCCAGCTGGGCACCCTGACCCTGGCCCGCTCCGCCATCGCCCGCGCCTGGTCGGGGTACTCCAGGAGGATCCGGATCGCGCGAGCCAACTCGGCGGGCCGATCGGGCGCGACCAGCCGCCCGTCCTCCCCCAGGATCTCCCGTACGGCCGGCAGGTCCGAGGCCACCACCGGCGTGCCGGCCGCCATCGACTCCAGGATCTTGAGCGGGGCGCAGCCCTGGTCGAGGTTGCGCGGGCAGGCGGTGAGCGGGGCGGCGGACACGGCCGCGCCGGCCAGCCAGCCGGCCACCTCGTCGTGGGGCAGCGTGAACCGCCACACGACCCGCTCGGCCACCCCCAGGCGGTCGGCGAGGCGCTGGAGGGGTTTGGCGCGACGTTCCGGGACGGAGGAACAGACGACCAGGCGCAGCTCGGTCAGGTCGGCCAGCCTGGCGAAGGCACGGAACAGCACGTCCACGCCCTGCCAGCGCTGGAGGGCGCCTACGTAGATCAGGTAGTGCTCGGGCGCGGCGGTCGGTGCGGTCGGTGCCGGGGTGACGGGGTTGGCGGCGTTCGGAACGAGGAACACCTTTTCAGGTTTTATCCCCATTTTGCGGATGGCGTCCCCGATGACGGTCGATGGCACGACAACCGCGTCCGCCTGTTCCAGACAGTGCGCCTCCAGCCGCCGCAACTTGGCCACCGTGGCGGGGGCCGCCTGGGGCCAGGTGTGCGGCAGCTCGATGGACGGCAGCCCGTTCACCTCGTACACCACCTTGTGCCGGTGGCCGAGCACCGGCAGCGCGCTCCAGGGGTCACGCACGTGGACCAGTTCCAGCGTCTCCAGGTGCGGTGCGAGATGGCGGGCGACCCAGTGCGAGTACGCCTCGGCCCGGTCGATCAGGTTGGGGATCTGCTCGTCGAACCTGGCGATCTGGACATCGCCCTCGCGCTGGTAGCGCGGCAGCCCGCCCCCGCCCAGCACCCCCAGCAGCCCGCCGCCGAACCGGTCGAACAGCTCGGCGGCCATCTGCCCGATGTGCACCGCCGACCCCTTGCTCGAAGGGAACCGGTCAAAGGCGAAATAGGCGGCACGCACGGCGCGCAGTCTATTCGCGCCGTTTCCACTGACGCATAGCTGGCGTACAGCTGGCTACTGCCGCACGCCCTCGTACGCCGAGTAGTCCTTCAACGCGATCGAGTCGTGCAGCCGCATGCCCTTGCTGCCCAGCTTGGTAGCGGCCTTGGTCACCGCGACCGGCAGGTGGCCGATCAGCCGCGCGGCCTGGGTGAGCGTCCACAGGTCGAACCGGTTGCCGGGCACGATCCGCTTGGCCGCCCCGACCGCGAACGTGCGACTCCGCAGTACGTACTCACCGATCTCTGCCTCGTAGGCCGGGAAGGCGCGCTCGTGGTCGCCGCGCGCGGCGGCCAGCTCGCCCGCGAGAATGTACGCCCCGACGACGGCCAGGCTCGTGCTGCCGCCCACGGCCGGTCCCGGGCAGTAGCCCGCGTCGCCGACCAGCGTCACGCGGCCACGCGACCAGGTGTCGAGGCGCAGCTGGGTGATCGAGTCGAAGTAGAAGGCCGGGGTGCGGTCGAGCTCGGCCAGCAACCGGGGAACCTGCCAGCCCATCCCCGCGAACCGCTCGCGCAGCAGCTTCTTCTGCCGGGCGATGTCGCGATGGTGATACTGGAGCTGCTCCGGCGTCCTGAACAGGAACAGCGCCCGCGCGTCGGACATGTGCGCCGCGCCGTACATCCCGGCCATCCGCCCGATGCCGGACAGCCCCTCCATGCGGCCGTCGAGGTCGAGGTAGTTGGGCACCGAGAAGACGGCCAGATAGGCGCCGACCCAGGTGGAGAAGCGCGACTCGGGGCCGAAGACCAGGCCGCGCACGTTCGAGTGCAGCCCGTCGGCGCCGACGACCAGGTCGAACCGCCTGGACGGCCCGCGCTCGAAGGTCACCGTGCCGTCCTCGGCGATGGCGGTGATGGAGTCGTCGAAGACGTACTCGATGTCGGCGCGGGTGGCGTCGTAGAAGATCTCGCTGAGGTCGTCGCGCATGATCTCGACGTGCCGGTCCGACACGGCCGTGAAGACGCGCCGGAGGTCCAGCTCCACGACCCCCTCCTGGCCTTCGCGATACATGGTGAGCCAGTTCGTGCCGGTCTTCTTGGCCGTGATCGGGTCGATCAGGCCCATCTTCTCGACGATGTCCATCGCGGGTCTGAACAGGTCGATCGCGTGGCCGCCCGTCTTGCGGAGCGACGGGGCGCGCTCCACGACGGTGACGTCGAAGCCGTACCTGTTGAGCCAGTACGCCAGCGCGGGTCCGGCGACACTCGCGCCGGAGATCAGGATCTGCATGGTGACACCCCCTTACCTAACGGATGGTAAGCGACCCGGAGCGACGCCCGCAAGAGGTTACTTAACGATAGGTAAGAGGTGGACCATGAAGCCACGACCCGAGCCCGAACGGGCTCGGGTTCAGCGATCAGTAGACGGCGATGTAGAGGTCCGCGCCACCGGGGTGGTGCACCTCGAGGTCCGTCCTGAACGCCCGCGCGGGCGTGCCGCCCGACTCGGTGTGCTTCCACACCTGCTGCCAGGCGTCGACGATCGCCTGCGGCATCTGACCGCGCGCCTCGACCCGCAGAGCCGGGCCCGCGGGAACGCGTACGGCGACCATGCCCTCGGGCAGCCTGGGGACCGTCCGCACGCCGATGCCGACGATCTGCGTGTAGGCGCCGTGATGGTCGCCCTCGTAGTCGGTCAGCACCGCGTAAAGGTTCTCGTCGACGCGTCCCGGAATGTGGGCGAACGCCCCGGGCGCGCCCGCCCGTTGCCACAGCACGGGCAGCTTCGCCCTGGCGGGGTCTATCTCGTCGGCGTTCGAGGTGCGTACGGCGATACCGACGACTGTCAGCTCGTTTCTCTCAGTGACCTCCACAGGCCCTCCATCCCCCTAAGTATCCCGGCCGATCATATGGCCATAACAATCGGGAAACTCCTCATAAGCCACCCAGCGCATAAGATGGACGAACGTGAAGTTCCTTAACGGCCTCGAGCCGCAATACGACCTGACGTACAGCGACGTGTTCATGGTCCCGTCGCGTTCCTCGGTCGGTTCCCGGCTCGCGGTCGATCTTTCGACGAACGACGGCACGGGTACCACCATTCCGATCGTCGTGGCGAACATGACCGCGGTCGCCGGCCGGCGCATGGCCGAGACGATCGCCCGCCGGGGCGGCATCACCGTGATCCCCCAGGACATTCCCATCGATGTCGTGACGGAAGTCGTCGACTGGGTCAAGAAACGCGACCTGGTCCACGACACTCCGCTCACGCTGACGCCGCACGACACGGTCGGCGAGGCCATGCAGCTGCTGCCCAAGCGCGCCCACGGCGCGGTCATCGTCGTCGACTGGGACAACCGGCCGACCGGCGTGGTGACCGAGGCCGACTGCCAGGGCGTCGACATGTACACGCAGCTGTCGCAGGTGATGTCGAGCGAGCTGCTGACGCTGCCGGCCGGTCTTGAGCCGCGCGCGGCGTTCGACCGGTTGCACGGGGGCCGCCACCGCCTGGCGCCCATCGTGGACGCCGACGGCCGCCTGGTCGGCATCCTGACCCGCACGGGCGCCCTGCGCGCCACGCTCTACCAGCCCGCGCTCGACGCCGCCGGCCGGCTGCGCGTCGCGGCCGCCGTCGGCGTGAACGGCGACGTCGCGGCCAAGGCCAAGGAACTGCTCGATGCCGGGATCGACTGCCTGGTGGTCGACACCGCGCACGGGCACCAGGAGAAGATGGTCTCCGCCCTGCGCGCGGTCCGGGCCCTCGACCCGGGCGTGCCGGTCGCGGCGGGCAACGTGGTGACCGCCGAGGGCGTGCGCGACCTGGTGGACGCGGGCGCGGACATCCTCAAGGTGGGGGTCGGCCCCGGCGCCATGTGCACGACGCGGATGATGACCGGGGTGGGGCGGCCGCAGTTCTCGGCCGTGCTCGAATGCTCGGTGGAGGCGCGGCGGCTCGGGCGGCACGTGTGGGCCGACGGCGGTGTCCGGCACCCGCGTGATGTGGCGCTCGCCCTGGCCGCGGGCGCGGCCAACGTGATGATCGGCTCGTGGTTCGCCGGGACGTACGAGTCGCCCGGCGACGCGCGCACCGACGCCGACGGACGCAGGTACAAGGAGAACTTCGGCATGGCGTCCGCGCGGGCCGTGCGGCTGCGCACGGCGGAGGACAGCCCGTTCGATCGGGCCAGGAAGGCGCTGTTCGAGGAGGGGATCTCGACCTCGCGCATGTACCTGGATCCGCGGCGGCCGAGCGTGGAGGACCAGATCGACGCGATCGTGGCCGGGCTGCGGTCCTCGTGCACGTACGCGGGGGCGGCGAACCTGGAGGAGCTGCACGAGCGCGCGGTGGTCGGCATCCAGAGCGCCTCCGGCTACACCGAGGGCATGCCGCTGCACCAGAGCTGGTAGCGCGGCTCAGGCTCCGGCTGGCTCAGGTGCGGCGCCAGCCGCCTGCCGCGTGGATCCCGCCGTCGACGTGCAGCGTCGTGCCGGTCACGAACCTGGCCAGCTCACTGGCCAGGAACACCGCCGCGCCCGCCGCGTCGGCCGGCTCCCCGAGATGCCCGAGCGGCGGCAGGCGTACCGGCTCGAAGGGTCCGTCCGCCATCCGCTCCCGCACCTGTGTCTCGCCCTCGGTGGGCAGCCCGTCGGGCGCGATGGCGTTCACCCTGATGCCCAGGGGCGCGAACTCCAGCGCGAGCGACTTCGTCAGGCTCTCCAGCCCCGCCTTCATCGCCGCGTAGACCGCGAACCCCGGCGCCGCCTGGTGCGCCTCGCTGGAGGTCACGTTGATGATCGACGCCCCGGCGCCCATCATCGGCAGCATCCGGCGGATCATGCCGGTGACCTGCGTGAAGTTCTCCTCGATCAGGGTCCGCTCGCCGCGGGCCGTGGTGTCGGCGAACGCGGCGTGGAAGGTCCCGCCCGCGTTGTTCACCAGGATGTCCACGCGCCCCCACCGCTCGTGCACGGCCTGCGCGAACACCTCCACGGCGACCGGATCCCGTACGTCCAGGGTCATCGCGAGCTCGCTGCTCTGCTGCGGCTTGTCGCGGTCGCAGATCGCGACATGAGCCCCGAATGCCGCGAACGTCTCCGCAATCGCCCGCCCGATCCCCCGCGCCGCCCCGGTGATCACGGCGACGCGCCCGGTGAGCAGGATCGCATCGGCGGAAAGGGCGGCCATGAACGATGACCATATCCCGACCGCATAGAGTCGTCGGGTCCATTCCTGATCGCCAATATTCGTAACAGGAGCAATTCGTGGCACTCGAGAAGCCGGAAATCGACTTCCCGGAGGGCAACCCGCCCACCGACCTGGAGATCGTCGACATCGTCGAGGGGGACGGCCCCGAGGCCAAGCCCGGCCAGAACGTCAGCGTCCACTACGTGGGCGTCGCGTTCTCGACCGGCGAGGAGTTCGACGCGTCGTGGAACCGTGGCGAGGCGTTCGAGTTCCCGCTCGGCGGCGGGCGTGTCATCGCCGGCTGGGACCAGGGCGTGGCCGGGATGAAGGTGGGCGGTCGCCGCAAGCTGGTGATCCCCGCGCACCTCGGCTATGGCAACCGCGGCGCCGGCGCCCGCATCAAGCCGGGCGAGACGCTCATCTTCGTGGTCGACCTCCTGGGCGTCCGCTAACACCCTGGGGCGGGCCGCACACCCGCCCCACCCCTCAGGGGGCCCATCGCCGGGCAAAATGCTGGTCTTGGCGCGACGGATTTGTCGGCGAAGTACGGCAACATAGGGCATGTGCTGTTGATCGACGTGGTACGGGTTTCGGAGGCTGTGACGCGCACGTCCGCCCGGCTCGGCAAGGTCGGCCATCTGGCCGAACTGCTCGGCAGGGTCGGTGCCGACGAGGCGGAGATCGCCATCTCCTACCTGTCGGGTGAGCTCCCGCAGCGTCAGGTGGGCGTGGGCTGGCGGACCCTTCAGGATCCGCCTCCGGCCAAGCTCGCCGCCACCGCCACCCTGACCCACGTCGACGCCCTGCTGTCGAAGATCAAGTCCGTCTCCGGCCAGGGCTCGCAGGCGGCCCGCAAGGCTCTGGTCACCGAGCTGTTCGCCGGGCTGACCAGTCAGGAGCAGGCGTTCATGCTCCGGCTGCTCGGCGGCGAGCTGCGCCAGGGCGCCCTCGACGGCGTGATGATCGAGGCGGTCGCCAAAGCGTCGGGCGCGCCGTCCGCCGACGTGCGGCGGGCGCTCACGCTGCGCGGCTGGCTGCCCGCCGTGGGCGCGGCGGCGCTGAGCGGTGGCGTGGCGGCGTTGCACGCCTTCAAGCTGGAGGTGGGCCGGGCGGTCTCGCCCATGCTCGCCGGCAGCGCCCCGAACGTCGCCGCCGCGCTGGAGAAGGCGGGCACCCCGGCCGCGCTGGAGTGGAAGCTCGACGGCGTACGCGTGCAGGCGCACCGCTCCGGTGACCAGGTGCGGGTGTTCACCCGCACACTCGACGACATCACCGCGCAGGTGCCCGAACTCGTGGAAGCCGTGCTCGGCCTGGCCTGCGACGACCTCGTGCTCGACGGCGAGGTGATCGCGCTGCGGCCCGACGGGCGGCCGCACCCGTTCCAGGTGACGGCCAGCAGAGTGACCACCAAGACCGGCGTCCCGCGGCTGCGGGAGGACACGCCGCTGAGCGTGTTCTTCTTCGACGCGCTGCGGGTGGACGGGGCCGACCTGCTCGATCTGCCCTACGCCCAGCGCCAGGAGATCCTCGGCCAGACGGTCACGCCCGGTCTGCTCACGCCGCGCCTCGTCACGGGCGAGGTGCCGGAGGCGGAGAAGTACTTCATCGACGTGATCAAGGCCGGGCACGAGGGCCTGGTCGTCAAGTCGCTGGCCTCCCCCTACGCGGCCGGCCGCCGGGGCGCCGGGTGGATCAAGGTCAAGCCGCGGCACACGCTCGACCTGGTCGTCCTCGCGGCCGAATGGGGTCACGGCCGCCGCGAAGGCAAGCTGTCCAACCTCCACCTCGGCGCCCGCGACCCGGAGAGCGGCGGGTTCGTGATGCTGGGCAAGACCTTCAAGGGGCTGACCGACGAGCTGCTCGCCTGGCAGACCGAACGCTTCCTGGAGCTGGCCGAGGGGCCCACCGACGAGTGGACCGTCAGTCTGCGGCCCGAGCTGGTCGTGGAGATCGCCTTCGACGGGGTGCAGCGGTCGCCGCGCTATCCCGGGGGGATGGCGCTGCGGTTCGCGCGGGTGCTGAGGTACCGGCCCGACAAGCGGGCCGCGGACGCCGACACGGTGGAGACCGTCCGGTCGCTCATGCTCTGACCCTTTTGGTACGGCTCTACTCCTGTTGGGACGTCCTCACCTATCCCCAAGGTGACAGAGTCGGCGTTTTCCGGCTGCCTCAAGATCCCCGGCGTACGCTCAGCGTTCTGGTCGACTCGTGACCAAAGTGAGATATTTCACTGAATGTCCCATTAAGTTGTCTTTACTCGCTGTTTGTCGCATATGTTCGACCACGTTCGCGGGGCACCCGCCCCGAGCGAGGGATCGGCCGACGCGCGCCCCCATATCCGCCCCGACCTGGCCTTTCCCTGTCCTGTCCCCTAGCTAGGACTGTGGTTTACCTTGGGCCAGCACTCCTACAACCCGAGCCGTCCGAACCCGGAGAGCCAGAAGAAGGCTCCAGGCAAGCGCCGTTGGGTCACCGTCGCGGCCGGTGCGGCCGTCGTAGCCGCCGCCTCGACCACCGCCTGGGCGGCCGTCGCCAACGACGACGCCCCCAAGCCCACCGCCGCGCTGGACGTGTCTCCGTCCCCCACGTACACGAGGACCGACACCCCTTCCCCCGCCCCCAAGACCCCCGAGCCGAACAAGCCCAGCACCAAGTCGGCGGCCCCCAAGCCCTCATCCAGCCCCAAGGCCACCGCTCTCCCGAAGGCCGAAGCCGCCCAGCCGCCGACCAAGCCGACCGACAAACCGAAGACCGAGCCGGTACGCAAGGTGAAGACCGAGGTTCACAAGCTGAAGACCCGCGTCCTCAGCTCGGGCACCTGCGGCGCGTCCTACTACGACGAAGGGCAGATGACCGCCAGCGGCGAACGCTTCGACCCGTCGGCCATGACCGCCGCCCACAAGACGCTCCCGCTCGGCAGCAAGGTCCGCGTCACGAACCCGGCGAACGGCGACTCGGTCACGGTCCGCATCAACGACCGCGGTCCGTACGTGGGCGGACGCTGCCTCGACCTCTCGGCGGCCGCCTTCTCCGCCATCGGCGACACGGGGTCCGGGGTCATGCGGGTCAAGTACGAGGTCCTCGCCCGCTCCTGACGCCGAGGCCCGCGGTGCGTTAACCTCCACCCATGCCACACCTCTGTGACTGATCAGCAGCCGCCCGGCCCATGACCGGCCGGGCATCCCGCGAAGCGACCCCCCTCTTCGCCCGTCCGGCCCAGGACCGGCCGGACGGCTTGGCTGCTTGGAGTCACCAGGTGTCATCCGTTCCTCCCCGCCTGCCCGGAAACTCGCTGCTCGCGCTGCTGCGCGGCAACCCCGACTTCCGCCGGCTCTTCCTCGCCTCCGCCCTCAGCCTGACCGGCGACTGGTTCACCTTCGTCGCCCTGAACGCCTTCGTCTACCACCGCACCGGCTCGGCCGGGCTGACGGCTCTGCTGTTCGCCGTCGAGTCGCTGCCCGGCATCCTGCTGATGCCGCTCATCGGCTCGCTGACCGACCGCCTGGACCGCCGCCGCCTGCGCATCGCCTGCGACCTGGCCGCCATCGTCCCCCTCGCGGGCCTGCTCGCCGCCTTCCACCTGGAGTCGGTCCCCATGGCGCTGGTCTCGCTGGCCGCGCTGTCGGTGTCGGCCGCGGTGTCCAGCCCGATCCCCGAGGTCGTACTCCCCAACCTCGTCGCCCCCGACCGGCTGCCCACCGCGCAGGCCGCGCTCGGCAGCCTCTACTCCTCCGGCCTGCTGCTCGGCGCCGGGCTCGGCGGCCTGGCCACGGCCGCCTGGGGCAGCACGGCCACGCTGCTGGTCGACGCCGCCTCCTTCGCCGCGTCCGCCGTCCTCATCGCCCGCATCCGCCGCCCCTTCTCCACGGCGACGGAGGCCCGCCGGACGCGCGTACATACCGACACCGCCGAACTGTGGCGCTTCATCCGCGCCACTCCCACCGTGGCGGCCCTGCTCCTGCTGACGGCGGGCCTGCGCTTGTGCTACGGCATGGTCGGCCTCCTGCCCGTCTACGCGCTCGAACGGTTCGGCACCACCGACGCCGGAGTCGGCGTCCTCTACATGGCGCAGGGGGTGGGCGCCGTGCTCGGGCCGTTCGTGGGGCGGTGGCTGATCGGGAAGTGGCGACCGCTTGGGAAGGGGCGGCTGATCGGGACGCCGTCGCGGCGGCGGTTGATCGTGTCGGGTGGCGCTCTGGCGGTGTTCGGGCTCGGCTACCTCGCCCTGGCCCAGGCCGGTGGGCTGTGGTCGGGCGTACCCGCCGCCATGGCCGGCCATCTCGGGGTGGGCGCGTGCGCCATCCTGGCCATCAACGGGCTGCAACTGGCCAGCCCCGACCACATCCGCGGCCGCGTGATGGTCACCGCCTTCGGGCTGTCGTCGGGGCTGCAGGGGGTGTCGTCGCTGGCGGTGGCCCCGCTGGCCGTCGCGCTGGGCATGGCGGGGGCCACGCGCGCGCTCGGCGTACTCGCGGTCGGCTTCGCCCTGGTCTGGCTCTTGTACGCGCTCCGGCTGCCGGAACCAGCGGAATGAGGCTTCGACAGGTCGGATGGTGGGCGTAAGGACATGCGTCCGCAAAGCCTCGGCCCTATGCGCTCAAACCCAGCCTGACCAGCGCATATGCGGGTAAACAGGCATTGACCGCAAGGCCACGCTCCGCAGCGGACACGCCGTCCATCGGTCCGGAAAGGCGTGGCCGACGCGAGATCGCCTGTGCCGCGCAGACATACGGAGGTGCAGTACCCGTGTCCAACGACTCGATGGACAGGACCGCCGATCAGGGGAGCTCTGCGGCGTTCGGCCCCAAGATGCTGGCGGACATCCAGCCGCCCTTCATTCCCGACGCTGCCTCGGCGATGACCGTCCTCGTCGACTGGCCTCCCGGCCACCCCGGCGCCGCTCCGCACCGCCACTCGGGGCCGGCCTTCGGCTACGTGATCGAGGGCGCGGTCCTGTTCGAGCTCGAGGGCGAGCCGGAGCGCGTGATCAAGGCCGGAGAGACGTTCTGGGAGCCGGGCGGCGACGTGATCCACTACCAGGACGGCAACGCCTTGCCGGACGCGCCGACCAAGTTCGTCGTGTTCATGCTGTGTGAGCCGGGTCAGCCGATGCTCACGTACGTCGAAGAAGAGGAGCTGGCGCAGCGGGCCCACCTGCGCGCCCCGCGTCCCACCGGCGGCTGATCCGCCTGTTCGATACAGCGGACCCCGCGTCTTTACCTGGCGGCCGGAGAGCCGGACATCGGCTCTCCGGCCGCCGAGCTGTCGGACCGGTGATCAGGTGCGCACAAGGGTGCGCATGGACGGCAATGCCGTGGCGCCATGGGCTCAGGGGGCGAGGTTGATGGTGCCCGGGATGCCCTGGCGGGTCATCTTGGCGTACGGGGACAGCGCGCTCGCCTGGGCGAGCAGCGGGGTGGCCGTGTCGCGTTCGACTCCGGGCCAGGTCACGACGAGGTCGGCGCGTAGCTCGTAACCGCCGTCGGCGGGGTCGCGGCCGAACGCGACGGTCACCTCCACGGTGATCGATCCGGGGTCGAGGAGGTGCCGGCGGGCCAGCAGGCTGAGGGCGCCGTGGAAGCAGGCGGCGTACCCGGCGGCGAAGAGCTGCTCAGGGTTCGGGCCGGTGGCGTCACCGCCCAGTTCCTCGGGCATCCGCATCTCCAGATCGAGCACGCCGTCGGCGGAGCGGGCCCGGCCGGTGGCCCGGCCGTGGGCGGAGCTGCCGCCGCTCACGGCGACGCGCGTGACATAGAGCGGTTTGAACGTGGAGCCGCGGTAGTCGTGCTGCGTGGACAGTCTCGGGTCGTTCACCGGTACGCCTTTCAGCGGCACACGGGGCGCCTGCGGTAGGGGGTGGCTGGTCATGGGCGGTGCCAGCGCTGCAACTTGTCGGGGTTCAGCACGATCCACACTGCGGTGACCTCGGCTCCGGCGACGCTCACGTCGGCCACCGCCACCGCTCGGCCCGCCTGGCGCAGGACCAGGCCCGTCCGGCCGTTCACGGACTCGACGGCCACCTCGGTGCCGGACTGGCCGGTCAGCAGGGCCGTGACGAACCGGGCTACCGCGTCCGCGCCGTAGGTGGGGCGTACGGCGGCGCGCAGTTTGCCGCCACCGTCGCTCACGACCATCGCGTCCGCGGCCAGGACCGCCCGCAGGGCCGCCGCGTCCCCCGTGTCGCAGGCCGCGGCGAACCGGCGCGCGACACGATCGTGTCTGGCGAGCATCGCTCGGTCCGGCCTGGGCGGCTGGAGCACCGGACCCGTGCCGGGCTCGGGCCAGCGTGCCGGGCCGGCGGCGGGCTCCGGCCGGCGCACCGGACCGGCGGTGGTGAACGCTCCGGGTCGCGGTGTGCCGCCGGGGGCGTGGCTCGGGGCGGCAGTGGCGAGCAGGTCCAGGCAGAGACCTCCGGCGACCCGCGTCAGCCAGGCGCGCGGTACCGCGATGACGGCGCGTTCTTCGTCGTCGAGGGCGTACCAGCGGCGATAGGTCTCAAGGACGATCCAGTCGGCCGTCACCTCCGAGCCGAACATCCACAAGGCGATCTCGAGGAGGTGCTGCCGTTCGTCGAGCATCTCCGCCAGCGTCCCGGCGCTCACTTCGGTCATGTCCTGCCGCCCTGTTCTTTCGGTGTCGGCAGTTAAGACCACGCAGCCGGTCTTGTTGTGACACCACGAGAGGCGTACGTCCTGGGCGGCGGCGGACGGTCTGTCAGACCAGGTGGGGTGACCGTTCGAAGGCGCCGAGTTTGGCCGGGTTGACGATCCACATGACGTGGTGGATGCCCTGCGGCGAGGCCTCGATGGTGAGCAGGACGAGGTCGGTGTGGTTGCGAGGGACGAGCACGCCGGCGCGCCCGTTCGCTTCGACCCACGTCATCTCGGCGCCCGGCCAGAATCGTGGCGCGTACGCGGCCAGGAACTTCGCCACGCGGGTGCTGCCCAGCAGCGGGAATCGCGCCGCCCCTCTGATGCCGCCGCCGTCGGAGGAGCTGACCACGTCCGCGGCGAAGAGGTCTTCGAGAGCGGCGACGTTCCCCGTCTGGGCGGCGTCCAGGAAAACGGCCAGGAGACGCCGATGCTCCATCTTGTCGATGGGCTCGCGTCGTGCGGCGGTCAGGCGTTTGCGGGCGCGGCTCACGAGCTGACGAGCGTTGACCGGGGTGAGCTGAAGGATCTCCGCGATCTGTGTGTACGGGTAGACGAAGGCCTCGCGCAGCACATAGGCGGCCCGCTCGGTGGGAGCGAGCCTCTCGAGCAGCAGCAGGAAGGCGAGTTCGAGAGCTTCGCCCCGTTCGGCGCCCAATGTGGGGTCGAGGCTGGTGTCGACCGGCTCGGGGAGCCAGGGCCCTATATAGGTTTCGCGTCGCGAATGAGCGGAGCGAGCGACGTTGATGGCCAGGCGGGTGGTGATCAACGCCAGGAAGGCCGAGGGGTTCTCGATGGTCGCGCGGTCGGTGTTCTGCCAGCGCAGCCAGACTTCCTGAAGGATGTCCTCGGCTTCCACCGCGCTGCCGAGCATCCGATAGGCGATGCCGAACAGGCGCGGGCGCAGCTCGACGAAGGCGGATGCGGCCTGATCGAGTGCACTCGCCTGTTCCAGGGATTCCGCAGGCATACCTACCCCCGTCTCCGCGGCATCGGCGGCTCACGCACCCTGATCGCCGCGCCGGGAGTCGTCCTCCAGCGCCTCGACCGCGTCGAGCAGACCCCGCAGGCCGATCTCCTCGCGCTCGGCGTCCGTCGGATCGAAGAGCCATTCGGTGACCGGCAGTTCGGCGGCCTCCTCCGGACGGCTCGCCTCGATCAGGGTCACCTCCTCCTCGACCTCGATCTGGAGTTCGTACAAGAAGCCGTCGTCGCCGCTCGGAGCGCTCATGATTCCTCCATACGTGGCTTGGGTGTGCGGTCAAGGCGACCGGAAGTGAAGACGGGTGGCTACTGGGCGGCGCTCTGCTCGAGCCAGTCGCGGTAGCGGATCTTGCCCAGGGTCGCGCCCTCACCCGGCACCAGCGTCCGCTCGCCCGGCACGCTGCCGTAGTAGCGCGCCTGCGGGTCGGCGACCACCGTGCGCGGGTCGCCCCACGCGGCCAGGGCGTCGCGGAAGAACTCATCCATCCGTGACTGCTCGGGCCCGGCCACCTCGGCCCGGCCGTTCAGTGGCTGCCCCACCGCGACCCGGCCGACCGCCTGCGCGACCTCTTCACCCGCGATGGGCTGGAACCGCACGGGCGCGATCCGTACCTGGTCGCCGTCCGTGGACTGGTCCGCGATGCTCCGGATGAACTGGAAGAACTGGGTCGCGTGCACGAGCGAGAACGGGATCCCCGACTTCTCGATCAGCTGCTCCTGAGCGATCTTCGCCGCGAAGTAGTCGTTCTCCGGCATCCGCTCCGTCCCCACCACCGACAGCGCGACATGATGCCCGACCCCGGCGGCCGCCTCGGCGGCGAGCAGGTTGCGGGTGGAGGTCTCGAAGAACTCCATCACCGCGGCCCGCTCGAACGACGGCGAGTTCGACACGTCGATCACCACCTGCGCGCCCGCCAGCACCTCCGCCAGCCCTTCACCGGTGAGCGTGTTGACGCCGGTGCTCGGCGCCGCCGCCACCGCCTCGTGACCGTGCTCACCCAGCTTCGCCACCACGTTCGATCCGATGAGGCCAGTACCGCCGACCACGACGACCTTCATGGCACAGCCCTTTCCGTCCGCCGGGGCACCCATGTGCCAACCGGTCCGCCAGCTAAGACAGGGCAGCCTCCGGCCTTGTGACAGCTCCGGCGAAATTTCTTTTCTCGGGCCGCGGGTGACGCCGTCCGTACGTCGCTACTCCACGAGTTTTCCGACGCTGGAGACCTCGCGCATGAGCGCCGCGACCTCGGCGGGAATCGGCGGGATGGCCTCCCTCTCCACCGATCCGGGACCGGACCACACCAGGTTGACCTGCAGCGAGGGGTCGAGTTCTGGGTAGTCGGAGCGGTTGTGGCAGCCGCGGGTCTCGCGACGCTCCAGCGCGGTCTCGACCGTCGCGCGGGCGGCGAGCGCGGCGGACTTCAGGTCGAAGGCGTGGGCCAGGTCCTGGAAGCCGGCGATGTCCGGATGTACCCCGACGTCGGCGATGCGCGCCTCCACCGCGGCGAGTTCGGCGAGACCCTTCCGCAGGCCGCCCTCGTCACGTACCACGCCGGCATGCTCCGTCATGATGTCGCGGAGGGCTCGCTGCAGCGCGCGTACGTTCTCGGGGCCGTCCGCGGCGAGGAGTTCGTCCACCTCCGCCCGTGCCGCGTCGAGCGCCTCGGCCGAGCGGCGCTGGGCGTCGAGGCCCGCGGAGTACTCGGCCGCCGCCTGGCCGACGATGCGGCCGAAGACGAGGAGCTCGATGAGGGAGTTGCCGCCGAGGCGGTTGGCGCCGTGCAGGCCGCTGGCCGCCTCCCCGATCGCGTACAGGCCGTCGACGCCCGTGCCATGGTCTTCGGGTCGCACCCAGACCCCGCCCATCGAGTAGTGCGCGGTCGGCGCGATCTCGATCGGCTCCTTGGTGATGTCGAGCATCTGCAGCTCCAGAAGCGTCTGGTAGACGCGCGGCAACCGGGTCATGATCGTCTCGCGTGGCAGATGCGACACATCCAGCCAAACGCCGCCGTTCGGGGTCCCGCGGCCTTCTTTGATCTCTGTGTACGCGGCCAGTGCGACGCGGTCGCGCGTGGACAACTCCATCCGCTCCGGGTCGTACTTGGACATGAACCGCTCGCCGAGCTGGTTGCGCAGGATTCCGCCCTCGCCCCGGGCCGCTTCGGAGACGAGGGTGCCGGCCGCGTTCTCGGGGGCGATGAGACCGGATGGGTGGAACTGCACCAGTTCGGGGTCGCGGATGCGGCAGCCGGCCAGGACGGCGAGGCGGAAGGAGTCGCCGGTGTTCTCGTCCCTCCGGGAGGAGGTGCGCCGCCAGATCCGGGTGTGGCCGCCGGCGGCCAGGATCACCGCGTCGGCATGGATGACGTAACGGCTGCCATCGGTCAGGTCGAACCCGTACGCGCCGAAGACCGCGTTGTCGCGGACGAGAAGGCGGGTGATGTACACGGAGTCGAGGATGGGGACATCGAGCTGCGCCGCGCGGTTGATCAGGGTGCGTTGGATCTCGAGTCCGGTGTAGTCGCCGGCGTAGGCGGTGCGCCGGTAGGTGTGGGCGCCGAAGAAGCGCTGCGAGATTCGCCCGTCCTGTTCGCGGGCGAACGGCATGCCGTAATGCTGGAGGTCCTCGATGCCGCGTGCCGCCCCCTCGGTGACGATTTTCACCGTCTCCGGGTTGGCCAGGAGATAGCTCTCTTTGAGGGTGTCCGCCGCGTGCTGTTGCCAGGTGTCCTCGGGGTCCATCGTGGCGAGCGCCGCGTTGATGCCGCCCGCCGCGAGCGAGGTGTGCGCGTCCGCCTTCGGCCGTTTGCCCACCGCGAGGACGCCGACTCCGCGCTCGGCGAGTTCGATGGCGGCCCGCAGGCCGGCTCCTCCCGTTCCGATGACCAGGACGGACGTGGCGATCCGCTTCTCCGGCACGTGCATGGTGCTCCTTTGACCGCATGGATGAAAGCCGTTACGGGAGCAAGACCGGGTAGCGGCGTGATTTGTGACATCCATCGAGGTGCTTCCTCGTCCCTGGCCTGTCCCCCCGCTGCCCAAGAGATAGGCGGCAGGTAATATGCCAGAAATATCCCAAAGCTCGCATTAGCCGACAAAAGGGATGCCGGAGCGGGGGCGATGGCAGTGGCTGATCCTGGAGATCTCGAACAGGCGGCGGCGGTGTTCGTCAGTGTGCGGCCGCGCCTGTTCGGGATCGCGTACCGGATGCTGGGCGCGACCGAAGCCGAGGACCTGGTGCAGGACGTCTGGCTGCGCTGGCAGGCCTACGATCGCGCCACGGTGGGCAGCCCGGGCGGGTTCCTGGCGACGGTGACCATGCGGCTGGCGATCAACGCCGCCCAGTCCGTACGCATGCGCCGCGAGACCTGCGCCGGCCCGTGGCTGCCCGAACCCGTCGACACCGGCGCGGACCCGTACCTCGGTGCCGAGCGCGGTGAGGTCCTGGAGTTCGCGGTGCTGCTGCTCCTGGAGCGGCTCACGCCCACCGAACGGGCGGCGTACATGCTGCGCGAGGCCTTCGACTACCCCTACCGGCAGATCGCCGACATCATCCGGCTCAGCGAGCCGGCCGTACGCCAGCTGGTCAGCAGGGCCCGCAAACACCTGCTCGTCGAACGCCGCACCCCCGTGGCCAGGGCCGAACAACGCAGACTGCTGACCGCCTTCGTCACCGCCGCCCGCTCCGGCGATCTGACCGCGCTGGAAGCGCTCCTCACCGCGGCCTGGTCGAGCACGAACGGGCGGTCTGCTTCACGAGTCGCCAGAGCTGGAAAGCCGCGGGCCCTGGCGACGCGCTCCGGCGCGGGCCCCGACAGCCGCGGCCATGATCGTGACGGCGACCAGCAGCACGCAACCGGCCGCGATGGCCGCGACCACAGCGGCCACGCCGATCCGCGGTGTCGCGAGCGGCATTGACAAGATGAGGGCGACGCAACCCAGGACGGCCGCCGGAGGGATGACGGGCTCGGTGGTGACAAGCGCGTGGACCGCCCACAGCGCGGCGAGATACACAGCGGCGGGGATGGCGACCGCGTAGCCGAGTGCCGGCGGTGACGCCGCGACGCCGCGCCCGCTCTGCTCGACCGCCACTTCGAGCCCGGCGCCGAGTGCCGCCAGGGCGGCGAAGATGCCGTAGTGGCCGTACCCCCACAGGTACGACCGATGACGGCGGTCGCTGAGCCCCTCCCCGGCTTCCACGAGGAAGTAGAGCCACCAAAGAGCGAACAGCAGGACGAGGCCGCACCCGGCGATGACGACCAAGGGCGCCCTGATCTCGCTCGTTGCGAGTGCCCCTTCGACTCCCCGGCTCGCGGCCAGGACGCTCTCACCGAGCAGGATGATCGTGAACAGGCCGTAGCGCTCGGCGATGTGGTGCGGATGCCAGTTGGTGGCCCTGGCCCGCTCCGCCCACAGGGGCACCGCGAGTTCCACGACATCCAGGAGAACGAAGGACAGCAGCCCGGAGAACCAGGGAAAGGCTCCCGTCTGCGCGATCAGGAAGCGAAGCGCCCAGCCCAGTGTCACGAGACTGATGGCGGCGGCGTAGCGCAGCGCGGTGCGGCGGCGCGCCCGGTCTTCGAGACCGGCCCGCAGCCATTGGCCGACGAGCCCGAACCTCATGATGACGTAGCCGAGGGTGACGATCCCGTAGTCGGAGTGATCGGCCGCGGCGGGCACACCGGCGGCGAGGGTCAGCACGCCGGCCATCTGCACCATGGTCAGCAGCCGGTAGGCGACATCGTCGGTGTCGTAGGACGAGGCGAACCAGGTGAAGTTCATCCACGCCCACCAGATCGCGAAGAACACCTGGAGGAACGGGACCAGCCCGGCGAGACCGTGACCGGCGGCGATGCTGTGCGCGAGCTGGGCGGTGACACTGGCGACCGCGACCACGAAGGTGAGGTCGAACAGCAGCTCGAGCTGGCTCGAAGTGCGGTGCGGCTCGTCGATGGGACGAGCGCGCATCCGGACTCGGACTCGGATGATGCTGCCGGGTGATGGCAAGGTCTCGCTCCTGTGGCTGCGCGACGTTCTGGTACGTCGGAAAGACAGAGCAGCGGGCCGATCTGTGACAACCGGTTCTGAACCGTCCGGGCCCCGCAGCGATGACATGGGGACGGAGGCACCCCGTCATGCCGGATGCGATCGCCGTGCTACCCGTCGACGAACGTGACCGTCTCGTCGAGCGGCGCCCGGCCCGTACGGATGTAATCCACCGTGACGTCCTCGAACCCGATCGACATGCCGCAGAAGAGAATGAGCCCCTCCGGAGGCGACACGACCTCAGCGACGGTCTTACGGAACACCGACCAGGCCATCTGCGGGCAACTGTTCAACCCCTCGGCGCGCAACAGCAGCATGACCGTCTGCAAGAACATGCCGAGATCGGCCCACTGAGGCCGGCCCATGTCACGGTCGATGTAGCAGAACAAGGCGGCCGGCGCACCGAACGCCTGCCAGTTGCCGGCGGCGGCCCGCTGCCGCGCCTCCCAATCCCCCCGTGGAATACCGAGCGCGCCGTACCGCTCCTCCCCAAAAGCCGCGCGGCGCTCCTGGTACGGAGACTTCAGCGCAGGCGGGTACATCTCGTACTCCCGCTCATCCCAAGCATCACGCGCCGCCACCCGCTCACCCGCACGCTTCTTCAGCTCGGCCAACGGCTCGCCCGTCACCACATAGGCCCGCCACGGCTGAAGGTTCGATCCGGACGGGGCCCAAGCCGCCGCCGACAACACCCGCTCCAGCACCTCGCGAGGAACAGGCCGATCGATGAACCCCCGCACCGCCCGCCGACTCGTGACCGCCTCATAGACGTCCAAGATCGCCATCTCCGTTCCTGCCCAACGTGTTTACACAATTGACAGTAGAGGAGCGGAAAATGTGACAAGCGGCGGTCAGGAATCACGTCCGGCTTCCAGGCTCGGTCCCCGGGGGATCCATGGCGGTTACAGGTCCGGGATGTCGTGATGGTGGCGTCGGATGTGCGCCGCGAAGGCCCGCATGTATCCGGTCAGAAATTCGGCGGTGGCCGGCACCTGGATGTCGCCCTTGTCGTCGATCAGTCCCTTGCTGAAGTGGATGTAGGCCTCGGGCTGCCCCAGCACCGGGGAGTTGGTGAAGGACAGGATGGTCTTGAGATGCTGCTGTGCGACCGCGGTGGAGATCGGGCCGGGTGAGGTTCCGATGATCGCGGACGGCTTGCCGTTCAGCACATTGGATCCATAGGGCCGGGTCGCCCAGTCGATGGCGTTCTTCAGCGCGCCGGGGATGGACCGGTTGTACTCGGGGGTGACGAACAGGAGGGCGTCGGATGCCTTGATCGCGTCCTTGAACTCCAGGGCCACGGCGGGGTAGTTGGGGTCGTGGTCGTGGCTGTACAGGGGCAACTCGCCGATGGGGATCTCCGTGAGGCGGAGCTCCGGCGGCGCGAGCCGGCTCAAGGCCACAGCGAGCTTCCTGTTGATCGACTTCTGGGACAGGCTCCCGACGATGTAGCCCACGGTGTAGGTCATTGCGTTTCCTCTCGATCTCTTTATGTGCCGACGTCGACATCGACGGTCTGGCCGGTGATGAAGAACGGCGTCCGTGATCCTTGTTCGGCGGACTAACCGTCGACGAACATGACCGTCTCGTCGAGCGGCGCCCGCCCTGTACGGACGTAATCCACCGTGACGTCCTCGAACCCGATGGACATGCCACAGAAGAGGATGAGCCCCTCCTCGGGTGACACGACCTCGGCGACGGTCTTGCGATACATCGACCACGCCATCTGCGGGCAACTGCTCAGGCCCTCGGCGCGCAACAGCAGCATGACGGTCTGCAAGAACATGCCGAGATCGGCCCACTGAGGCCGGCCCATGTCACGGTCGATGTAGCAGAACAGGGCCGCGGGAGCACCGAAGCACTGCCAGTTGTCGGCAGCGGTCCGCTGCCGCGCCTCCCAGTCATCCCGCGCAATACCAAGAGCGCCGTAACGCTCCGCCCCGAAGGCGGATCGGCGCTCATAGTAGGGAGACTTCAGCGCGGGCGGATACGTCTCGTACTCGCGCTCGTCCCAGGGATCACCCGTGGCCACCCGCTCACCCGCACGCTTCTTCAGCTCGGCCAACGGCTCGCCCGTCACCACATAGGCCCGCCACGGCTGCAGATTCGACGCGGACGGGGCCCAAGCCGCCGCCGACAACACTCGCTCCAGCGCCTCCCGAGGAACAGGCCGATCGGTGAACCCCCGCACCGCCCGTCGGCTCCTGACCGCCTCATAGACGTCCAAGATCCCCACCTCCCATATTTGTC
This sequence comes from Nonomuraea sp. NPDC048901, assembly GCF_040649695.1. Lineage (NCBI taxonomy): Bacteria > Bacillati > Actinomycetota > Actinomycetes > Streptosporangiales > Streptosporangiaceae > Nonomuraea > Nonomuraea sp. NPDC048901. Next base: position 152,551 of record NZ_JBEZFW010000002.1, on the reverse strand, counting down.
TCGATCACGACGGTATCATTCAATACCATTCGATGACAAACGTGTCCGACACAAGTCAAAGCTGGGGTCGCGCCCGAGAGGCCGCGCCTGTACGAGTGGCGGCCACCCCCAGGCCTGGTTCGGTCGGCCGTTGCCGACGTCTACTTCGGGAAGACGCCGCGCGGCACCGCGAAGGGCACGCGGCCGTCACGGGCCCAGGCGCTCAAGTCGTTCGTCTTGTCCCGCTTACGCCTCGTCGCCCGCGGGATAGGCGAACCGGGTCAGCAACTCCCTCAGCTGCTCGGACCCGTCAGACCCCAGGTCGGCGACCAGATGCTCAGCCAGCGGCTCCGCCGCCACATGGGCCGCGTCGAAAAGCTCGACACCCTGCGGAGTGATCTCCACCGCCCGCACCCGCCGATCCCCCGGAACGCTCTTGCGTACGGCCAGCCCCTTACGCTCCAGGTCGTCCACGACCCGCATGATCCCCGCCTTGTCCGTCCCCGTCGCGGCCGCCAGGTCCCGCTGCACCGTGGGCCCGCGGTCGACCAGCACGATCAGCACGGCGAAGTGCCGCAACTCGATGCCGAGCGGCCGGAGCGCCTCTGACATGACCGTGGCCGCGCGCCAGTGCGCCTGACGCAGCAGCAAGCCGAGAGCGAAGGGCGAGGCATCCCCCGGACGGTCGGTCGCACGCGAGGCGGCGGTCCTACGAGGAACATCGGCGCTCATGAGCGCTATATTACCGGCCATCTTTTCATTCGATACCGTAGCAAATGAAATCAATCACGTGCCGACGGTGTGGGCGCTCAGTCCCGTCCGGGTACGGCCATCTCACCGAGCAGGGACCAGTCGTCCTGAGGAACGGTCGCGTTCACGATGCGCGGCGTCTCGGCGAGGTACGGCGGCAGGGTCCGCTGCGCCTGCTTGAAATGCTCGGACTGAACGTGCGCCGCCCCGGCCTCGTCATCACGAAACGCCTCGACCAGCACATACTCGCTCGGATCCGCCACACTGCGCGACCAGTCGAACCACAGGCAGCCAGGTTCGTCGCGGGTCGCCTGGGTGAAGTCGCCGACGATCTCAATGAACCGGTCGGCGTGCTCAGGCAGGACGCGGAACTTCGCGGTAATGAAGATCATGGAGGCCATTTCCTTCGGTGAGCTGCGTACAGGTCGAGGTTAGCGTCAGCCCCTCGCCGAATCGACGTACCCACCAGTGGTCTCCGGCAGACATAAGCGCGAAGGCTCGTACAGTCGGCTGGCGTCAACACACGCATTGACGTCAGCCGGCGGCACGAGCCCGAAGCGACAACCCGCTCAGGAGCCTGACCAGGCGTTACTTCACCAGGCGAACCGTCATCGGATAGCGGAACGGGTTCTCCGAGAGCGCCGAAATGCCACCGGCAATGGACAGCACGACCGCCGCCACCCAAATGACGGGAAGAAGCACGACACCGATAATGGTGAACGGCAGCAGGAACGTCGCCCCCACCACCGTGAGCTGGAAGTTCAGGGCCTCCAACGCGTGCCGCCGAATGTAGGGCGAGGTCTTGCCGCCCGTCAGCAGCAGAATCAACGGCCCGATGACCGGGAACCCCACCAGCGTCAGCAGATGAGCCGCCGAAGCCCCGAGCCGTTCGTTGCTCTCCGGCGACGCCTCGGGGCGAGCCGGCGCGGGCATGGGGCGAATCCTGGGGATGGCACTCGTGCCGTACAGCTCCGCCATGATGGGCATCAGATCACCGTGCGTACGCGCGGTCATGGCGCGCTCCAGACGGTCGTCGAACTCGAGCTTGTCGAAACGCCCCTCCGCGTAAGCCGCCTGAACGTGCTCGACCACGTGCTCACGGTCCTGGTTGGTGACGCGCAGGTGAGCCGGCGGCACCTGTCCCGGGCCCCGGTGTGTGGGTACCCCAGCCATAACAGCCATGCCTCTCCTTAGATTCGTGCAGTCTCCCTCCATACTGACCGCCGCACGTCATCATGGCCATCGGGAGAATCCCCGATGTGTCCCCTAGATCACCCCGACGCGCGTGACCGTTTGGCGGTATAAAAAGGACTCATGAGATGGCGAGACCGCTACGGCATTCGGCGGCTGCGCGGTTCCAAAATCGCGAAGTTCGACCGGGAAGCCACTGACGCCGATATCGAGGCCCTCATCGCCTTCGCCAAATCGCGGCGAGGCGTCGAGTTCTTCGTCGAACCCGAAACCTTCGCGACCGACACCACGGCCGTCGCCGTGGCCGACGACGGCGAGTGGACCCGCCGCCGGGTCGGCTCCCCCGCCGTGATCCACAAGGTCGCCCGCGACCTGGCCCTGCCGGTGTACGACGTTCAGATCATGGGCTACCCACCCCGGATGCGCGCGTACAACGAACGGCGGCGTCGCGAGGAGAACCAGTAGCCGTCACAGCCCCCCGTCATCACGTCTCCACCCGCTCGGCGCCGGCCAGCACGTCACGTACCGAGGACCATCCGGCGAGAGCCTCCCGTACGTCCGTCCGGGTCTCCTCCCGCAGCGCCTGCGTGTGGGCCCGTTCGAGCACGTCGTCCAGGCGCTCGATCCGGCCGCTCGTCGCCGACCGCACCGCCGCCTCCACCATCGCCAGGCTCATCACGTTCTCGTGCACCTCGCCGGACGGCGGCTCCCCGGTCCGGAGCGCCCGCGTGAACACCTGCAAGGCGCCGGCGATCCCGGAGTACGGCGGGCCGGCCGGTTCACCGGCGTCCACCTCGGCGTCGAGGACCGGCTCGTGGTCGCCGTCCCAGAGCGCGGTGCCCTTCTCACCGCTGACCCGCCAGCTCCCGTTCCACGAGGTGATGTCGCCGGGACTGCACCAGCTGCCGTTGTAGACGTACCGGGTCCCGCCGTCCATCTCGAACACCACGGTCGCGTTGGCGTCCCCCGCGAACCAGCTCCACGGCGGGTTGTACGACTGGCAGTACGCCGTCACCGGCTCGGCCCGGAGCAGGAAACGCGCCGAGTCGAAAGCGTGGATCGCCATGTCGACGAGCAGCGGGTACGCCATCAGATCGCGAAACCCGCCGAACCGCTCGGACCGGAAGAACGCCGTGCTCACCGTCCCGATCGCGCCGAGCCGCGCGGTCATCCCCCGCAGCGCGGCGAGCTGCGGGTTCCAGCGGCGGGACTGGCTGACCATGAACAGTTCGCCGGTGACCTCGGCCGCGGCGGCCATGGACAGCGCCCGGCTCACGTTCTCCGCGACCGGTTTCTCACCGAGCACCGGCAGACCGGCGAACAACGCCTCGGTGGTCACCGGGTGGTGCGCCTCCGGAATGGTCACGTTGATCAGCGCCTGGGCGCCGGTCTGCCGGGCGAGGGCGACGGCGTCGGCGCCGACAGGGAGGTCCGGCAGGCCGGCTGAGTCGGCGACCTCCCGGGCCAGCGCCACGTTCAGGTCGGCGATGCCGGTGAGCAGCACCTCTGGCGAGTCGGTGACGGTGGACAGCCAGGCCCGGCCCATGCCGCCGGCGCCGGCGATGACCACGCGGAGCGGATCCGCGGGGCTGGAGGGGATCGTCCGAAAGCTCACTGGAGCGGCCCCGTGTAGCCCTTGCCCTGGAAGAACTCCTCGGTGGCGTACCTCAGGAGCACGGGATGGCTCCGCTCCGGCCGGTCGGTGCGGGCCCAGGCGACGCCGTTCGCGATGACCCGGCGCACGTCCTTGTGGTGGTAGGTGGGGTATGCCTGGTCCCCCGGCCGGAAGTAGAAGATCTTGCCGTGGCCCCGGCGGAACGTGCAGCCGCTGCGGAACACCTCCCCGCCGCTGAACGAGCTGACGAACACGAGCTCGTCCGGTGCCGGGATGTCGAAGAACTCCCCGTACATCTCGTCCTCGTCGATGATCAGCGGGTGCGGCACGCCCTTGGCGATGGGGTGCGTGGGGTCGACCGTCCAGATGAGCTCACGGTCGTGCTCGTCACGCCAGCGCAGGGTGCAACTCGTACCCATGAGCTTGGTGAAGATCTTCGACCAGTGCCCGGAGTGCAGCACGACGAGCCCCATCCCGGACAGCACATGCCGGTGGACACGCTCGACGACCTCGTCGGCCACCTCGTCGTGCGCCGCGTGACCCCACCAGGTGAGCACGTCGGTGTCGGCCAGCACCTCCTCGGTCAGCCCGTGCTCCGGGTCGTCCAGGGTGACGGTACGGACGACGCACCCGTCGGCGAGGTTCTCCTCGATGCCCTCCGCGATCGTTGTGTGCATGCCCTTCGGATAGATCTTCGCCACGTGCTCCTCGATCTGCTCGTGACGGTTCTCGCCCCACACCGTCACACGCAGCGGGCCGGCAGTTCCGTTTGTCATGTCGAACCTTTTCTGCTGGGGGATTTACTTGACCGCGCCTGCCGTCGTGCCCGCGGCGACGTAGCGCTGGGCGACGACGAGCAGGACGATGGCCGGGATGGAGGCGAGCACGGCGGTGGCCATGACCGAGCTCCAGTCGTTCACATATGTCCCGATGTAGGTGTAGAGCCCGAGCGTCACCGGGCGCACATCCTCGGTCGTGGTGAGGGTGAGGGCGAACAGGAAGTCCGCCCAGGAGAAGAGGAAGGTGAACAGGGCAGCGGTGATGAGCGCGTTGCGGCTCATCGGCAGCACGATGGAGACGAACGTCCGGACGTGACCGGCCCCGTCGACCCGGCCGGCCTCCAGGACCGCCCGCGGGATGTTGATCATGAACGCGCGGACGATCAGGATCGCGAACGGGATGCCCGCGGTCGAGTCGGCGAGGATCAGGCCCGGGATCGAGTTGAGCAGTCCCAGGTCGTTGTAGGCGGTGTAGAGCGCGTTCGCGATGACGATCCCCGGGATCATCTGCGAGATCAGGATCCCGAAGAGGAACGCGCCCACGAAGCGGATCTTGAACTGCGCCAGGGCGTAGGCCGCCGGCATCGCGATCAGCAGGCTGAACACGACCGAGCCGAGGGCGACGACCAGGCTCGTGACCAGGTTGCGGCCCTGCTGGCCGAGCGCGGTGGCGTAGCCGTCGAAACTGAAGTCGAACGGCAGCCACGGGGTGCCGACCGCCGAGCCGCCCGGCTGCAACGAGACGTTGACCATCCAATAGATCGGGAACAGCAGAACGGCGAGGATGACGATCCCGGCGACAGTGCTGCCCCAGCCGGCCCGGGTGCGCCTTGTGGTGGTGGTCATGACGGCCTCACTCGTCCACGGCACGCCGGTTGGCGCGCAGATAGAAGATGGCGAACACCAAGGAGATCGCGATCAGGATGTTGCCGAGCGCGGCACCCTGACCGAAGTCGAACTGCTGGAACGACAGGTGGTACGACTGCGTCGCGATGGTCTGGCTGGCGTTGGCCGGCCCGCCGCCGGTCAGCGCCAGGATCACGTCCAGCACCTTGATCGTGTAGACCACGCCGAGCACCAGCACGACGCTCACCACCGGGCGCAGCAACGGCCAGGTCACATATCGGAACCGCTGCCAGCCCCCCGCCCCGTCCAGCGCGGCCGCCTCGTACAGGTCCTCCGGAATGTCCTGGAGCCCGCCGTAGAGGATGGTCAGGTTGAACGGGATGCCGATCCAGATGTTCACCATGATCACCGCCACCAGGGCCAGTGAGGTGCTGGTCAGCCAGCCAGGGTGGTCGCTCGCCACTCCGATGGCGGCCAGGAACCGGTTGAGCGCGCCGTTGTCCTTGTCGAGGATCCACCGCCAGACCGCGCCGGAGGCGATCAGCGGGATCAGCCACGGCAACAGCAGCAACGACCGGAGCACACCGTTGAGTGGAAAGCGGCGCCGGAAGAACATCGCCAGGGCCAGACCGATGACGAACTGCGCGGCGATCGAGCCGGCGGTGAACAGGACGGTGTTCAGCATGGCCTTGCCGAACACCGGGGAGGACACCACCGCGGAGTAGTTGGCGAACCCGACCCACGGCGCCTCGCCGGTGTAGAAGGTGCTCGTCGAGTACTCCTGGAAGGCCATCAAGAAGTTCTTGACGATCGGGTAGCCGAAGAACGCCACCATGTAGACCACGGCCGGGGCCAGGAACAGCACCTGCGCGGCGCGGTTCTGGAAGTGGAGCGAGTGCCAGAAGGGGGGTCGGGCATCGATTCCGTCGTCCGCGACGATGGCCGGCGGTGGTTGATCTGTCTGACGCACCATTGTGGACTGTTGTGGGTGCTCAACCATTCTGGGCCGTTTCCAGGGCTTTGGCCGCTGTGGCCTGGCCGGTCAGCGCGGACTGGAACGCGGTGTAGATCTTCGTGGCCGCCTTCGGCCAATCCGCGCCGAGTTCACCGGTGCGGGCCCGCGCCGTCGGGATCTGGTCGACGAATCCGGCCATGTTCGGGTTGCTGGAGCTGAACTTCTCCAGCAGCGCCTTTTTGGTGGGGATGGTCTGGGTGTCCTTGGCGAGGCTGAGCTGGTTGTCGTCCGAGTTGAGACAGGCGATGACCTTGGCGGCCTTGGCCTGCTTGTCCTTGTTCCCGGTCTGCGGCACGGCCCACGTCTCACCGCCGAGCGGCGCGACGATCGGTTTGCCGGCGACCGGTGCCGGGATCGGCGCCACCGCGTACTTGACGCTCTTGCCCTCGGCCAACGCGGGGAACTGCCACGGACCGTTGATCGCCATCGCGGCCTTGCCCGCCCGGAACTGGTCGTTGACGTCCGCCTGGGTCCAGTTGAGAGCGGACTTCGACACCGAACCGTCGTTCATCAGGTCGACCCACAACTGCACGGCCTGCGCGGTCTCCGGCGTCGCGATGTTCTTCTCGTCGCCGCCGTTGGACCACATGAACGGCAGGAACTGCCAGGTGCCCTCATAGTTCGCCGGTGCCGAGAAGGCCAGCCCGTACGTGCCGCCGGAGGTCAGCTTCTTGGCCACCGTCTTCAGCTCCGCCCAGGTCGTCGGGGGCTTCACGCCCGCCTTGTCGAGCAGGTCCTTGTTGTAGAACAACCCGATGGTGTTGGTGATCGGCTGCAGGCCGTAGAGCTTGTCCTTGTACGTCGAGGCGCTGACCACGCCCTCCACGTACCCGTCGGCCTTGAGCCCGAGGTCGTTCAGCGGGGTGAGGGCGCCGGTCTGGGCGATCTGCTGCAGATCGGGGTTGTCCAGCATCAGGACGTCCGGAAGGGTCCGCGAGGACGCCTGCTGGAGCACCTTCTGGATCAGGGTCGCGCCGGGCACCGACTCGCGCTGGATGGTGACGCCGGCCTGCTTGCCGCAGGCGTCGATGGCCTTCTGCCAGACCGTCTTGCTCGGCTCGTTGTTGTAGTAGTCGAGCACCCGCAGGGTCGAGGAGTCGCCGCCGCTGTTCGAGCCACCGCCGTTCGAGCCGCCGCCGCAGGCGGTGAGGGCGAGAGGCAGGGTGAGCATCGAGGCGAGCGCGGCCTGGGCGCGGCGGGATCGGGAGGAGCGGGGGGCGCGGGGGGAGCGGATCATGTCGTGTCCTTTCGGATACGGAGGGTTCCGGGGTGAATCAAGCCGTCGATACGTATCGACGGCGGTGGTGCGAGTGTCCGTCGATACGCATCGACGATGCTTATCGGGGCCCCTGGCCGAGGCCGTCGGTGATCAGTTGGAGGGAGTAGGCATCACGGTCGTACGACGGGTGAGTCGTGGCGCGACCAGGTCGATTGCGGGACGTTCCACCCCGGAACTCGGATCGAGTAACCAGAACAGCGTCTCCATCGCACGCCGGGAGACGTCACGCGGTTCCACGGAGATATTCGTGTACGGCGGATCGGACTGTTCGGCCCAACGGTCGGAACTGAGTCCGATGAGGGAGATGTCACGGCCCGGCACGACGTCCTTCTTCCGCAGTGCGTTCAACAGCGGCAGGTTCGCGTCGCTGTGCGGCACCACCGCTCCGAGACGCCCGCCGGCCAGCCGGGCGAGGAGCTGATCGGCCGCGGCGGCCTCCTGCCCATGGTCGACCGGTTCGATCACCGTCAACGGAAGGCCGCGCACCTGCGCCTGCCGCCGCGCCGATCGCAGAAAGCGGCCGACGTAGTTCAGGCCACGCTCCATCGCCGCGGCCGGGTAACCCACTATGACGATCTCGTCGTGCCCGGTGTCGGCCAGCTCCTCGACGGCCATCCGGGCCGCCGCCTCGAAGTCGAGGTCGACGCAGTGCAGCCCGGCCGGGTCGGCCGGCACACCGATGAGCACCACGGGGACGGACAGCGCGGCGGCCACCGGGACCCGCTCGTCCTGCTCCTCGATGTCCATCATGATGATCGCGTCACACAGGGCCCGTCCGGCGAGACGCCGCAGACCCGCGGAGCCCTCGTCCGCGGTCACGAGCAGAACCTCGTGATCGTGGGCGCGGGCCGAGCTGGCGATGGTCTCGATGAACGGCAGCAATCCGAAGGCATCGCCCCCGGTCCCGAAGCGCACCACCAGACCGACCACCCGGGTGCGGCGCTCCGCGAGGGCCCGGGCGCCGGAGTGCGGCTCGTAGGTGAGCTGTGCCATCGCGTCCAGGACCCGCTGCCGCGTGCGCTCGGAAATGGGTCGCTTGCCGGTCATCACATAGGACACGGTGCTCTGCGAAACACCGGCGATACGCGCGACGTCCTTGCTGGTGAACGCCGCCATGACACCTCCCTGGGGAAATCGTCGATGCGTATCAATGGCAAGTGCCGACAGGCTACGACTTCGATCGTCCGAGCCGCAAGACATCTCCCTGCAACATTTCGCGCGATCCGGCCGTGTCGTCATGGCGAATTGGGAATCGTGGCGATGGGGGGCATATGCCCCGTATCGACGAAGGGCCGGTCGCCGTGGGCACCGCTGCGACAAAGGGCCGGTCCTGCCGTGGGCACCCTGCGCCGGCAGGTGGTTCTCTGATTGTGAATCAGCACCGCGCGAAGATCGGATCGCGCAGATACGGCGTCGACGACCCGGAGCGTGCGTTCGACGGTCTGCGCGGCCCCGTGTACGCACGCATCGACCTGGACACCTTCGAACCCACCGTCTTTGGCGCGACCTGGTACCGGAGCCTAACGGCATACAGCCACAGCGACCGATCGACTTCGTCTCCCAGGTGGACGACATCATCGGAGCAGCCATCACCGAATGCGTGCACGTCAACCCCGGCGAGGCCGACATGATCCGCTGACTGGGCGCCGCGCTGACACACTGACGGTCGGCATGTCCTCGCCCTGCCGGTGTATGACGTGCAGATCCTGGGCCGTCCGCCTTGGATGCGTGCGTACAACGAACGGCGGCGACACGAGCTGAACCAGTAGCGACCGGCCCGCTCTGGCAGCACTACGCAGTCCTCATCTCGTCATCGACCGTCTGCCGGGTCGCCGCGATGTCGCCCTCGTAGTCGGCGTCCGGCATCCCTGCGGTTCTGACCAAGAACGCCTTGACCGCCCGTCCGGAGGCCGTGGTTGCGGGACCGGTCACCGCAATCCGCATTTCACCGCTGGTCACCATATTTGTGTCAGCCCGTTTTCCGATGTCAAGGACCGTCGAGAAGCTCCGAGACGGTCCAGTGGCCGTCACCTTCATCGAATCGGATGATCTGACGTCGTAGCTTCCAAGGGCAAACGAAAACCGCCGTCCGTATGGGGGAGGGTGTCGGTCGGGACAGTCAGTGCCAATCGGAAAACTGTGACCGGGCCCGTCGGATCCTCAGGCGGCTTGTGCGACCCGGTGGTATCAGGCACTCATACTCGATGGGGTACCACTTATGATCATGCTTTTGCAGCACTTTCGGTGGCGACGTTTAGACCCAGCTCGCAGAAGTTGCAGGCGCTGGCCCACCTTCGTAACAGCGACACCTGCGCGTGCCTGACCGCCGATCTCACGATTAGCACTACCATGGCCTGGCATTACGTTCACAGCGGGAACACGGGTGCCGCGGGCCAACTGGCGGGGGTTTCGCGCCCCCTTCCCCGGCCACGCATGCTCTGACCGTGGGCCGGATAGCCAGCTTGATCCACGCCCTGACCAGCACTGACGTGAGGGCCAACGGGGGCCGCCGGGGGTGAGCGGCACGATCCACACGCCGTTCACGCTATGGCTACGCTCAACGAACTTAGGGTCATCGCATATAACGCTCAATTGTACTCATATACATCTATAACGATAAGAGGCTTTTTCTTGGTTGATATCTTTTCTGCAATCTTAGGATCTGGAGCGGTCTCGGACTTCTCCGGATCTAGGGTGGCGATACTCAAGTGAGCCTTGTCCCACTTGTTTGATTTCATCAATATCTTCACTGGCCGATTCTCGGCCAGAATTTCCCATTCGCGCTTTCGGAGACGTTCGACTGCCGCGTTGAGTGCGTCCTTTGCATCCGCAGCCTCAACATCTACTACCAGCGTGCGCGTAATTTCAATCCCGCCGTCTACGGCAGCCTGGCTGCTTGTCTCCTCCACTACAGAGCCGATTCCACGTACATTGTCGAGAACAGCCGGGGCCACCTGAAACGTTCGCGGTGATCCGCATCCTGCAGCTAAGATAATGACCCCGAACAGAGCTAAGGCCAACCTGCCACGTCGGCGTTGCCGCACGAGATCTCCCTTCAGACCCTTGGTAGACCTACATTCAAATCATCTGCTTGTCCAGCATGCAGCGCGACCACACCTCCAGAATTCTTCGACAGATCCATTGCTCCATAGATGTTCCAGATCCCTCTGGCGATTGACAACGCTAGTTGAGTCTTTGCGATCGAGGTATCCCGTCTCCTTCCAATCCTTATATTTCTTGAACGACAGTAACGGATAACCGCCTAGCGGATTGTCGACCGTCACCCCGGAGCAACCACAATAGGCTTCGGCGGCTTCCCTGTCTGTTAGATTATGCCTGCTGCCATCCTTATTTTCATACCAGACATTCTGCTTCAGATATTCCATCCATGCCGCAGCCAATTGTATGGCCCGAGGTGCATGCAGGAGCTGATCAGTAACCTGTCCGAGCGTTGCCTTGCCCCAGTCCCTTTCTTTGTAGTAGTACTTTATGAGCATCATTCGAGCTTTGTAGATTTCAAGCTGAGTGATACCGACAGACGCACCCCAGCCTTTGTAGCCGTCAATCAAATGGTCTTTTGTCTTAGCCGCCTCCGCACCCATTCGATCGGTTCCCTCCCTGGCGTGCGCGCTTTCCCATATGATGACAGCTGCGAGGACGTTTTTATTGATATGGTGATTAGCGGCGGCGGACTCAATATCTCGCCAATATCTCACGACTTGTTCATACGCATCGTAGTACTTGTAGCGAGATGCGGAGCTGCCATTCGGGGCGGCTACCGCGCGACTACCCCCTGTCCGGCATTGAGCTTCGCCGCAACCTTCTGCATATTTCGCCATTCACCAAGCCTTGAGTCGTGTGGGTTTTCCTTAGCCGCCCTCTCCATCGCTTTGAAACTCTCCAGGCCACCGGCCGACACCCAGCTGAAGGCCAGCTGCTCGTCAGTCATTGTGGGTGACCAGTTGGACATGTATTCGTTCTGTACTTTTTCGCTGGCGAACCAGAAGTTGGGCTGGTCGACGGGTCGGCCGTTGGGCATGATTTTCCAACCCAATCTCTTAAGTTCGTCTTCCCCGGCCCAGAATCTCTTTTCGTTCTCCACCTCGCGCATCCGAAGGTAGCTCGGATCGACAATTGCTTCTCCAGCGCACCCGTGGCACACCCATCAGCTGCCCGGGGTGCGGGCAGCCCTCGACCCGGCTGCACGGACACTACCGGCGGCTGCTCCAGGACCTGCCCGCCGGCGGGCGCCAGGTCCTGATCGATCTCACCGTACGGCGGCTGAAATGCGGGAACCCTGGCGTGCAAAATCCGGACGTTCGCCGAGCCCATCAAGGGCTTGGCCGACCGGCACGCACGAAACACCCGGCTTCTGCGGCACATGCTGGAATGGTTGGCGCTGGCCGGCCGGGCCGCTTCCCGGCTGCTGAGCATGCTCGGCGTCATTGTGTCCCGCGACATCATGATCCGGCTGATACGAGCCCTGCCCGACCCTTAGTTCGCACAGGTCACCGTGCTGGGGGCGGAAGACTGGGCGGAACGGCGCTTGAGAGCGAAATCATCGACACCCAGCACATGCGGGACCCGCCGCGGTGGCAGCGGCAGCCGCATGAGCAATCGCAGTGCCGTGGACCTGTGCACCGCCACAGCCAGGACCGCCGAGAGCCGAGCACCCACCCGACCAGCCATCTCTTTGACCACCGCGCCCAGTTGGCCGGTGAGCCTGCTTGTCCGACGCTGGTAGCGCTCGAGCGGCCCGGGGGGAACGCCACAGACGCACCGTTGTAAGTTCTACAGCCCCAAGATCAGGGCTGGTCAGTAGCCGGACCAGGATGGTTGGCCTGGTCAGGGTCTGGGCCGGTCGGTGCCTGGACTGACCGCGGACGGTCGGGGCAGGTGGGGGCGGTTGGGCTCGGGGCTGGGGTTGGGGTGGATTGGCTTAGGCGGCCGTTTCATGGTCCTCGTCCAGGTTGTTGATCAGGGGGATTAGCCAACCCGCATTGACGGGCCCCATCGCGGTGTCCAACTCGGACGGGGTGGGGAGGCGGTCGAGCAGGGTGGTCGGGGACAGGAGTTGTTGCAGGGCGTGCATGAGCAGGTTGGCCATCGAGTAGCTCGGGTCGGTGGTCAGGGCGCGTTCGAGGGCGATGGTGGCCAGGACGCTGTCGCCCGTGCGCCAACTGGCCATCGCCAGCAGGGACGCGGCCGGTGGGGTGAAGCGTGGCTCCAGGCGGCGGGTGAGGTCTTTCCAGAGGGCGGCGTGGGTGTCGCCGGCGAGGGTCCAGGCTTCGTCGCGGACTCTGATCACCGCCAGGTCGAGGCCCAGTCTGGCCGCTTCAGCGTCGTCCAGGCGGCCACCGGCGGCGTGGGTGGCCAGGGCGGCGCGGACTCTTACCAGGCCCCGGGTGACGAACTGCTGGGCGAACGCGTTCACGTCCGTCGCCTCCATCAGCCGGGCTCGGAACTCGGCGACGGCCTCCGCCGTGGCGCGGCGCATCGACACCCGGACGGGGCCGGTGAGCGGGGCGATGGTGCGTTCCAGGCTCTGGCGGTCGGGCAGGGCCACCAGGCCGTGCACGGTGGCCTCGGCGGCGATCTGGCTGGTCGAGGTGTCGTACGGAGTGCCTTCGGGAGGGCAGCACTGGGGCACGTCGCACACGTACGACCAGTAGCGGCCGCCCTCGGCTCTCAGGGCCTCGTCCACGCCGACACCTACCCGGGCGGCCAGTCGACGGGCCTCGTCCACGGCGGGGGTGACCCGGTCTCCAGTGCCGTAGCCGATCAGGATGATGTGGGTGATGGCCTCACGATGGAACAGCGCCGACAAAGGCTCCAGCGTGCCCGGCGGAAACGGTAGTGGCCAGCGGGTCGCCAGCTTGGCCTGGCCCCGGGCGAGACCGAGCACGATGAGGCTGTCGACCGGGTGGAACCCCACGAGGTAGGGCACCGCGGCGAGGACGTCGGTGGGGCTGGTCAGAGTCAGGCAGGGCTCGGAGGCGTTGGTCGTCATGAGGCATGAGGGTGCCTGAACGGAGGGGGTGTCGAAGGCGCCGAACCGCGTTCTGGGGATAAAGGAACGTCAGGGGGCGGGGGTTGGGGCCAGGCGGTCGCGGACGAACAGGGCCGCCCCCGCCACCCCCGCCGGCATCGCCACCACCGCCACAAAAGGCACCAGGAACAGCAAGAACACCACTACCCCGAACCCCAACGCCCCCGCCTTGTTCCCTCGCAGCAGCGCGAACCGCTCCTTACGCCCCATCCCCCGCCGTTCCAGCGCCAGTGTCGTCAGCTCCACCGTCAGGAAGAACCCGGACACCATGGCCCCCAGCACCGGCACCACCGTCTGCCCGACCACCGGCACGAATCCCAGGAAGAACAGCGGCACGGTGAAAAGCAGCACATAGCCCAGCGTCACCAGACTGTCCCTGATGGATCGGGGCAAGGTACGCCACCACGGCTGCTCCTCCACCCCCGGCAGCGGATCCACCGTGGCGGACAGCTTCTCGTAGAACGGCTCCCCGATCGCCAGCGTGAGCGCCGTGAAGGTCAGCACCGCCAGCGCCAGCCCGCCGAGGACCAGCGCGATCCCGATCAGCGTACGGAAGAGGTCCCGCCACCCCCACGTGTCGGCGAACGGCGTAAGAAATTCCGCCATATCCGACGCGTTCGTGCCGAGGAAGACCAACGCCACCACGTACACGACAAAGGCCAGCAGCGCCGGGATCAACCCGAACAGCCACCACCGGCCATTCTTGGCGACCCAGCCCACACCCTGAAGGAAGAAGCCGACGCCCGCCAAGAAGTCGCGTACTGATCGCATGCCCGGCACGCTAGCGCCAGAACGACGTCACCGCGTAGCCCAGTTCGCCGAAAAGGTTGCGGATCAGCGGCAGCGAGATGCCGAGCACGTTGCCGTGGTCGCCCTCGATGCCCTCGACGAACCAGCCGCCCCGCCCCTCGATGCTGAACGCCCCGGCCAGGCCCAGCGGCTCGCCGGTGTCGGCGTAGGCGGCTATCTCCTCGTCGGACGGCATGCCGAAGCGGATCGCGGTGCTGGCCACCTCGGCCACCTGCCGGCCGGCGGGTACGTCGATGACGCAGTGGCCGGTCACCAGGCGTCCGGTCCGGCCGCGCATGATCCGCCACCGCTCGACGACCTCCTCGGCCGTGGCCGGCTTGCCGTAGGGCCTGCCGTCGAGCTCCAGGATCGAGTCGCAGCCGATGACCAGGCCCTCGTCGAGCCCGCTCGCGACCGCCGACGCCTTGGCCTTGGCGAGCTCAAGAGCGAGCGCGGCGGGCGAGTAGGCGGAGTATGCCTCCTCGTCGACGCCGCTGACGATCACCTTGGGGTCGAGTCCGGCGCTGCGGAGCAGGGCCAGCCGGGCAGGGGACGCTGAAGCCAGGATGATCACCGCACCAGCTTACCGTTCAGCGGTCGAAGTTCGGCTGGCCGGGTACGTCCATGGAGTCCCCATCGAAGATCGCGCCGAGCAGCTCGGCCAGCTCGGCGGGGAGGGTGGCGCTCTCCTGGTTCAGGGCGTCGGCGACGGCCCCGGCCTCCATTCGCCCGCGAGTCGCCCGCCCGGCCAGCAGCGACATGATCATGGGCGCGATCAGCGGCAGCAACCTCATGATCGTGCGGCCGTCGACCCCCACCAGCCGTGACAACCCGTCGGCCGCCTGCTCGGTGCCCTGCCCGCCGAGTACGTGCCCCAGGATGCTCTGCCCGTCTCGCGACAGCGACGCCACGTCGCCGTTGAACGGGTCGGCGTCCACATGGTCGTCTAGGGCGGCGCGCAGCGCCTCCGCACCTTCAGGGTGCGCGGCGTTGCGCGCCAGGCCGCCGATGATGGTGCCGGACACCGTCGTGAGCACGATGCGGGCCGTTGCGGTGTCCGTGCCGAGCAGCCCGGCGACCTCCTCCAGCCCGGCATCGCCGAGCTCTGCGAGAAGCTCGTCGTTGAGTGTCACATCGGAGACCTGCCCGGCGCGGCCTCAATTTACGTTACGGGCTTGCCCAAGTCCCCGGAAAGCCCGGCCGCGGCGTAGGCGCTCGCCTCGTCCAGCGTCTCGTGCTCCAGCAGGGCCGCGACGATGGCGTCGAGCTTGTCGCGGTTCTCGCTGAGGACACGCAGCGCGCGCTCGTAGCACTCGTCCACGATCCGCCGCGCCTCCTCGTCGACGGTGGCGAGCATGGCGGGCGAGGCCTGCGGCGGCTGACCATCGCTGGGCAGGATGGTCAGCGGCCCGACCTTCTCCGACATGCCCCAGCGCCCGACCATGCCACGGGCGATCATGGTGACCTGCTCCAGGTCGTTCTCCGCGCCGGTGGTGATCACGCCGAACACCACCTGCTCGGCCGCCATCCCGCCGAGCGCGCCGGTGATGCGCCCACGGAGATACTGCTCGTCGTAGGCGTAACGATCGGTGTCGGGCGTCGACAGCGTGACGCCGAGCGCCCGCCCGCGCGGGATGATCGAGATCTTCCTGACCGGGTCGGCGCCCGGCTGCAGCATGCCGAGCAGCGCGTGGCCGGCCTCGTGGAAGGCGGTCCTGGTGCGCTCCTCCTCCGGCATCACGATGCTGCGCGCCGCGCCGAGCTGCAGCTTCTCCAGCGCGTCGGCGAAGTCGGCGATGCCGACCTTCTCCTTGCCGCGCTTGGCGGCCAGGAGCGCGCCCTCGTTGACGAGGTTCGCCAGGTCGGCGCCGGTCATGCCGGGCGTGGTCTTGGCGATCTGGTCGAGGCTGACCTCGCCGTCGAGCGGCACGCTCCTGCTGTGCACGGCCAGGATCGCGGTACGGCCGGCGGCGTCGGGCAACCCCACCTGCACCGTACGGTCGAACCGGCCCGGCCGCAGCAGGGCCGGGTCGAGGATCTCCGGCCGGTTCGTGGCCCCGATGACGATGACGCCCTCGACGCCGGAGAAGCCGTCCATCTCGGTGAGGATCTGGTTGAGCGTCTGCTCGCGCTCGTCGTGCCCGCCGATGCCGCCGGCGCCGCCCCTGGCCCGGCCGATGGCGTCGATCTCGTCGATGAACACGATCGAGGGGGCGACCTTGCGCGCCTCCTCGAACAGGTCGCGTACGCGTGACGCGCCCACACCGACGATCATCTCGATGAACTCCGACGCGCTGGCCGAGAAGAACGGCACGTTCGCCTCACCGGCCACGGCGCGGGCCAGCAGCGTCTTGCCGGTGCCGGGAGGACCGGCGAGCAGCACGCCCTTGGGCAGCTTGGCGCCGAGCCTGCGGTATTTGTCGGGGTCCTTGAGGTAGTCGACGACCTCGACGAGCTCGTTCTCGACCTCGTCGATGCCCGCCACGTCCGCGAACGTGGCCCGCATCTGACCCGCTTCGACCGGCTTGGCCGCCTTGGACCGGCCGAGGCCGCTCAGCCCGCCGCCGCCCATCATGCTGGCGCCGCGGCGCATGACCCAGATCCAGAGCCCGGCCAGCAGCAGGACGGGGAGCAGGGAGAGCAGCAGGTTGACGAAGAAGCCGCGCCCGCTGTTGATCGGGTCGGCCTTGATGTCGACCCTGTTGCTCTCCAGCTGCTGGTAGAGCTGGTCGTTGTTGGCGAAGGCGGGGATCTCCGTCTTGAACTTCGTGTACGACTTGTTGCCGCTGTCGGGATCCTTGGCCGCGGCCCGCAGATCGCCCTCGACCGACAGGCCCGTGGCGTAGATGTCCTTGACGTTCTTCGAGGTCACCTGCTTGGTGAACTCGGTGTAGGACACCGTCTCGACCGAGCCGCTGTCGAAGAAGGACGAGACCAGGAAGAACGCCGCGTACACGACGAGCAACGTGACGACGAAGCGCCACCAGTTGATCTTCGGGCGACCACCGCCGGACGAGCCGGGCAGCCCTTCCGCCCGCCAGGGCGGCTTGGGCTTGTCTCTGTCAGGCGCCTGCGGCTGTCCCGAGCGATTGTCAGGCGCCTTCGGCTGACCTGGGCGTTCCACGGCGTCACTCCCCCATATCGCCGTACATGATCTTCTAGCCTAGAACACGCACCCCGGAAACCACGCGCGTGATGTCACGCCACCTGGTCCGCTGCGACTCCGGCACTGTCACGAACGCCAGCCCCGGCTTGGCCATTCCCCCGTCGAGCACGACCACGGCCGCTCGCGAGACGTGCTTGCCGTACCTGACCTGGTAGGCGAGCAGCCAGCCGCGCTTGATCGGCTGGGAGACCAGCCAGCGGATCCGGGCGCCCTTGGGGTGGTGGTTGAGCGTCCAGCGGGCGGCGAGCAGCGCGGTGTCACGCGCCGACTTCTGCTCCTCGATCGGGAGCGGGCAGGTGACGAGCATGCCCCGCTGGTTCGAGCCGCGCTTGAGCGGGAGCACCTGCTTGCTGGTGAACGGCGCCGCGCGGTGCGCCTTCCACGGCTTGCCGAGCCTGGGCACGACCAGGCCGGTCCGCCGGTCCCTGATCACTCCCTTGCCGGGCTTGGTCATCTTCAGCCGCGCGACCTTCTTCGGCAGCTTGGGGACCCGAGGGTCGGCGTACAGGGCCTCCATGGCGGTGTATCCGGGCGCGATGGTCGAGCCGGGAGTCGGTGTGGCGCGGGGAGCGGCCGCCTCGGCGGAGTCCACCGGCGAGGGAGACACCGACGGCTCGGACGACACTGTGGCAAGGGGCGGCGCGGACGAGGTCGGCACGGTCGATGGCGCGGCAACCGGCCGTGCGGCGACCTCGTCCGGCCGCGACGGGAGCAGCATGACCAGCGTGACAGTGACGACCGCCACCGCGGTCACGACTGCGAGCCCCCGGTATACATCCCGCATCCGCAGATCGCCGATGCGGGATCGCCTGGGTGAAGAAACAGGGGTTCCCGGCCTGGCAGCAGTTCTCACACGGGAACCTTTGGTCCCATCATCCCCATCGAGCACGATCGGGAGCGTACGACAAATCCCGGCATTCCGCTTATGAAGCGGCCGAAGTGTCATCATGGCTTCGTGGAACAGGTGGAGCTCCGATTCGACCCGGCCTCGCAAGCCTCCCAAACGCACACGAACCTCTCCGCGTTACGGCACGACGGCAGCGGCCTGTGGCTGGCCGGGGACGAGACCGCCACCATCGAGCATCTGGCCTGGACCGGCGTGAACTACACGGGTCAGCGCACCTTCCGGCTGGCCGACTACGTACGACTGCCCGCGGGCCCCGAGGACGAGGCGGACATCGAGGGCCTGGCCCGGGCCGACGGCCACCTGTGGGCCGTCGGCTCGCACAGTCTCAAGCGCCGCCGGATCAAGTCGGTCAAGGACCCGGCCAAGGCCGTCAAGCGGCTGGCGACCGTGGTCCGCGAGGAGAACCGCTTCATCCTGGTACGCCTGCCGCTCGATCCCGCCACCAACGCCCCGCTGCCGGGCGCGATCCTGTCGGGCCGGGACAACATCGCCGCCCATCTGGAGGACGACCCGCACCTCGCGCCGTTCCTCGCGCTGCCCGGCAAGGACAACGGCCTCGACATCGAGGGCATCGCGGTGCTGGACGAGCGGGTCTACCTGGGACTCCGTGGCCCGGTGCTACGCGGCTGGGCGGTGGTCCTGGAGATCAGGCCCGTCGAGAGCCATCCGGGCCGGCTGCGGCTGCGCGAGCCGTACCGCAAGCACTTCCTGGACCTGGGCGGGCTGGGCGTGCGGGACCTGTGCCCGTACGGCCGTGACGTGCTGCTGCTGGCCGGGCCGAGCATGAGCCTCGACGGGCCGGTGCGCGTGCTGCGCTGGCGGGTCCATCGAGCGGGCGAGGTGGTCGCGGCGGACGAGCTGGAGACGGTCGCCGAGCTGCCGTACGGCATCGGCTGCGACCATCCCGAAGGGATGGCCGTGCTGGCGGACGGCAGACTGATGATCGTCTACGACAGCCCGTCGCCCGCCCGGATCACCCCGGCGGGCGGCGTCCTGGCCGACGTGATCGAGATCTAACATCTGTCACGACCGGGCCACCCGCCCATAGAGCCACGGCGCGTCGGCGACGAACGTACATGAACCCGGCTCGATCTCGGTGAACCCGGCGTCCCGCACCACGGGCAGCCCCGCGGCCACCTTCGCCTGGAAGTCGCCCGCCGCCGCGGTGCGCACCGTCGCGGCCAGCCCGGCCGCCCGCCACGCGGCGCGCTCGGCCTCGTCGCTGGCCCACCAGGCGAGCTGGGCGGCGTGCCCGGCCTGGGCCATGGCCTTGCCAGCCGACATGGCGAGCCCGGGGTTGGCCCACAGGATCGGCGGCTCGGCGGGCGCGAGGTCGCCGGTGTCGGTCAGCTCGGTGCCCGACACCTGCAACCGGGCGAGGTCTCTGGGCCAGTCGTCGAGCGGCACGGGCGGGTGCACGCGCACCTCGGCCGTACGGTGCTCGACGGTACGGCCCGGCAGCGCCAGCGCCCGGCGCCACTCGGCGCCCCTGGCCCGGCGCACGACCTTGCGGATCTTGCCGGTGGACTGCCAGGCGTGCAGCTCCGCACCCCACTCGCCGGGGTCGTCGAGCAGGCTCAGCACGGCCATCGCGGCCGCCTCCAAAGCGTCGGTACGCTCCGGCGGCGTCGCTCTCTCGATCCTGACCACCAGCGGCAGGACCATCAACTCTGCGTCACTCATCGCCCTTTAGCATGCCCGATGGCCAGGGACATGCCTGCGGCCAGGAGGCAGAGGGCGCCCGAGACGTACCAGGCCAGGTCGTAAGCGCCCAGGTGGTCGCGGGTGAGCCCGGCGCCCACGGCGGCGAACGCGGCGCCGATCTGATGCGAGCCGAACACCCAGCCGAACACGACCGCGCCGTCCGCCCCGTAGATGCGCCGGCACAGCGCGACGGTCGGCGGCACGGTCGCCACCCAGTCGAGCCCGTAGAACACGATGAAGATCAGCATGCTGGGCTGGGTCGTGGCCGCGAACAGCCCCGGCAGCACCATCAGCGACAGCCCGCGCAGCCCGTAGTAGACGCCGAGCAGGATCTTCGGATCCACCTTGTCGCTGAGCCAGCCGGAGGCGACCGTACCCGCGATGTCGAAGATCCCGATGACCGCGAGCAGCCCCGCCGCGACCGGTTCGGCCATGCCGTGGTCGTGCGCGGCGGGGATGAAGTGGGTGCCGACCAGGCCGTTCGTGCTGGCGCCGCAGATGGCGAAGCCGCCCGCCAGGAACCAGAACGCCCGGGTCCGCGCCGCCGACCTGAGGACCGTGAGCGCCCGCACGGCCGCGTTCCGCTGGACGGGCAGGGTACGGACCGTGCCGGGCTCCGCCCCCAGCGCCGTGGTGCCCACGTCCTCCGGATGGTCGCGCAGCAGCCACCACACGAACGGCACCACCGCCAGCGCGGCCCCCGCCACGGTCAGCGAGGCCACCCGCCACCCCGGCCCCTCGGCCAGCTGGGCGAGCACCGGCAGGAAGATCAACTGACCGGTGGCGCCGGCCGCGGTGAGCAGGCCGGTGACGAGGCCACGGTGCTTGACGAACCACCGGTCAGTCACCGTCGCCACGAACACCAGCGCCATGGACCCCGTGCCCAGCCCGACGAACACGCCCCAGAACAGCAGCAGCTGCCAGCTCGCCGTCATCAGCACCGTGAGCCCGCTACCGGTGGCCACCAGCAGCAGCGCGAGGGACACCACCCGCCGCATCCCGAACCGGTCCATCAGTGCGGCCGCGAACGGCGCGGTCAGGCCGTAGAGCACCAGGTTGACCGACACCGCGAGCGAGATCGTGCCCTTGGTCCAGCCGAACTCCGCCTGGAGCGGCGTGATCAGCACGCCGGGAGTGGCACGGAACCCGGCCGCGCCGAGAATGGCCACGAACGCGACGGCCGCGACGAACCAGGCCCGATGCAACCGCCTGGTCCGGGTGGTGGTGCTTATGGTCATCCGCTAATCCTGATTTATCCACCCTTATGGCCGCGAGTGGCCGGATAGCCAATATGTGAAAGAATTCGGCCATGGCCCATCGTGTCGCGGTCCTCGTTCTCGACCACTTCGCCCCTCTCGACCTGGGCGTTCCCGGCCAGGTCTTCTGGTCGGCGGAGTCAGCGGCCGGCGAGAAGCTCTACGAGGTCGTCACCTGCTCCCCCGGCCGCCGGCCCGTGCGCTGCTCGGCCGGATACAGCGTCCTGCCCGACCACGACCTGGACGTCCTGGCCACGGCCGACACGGTCCTGGTCCCCGGCATTCACGCGGGCCGCACGATGAAGGACGGCACGATCCAGCCCTACCTGCGCGACGCCCTGCACGGCCACAAGCGGATCATGTCGATCTGTACGGGCGCGTTCATTCTGGCCGCCGCAGGCCTGCTGGACGGCCGCCCCGCCACCACGCACTGGCGCGAGGCCGCCCACTTCGCCGCGCTGTTCCCCAAGGTCGACCTGGACCCCTCGGTGCTGTTCATCGACGACGGCGACGTACTCACCTCGGCGGGCGTGGCGGCCGGACTGGACCTCTGCCTCCACGTGATCAGGCGCGACTACGGCACCGAGGTGGCCAACAGGGCGGCCCGCCGCTGCGTCATGCCTCCTTGGCGGGACGGCGGCCAGGCCCAGTACATCGACCGCCCCTTCCCCGACCCGACGGGCACCAGCACCGCCCCGACCCGCACGTGGATGCTCTCCCACCTGGACAAACCACTCGACCTGGACGCCCTGGCCGGGCACGCGAAGATGAGCGTCCGCACCTTCACCAGACGCTTCCGCGAGGAAACCGGCCTGAGCCCGTCACGCTGGCTGACCAAACAACGAGTCGACCACGCCAGACACCTCTTGGAGACGACGGACGCGGGAGTGGAGGAGGTGGCCCGCCGAGCGGGCTTCACCACCACGGTCTCCCTCCGCCAACACCTCCACGCCGCAGTCGGCGTCGCCCCACTGACCTATCGCCACACTTTCCGCCGCTAGCGCGTTCTGGGTCCCCTCCTTGGGCCCCAGTCACCACGGACCATCTCCTTCCGCTCCCCCGGAGGGGGTCTCCCTCCTAAGGACCCCAGCCACCACGGCCCGTCGCAGGGACCGAGACGTCTGCCCGCAACGGAAGCCACGGTCAACTGAGCGCACGTATCGGCGCCCGGCCCCGTGCGGGCTCAGCGGGCGTTTTCCTGGAGGCCCTCAGCCACGGGCGGCGGGTGGCGGTGAGTGCGGCTTGCCGTAACGGATGGAAGGGTTTGTCCGGACCGCAACAAAGCGGGTCACTCGAATAGATCTGGTTGCTCGCGGGTGATCTGGTCGTGGAGGGGCTGGTAGTTGATCCAGCCGACCAAATCGTTGCCGATCTGCCGGTGGGTCAGGGCCGCGTTGTCCGGTTCGATGGGCACCACCTGCCCGGCCGCCTGCGCGACGAGCTGCACCTGCGCCGAGCGTTCCATCGTGATGAACCACCACGCCGCCGCGTCCACAGTGTCGCCCACCGTCAGCAACCCATGGTTGCGCAGCACGACGGCCTTGTTGCCGCCCAGTGCGGCGGCGATGCGCTTGCCCTCCTCCAGGTCCGTCACCACGCCCGTGTAGTCGTCGAAGAGCGAGACGTCCTCATAGAAGGCGCAGGCGTCCTGCGTGATCGGCTCGATGACCCGGCCGAGCGCCGACAGCGCGCGTCCGTAGACCGAGTGGCTGTGCGCGGCCGCCACCACGCCGGGCCGCGCCTGATGCACCTGCGAATGGATGGCGAAGGCCGCCTCGTTGACGGGGTAGCGGCCCTCGACCACCTTGCCCTCGTGATTGACAAGGATCAGGTCGCTCACGCGCACGTGCTTGAACGACATGCCGAACGGGTTGACCCAGAAGTGGTCGGTCAGCTCGGGGTCGCGGGCGGTGATGTGTCCCGCGACGCCCTCCTCGAAGCCCAGCTTGCCGAAGATGCGCAGCGCGGCGGCGAGCCGCTCCTTGCGATGGCGTCGTTCCTCCTCGACCGTCTCGAACGTCGGCGGCAGGCGAAAGATCAGATTCTCCGGCATGAGCCCTCCTCAGAGTCCGGGATCAGGTTAACCGAACCAGGTTCTGACAGCCTCGTCCAGCGAGTCGTCCGGGGTGCCCGCCCAGGCCACGTACCCGTCCGGGCGGATCAGCAGCGCGTCGGCGGGCGGCGCCGCGCACGTGGCCGTGACCACGTCGATCCGGCCGTCCCACACCTCCTTCCGAACGCTTCCCGCGAGGTCGAGCAGCAGCGGCCGCCCCTCCCGCATGAGCGTGGTGAGAGGCACCGGCTCCAACTCCAGGTCGGGTACGAAGTGGCCGGTCAGCGGATGTGCCGGGGCGGCCATGGGATAGGTGACATCCGCGCCCGACATGAGGGCAGATATCCGGCCACGCGCGCTCTTGTCGTGGAGCAGTTCGCCGAACACCTCGCGCAGCGCCGTCACCTCCGGCCCCGGCGACATGAGCGCGAGCTGGGCCTTGCTGTGCATGGTGACCCGCTCGGCGGCCAGCCGTCGCTCCCGGTCGTAGCTGTCGAGCAGGCCGGGCGGCGCCGTGCCGCGTACCGTGGCCGCCAGCTTCCAGCCGAGGTTGGCCGCGTCCTGGAGACCCAGGTTCAGCCCCGGCGCCCCGACCGCGGAGTGCACGTGGGCGGCGTCCCCGGCCAGCAGCACCCGGCCCGCCCGGAAGCGGTCGGCCATCCGGGTGTTGCGCCCGCTGAGGCGGCGCAGCAGGTGCGGCCCCGGACCGGGCGGGGTGGCCAGCGCGATGTCGACGCCCAGCACTCTGGACAGGCTCTCGCGCAGCTCGCCGAGCGTCATCTCGACATCCTCGCCGGGATCGTCGCTGTCCCACTCGACACAGCTGATCGTCAGGACCTCGGGGCTCACGGGCAGCAGGGCGTACGCGCCGCGCTCGGTGCGGTGCCAGGCGTAGAGGGCGGTCGTGCCCACGCCGGGCAGTTCCAGCTCGGCCCGGTCCATCCGGATCGTCGCCTCAGGCAGGACGACGTGGGCGGCCCGCGAGATGACGGAGAAGGCGTTCACACCGGGGAAGCCGATGCCGGCCTGCTTCCTGACCGTGCTGTGGGCGCCGTCGCAGCCGACCAGGTAGCGGGTGCGCAGCTGCTCGCCGCCGTCCAGTTCGAGCGTCACGCCCGACTCGTCCTGGGTGAACGAGGTCAGCTCCCGCCCCCGCCTGATCTCCACACCCAGCTCGCGGGCCCGATCCTCGAGCAGCTCCTCCAGGCGGGCCTGCTTGACGCCCATGGCGTACAGCGTGTTGCCCTCGATCTCGGCCAGGTCGAGCGGCAGCGCGCCGAACAGGAACATCGGGATCGGTCGCGGCGGCTCGGCTACATCCAGGAAGCGCCGGTAGAGGCCGCGCTGGTCGAGCAGCCTGACGACCTGCCCGACGATGCCGTTGGCCTTGGGCGCCTGGCTCCGCTCCGGCAGGCGTTCCAGCACGATCGGCCGGACTCCGGCCAGGGCCAGCTCACTGGCCAGCATCAGCCCGTTGGGACCACCACCGGCGATGACGACGTCCGCGGTCATTGGGGCTCTCCTTGCGCGGTTGGGTCGGGCAGGCCGGTGGCGAGCTGTCGCATCGCTTCCTCGATCAAGGGGAGGAGCGGCACCGCGGGCTCGACGAGCAGCCAATGGCGGACGGCGGTCTGCGTGGCCGTGATCACCGCCGTGGCGACCAGTTGCGGGTAGAGGTCGCGTTCGTGGTCGGTGCCCGTGCGCTCGGCGACGGCCGCGGCCAGCTCGGCGTCGGCGGAGAAGAGCACCCGCAGCGACTCCCCCTCCATGGCGGGCGCGCTGGTCAGCAGCCGCAGGGCGGCCCGCATCTCAGGGCTGGGCGCCCGCGTGGTCCGCTCCGCGTTCTCCCACGGCGCCAGCATGGCCCGCGTCACCGCCTCCCACAGCGGCTCGCCCGGCGGTCTGTCGCGCAGCACCCGCACCGAGTGCCTGGTCCGGTCGACGTGGCGGGCGGCCAGCGCCTCCCACTTGCTGGAGAAGTAGTTGTTGAACGTCCGCGGCGACACCCCCGCCGCCTCGGCGATGTCCTCGACCCGCACGTTGTCCAGCCCGCGCTCCATGGCGAGCTGGAGCGCGGCGGTCATCAGGGCGTCGCGGGTCGCCTGCTTCTTTCGTTCGCGTAGCCCGGTCATGCCCTCAGACTACAGAAGTTTGCGCACTCGGCAAATTTTCTCATCCCGCAGCTTTTCGTCGCCCCTCCGGCACAGCGGGGAGCCCGCCGATCAATGCCCCAAGCCCCTGAGCCAAGGCGCCATCTTCCGCCACAAAGGATTCGGGAAAGGGCATTCCCGAACACCAACGTGAATAAATCTCACCGCCACCGTCCATGTCGCACTCGGCACTCCCGGCATTCCCAAGGACATAACCACCCACCAACCTCGTCCTTTGGCAAACGCGAAGAGAACACGCAATACTCTTGCGATCTTCAGCTAGGATCAGGTGGCGGTTCATTAAACCGCCCCGAGTTACGCTTTATAAGCACATGGGCGAACTATGCACACATTGCCTTGATGTCCATTTTGTTCGCATGTGCAGGCGATCAAGCAGAAGAATGAGACAGGCGCGCTAACCAGCTCGGCCGCTTCGGAGTTGGCGCCTGGGGGCCCGAACAGCCAGTCAGTACCACTACGAAGATCGAAAGGCAGCCTAGTGGCCATCACCCCCCGATGCCTTGGGACACCAAGGAAAGAGAATCTCGGGCCGACAAAGCTCCACCGCGAGCAGCTGACGCAGCTCGCCAAGATATTCGAGCAGACCGGCGTCTATTTCAGCATCTGGACCGACAGCAACTACGTCGTGTACGAGTCCGACTCGTCGGCGGACATCGCCGACCTCGGCTCGAAGATGACCCCGACGCTGAAGATGGTGCGGATGGTCCGGCGCGACCCCGTGAACAGCGACAAGATCATGGAGTTGACGCTCTCCTCGGGGACGGCTCTGCTGCTCCGCTACCGAGTGGACGAGACGGCGAACGACGCGGCCAGGATCAGGGAGATCTGCAACGAGAAGAAGCGGACCTGGGCGCAGTTCGCCCATATCCCTGGCCTGGCCGTCGGCACCCTCGCGGCCATCGTCGGCGCGGCCATCGCCGGCCGCTTCCTCGGCTCGTTCTCGGGCCCGGTGTGGTGGAGCCTGCTCCCGGTCACGATGGTCCCGCTGGTCCTCGGTCTGGGCTTCAAGTACTTGTGGAAACGGCTCGGCGCCGGCCTGACTCAGGCGGTCATCGTCAACGTTCCGGAAGGCTCGCAGGGCGGGCTGCTGTCACGGAAGCGCGATGACCTGATCGTCGCGGTGACCATGTTCGCGCTCAGTACGACCACCAACGTGCTGTTCACCCTGCTGTTGCAGCACAAGTAGGGCTCCCGGCACTTCCCGCCCGGGCGAGGGCCCTGGGCGGGAAGTGCCGGGAGCTCCGATTGACGTGGCGGTGGAAACTAGCTCGGCTCGGACCATCCCCACTGCGGCACCTCTCGGAGCGGGTGGAGTTGGTCGTCGGTTTCGGCATGGGAGTTCTGCATCGCCACCTTCGATCCGAACTCCACATGCGACCGCAGCGCCTCCCGGAAAGGCGCGTCTTCCGGGAGTCCGGCCTGATCGGCGGCCGCCATGTACAGCTCGACGAACCGCTGCCGCTGCGCCTCGCTGATCCCCAGCCCACGGTGCGCGTCGATCAGTCTGGAAAATCCGCCCATTTCCCTGGAGAATGTGTCGGGGCCGCCGAAGGTCTCGGCCGTGAAAGCCGTCAGATGTGTCACGTGATGGGGAAGTCCTTCGCCGAACAATGGCTGGAGCAGCGGGTCGGACAAGACGCTTCCATAGAAGATGTCGATGAACCTGTGGAGCCCTTCTTGGCCGCCTGCGTGCTCAAAGAGAGTTTCCATGATTACATCATTACACCATCAATCGCCCAAGCGCTAGGTAGCTCCCGAGGCCGGGGCGCGATCCCTCAGCAGGCCATCGGCGAGCCGGAGTCCAGGCGATGGAAGCTCCGGTTGAAGTAGACGAGACTCGGGCCGCCCCTCCGGGTACGTACCTGCTCGATCTCCACGAACAGCACGCTGTGCGACCCCATCGGCTTGCAGTCCTTCACCACGCCGATGACGGCCACTAACGCGTCCTTGAGCACCGGCACGCGCTGGCCGCGATCCCAGACGTTCCAGGTGAACCGTTCGGCCATGGAGACCTCCGTCGCTCCGGCGAAGTGCAGCGCCAAGTCCTGCTGGTCACCGCCCAGAACGTTGACGCAGACCCGGCCGTTGGCCCAGAACACGTCGTGCATGGCGCTGCTGCGGTTGAGGCAGACCAGGATGGTCGGCGGGTCGTCGGTCACCGAGCAGACCGCGCTGACCGTGATGCCGCAGCGGCCGTTCGGACCGTCGGTCGTCATGATGTTGACGGCCGCGGGCAGATGCGCCATCGCCTCCCGGAAGTCGGCCTGCGAGGGGGTCTGATCGGGTTCTCTGACGGTCACGGCTTTGCTCCTCTCCGCCTTCGTCTTCCGTCTTCGGGTGAGTCAGCGCATGGGGTGAGTCAGCGCATGTACAGGCCCGCTGGTGGCATCCCATTCGGATGAGTCAGCGCATGTACAGGCCGCCGTTGGCGTCCCAGCACGCGCCGGTGACCGTGTCCGCCCGCTCGGAGGCCAGCAGCGCCACCATGTCGGCGATGAACTCGGGGCGGCCGAGCCGGCCGACCGGGATCATCGCCTCGATCCCCGCGAGCTTGTCAGGCGCGACGCTCTCGCGGACCACGGGCAGGTCGAGGATGCCCGGTGAGACGGCGTTCACCGTCACACCGCGCGGGGCCAGCTCACGGGCGAACACCTTGGTGAGCGTGGCCACGCCGCCCTTGGCCGCCGCGTAGTGCGCGCCGGTCGCGGTGCCGCCGTTCTGCCCGGCGAGTGAGGCGATGTTGACGATGCGTCCGTGGCCACGCTCGGCGAAGTAGGCGCCGAGGACCTGGCAGCCGAGAAACGTCCCGTCGAGGTTGGCGGCGACCACCGAGGAGAAGCTGTCCGGCTCGATGTCCATGAGCGGCTCGACCTTGGAGAATCCGGCGTTGTTGACCAGGACGTGGATCGCGCCCCACCGCTCGACGAGAGCGTCACGCGCCCGTACGAAGGCATTCTTGTCGCGCACGTCCAACCCGAGCCCGATCGCCGACCCTCCGTCCGGGGCGGGCGTGGCCGCCGACTCTCCGTCCGAGGCGAGCGAGGCCGCGACCTTGGCCGCCGCGCGCTGGTCGAGGTCGGTCACCGCTACGCGGTATCCGTCGCCGTGCAGACGAGCTGCGATGCACGCGCCCAAACCGCGCGCCGCTCCCGTCACCAGTGCCACACGAGGAGAGCTCACAGCAGCCATCCCAACGCCGTCACGCTGTCCTGACCGCCGACGAAGCGGCCGGTCGTCCCGGTCATCGCGCGTCCCCCTCGACAGCGTCGGAGGGGACGGGCAGCGGGCGGCCCATGCGCGCCTCGATCTTCATGTACCGCCAGAGGCCGTGCTCGCCGACCTGCACCGTGCGGAACAGGTTGCAGGCCGCGGCGACCGTCGCCTGCTCGGGCACGTCGGCCAGGATGTAGGAGGTCCAGGGCCAGGAGGCGGACGGACCGACCATGTGCCGATCGTCGTCGAAGGTGCCGAGAACGGTCACACCAGGCAGCTCCGACAATTGCCTCAGCATGCTGACGAAGCCATCCCAGACCGGGCCGGCCTGTCCGGTCGGCAGGTCGAAGAAGTTCTGGTTGACGCCGATGCAGAAGAGCACCCGCAGGCGTTCCGGGGTGGTGGGCTGGGCCATGAGGATTCCTTAGAGATAGCCGGGAAAGGGCGGTACGCCCATGAGGACCGCGCCGGCGCCGTCGTACATGCCTTCCTGGAGGAAGGCGTGTTGCGGGACCACCGAGGCGTCGCGCAGGTAGCGCTGCATCGGGCTGCCGTCGGCGATGGCCGGGATGCCGCTCAGTTGATAGGCCGTACGCACGACCTCGAAGGAGGTTCTGGCCAGGTGGGCGGAGGCCAGGCGCAGCAGGCTGGCCTGGTTCGCGGTCGCCGGGTCGCCGGCCAGAACCGTTTCGTACACCTCGTGGGTGATCTCGTAGAAGAAGGCGCGCGCGGATCGCAGGTCGGCCTCCGCCCTGCCGACCGAGATGCGATAGGTGGCGCGATCGGCCGGCTTCGGGGCGCCTGTGTAGCCGCCGCGGCCGCCGTTGCGGATGACGTGGTCGAGGGCGGCCCGGGCGACGCCGAGGCCGACGACCGCGAGCACCTGGGAGGCGTACGGGACGGTCGGGTAGCGGTACAACGGCTCGTCCACGGTCGGCTGGCCCCCGCGCACGAACGTCCACTCAGGAGGGACGACGACGCCGTCCACCTTGAGGTCGTGGCTGCCGGTGCCGCGCAGTCCGATGACGTCCCAGTTGTCGACGATCTCCACCTGTCCGGGGCGCAGCAGGGCGGTCAGGGGACGGCCGGCCTGCTGCTCGCCCGCGGTGATGCCCACGCCGAGGATGTCGGCGCCCATGCAGCCGCTGGCGAACTTCCAGCGGCCCGAGACCTGATATCCGCCCTCGACGATGGCGGCGGGCTGCACCGGGAACAGGCCGCCCGCGAAGACGACGTCCGGCCCGTCGGCGTACAACTCGGCCTGCGTCTCCAGCGGCAGCGCGGCCAGGTAGACCAGCGCGGACCCGAAGCTGGCGACCCACCCCGCCGAGCCGTCGATCATCGAGATCCGCTCGATACGGGCCAGGAAGTCGGCCGGCGGCAGCGCGTCGCCGCCGAAGCGCCTGGGGGTGCTCGCCCGATAGATTCCCGCGCGCTTGAACTCGGCGATGATGTCGCCAGGAACGTGGCGTTTCTCATCGAATTCCGCCCGCCGTTCGGCGACTTTAACCAGAACCTCGTCAAAGGCGAGTTCTTTCGCCGAAGGTGGACCGGCAGGGGCCGGGGAATCCAACGTCCGCGCCATGGTGATTTCTCCCTCGCATTGCCGGCCAGCAGGGCCTTCCGCAGTGATCTCACGCTATGCGCGCCGAGATCGGCCGACAATTGGGAATTGGTTGGACGCCCTAGGGGATTTCCTTAGTCCACGCGCGGGGCGCGGGAGTGACCCACATCACCATCAAGTCCTGTCAGGAATCGCGGCGTTGCCTCGCTCAAGGGGCACAAGCGAACCGATAGGAGCAGCACATGAAGCACCGCGTCGTCGTCCTCGGCGCCGGCTATGCCGGGGTCTACGTGGCTGGGAACCTGGCCCGCCGGTTGTCCCCGGTGGACACCGAGATCATCGTGGTCAACGCTGTGCCGGACTTCGTCGAGCGGCTGCGGCTGCACCAGTTGGCGGCCGGTCAGGAGCTCGAGACTCAACAGCTCGCCGACGTCTTCGCGGGGACGGGGATACGGCTGCGCGTGGCCCGTGTCACCGGTGTCGACCCTGAGCGCCAGGTCGTCACCGTGGCCGACGCCGACGGCGGCGGCGAGCTCGGTTACGACACGCTTGTCTACGCGCTCGGCAGCCACGTCGCCGACAGCGGCGTTCCCGGCGTGGCCGAGCATGCCTTCAACGTCGCCGGCCGCCCCTCGGCGCTGCGCCTGCGCGAGCGCCTGGACGGCCTGGGCAGGCGGGGTGAAGGCGGGAGTGTGCTGGTCGTCGGCGACGGGTTGACCGGCATCGAGACCGCCGCCGAGATCGCCG
The DNA here is from genome assembly GCF_040649695.1 of Nonomuraea sp. NPDC048901. Lineage (NCBI taxonomy): Bacteria > Bacillati > Actinomycetota > Actinomycetes > Streptosporangiales > Streptosporangiaceae > Nonomuraea > Nonomuraea sp. NPDC048901. The sequence continues at coordinate 121,478 of NZ_JBEZFW010000002.1, read as the reverse complement.
AATCCCGGCCTGGCCTGTCGGTGGCGCTGGTCGCCCGCGGCGAGCTGGGCGCCCGGCTCTCCGCCGGAGCCCGCAGCCATCTGTGGCGTGCCTGCGACCGGCTGGGCATCAGCGTCCTGGAGCACACCAGCGTCGAAGCCGTCGAAGCGACGCGGGTGTTGTGCGCCGACGGCACCGCCCTGGCGTCCGACGCGACCGTGTGGACGGCCGGGTTCGCGGTCAACCCCATCGCCGCCGCCGGCGGGCTGGAGGTCACCGAGAACGGTCAGATCATCGTCGATCGCACCATGCGGTCGGTCTCGCACCCGAACGTCTACGCCGCCGGCGACAGCGCCTACGTCATCGGCGACAACGGCCGGCCGCTGCCGATGTCCTGCGCTTCGGCCGGTTTCACCAGCATGCAGGCGCTCGCCGCGATCCTCGCACAGCTGACCGGCCGCGAGATCCCCCGCACCAAGCTGGTCTACCTGGGCAACCACATCAGCCTCGGGCGCCGGGACGGGATCCTGCAGGCGGTCGACGACGAAGGGGTGGCGAAGCCGAAGTACGTGGGCGGCCGGAAGGCCGCGCGGATCAAGGCGGGCATCCTCAAGGTCTCGCTGTGGGCCAACTCGCACCCGACCTTCGGCCTGCCCAAGCGCAAGCGCCGCCTGGCCGCCGCACCAGATGCGTCCGCCGAGAAGGCGTTCGCGTAGCCGCCTGGGGTGGTCCGCGTGGACAGCACCGCCACTGATCGCTTCGACACCGATCGGTTCGAGGCCAACCGGAACCGGCTGGCCTCGCTGGCGTACCGGCTGCTGGGCTCCGCCGCCGACGCCGAAGACGCTGTGCAGGACGCGTTCCTGCATTGGCAGGCCGCCGACCGGCAACGGATCAAGGTGCCGGAAGCATGGCTGACCAAGGTCGTCACCAACCTGTGCCTCGACCGGCTCCGCTCGGCACAAGCCCGCCGCGAACGCGCCGTCGGCGCCTGGCTGCCCGAACCGCTCCTCGACGGCGACCCGATGCTCGGCCCGGCCGACACTTTCGAGCAGCGCGAATCGGTCTCCCTGGCCGTGCTGACTCTCATGGAGCGCCTGTCACCCCTCGAGCGGGCCGTCTACCTCCTGCGCGAAGCGTTCTCCTACAGCCACGCCGAGCTCGCCGAGATCCTCGACATCACCGAATCCGCAAGCCAGCAGCACCTTCACCGGGCCCGGCACCGAGTCACCGCCGCGCGCCGCCGCGGCGGTGAAGTCGACCCGGCATCCGCCCGCAGGATCGTCGAGGAGTTCCTCGCCGCTGCCTCCGTGGGCCGCACCGAACGGCTGGTGGCACTGCTCACCGACGACGCGACCGCGATCTCCGACGGTGCCGGCCTGGCCGAGACGCTGCTGCGGTACGACGCTCCGCAGCGCATCGCCGCCGTCGTACGGGCCGGCTTCAAACCCACGCCCGCGAAACGGCGACTCGCCGGCGGCACGCCCGCCATCCACTACGCGCTCGTCAACGGCGCCCCCGCCATCCTCTTCGTGGTCGGCGACCAGGTCGTCGGCGCCGTGGCGTTCGACATCGCCAACGGCAAGATCGCAACCGTGCGCGGCATCGCCGCCCCCAGCCGTCTCGCCCGCCTCGCCGAAGCCTGGCGGCGGCACGAACCGGACACGCCGCTCATCACCCAGTGGTGACCCGACACCGACCGCGGCCCGGCGCGGCACCCGCGCCGGGATGAACCGCTCCCGGGCTTCGTCTCGCGCCCGTGCCTCCACCAGCAGGTGGGCGGATCCCACGGCTTCGCCGGCTGAGGCGCCGGTGGGCACATACGACTCGCCCATCCTTGCACCAGCGTGGAGGCGCTGGAGGCAAGGGTGGGCGCCCTCTAACGGCATGGACGCGTAGTCCACCGGGATTGTGCTTACTCCTGCAGGATGGACAGGGCTCGGGACGGGCACAGGATGACGGCTTCGCGCGCCTGTGCCGCGGTCTTGTCGTCGGGGTGGTCGGTCAGCAGGGCCACGATGCCGTCGTCGTCTTGGTCGAATACGGCCGGCTCGGCCAGGACGCACTGGCCGGAGCCGACGCAGAGGCCGGTGTCCGCTTTGATGCGCATCATTGTCATCCTCACCAGGTGACCGGGAGCTCGTGAACGCCGTAGATGACGGCATCCCTCTTGAACGGCAGGTCCTCGACCCCTGCGGCGAACCGCAGGGTGGGGATGCGGCGGAACAGCGTGTCGAAGACGATCTGCAGTTCCATCCGGGCCAGGTTCTGGCCAAGGCACTGGTGCGGGCCGAACCCGAAGGCGACGTGGTGGCGAGCCCCACGCTCGACGTCCAGTTCGGCCGGATTCTCGAACACCGCCGGGTCCCAGTTGGCCGACAGGCCCGAGACGATGACGCCCTCACCGGCCTTGATGCTCACCCCGCCGATCTCCACGTCTTCGGTGGCCAGCCGGGAGGTGACCCCGTCGGCGATGGTGAAGTAGCGCAGCAGTTCCTCCACGGCCATGGGCGTCTTGCCCGGGTCGTTCGTGATCAGAGCCAGTTGCTCCGGATGGGTGATCAGCCCGACCACGCCGAGCGAGATCATGTTCGCCGTGGTCTCGTGCCCGGCGGTCAGCAGCAGGAAGGCCAGGCTCACCAGGCCCGCGTGGTCGGCGGTGCCCTCCCGGCGTTGCCGGGCGATCTGTCGGCCGAACAGATCGTCGCCGGGTTCGGACTCCTTGCGGGTGACCAGGTCGTCGATGTAGGCGCGCAGTTCGGCGAAGGCTCGCCGGCGGTCTTCCGGCGAGCCCCGGCGCACCATCATGGTGGTGCGGCTTTGGAAGAAGTCGTGGTCGGTGTAGGGGACACCGAGCAATTCGCAGATCACCAGCGAGGGCACCGGCAGGGACAGCGCCTGCACCAAGTCGACCGGGCGCTGGTCGGCGGCGAGCATGTCGTCGATGAAGTGGTCGACGATGTCCTGGATCCGCGGGCGTAGCGCGGCCAGGCGCTTCACGGTGAACTCGCCGATCACCGAGCGGCGGGCCGCGGCGTGTTCCGCGCCGTCCATGCTGAGCATCAACGGCGGCTGGCTGCGGAGCTGCTGCAGGGTCGCCGCGTCGAGGGTGAAGAGCGGCCAGCCGTCCTTGCGCTTGTCGGAGGAGAAGCGGGGGTCGGCGAGGACGGCACGGGCCTCCTCATGCTCGGACACCCACCACGCCTCGCCACCGCTGGTCATGCGGATCTTGTTGATCGGCGCCTGCTCGCGCAGTTGCTCGTAGACGGCGGGCGGGGCGAACGGGCAGCCACGCTCGACCGGCAACTCCAGGCCGGCGAGTTCGCCGGCAACGCTGTTCGTCATGAAAGACCTCCCACAGGCTGAGATTTCCAGCTCGGCGAGCCAGAGGCGGACATGCACCTCCTTGCGGCGCTCGCTGTGCTCCAGGCACAAGACGCCGGCCCTCACCGCTGTGTGACACCGATGGGTCGGTGGCGTAGGTCACATGACCGCGGGACTTCCGCTCGACGTGACCGACGAGGGCGCCGCCTTCGAGAGCGTGAAGCGAGCCAGGGGCACTTCGGCCGGCTGGACGTCAGCGGCGCAGCGGTGGCGCTTCGTCGACCAGCGGCAGCCGAAGGGCGAACACCGCGCCCTGGGGCGCGTTCTCAGCCGCGTGGACGGTGCCGCCGTGACGTGTGACGATGCGGCGGCTGAGGGCGAGGCCGATGCCGTTGCCGTTCCGCTTCGAGGTGAACGCGCCGTCGAAGATCCGGCCGTGGGGGAAGGCCGCCAAGCCCTGTCCCCGGTCGCGTACCTCGATCTCGCCGAACGCGTCGTCGCGGCGGGTCGCGATGGTCACCACGCGCCGCTCCGCGGGCCAGCGCGCCATTTCATCGATCGCGTTGAAGGCGAGGTTCATCACGACCTGCCCGATAAGGACTTTCTCGCAGCGCACGACAAGCGGTTCCACCGCCGCCTCCCATTCCAGCGCGACCGCGTTCTGCTGGGCCCGTACGTCGATGAGATGTGCGCAGTCGGCGACGATCTCGTTCAGGTCGGCGAGTTGTTCCGACTGTTCGAGGCCGACGACGTACCGGCGCAGGCTGGCCATGATCTGCGCCGCCCTGTCGATCTGCACGGTCGCGTTGTCCAGCCCCCAGTCCAGCGACGCGGCGTCCACGCCGTCCCCCGCCAGTCGGCCGCGCACGCCCGCCACGAAGTTGTGCGCGGCGGCGATCGGCTGGCTGACCTCGTGGGCGATGGCCATCGCCATGTCGCCCATGGCGTTGAAGCGGGCGAGGTGGTTGAGATGTTGCGCGTCCCGGCGGTGTTCCTCCTCCGCACGGACCTGGTCGGTGATGTCGTGGAACAGCAGAAGCCACCCTCGCAGGTCGCCCTCGATGTCGATGTACTGGCATCGGGCCGAGAGCCAGCGCTCCTCGCCGTTCGTCGCGCGCAACCGGTAACGGCCGTCCCTCGGCGCCCCGCCCCGCGGTGTCGTGGCCAGCACCTCGCGCAGCCTCGTGGCCGACTCGCGGTCGCAGAACCGGGTGAAGTCGTCCCCGGCGAGCCGCCCGGCGTCGACCCGCAGCAGGGAACCCGCCGATTCGCTGGCGAACAGCACCCGCGCGTCGTCGTCGAGCACCACGATGCCCTCATCCAGATTGCGGAGGAACGTCTGCAGTCGCCCCTCCGTGCGCGACAGATCCAGGCGTGTGGCCTTCTCCTCCGCGATGTCACGGAACTGCACCATCACCACAGGGCCGGCCGCGAGGTCCACGCGGATGGCGACGGCCTCGGTGAGGATGTCCTCGCCCGCCTTGGACCGATAGCTCCACTCGATGGTGGCAGTGCCGTGATCGGCGGCGCGCTGCAACCACGCGACGCCGATCTCGCGGGCGTACTGGCGGGCGTTGGAGCTCATGTCGGGCGCCTTCAAGGGCTTCAGCTCGTCGAGAGTGAAGCCGAGGACGTCGCAGGCGGCCGGGTTGGCCCAGATGATCTCCTTGGTCACCGCGTCATGTACGAGGACGCAGTAGCGCAGCGCCTGAAAGAGCCGGCCCAGGTCGGCCAGCGTTAGGTCGACCATGCGGTTTCCTCCGGCTCAGCTCGCATTTCTCCAGCTCAGCTCGCAGACAGGCGCAGGCCGTATCGCAGCACGTCCGCGACCAGGGCGCCCAGGGTTTCCGCCGCGGTCTTCTCGCGGATGTGCGCCCGATGCACGTCCACCGTCTTCACGCTGATGCCCAGGCGCCCGGCGATGTTCTTGCTGGGCACCCCCTCCACGACCAGCCGCAGAATCTCCAGCTCGCGCGGGGTGAGCACGGCGAGCCGGGCCTCCAGCGCGCGCTGCCCGGCGCGCTCGGCATGCAGCTCCCGCGCCTTGTGCAGGGCGTTTTGTACCACCTCCAGCATGTGCTGGGGGTCGTACGGCTTCTCCAGGAAGTCAACGGCACCCTGCTGCATGGCCCGTACGGACATACGGACATCGCCGTGGGCCGACACGAACACCACCGGAAGCAACGAACCCATCCGATTGAGGATCTCCTGCACCTGGAAGCCACCCGTATGCGGCATACGGACGTCCAGGACAAGGCAGGCGGGCCGTTCCGGATCGATCGCCGACAGGAAGGACGCGGCCTCGGTGAAGCACTCGGCATTGATGTGCACCGACCCCAGCAACCAGGCCAGCGAGGAGCACAACTGCTCGTCGTCATCCAAGATGTAGACCACTTCGCCGGGCTCGTTCCGTCGCGTGCTCACGCTCACGTCATCGGCTCCCACATCGCCGGGGCGGTCCACTACTCGCCAGCCACCAGCAGCGTAATGGGACATATGTCGTGGACCACTGGACCGTCCCGCTCAGTGGAACGCGTATGCCGCCTGAAAGAGAGGCCGGAACGCACTCGGCCTGTTCGCCGGCGCGGCCGTCGCACTCTCCGCCTGGGTGGTGGTCGAGCTGCGCGCCCGCGCACCGCTGGTCGACATGCGCATGATCACCAGCCGGGGCGTGTGGACCACCCTCATCACCGGCATCGCCTTCGGAGTCGCCACGTTGACAGCCGCCCACGACCAGCACGAGCACCCACGAACCCCGCCACACCAGCAGCCGCACCAGCGAAAACCAAGATGGTGGATCTTCAGGGAAGATCCACCATCTTGACCTCGGTCAGTCGATGCCTTCGACGATGCGGAAGTCGCGCTCGACGCCGTCGGAGAGGACGACCAACGCCTCCTGATAGGCCGCACTCTCGTACGCCGCGACGGCCTGCTCGAAGCTGTCGAACTCGATCAGGACAGTGCGCTCGGCGATTCCGGCGTCACGCGCCACGACCCGACCGCCACGGACGAAGGTCCGACCGCCCCCGGCCTTGACGGCCGGACCGGCCAGCTTGTTGTAAGCAGCCAGCTTCTCAGGGTCTGAAATGGTGCGGTAGACGCTGACCCAGTAGCCCTTGGGCACGGAACCTCCAGTGTTGGGATGAGTGCATCTGACTTTACGGGTTGGTCTCGGACGAGCGTCGGCGGGCGAGAGCGAGGCTTGTCAGCGTCGTGATCGCCATGGCGCCGATGCCCACCAGCGCCGCGGTGGTGTAGGCGCTGTCGTCGGGGAAGAGGGGGCCGGGGCCGGTGCCCGCGGCGAGGATCAGGCCGCCGATGGCGCTGCCCAGGGAGTACCCGACGCTGCGGACGACGTAGTTGAAGCTCATGGCGCTCGACGTCTCGCTCTTGGGGGTGACGGCCAGGATGACACCGGGCATCGCGGCCGAGAAGCCGCCGACGCCGAAGCCGAGCACGCCCATCGCCGCGAACAGTTCGGCCAGGTCCGACCGGGCCGCCGCGAACAGGGCGAACCCGCCGCCGACCACGACGGCGCTGCCGGCCAGGAGCAGGGGGTCGGCGATCCGCGTCCGGACCCGCGGCGTGAGCTTGCCGGCGACGAACCCCAGCACCGAGAACGGGATGAGGACCAGCCCGGCGACGAAGGTCGTCAGCCCGAAGCCGTAGCCGGCGCCGTGCGGCGTCTGCGCGTACCGGGTGATGAGCGTGAGCAGGAGGTACATGCCGATCCCGCCGACGAACATGGCGAGGTTCGCCCCGGCGACCGCTGGGTGCCGCACCGCCCGCACATCGACCAGGGGCGTCGTGCTGCGCAGCTCGATGACGGCCCAGACGCAGAGCAGCACCACCGCGACGACGGCGAGGCCCACCGCCACGGCGAGGTGCCGGCTCCACAGATTCCGTTCGCCGGCGAGGAACAGCACCAGGAGCAGCGCAGCGGCCAGGACGACCGCGCCTGCCACGTCCACGTGGGCGGAGCGGCCTTCGGGGGCTTCGGGCATGGAGCGCCACGCGGTCAGGAGGGCGGCGGCGGTGACCACCAGGCCGAGGCCGTAGGCGGCCCGTACCCCGCCGAGCTCGGCGAGCAGTGCGGCCAGCGGGTAGCCGACGCCGGCCCCGATGATCGAGACCACCGAGATCAGGGCGATCACGGCCGCGCTGCGCTCCTCGGGGAGGTGGTCCCGGGCCACGCCCATCATCAGCGCCGTCAGCCCGAGCCCGACGCCCTGGGCCGCCCTGCCGGCCAGCAGCCACGCGAACGGCAGCGGCAGCACGGTGAGCGCGCTGCCGGCGACGACGACCGCCAGCGTGACGAGGATCGTGGCCCGCCGGTGCGGGCCGGCTCCGAGCCGGCCCAGGACCGGCGTGGCGACGGCGCCGCTTAGCAGCGCGACGGTCAGCGTCCACTGCGCGCTGCCGAGCGAGACGTGGAACGAGGTCGCCACGCTGGTGATGAGCGGCGTCCCGAGGCTGGCGACCGCCGCCACGACCAGAGCGATGAACACCAGGGCGGGGACCAGCAGCCGCGCCTCGGAACGCGCCACCGGGAACGCCTTCACCGCGACCCCGCCGATCGGGGCTGCCCGGTCACTGCTTCGGCCCTTCGCGGTCCTGGCTTTCGAGCTCTGCCAGATGCTTCAGCGCCGGAAGGGCCGCCACCAGCGCCTCGACCTCGTCGCCGGTGAGCTCGCCGATCAACCGCTCGAACGCGTGGACGCCCGCCTGGCGCCGCGTCCGGACATAGGAGGCGCCGGCCTCGGTCAAGCACACCAGCGTGACCCGCTTGTCGGACGCGTCGCCCCGCCGCTCGACCAGGCCGGACTCCTCCATCACCCGGATCAGGGTGGTCATCGCGGGCTGGGTGACGCCCTCGACCGTGGCCAGATCGGTGATGCGCCGCGGGCCGGTCCGGTCCAGGGTGGCCAGGGTGGCGGCGGACGTCAGGCTCATGTCCCGGGGCAGGCGTCTCGCGGCCCTGGTGGCCAGGCCGTAGAGAGCTGCCCCGATGGCGGCGGACGCGCCAGGAGCGGTGTCTTGACGACTCATGCTCGAAGCATAGCCTTTTTATATTCATAGTTTATGGAAATGGTCGGCCAGCCGGTTCAGCTTCGCCCGCAGCGGCTCCAGCTTGCCCCGCACCTCGACCGGCAGGCCGAGCACCTCGGCCTGCCGGTCCGGACCGTGACCGGCCCGGCCGCCTCCCGCGCGATGGCCACCAGCCGCTGATAGTCCTGCGGCAGCACGTCGGGGTCGATCGTCCGCGCGAACCACCACAGCGAAAGACCCCAGGCTTTTTGTCTGCACAATGGATACCGCCCGTTTCGCGGTTTTCCCATCTAAGCCGCGCAAAGCCCTAGGGCCTAAGAACGCCTAGGCTTCAGCAGCTCCAGGCATGCTCATCACGATGGCTTTAGCATGCCCCCAAATAGCATCTACGCATTTCTGACGCCATTTCAAGTACTAAGAATCAAACTGACCAACTATTCTCTATCGAGCCCCGAGAGGCACCGTCGTGCGGGTGGTCCAGCGATAGAGCCACTCGGGATCGAGAACCCGGTTCTGCACGATCAGCGCAACCTGCTCGACGTCCACAATGACCGGCGCGGCTTCGACCGCGCTCAGGGCGTCGATGTACGGCCTGGCCGGTCCTGGTGTGTTGATGTAGGTCAGGCTGACGTGCGGGTGAAAGCCCTTGGCTTGCTCTGCTGCCGTGGGCGCGTTCCCCAGCACCTCGGCGATGCCGCTCCTGATCTCGCCCCACATCTGATGCAGTGGCCCTGTGGGAGTCGGAGCCAGTACAACTCCCTCACCGAGCAAGGCCGGCCGGTGGAAGGTCAGCTCAACGGGGGTCAACCCGCCCAGACGGACCCGTACGGCCTCGGTAATCTGGTCAAGCTGCTCCTCGGACACCTCGTCGACGAACCCGACCGCTTGCACGGTGAGATGTAGCCATCGCGCGGGTATCGGGTTGTGCTCCTCGATCGTTGCGAGGGCCGCTTGGTAGCGCTCGGCGAGCTGATGCAGTTGTGGCGCGTGCTCGAAGGTCAGGTGCCAGGTGTAGACCAGGCGCCCCGGCCGCCACCCTTCCCGAGGCCACCAGTGCGAGCGCACCTCGTCGGTGTCATGCATGCTCATTGAACCGCCTCAGATCTGTGAGGGAACGTCGGGAGCTTGCTCGTCCTGCTCGATTGTGTACTCGTCGATGATTGTGACGCGGTCGGCGGCTAGTGCGGTGACCGGAAAGGTTCACCGGGTTGGGGGACGGCGAATATCCACCCTTGGGTGTTCGATTCGGTGAGCGTTCAGGGGGACCACGTTGGCGGCCTGCGCGTTCCAGAAGCGAGCGCGCTACGCGTCCTGCTGTGGTGACTCGGCCGGAGCGTTCGCGGCGAGAGGCGTCAACCAGTGGATCTCCAGGTCCTCGCGCAGGTAGTTCATGCGAGTTTTCTGGAACTGGACGAGGTTGGGCTGGGCGAGGTGATTGCGCAGGTCGTCCCCCGAACGCCACAGCTCGTAGAAGACCAGCGTGGTGGGGTCGGAGGCATCGCGATGGACCTGGTACTGCCAGGCGCCCGGCTCGGCACGAGTCGACTCGACGAACGAAAGGAGCAGGCTTTCCAGCTCCTGGGCGCGTTCCGGGCGGGGGCGGGCGTATCCGTAGATGCCGATGGGGCCGGTTCCCTCAGGTATGACGATATTCATACCTGAGGAGGTTAGCCATGCCCGAGGTATGATGCAAGCCGTACCTGAAGGAGGAGATATGGAGCTCGGCAAAGTGCTCGCCGCGCTCGCCGACGACTCCCGGCGGCGCATGGTGGCCGAGCTCGCGGCCGATCCCAAGGATCAGGAGCGGGCATGCGGATCCTTCGACCTGCCGGTGAAAAAGGCCACACGAACCCATCACTTCCGGGTTCTGCGGGAGGCCGGCCTGGTCGCGCAGCGCGATCATGGCAACGGGAGCACGTTGAGGCTGCTCAGGAAGGACATCGAGCAGCACTATCCCGGCCTACTACAGCTACTCGTCGTCGAGCTCGGCCAGTCGGGTGAAGACGACGCCACGTCATGACACAAGGTGAGCACCGTATTCCGCATCATGTGTCTCGTCGAGGGTGACAAGCAACGTGACCTCGCCTTCAACGGCGTGACATCGGACCACGATATTCGCGGGGCCGACAGTCTCGCCGGCCTGACGGTCGAGGCACTCGAGCCGGTGAACCTTTCCGGTCACAGCACTAGATGGATTCCGACGCCTCCAGGATGCTCTTGTCCTCGGCACCCGTGCATGACCTGGCTGCCCTGAGGCAGGCCGAGCGTGGCGGCCTTCTCGAGGTGGCGCTGCGGGCGATCCACTGGTCTCGGGCGCGGTGGTGTTCTCCTTTCCGCGCGATCACTTGCAGACCGCCTGGAGAAAGCGCGTCTGCTCCATGATCTACCTGCAGCCCTATCCGAGCGAATCGATGGCGCGCATTTCCTGGTTGATCAGCGGAATGGTGGAGTAATTGAGCGAGTGGACCACTGATCCAAGAGCGAGACGTCCTGGACATCCATCACGATGTCCATGACACCCCCCGCAAGCGTGAAGGACGGTGATCCCATGAGCATGGTGAAGACCGCGATCGAGATCGACCAGGAGGCCCTGGCGATAGCCGCCGAAGTTCTCGGCACCAAGACGAAGAAGGACACGGTCAACGCAGCCCTCCGCGAGGTGGGGCAGCGGTTGGTGCGGCTGCGGGCCCTGGCCGCGCTTGCCGAGATGGCCGACCGTGGAGAATTCGATGAGTTCGTTGGCAACAAGGCGGCTTATCGCCTGTGACACACCAACTGCATTCACTCCTCAGCGGCTAACCATCATGGCCTCTTCAGCGGATGCCGGAAATGATCGATGTCCGGCCGACAAGATTTTCCGATGGTCCGATCGATCAACGGGCAACGCGCGGGCGAAGCCCACGCCCAAAACAAGCGCCCGGAGCGAAACGGAGGCCCTACAGGGGTCGCGGCTACAGCGCGACTGGGCAACGCCTGAGGCCCTTGAGCGCGAAGCGCCCCCTATGAAGCCCTTGAGGGGAAGTGGAGCTATGGGGATTCGAACCCCAGACCTCCTCCATGCCATGGAGGCGCGCTACCAACTGCGCCATAGCCCCTTGAACCGTCCCCAAGTGTATCCGACTCCCAGCCCCGGGCAGCCGCCCCCAAGCAACTGGGCCGCCTCTCAAGGAAGCGGCCCAGCCGGAAAATGCCTGGATAACGGCTACCCCACCGAGCGGGCCTTGTCGATGAGTCCTGCCAGCTCAGTCACCATCGGGTCCTCCGCCGCCTCCGCCAGCCGCTTGGCCTGCTCCCCCAGCGTCGGCAGGGTCAGCCCGAACGCCTCCCGGTCCCGCATGTACACCGCGAAAGCCGCCGCCACGACGTCCACCTGCAGCCGCACCGGCGCCTTCTCCCATACCGACTCCGTCAGCGCCCCCACGTCCACCGACTTGCTCGTCTCGGCGGGGTTCCTGGTGTCGGGGTTCTGCCAGCGTACGGTCGCCTGGGCCAGCTGCCCCGTCGCGCCTGACTTGAGCCGTACCGCGTAGAGAGCCGTGACCGAGTGGCCGGGGCCGATCTCGCCGCCGTCCCGGTTGTCGTCGCGGAACTCCTCGGTGGACAGCGCGCGGTTCTCGTACCCGATGAGCTGGTAGCCCTCCACCACCGAGGGGTTGAACACCACCTGCGCCTTGGCGTCGCGCGCCCGCAGCTCGATCGTGGCCGGGAGCTGGGAGGCGAAGACCTTGTCCGCGTCCTCCTGCGTACTGACGTAGACGGCGGCGCCGTCTCCATTGTCCGCCAGCTGTTCCATCAGCTGGTCGCCGTAGTCGCGGCCGACGCCGACGGTCAGCAGGGTGACCTGCCGGCCCGCGTACTCCTTGACCCGGTCCAGGATGGAACGCCACTCGGTGCTGCCCTGGTTGGCCAGGCCGTCGGAGAGCAGGATGACCCGGTTGGTGGCCGCGGGGCGGAACGCCTTGGCCGCCTGCTCATAGCCGGTGACCAGCCCGGCCTCGAGGTTGGTGCTGCCGGCCACGGTCAGCTGGTCGACCGCCGCGTGCAGCTCGGTACGGGCGGCCAGCGGCGTCATCGAGGCCAGCACCGTGGCCTCGTCGCTGAAGGAGACGATCGACACCTGGTCGCCCGGCGCGAGCTGGTCGATCAGCGTGTGCAGGGACTGCTTCACCAGGTCGAGCCGGCCGGGCTCGGCCATCGACCCGGACACGTCGATCACGAAGGTGAGGTTGGCGGGGCGCCGCGCCGCCGCGTCGGAGGCGCGCGTCTGCAGGCCGACGCGCAGGACGGCCTGGTTGCGTGACGGCATCATGGCGCCGTCGACGTGCACGGTGAACCCGTCGTCCCGCGGCTGTTCGTAGTCCTGCCGGAACGCGTTGACGAACTCCTCCGGCCGGATCTGCCCCGGTTCGGGCCAGCGTCCTTCCTGGAGGGTACGGCGGGCATAGGTGTACGAAGCGGTGTCCACGTCCAAGGCGAACGTCGAGATCTGCTCCGCCGACGTGTCCTTCTGCTCCTCGGGAGCGGCGCTTGCGGACGCGCTCGCCCGAGCCTCGGGCTTGGCATCCGCGGGGAGTTCGGGCCTGGACGAAGCCGACGGTGCGGCCCTGGACGAAGCGGGCGCCCGAAGGCCGGAGTCTCCCTTGTTCCCCCCGGGACCGCCGCCGCAAGCGGCCAGTGCCAGGAGTCCAGCAATTCCGACGCTGATCGCCAAAGGACGAAATTTCATCGCAACCACCTCCGGCCGTATGACGGCTCCCGGAAATGGCCTGGCCGGGCCGGTGACGCAAGCGAGCGCAAACCGCGATCAACACGTGATCCGGTCAGCCGACCAGCGCCGCCTCCTCCACCCGGATGCGAATCGTCAGCAACACCCCGTTCACCAGCGTGAACGCCAGCGCGGTGAGCCAGGCGGTGTGGACGAGCGGCAGAGCCACCCCCTCCGCGACCACCGCCACGTAGTTCGGATGACGCAGCCACCTGTACGGCCCGGCGCCGACCAGCGCCATCCCTGGCACCACGACGACGCGGGTGTTCCACTGCCTGCCCAGGGTGGCGATGCACGACCAGCGCAGCCCCTGGGCCAGCAGGACGATCGCGAGCATCGGCCAGCCGAGCGCCGGGATGAAGGGCCGGTCGAGCAGCCATACCTCGGCCGGGCAGCCCAGCAGGAGCCCGGTATGGGCCAGGACGATCCAGGGATAGTGCCGCCGGCCGTACTCGATGCCGCCCTTCGACCTGGCCCAGGCCAGGTTGCGGCGGGCCACGGCCAGCTCGGCCAGCCGCTCGGCGACGACCAACCCGATCAGCAGCGTGTACAGACTCATCAGCCCGATCAGGCTCGTGTAAGTCAAAGAGGTCACCAGTGCAGCAGGAGCAACTCGGCCGAGAAGCCGGGCCCGAGGGCGAGCAGCACGGCCGGCTGGCCCGGGCGGCCGCGCGTCTCCTGCAGGACGTGCAGTACCGAGACCGACGACATGTTCCCGTGCTCGCGCAGTGACCGCCACGTGACCTCCAGAGCCGCCGGATCCAGGCCCAGCCGCTCCACGATCTTGTCGATCACCTTCGGGCCGCCGGGGTGGCAGATCCAGGTGCCGACCTGTTCGGGGGTGAGTCCGTTGTCGGCGAGGAAGCCCTTGATGTCGCCCGCGAGCACCTTCTCCACGAAGGCGGTGAGTTCGGCGTCCAGCACGAGGCGAAAGCCCCGCTCGCTCACCTGCCAGCCCATGAGGTGCTCCGTGCCCGAGTACAGCCTGCTGCGCGTGGCCACCACCTCCGGCCCGTGGCCGCGTCCCACCGCGATCACGGCCGCCGCGCCGTCGCCGAACAGGCCGCTGGCGACCAGGTTCGCGATCGAGGTGTCGTCGCGCTGAGTGGTCAGCGAGCACATCTCCACGCAGACCAGCGCCGCCACCTGTTCGGGCCAGCCGCGCAGGTAGTCGTTCAGCCGCGACAGGCCCGAGGCCCCCGCCGCGCAGCCGAGCCCGAACACCGGCACCCGTTTGACGTCCGGCCGCAGCCCCACGCGCTGGATCAGCCGCGCGTCCAAGGACGGCGTGGCGAGGCCGGTGGTCGAGCAGAACACCAGGTGATCCACCCGCCGGGGTGATATGCCGGCCTTGTCCAGCGCACCACGGAGTGCCCGTTCGCTCAGGTCGAGCGCGATCTCAAGGTAGATGTCGTTGGCGCGGCCGAACGAGTCCAGCTTGGCGTAGTCGTCCAGCGGGAGGGCCAGGTTCCGGCTCTGGACGCCGGTTGCTGCGTGGAAGCGTTCGAGCTGATCGAGGTCGGCCTCGGTCAGCCGGGAGAACGCCTCGGTGATCTCCGCCTGCGCGTAGCGGTAATCGGGCAAAACGGTCTGTACCCCCGAAATGTGCATGTATCTCTTCTGCCGCGGAGAAGGGCCGGCTAACCTGCCGCCGCGCTCATGCCCGTACGCGCCGAGCTTCTGAGCCGTTCGAGCCGGAGTACACCGCTCAAACGCCACAGCCTTTCAGCAGGCGAGCCGCCACAAAGACGTCACCTCGGCGGCCCGCGCGGCCCTCAGCGGGTCGGTGCCGTCGGACGCGCGCCGGTGACGCGGCCGCGTGTCGAGCCGATCCATGACCCGCACCCCCGCGCCGTCGAACGCCGCCATCAGGTCGGCACGGGACCGCAGGCCAAGATGTTCGGCCAGGTCCGACAGCACCAGCCACCCTTCACCGCCCGGCTCCAGATGCTCGGCCAGGCCGTCGAGGAAGCCCCGGAGCATGCACCCACCGGGGTCGTACACCGCCCGGTCGAGCGGCGACGACGGCTCGGCGGGCAGCCAGGGCGGGTTGCACACGACGAGCGACGCGCGCCCCGCCGGGAACAGGTCGGCCGCCACCACCTCGACCCGATCGGCCAGACCCAGCCGCACCATGTTGTCGCGGGCACAGACCACCGCGCGCCGGTCGAGGTCGGTGGCCACGACCCGCTCGACGCCGCGCCTGGCCAGCACCGCGGCCAGAACTCCGGTGCCCGTGCCGAGGTCGAAGGCCAGCCGCTTGCCGGGCAGCGGCGCCTGGGCCACCAGATCAATGTATTCGCCGCGAATCGGGGAGAACACTCCGTAATGCGGATGGATCCGGGCACCCAGCGCCGGGACCTCAACGCCCTTCTTGCGCCATTCGTGCGCGCCGATCAGCCCGAGCAGCTCGCGCAACGACCCCACGTACGGACCCTCCGCCGGCCCGTAGACCTCCTCGCACGCCTGCCGCACGTCGGGAGCGCGGGTGAGCGGGATGACGTGGCCATCGTCGTACGGGATCAGCAGCAGGCCGAGCGTCCGCGCCCGCCGGCCCTGGGCCTGGCGGTAGCGGTCGAACGTGGCGCCGGGCTCGACCGGCTCGCACCGGCGGCCCATCGCCTGAAGCAGCTGCCGGGCGTTCTGGAAGTCGCCGCGCCACAGCAGAGCGGTGCCCTCGCGAGCCAGGCGGTAGGCGGTGTCGGCCTTCATCCGGTCGTCGGCGATCACCACCCGAGCCGGTGGCGGCGCCTCCAGCGCGGACCGCCACGCCGCCGAATACTCTTCGCCCGCCTCAGTCCATGTGATCATCAGGCTCAGACCGTTTCACGGACGACCGGCCCATGGCCAACCCTTTTGGCAGCAGCCCGGCCACGAGAGCGCGCAGCCCCTCGCCGTAGGTGTCGCGCGCGGTGAGCTCCTCCCACCGCTCGCCCACCGCCGCGAGCCGCGGCAACGCCTCGGCGTCGAGCGCGGCGAACACCTGCCGCCGGTACGTCGGCCCGCCCTGCTCCCGCCTGCGCAACGCCGCCGCCCGCGCGGTGATCTCCCCCGCCGTGTAGTGCCAGATGATCCGGTACGCGGCCACGGCCCGCTCCAGCGGCAGCCCGGCGCGTACGGCCGCGTCGATGATCATCTCTGGATACCACAGCGCGTTGACCGAGAG
This sequence comes from Nonomuraea sp. NPDC048901, assembly GCF_040649695.1. Classification (NCBI taxonomy): domain Bacteria; kingdom Bacillati; phylum Actinomycetota; class Actinomycetes; order Streptosporangiales; family Streptosporangiaceae; genus Nonomuraea; species Nonomuraea sp. NPDC048901. The sequence goes on along the minus strand of NZ_JBEZFW010000002.1, from coordinate 105,195 downwards.
CAGGTCGTCCGCCCTGAGGACGTCCACGATCCACGGGACGCCCGCCAGCGCGTCGTGCATGGCGATGGCCGCCGCGGCCATCCGCTCGCCCGGCTCGTCCGGGAGCTCGGGCCGGGGCATCGCCGCCGCGTAGTCATCGAGCAGCAGCAGCAGGAGTTCCTCCTTGTCGTGCACGTGGTGGTAGAGGGCCATGGGCGTGGTGCCGACCTCACGGGCCAGCCTGCGCATCGTCAGGCTCTCCGTCCCTTCGGCCTCGATGAGCCGGTGGGCGGCGGACACGATGTCCGCCCGGGAGATCTTGGGCGGCCGTCCAGTACGTGCGGGCATCTTGTCATGCTACTTTCTATACGCGTATAGAAACTCAGAAGGGGTATGACATGAGCGCCGAACGACTCATCGCCATGGGTGACGAGCTGGTGAAGCTGCACGACGGCTTCCGGCGGGAGCTCGCGGAGCTGCGGCGGGCACCCGGCTCGCGGCCCGAGCTGCGGGAGCACTGCCTGACGTTCTGCGACGCGCTGCACGCCCATCACACCGGCGAGGACGGCGTCCTGTTCCCGCACCTGGCGGGCGCGCATCCCGAGCTGGTGGAGGTGCTGGCCCGGCTGCGCGCCGAGCACGAGGTGGTGGCGCGGCTGCTCGCCCGGATCCGCGAGCTCCCCGACGAGGGCGATGTCGGCGCCGAGCTCGATCAGCTGTCCCGCGAACTGGAGGCGCACCTCGACTACGAGGAGGAGCAGTTGGTGCCGCTGCTCAACGCGATGACCGACTTCCCTGAGGGTCTCTAAGCAGTCGGCGCCGTCGCTCAACGCGAAGACCGACTTCCCCGAGGAGCTCTAACCGACCGGCGGCGCGGGTCTCAAGGCGTCGAGCATGAGCGTGAAGTGGCGCCGCCACCGGCTCGCGTCGGCCTGCGCCACGCGCGAGTTGGCCATGATGAAGAACGCCAGATCAAGCGGGCCGACGTCGAGCCGCAGCACCCCCGCCGCCTGCGCCCGCTCCACCAGCCGGCGGATCAGCTGATTGATCTCGGCCTGGTCGTCCTGGTGGGACGCGCAGGCCAGCTCGGTGAAGGCTTGGTCGGCGGCCTGCAGCTCGCAGGTGCGCTCCAGGAAACCCGCCAGCCCAAGCCACGGGTCGTCGGCGGCGAGCGACTCGCGGGCCAGGTCGCTCCAGGCCGCCATCTTCTCGTCGAGAATCGCGTCGACCAGATCGCCGCGCTCGGGGAAGTGCCGGTAGAGGGTGCCGATCGCGACGCCTGCCCGCCTGGCCACGGCCTCCAGCGGCGCGTCCACGCCCCGCTCGGCCAGCACCTCACGGGCCGCCGTGACCAAGGCCTCACGGTTGCGCTGGGCGTCGCGGCGAATCACACCGGCCATCCTACAGAAGTCGAGGCATACCCTCACTTTCCTGCTAACCTGAGGGCCACCCTCGACTTAAGGAGCCAGACATGAAGATCGCGATCATCGGCGCGGGGCCCGGCATCGGCCTGGCCGTGGCCCGCAGGTTCGGCCGGGAAGGCTTCGATGTGGCACTGACCGCCCGCGACGCCGGGCGCCTCACCGCGCTGACCGGCACGCTCGCCCACGAAGGCGTCACGGCGTCCGCGCATCCCGGCGACCTGACCGATCCCGCTTCGCTGACGACGGCCCTCGATGGCATGGGGCCGGTCGACGTCCTCGTCTACAACGGCGGCGGCACCGCCGCCTCCCGCACCTCCGCGCTGGACGTGACGCGGGAGAGCGCGCTGGACGCCTTCGACGGAGCAGTGCTGGGCGCGGTCACAGCGGTCCGCGCGGTGCTGCCCGGGATGCTCGAACGCGGCTTCGGCACGCTGCTGTTCACCTCGGGCATCTCGGCCGTCCACCCGATCGACTTCCTGGGCAACATCGGCATCGCCGTGGCGGGGCTGCGCAACTACGTCCTCGCCCTGGCGCAGGCGGTGTCACACCGTGGCGTCCATGTGGGCCATGTCCCCATCGGCGCCGCCGTCGCCCCGGGCTCCCCGGCCTCCCCCGAGGCGGTGGCCGAGACCCACTGGCGCCTGCACACCGACCGCGACCGCAACGAGGTGATCCTGGGCGACCTGGCCACGGTCCAAGCCGCGATCAACCAACTGAGCACCGCCCCGGCCCCCTGACCAGACCGCAGGGCCCAAGACCCGCCGACCCGGTCACGGGCAGGCGGCGGACGGGAGGCCCGGTAACAGGCGAGTCGTGTGCCAGAGGTCCGGCTACGGGCGGGTCGTGTGCCAGAGGTCCGGTTACGGGCGGGTCGTGTGTCGGGGGCCCGGGTCGAGGACGGCGTAGGCGTCGTGGACCCACTCCGTGAGTACCGGCCGCGTCTGCGCCGGATCGATGATGTCCTCGACGAGGAACGCCTCCGCCGTCCTGAACGGTGATCTGACCGCCTCCAGCCGCTCGGCGATCTCCGCCTTCAGCGTCTCCGCCTCCGGCCCCGCCTCGGCGAGCAGGCGTTTGAAGGCCACCTCCAGCCCGCCCTCGATCGGCAGCGAGCCCCAGTCACCCGACGGCCAGGCGACCCGCAGGCCGTACCTGTCGTGGGGCCGGTGCGCGGCGCCCGCGACGCCGAAGACGCGGCGGACCAGCACGGACGCCCATGGGATGGTCGACTGGTAGACGGCGGCCAGCGCGCGGGCGCCGTGCCTGATGGTGCCGGCCCGCTCGGCGGCGCTGCCGATCACGAAGCCGGGCTGGTCCACGAGGTGGACGACCGGCAGGTGGAACGTCTCGGCCAGGTCCACGAACCTGGCCGTCTTGTCCGCGCCCTGCGCCGTCATACCGCCGCCGTAGACGCGCGGGTCGGCGGTCAGCACGGCCACCGGGTGCCCGGCGAGGCGGGCGAGCGCGGTGATCGTGGAGGGTGCGAACCGCCTGCCGAGTTCCAGCACGCTCCCGGTGTCGAAGACGAGGTCCATGATCCGCCGCATGTCGTACGGCCGGCGCCGGTCCCTGGGCACGATGTCCCGCAGCTCCGACGCCTCCCTGCCGGAAATATCATCAGATTTCGCCACGGGCGGCAGCCGCCACGCGCTCTGCGGCAGGTACCCCAGCACCCGCCTGGCCAGCTCGAACGCCTCCTCCTCCGACTCGGCGACCAGGTCCACGGTCCCGGCCGCCGAAATGGTCCGCCACCCGCCCAGCTCCTCCTTGCCGACCCGCTCCCCCATCCCGGCCTCCACCACGGCCGGCCCGGCGACGAACACCTGGGAGAGCTCCTTGACCATGATCGATACGTGCGAGGTCACCAGGCGGGCCGCGCCCAGCCCGGCGACGGGACCCAGGGCCAGCGCGATCACCGGCACCCGGCCCAGGTTCGCCACCACCTGGTCCCAGCCGGGGTTGTGCGGTACGTACGTACGCCCGAGATCCTCCAGCTGCTTGACGCTGCCCCCGCCGCCGGTCCCGTCGATCAGCCTGAGCAGCGGGACCCGCATCTCCCCCGCCATGCGCTCGGCCAGCACCTGCTTCTCATGGATGGCGGCGTCAGCGGCCCCGCCGCGCACGGTGAAGTCGTCGCCCGCCACAACCACCCGCCGACCGGCGACCACGGCCCTGCCGATGATCACGTTCGACGGGGTGAAGCTCTCCAGCCCGTCCTTCCCGTACTCGGCCTGGCCGGTCAGCGCGCCGACCTCGCGCCAGCTGTCGGTGAGGGCGGCGAGGCGCTCGCGGATCGTCAGCCGCCCGGTCGCGTGCTGGCGGGCGACCCGTTCCTCGCCTCCCATGCGCTCGGCCAGCCGCTTGCGGCGTTCCAGTTCGGCGAGTTCGGGGTCCCACACGGCGTTCGTCCCTTCACCGGCTGATCGGTAACGATCCCTTGAACCTAAGGGCCGAATAGGACGATTGTCATAGAGAGGTCAGGATGGATGGCACCTCCCGTCGTGCCCGGTTCTCGGGAGCATCGGTTTCATGCGACGCATCCTGCCGGCCTTCGGGCTCGTGCTCCTGTCTCCGCTCGTGGCCGAGTTCCTGCTCGGCGACTTCCCGCTCACCTCGCTGTACTTCCTGGTCCTGCTCGCCCCCACGTACGGCGGCGCCGCGCTGCTGATCCGCGAGGTGGCGCGCAGGGCGGGGATCGGCTGGCCGGGCATCGTGCTCATGTCCCTCGCCTACGGCGTGTTCGAGGAAGGGATCATGACGATGTCGCTGTTCAACCCCGACTACGCCGGTCAGCGGCTGCTCGATCCCGGGTTCGTCCCGGCCTTGGGGATCGGGGTGCCGTGGACGCTGTTCGTGCTGGCGCTGCACATCGTGTGGAGCATGAGCGTGCCCATCGCCCTGGTCGAGGAGCTGACCGGTGCGCGGCGCACCACGCCGTGGCTCGGCAAGGTCGGGCTGACCGTCACTGCCGTACTGGCCGTGCTGGGCGCGGCCCTGATGACGGTGTTCAGCTACATGAACGGGCACTTCCTGGCGTCGGTGCCGCAGCTGGTGTCGATCGTGGTGATCGTGGCGGCCCTCGTCGTGCTGGCTTTCCGCCTGCCCCACCGGACCAACGCTGACCGGGCGGGCGAGGCGCCCGCGCCCTGGCTGGTCCTTGTGGTGACGCTGGTGGCGGGCGTGCTGTTCGAGGCGCCGAACCTCCTGCTGGGCGACCAGGTCGGCCTGGGGATCGCCCTGCTGGCCGGGGTCGAGGTGGGGATGACGGCCCTGGCCCTGTTCTGGTCGGCCCGGCGCGGATGGGACGGCAGGCACCGGATGGCGCTGGCGGGCGGCGCCCTGCTGACCTACGTGTGGCATGCCTTCTTCTCCGGCCCGGTCGTGCCGGCGACTCCCCTGATCAACCTGGTCAGCCACATCGTGTTCGGCCTCGGCGCGCTGGTCCTGCTCGCGTTCGCCGCCCGCCGCGTCGCCGTGGACGCCAATGTTCCTCAGAGCCGGTAGTCGAAGACGTACGAGTGCGAGCCGTCAGGAGCGATGAGGATGTCCATCTCCCCCTTGAGACCGCTCAGCCCGCCGGTGCCGGAGTCCGGGACGACCGAGACGCGCAGTGACTGCTCGCCCCGGTCGCCCACCGCGAAGTGCTGCAGGACGAAGCTGCCCGACCGGCCTGCCAACGTGCCCACGACCCGCTCCATCGCCACGTACGCACGGGAGTCCTCTACCGGTGTCAACGCCATGATCATGCTGACCGTGCTGGTGCCGGTCAGGTCGCCGTGGAAGGTCTTGCCCAGGGTGACGTGGGCGAGTGACACGCCGTCGCCCTCCTCGTACGGAGGCTGGGGCGTCCAGTCGGCGGTGTCGAAGGTTCCCTTGGCTGTCATGCGTCCCATGGTGCGGGTCATACCTGTCAGATCCGGTCAGGTATCCAGCAGCGTCCCAACGAAGTCGTTGCGGAACTTGCCCGCCGGGTCGTAGCGCCCCACCAGGTCCCGGAAGCGCTCCGGGCATGACGGCCAGCGGGTGAACAGCTTGCCCCAGTGCGGCCGGGGATCGAACGGCGCCAGCCGCTCCTCCACCAGCTCGATCACCGGGAGCACCGCCTCGGTGTCCTTGACCCAGGTGAAGTGCACACCCACGGTGTCACGGCCGAGATACGGACTGAGCCACAGGTCGTCGGCGGCGATCGTGCGCACCTCGGAGATCTGCAGCACCGGCCTGAGGCGGTCGCCGATGGCCCGCAGCTCGCGCAGCGCCTCGGCCGCCCGCCCTCTGGGCAGCAGGAACTCCGACTGCAGCTCGTCGCCCGCGCTGCTCGGCGGCGAGTCGGCCCGGAAGTGCGGCAGCCGCTCGTGCCACGCCCCCGGCACGCCGAGCTGTTCGGTACAGCTCCCGGCCGGCATGCCCGGCACCGGGTGGCGGGGCCCGTCGGCCGCGCGGGTGCCGTGCCAGTCGCCGGGGGGCAGCTCGCTGCGGCGCTTGAGCCACACGGTGGTCGCCAGCCAGTTGGTGAACAGGCTGACGCTGTAGCCGGCCGACATGACGGCCTCGAAGTCGAAGTCGTCGGGCAGCCCCTCCCGGACGTACTGGCGCAGCTCGAAGGCGGGCACGAGGTCGAGCGTGACCGAGGTGACGACGCCGAGCGCGCCGAGCGCCACGACCGCGCCGGGGAAGTCGGCCTCACCCCGCGCGAGGGTGATCAGGGAGCCGTCGGCGGTGACGAGGTCCAGCGCCGAAACGGCCGCCGACAGGCTCTGGTTGCCGCCGCCGGAGCCGTGCGTGCCGGTCGCGACCGAACCCGCCACCGAGATGTGCGGCAGCGAGGCCAGGTTGCCGAGCGCGAAACCGCTCGCGTGCAGCACGGGCGCGAGCTCCGCGTACGTCACCCGCCCACCGACCCGCACGCGCGCCGCGGCGCTGTCGATCTCGATCTCGTACGGCAGGCGGTCCAGGGCGACCAGGTCACCCGTCGAGTCGGCGACGTCGTTGAAGGAGTGGCCACTGCCTAACGCCCGGATGGAGGTGGTGCCGGCGACAAGGCTCTGGAGCTCGTCGAGGGCGGAGGGATGATGCACGTTTTTCATCTGAAAGGCGATGTTTCCCGCCCAATTCTTCAACGTCACTGCCCTACAGTTCCATAGCTCTTGTCAGCGCCGCGAGGGGGCGCTAGTTTCGGGTGCCGCCGACGAAAGCGCCGACGACAAAGGCGCTCTGGGCGCCGCCGAGGAGAATTCCGTGCTCTACCTGTCCGAGGCCCTCGGCCTGGCCACGCTCGTGCTCTGGCTGTACTGCCTCTTCGACGCGATCACCACGCCGGAAGAGGCGTGCCGCAACCTGCCGAAGATCCTCTGGGTGCTCATCGTCCTGCTGTTCCCGCTGGTCGGCTCCATCATCTGGCTGGTGGCCGGGCGCCCGCAGGCGCTCCCGCCGGCGCGGCCGACCGGGTACCCCGAGTACGACCGGCCGGGGCGCGCGACCGCGAGCAACCCCGACGACGACGAGGAGTTCCTGCGCCGCCTCCGCGAGCGGGCAGAGGAACAACGCAGGAACGCCCCGAAGCCGCCTGACGACACCCCCAAGGGCGACTAGAAGCCCTGCGCCAGCCGGTAGTACGCCTGGTTCCAGCGCAGCTCCTTGGCGAACCCCCGAGCCGTCGTGTCCGCGTCGATGACCAGCAGCTCGACCCCGAGCATGTCGGCCAGGTCGGTCAGCTCCTCGGTGCCCACGGCCGTCGAGAGCACGGTGTGGTGCGGCGCGCCCGCGGTCAGCCACGCCTCGGCGGAGGTACGCAGGTTCGGCCGGGGCCGCCAGACCGCGCGCGCCACCGGCAGGTTGGGCAGCGGGTGCGGCGGCGCGACGATGTCGATCTCGTTGGCCACCAGCCGGAACCGGTCCCCCATGTCGGCGAGCCCGATGACGACGCCGGGACCCGGCTCGGCGTCGAACACCAGCCGCACCGGGTCCTCCCGGCCACCGATGCCCAGCGGGTGGATCTCGCACGACGGGGTGCCCGTGGCGATCGACGGGCAGACCTCCAGCATGTGCGCGCCGAGGATGAGCTCCTCGCCCGGCGTCATGTTGTAGGTGTAGTCCTCCATGAACGAGGTGCCGCCGGGCGCCATGGCCTTGAGCGTGCGCAGCAGCACCGAGGTCTTCCAGTCGCCCTCGCCGCCGAAGCCGTACCCGTCGGCCATCAGCCGCTGCACGGCCAGCCCGGGGAGCTGGCGCAGCCCGCCGAGGTCCTCGAAGTTCGTGGTGAACGCGCGGAACCCGCCCGCCTCCAGGAAGCCGCGCAGGCCCAGCTCGATCCTGGCGGCGTAGCGCAGCGAGTCGTTCCGCTCGCCCAGCAGCTCCGGCGCCACCCGGTAGAGCTCGGCGTACTCCTTGACCAGCGCCGTCACGTCTGCCTCGGAGGCGGCGTCCACGGCCTCGACCAGCTCGTTGACGCCGTAGGTGTTGACCGAGACGCCGAAGCGGAGCTGCGCCTCGACCTTGTCGCCCTCGGTGACGGCGACGTCGCGCATGTTGTCGCCGAACCTGGCGAGCTTGAGCGTACGCACCTCCGCCAGGCCCGCCGCCGCCCGCGACCAGGCGAGCACCCGGTCGGCCACGAACGGGTCACTGACGTGCCCGGCCACGGTCTTGCGCGGCACGCCCAGCCGGGTCTGTATGTGGCCGAACTCGCGGTCGCCGTGCGCGGCCTGGTTGAGGTTCATGAAGTCCATGTCGATGGAGCTCCACGGCAGCTCAACGTTGGCCTGCGTGTGCAGGTGCAGCAGCGGCTTGCGCAGCGTGTCCAGCCCGGCGATCCACATCTTGGCGGGGGAGAAGGTGTGCATCCAGGCGATCACGCCGGCGCACGAGTCGTCGGCGTTGGCCTCCAGCATCACCCGCCTGATCGCGGCCGCGTCGGTGAGCACGGGCTTCCACTCGACGGGCACCGGGAGCGCCGCGGCGATTCGCTGCGACTGCTCGGCGACCTGGCGCAGCGTGTCCTCGCCGTACAGCCCCTGGCTGCCGGTCAGAAACCAGATCTTCAACGCGGGCTCCTCTGTTGTCCGTAGACGTTCTGATAGCGGTCGTACAGGCGGTCGATGTCGTCCTGGGCGATGGCCAGCGGCTCGCCGAGCTGCTTGGCCACGTGCACGGTACGGGCGACGTCCTCGCACATCACAGCGGCCTTGACCGCGGCTTTGGGGCTCGGACCGATGCTGAAGACGCCGTGGTTCTGCATCAGCACGGCCCGCGAGCGGTGCCCCTTGAGCGTCTTCACGATGCCCTGGCCGATGGAGTCGTCGCCGATAAGCGCGAACGGCCCGACCGGGATCTCGCCGCCGAACTCGTCGGCCATGGCGGTCAGCACGCACGGGATGGCCTCGCCGCGCGCCGCCCAGGCGGAGGCGTAGGTGGAGTGGGTGTGCACCACCCCGTTCACCTCGGGCATGTTGCGATAGACGTAGGCGTGCGCGGCGGTGTCGCTGGACGGCGCGTGCTCGCCGGCCACCAGGTTGCCGTCGAGGTCGCAGACGACCATGTTCTGCGGCGTCAGCTCGTCGTAGGTGACGCCGGACGGCTTGATGACGAACAGGTCCTCACCGGGGACCCGGCCGGAGACGTTCCCGGCGGTCCAGACGACCAGGTTGTTGCGCACCAGCTCGGCGTGCAGGTCACAGACCGTCTTCCGCATGGCCTCGGTCATGAGCGGGCCTCGTTCCTGATCGCGCGTAGCGTGTGCAGCATTCGTCCATCCCCGAAGTAGTCGTGCAGCTTGCGGTATTCGGCGTAGAGCCGGTCGTAGGCGTCGGCCCGGTCCGCGTCGGGCACGTAGGCGTTCTCCTGCCGCGCGCCCATCACGGCCGCGGCCTGCTGGATGTCGTCGTACGCGCCCGCCGCGACGGCCGCGTGGATCGCCGAGCCGAGCGCGGGGCCCTGCTCGGAGTCGATGATCGAGAGCGGGCGGCGCAGCACGTCGGCGTAGACCTGCATGAGGAAGCGGTTCTTCAGCAGGCCGCCGGCCACCACGAACTCCGCCACCGGCACGCCCGACGCCTCGAACGTCTCGACGATCACCCGGGCGCCGAACGCGGTGGCCTCGATGAGCGCGCGGTAGACGTCCTCGGGCTTGGTGGCCAGGGTCTGGCCGACGACCACGCCGGACAGGTCGTGGTCGACCAGCACCGAGCGGTTGCCGTTGTGCCAGTCGAGCGCGACCAGGCCGTGCTGCCCGACCCGCTGCCCGGCGGCCAGCTCGGTCAGGTAGTCGTGCACCGACTGCCCCCGGTCGGCCGCGAGCCGCGCGTACGAGGCGGGCACGGCGTTGTCGACGAACCAGGCGAAGATGTCGCCCACGCCCGACTGTCCCGCCTCGTATCCCCACAGCCCCGGCACGATCCCGTCACGGACCACCCCGCACATGCCGGGCACCTCGGCCAGCTGGTCGGAGGGCATCACGTGACAGGTGGAGGTGCCCATGATGGCGACCATCTGGCCGGGCCGGACGGCGTCGGCCGCGGCGGAGGTGACGTGCGCGTCGACGTTGCCGACGGCGATGGCGATGCCCTCGGGCAGTTTGGTCCACTCGGCGGCCTGCGCGGTCAGCCGCCCGGCGAGCCCGCCCAGCGGAGACAGCTCATGCCCCAGCTTGCCGGCAAACCCGGAGAAGCCGGGGTTGAGGGCGGCGAGGAAGTCCTCGGACGGATAGCCCCCATCCTGAAAAATCCCTTTGTATCCGGCGGTGCAGACGTTGCGGGTCTCGACCCCGGTGAGCTGCCAGATGATCCAGTCGGCGGCCTCGATCCACCGCTCGGCCCGCCCGTAGGTCTCCGGGTCCTCTTCGAGCACCTGCAGGCCCTTGGCGAACTCCCACTCCGAGGAGATCTTGCCGCCGTAGCGCGGCAGCCAGCTCTCCCCGCGCCGCGCAGCCAGCTCGTTGATCCGGTCGGCGTGCGCCTGCGCCGCGTGGTGCTTCCACAGCTTGGGCCAGGCGTGCGGCCGCTCGGGCGTCTGGAAGCAGAGCGGCGTGCCGTCGCCGGTGGTCGGCAGCACCGTGCACGCGGTGAAGTCGGTGCCGAGCCCGACGACCTGGGCCGGGTCGATCCCGGCCGCGGCCACGGCCTCGGGCACGGCGGTACGCAGCACGTCCAGCCAGTCCTGCGGGGACTGCAGCGCCCAGTCGGGTCCCAGCCGGACCTCTGAGCCGGGCAGCCGGTCTTCGATGACGCGGTGGGCGTACTCGTGCACGGCGGTGCCGACCTCGGCGCCGTCGCCGACCCGCACCACCACGGCGCGGCCGGACAGCGTGCCGAAGTCGACACCGATCACGTATGTGTTGTTGTTGTTAGCGTTCACACAATCTCCCTTGATCCGGTACGGCGGAGGCCGTGCCGGAGGTCAGGTCCGGCGCGCCGAGAATAGACGCTGGAGCAGGATGAAGACGAAGAGCAGAAGTCCGATGAATATCTTGGTCCACCACGAGCTGAGCGTGCCCTCGAAGCTGATGACCGTCTGGATCAGGCCCAGCACGAGCACGCCCAGCACGGTGCCGAGCAGGAACCCCGAGCCGCCGGTCAGCAGTGTGCCGCCGATCACGACGGCCGCGATCGCGTCGAGCTCCATGCCGACGGCGTGCAGCCCGTACCCTGAGAGCATGTAGAACGACAGCAGCACCCCGCCGAGCGCCGAGCAGAACCCGCTGACCGTGTAGACCGTGATCTTCGTCCGGGCCACGGGCAGGCCCATCAGCAGCGCGGACTGCTCACTGCCCCCGGTGGCGTAGACGGCGCGGCCCAGGCGCGTGTAGTGCAGCACGTACGCCGCCACGAGCACCACAACGGCAGCGATGATCACACTCGGCGAGATCCACAGACCGGCGAACAGGTCGATCCTGGTCTGCGCGAACGCCGTGAACGTCGGGTCCTCGATGGGGATCGAGTCGGTGCCGATCGTGTAGCACAGCCCTCTGGCCAGGAACATCCCGGCCAGCGTGACGATGAACGGCTGGATGTCGAAGGCGTGGATGATGTATCCCATCACCAGCCCCAGCGCGGCGCCGATGAGCAGCACCAGCGGGATCACCAGGTACGGCGGCCACCCGGGCCCCTTCATCAGGCTCGCCGAGATCATGGTGGACAGCGCGACCACCGAGCCGACCGACAGGTCGATCCCCCCGGTCAGGATCACGAACGTCATGCCGACGGCCACGACCAGCAAGAAGGCGTTGTCGATGAAGACGTTGAGAATCACCTGCCCGCTGGCGAACCCCTCGTAGCGGATGCCGCCCGCGACGAACATCGCCACGAACAGGCCGGCGGTCACCAGGACCGGCACGTACTTGGCCGGGATCGTCCTGAGGCCGTTGAGCGTCACGGTCGTCATGCCGTCACCCTGACCTTCTCCTCGGCCGCCGGGCTGGGCGGCACGGCTCGGCGGCGACGGCCGAACACCTTCTCGCGGAACGACTTCGACTGGATGAGACAGACCGCGGTCACCACGAGCGCCTTGAACAGCAGCGTGGTCTCCGGCGGCACGCCGATGGAGTAGATGGTCGTGGTCAGCGTCTGGATGATCAGCGCGCCGAGCACGGTGCCGCCGAGCGAGAAGCGCCCGCCCGACAGCGAGGTGCCGCCGATGACCACGGCCAGGATGGCGTCGAGCTCGACCCAGAGGCCGGCGTTGTTGCCGTCGGCGCTGGACACGTTCGAGCTGATCATCAGCCCGGCGACGCCCGCGCAGAGCGCGGCGAAGGCGTAGACCATGATGATGATGCCGCGCGAACGGATCCCGGCGAGCCTGCTGGCCTCGGCGTTGCCGCCGACCGACTCGATCAGCATGCCCAGGGCCAGCCTGCGGGTGAGAAAGACGGTGATCGCCAGGACCACCACGACCAGCAGGATGCCGAAGGGCACGGTCAGCCAGTAGCCGCCGCCGATGACCTTGTACGAGGGGCTGTTGACGGTGATGATCTGCCCGCCGGTGATCAGCTGGGCCAGGCCGCGCCCGGCCACCATGAGGATCAGCGTGGCGATGATCGGCTGAATGCCGACGACCGCGACGAGCAGGCCGTTCCACGCCCCGAGCAGCACCGACAGGCCGAGCGCCAGCGCCACGGCGGTGAACACGCCGGCGTCGTCGCTGATCTGCAGGCAGGCCAGCGCCCCCGCGATCGCCACCACCGAGCCGACCGACAGGTCGATGCCGCCGGTCGCGATGACCAGCGTCATCCCGAGTGAGACCAGGATGAGCGGGGCGCCGAACCGCAGGATGTCGATCAGGCTGCCGTAGAGGTGGCCGTCGCGCATCTGGATCGAGAAGAAGTTCGCGGTGAAGAACACGTTGACGAGGAGCAGCAGGGCCAGGATGACGACCGGCCAGAGCAGGCGTCTCATTCCGCTCGCCCTCCGCCCGCGCCGCCACTTGCGATGGTCTCCATGAGCACGTCCGTGGTGAGGTCGTCGTCGTTGGGCAGCTCGGCGACCAGCCTGCGGTCGCGCAGGACGCCGACCTTGTGGCTGAGCCGCAGCACCTCCTCCAGCTCGGCGGAGATGAACAGCACCGCCATGCCGCCGTCGGAGAGCTGGGCGACCAGGCGCTGGATCTCGGTCTTCGCGCCGATGTCGATGCCGCGCGTGGGCTCGTCGAGGATGAGCAGTCTGGGCTCCAGGATCAGCCACCTGGCCAGCAGCACCTTCTGCTGGTTGCCGCCGCTGAGGTCGCGTACGAGGTGCTCCGGGTTGGCCGGGCTGATCTTCAGCGCGGAGATGTACTTGCCGACCAGCTCGTCCTGCTGCTCACGCGGGACCGGCCTGGTCCAGCCCCTGGTGGCCTGCAGGGCCAGGATGATGTTCTCCCGGAGCGTGAGGTCGGGGATCAGCCCGTCCGACTTGCGGTTCTCCGAGCAGAACGCGATCCGGTGGTTCATCGCGACGCGCGGCGTGCGCAACGAGACGGGCGCGCCCTCGATGGTCACCTCACCGGCGCTCGCGTGGTCGGCGCCGAACAGCAGCCGCGCGACCTCCGTACGGCCCGAGCCCAGCAGCCCGGCCAGCCCCACGACCTCGCCCTCATGGACGGTCAGCGTGAACGGCTCGATGGCCCCGGCCCGGCCCAGCCCGCGCGCCTCCAGCAGCGGCCGGTCGAACACCTTGGCCTCGCCGTGCAGCTTCTCCAGGGCGGCGAGCTCCTGGCCGATCATCTTGGCGACCAGCTCGACCTGGCTGAGCTCCGCGGTGAGGTATTCGCCCACCAGCCGCCCGTTGCGCAGGATCGTCATCCGATCGGAGATCTCGTAGACCTGGTCGAGGAAGTGCGAGACGAACAGGATCGCGATGCCCTCCTCCTTGAGGGTGCGCATCACGCGGAAGAGCTGTTCGACCTCGCTCGCGTCGAGGCTGGAGGTCGGCTCGTCGAGGATCAGCACCCGGGCCTCGATGTCGATGGCCCGCGCGATGGCCACCATCTGCTGGATGGCCGGCGAGTAGGTCGACAGGGGGGCCGAGACGTCGAGGTCGAGCTCCAGCCGGGCCAGCAGCTCCGCGGCCCTGGCCCGCATTCGCGGCCAGTCGATCCGGCCCCAGCGCCGGGGCTCGCGGCCGACGAAGATGTTCTCGGCGACCGAGAGGTTCGCGCAGAGGTTGACCTCCTGGTAGACCGTGCTGATGCCGGCCCCTTGAGCCTCCAGCGGGCTGCCGAACGCGACGGGCTCGCCCAGCAACTCGATGGAGCCGGCGTCGATGGAGTGGACGCCGGTCAGCACCTTGATCAGGGTGGACTTGCCCGCGCCGTTCTCGCCCATGAGCGCGTGCACCTCGCCCGGCAGCAGTCGCAGGTCCACGCCGTCGAGAGCCTTCACGCCGGGGAACTGTTTGCCGATTCCGCTCATCAGCAGGATCGGCGCGGGTACGGCCATCGGCGCCCCTCTCCTCCCTCTTGCTCGTATGGGTGGGCCGGCCCGCGAGGGCCGGCCCGGTCGGCGGTCAGTACTGGCGGTTGGGCAGAGCGGCCTTGGCCTGCTCCTGGTTGAACGCCGTCTCCTGCGTGATCACGCGGGTCGGCACGGTCTCGTTCTTGACGACCTTCTTGGCCAGGTCCATCAGCTGCGGGCCGAGCAGCGGGGAGCACTCGACGATGTAGTTGATCTTTCCGTCGGCGAGGGCCTGCATGCCGTCCTTGACGGCGTCGACCGTGATGATCTTGATGTCCTTGCCGGGCACCTTGCCCGCGCCCTCGATGGCCTCGATCGCACCCAGCCCCATGTCGTCATTGTGCGCGTAAAGCACGTCGATGTCCGGAGTGGACTTCAGGAAGGCCTCCATGACCTCCTTGCCCTTGGCCCGGGTGAAGTCGCCGGTCTGCGAGGCGACGATCTGGAACTTGGGCTCGGCCTTGATGACCTCCTGGAAGCCCGCCTTGCGGTCGTTGGCCGGCGCCGAGCCCGTGGTGCCCTGCAGCTCGACGATCTTGACCGGGTCGGTGCTGCTCTTGTACTCGTCCACCAGCCACTTGCCGGCCTTGCGGCCCTCTTCGATGAAGTCCGAGCCGAGGAAGGTCTTGTAGAGCGAGGTGTCCTTGGAGTCCACGGCCCGGTCGGTGAGGATCACCGGGATCTTCGCGTCCTTGGCCTCCTTGAGCACGGTGTCCCAGCCCGACTCCACCACCGGCGAGAAGGCGATGACGTCCACCTTCTGCTGGATGTAGGAGCGGATCGCCTTGATCTGGTTCTCCTGCTTCTGCTGGGCGTCCGAGAACTTCAGGGTGATCCCGGCTGACTTGGCCGAGTCCTGCACCGACTTGGTGTTCGCGGTGCGCCAGCCGCTCTCCGCGCCGACCTGCGAGAAGCCCATGGTGATCGCGCCACCGCCACCGCCGCCGCCACTGCCGCATCCGGCCACCGCCATGGCGGTGAACCCGGCGAGCATCAACACCGAGATCCTCTTCAACACGTGGGGTCCCTTCTGATGTGAGCGCTAACACCGAACGCGTGGGTGCGTGCGCGCTTCCTATCGTGTACGGCCTACCGCCGGGCCGTACTGGCCCGGGAGACGAGCGAGGGCGGGACCACGAGGCGTTCGCGCTCGTGGGAGCCTTGGCCCTCGATCTGCCGAAGGAGCACCTCGATGCTGTGCCTGCCCACCGCGCCGAAGTCCTGCCTGATGGTGGTGAGCGGCGGCGAGAAGAACTCCGATTCGGGGATGTCGTCGAAACCGACGACGCTCACCTGGTCGGGCACTCTCACCCCCTGCTCGGTGAACGCCCGCAGCACGCCCAGCGCCATCTGATCGTTGGCGACGAACACCGCCGTGACGTCCTTCATGCTCGCCAGACTCCGCCCCGCCTCGTATCCCGAGCGCGGACTCCAGTCTCCGGCGAGCGGCTCTGGGGCCGAACGGCCCGCCTGCTCCAGCGCGGCCCGCCACCCGGCCACGCGCCCCTCGGCCTCCAGCCAGTCGGAGGGGCCGCGGATGTGCCAGACCGTCTCGTGTCCCAGGGAGAGCAGGTGCTCGGTGGCCATCCTGCCGCCGCGGACCTGGTCGACGCAGACGACCGACACGTCACCGGCCTCGCCGCCCTCGACGGCGACCGTGGGCACCCCGAACGGGAGCTCCCCCAGCGCCTGGGCGGCCGACCGTTGCGGCGCGACCACGACGATGCCGTCGACGCCCTGGTCGGCCAGGTAGTCGAGGGCATCACTGACGCCGATCTTGTCGATGGACTTGAGACTCACGATGCTGACGAAGTAGCCGGCCCCCCGGGCCGCCTGCTCGATGCCGTAGACCGTGCTGGCCGGGCCGTACAGCGTGGTGTCGAAGCTGACCACGCCGAGCGTCCTGGAGTGCTTGGTGACCAGGGCGCGGGCGACGAGGTTGCGGCGGTAGCCGAGCTTGTCGATCGCCTCCATCACCCGCGCGCGGGTCTCGCTGCGCACGTTGGGATGCTCGTTGAGCACGCGTGAGACCGTCTGGTGCGATACCCCGGCCTCTTTGGCCACATCGGCCATGACCGGCGGTCGACGCCCCTGGGTCGCTCCCACTGCCGTGCTCCCTTCCTGGCTTGGCATGACTGTGAACGTTAACAACAGGTCTCGTCAAGAGGTCGTCCGATTACGGTCGCGTCACACGAGCTCTGCCTTGAGCGCTCCTCATCTTTGGCGCCCAGCCTGGAGAGGAAGTTCACTCGAAATGTTAACGCTAACATACCAGGAGGGCCAGGCCCTCTGCGCGCGGTTACGCCGACGACGCCGTGGAGTCGCGGATCACCAGCTGGCAGGGCATGCGATGGATGCCCGGCGTGGCCCGTCCGTCGATGGCCGCGAACAGGTGCTGGGCGGCCGTCCTGCCGAGGAGCTCGAGGTTCATGTCCACGGTCGTCAGGGCCGGGCGCGTCTCGGTCGACAGCACCTCCCAGTTGTCGTAGCCGATCACCGCGATGTCGTCGGGCACCCGCCGCCCCCGCTCGCGGACCGCCTCCACGAACCCGGCCGCGACCTGGTCGCTGCCGCAGAACACCGCGTCGATCTCCGGCTGGGCCATCAGCAGCATCTCCGCCGCGTGCCGCCCCCACCGCTGCGACCACGCGCCCCAGAGCGTCTCGCCCGCCTGCTCCAGACCCGCCTCGGACAGCGCCAGCTCCACGCCCGCCACGCGATCACGGGCCGCCTTGTAGTGCTCGGGCCCGGTGACGTGCGCGATCCGCCGCCGGCCCAGCGCGATCAGATGGTTGACCGCCATCACCGCGCCGCCCACGTCGTCCGGCACGAACGACACGTCCTCCGGATCGTCCGACGGCCCGTAGGCGTAGACCACCGGCACTCCGAGATCGCGGCTGACCGACGGCCGCGGGTTGGTGCTCTCGCCCACCACGATCAGCCCGTCGACGCGGCGCGACAGCAGTGCGCGCAGGTGGTGCTGCTCCCTGATGGCGTCGCCGCGGGCGTCGCAGAGCAGCACCGCCATCTCCCCCGCGCCGAACGCGTCCTCCGCGCCGAGCAGCACCGGGATGCCGAACCGGCCCGCGCTGTCAGAGGTGAGCAGCCCGACCGTCCGCGTCTGGCCGGACAGCAGCCCCCTGGCCAGGGCGTTCGGCTGGAAGGAGAGCTCCTCCGCCGCGGCGAGCACGCGCTGACGGGTCGAGGCCCGCACGTCCTGCCGCCCGTTGAGCGCCTTGGAGGCCGTGGCGATCGACACCCCTGCCAGGGAGGCCACGTCGTTGATGGTCGCGCGCCTACCCGCCATATTTTCGAAACCCTTTTCAGTAACCCGGTATCTAGGACAAACCATAATACCCATTGACAGGCCCCAATGTTTCTTCTACGTTTCCGAAAACCTTTCAGTTCACGGGGGTCCCGAAGGAGACAACCATGAGACGACGGCTGGCTGGGATCGCCTTCCTCGGTTTGTTAGCGCTCACAGCCGCCGCTTGCGGCAGCAGCGGGAGCGGTGGGAGCGAGAAGCAGCCCCAAGCGGCAGGCCCGGTCACGATCACCATGTGGACCCGCGCGGCGACGCAGGCCCAGAGCGAACGGCTGGTGAAGGCCTACAACAGCAGTCACAAGAACCAGGTGAAACTGACCGTCATCCCGACGGACAACTACCAGCCGCGCATCGCGGCGGCGGCCGGGGCGAAACAGCTGCCGGACGTGTTCGCGGCCGACGTGATCTTCGTCCCGAACTACACCTCGCAGGGCCTGTTCATGGACATCACCGACCGGGTCAACGCCCTGCCGTACAAGGCCGGTCTCGCGCCCTCCCACATGAAGCTGGGCACGCTGGACGGCAAGCTCTACACCCTGCCCCACACGCTGGACCTGTCGGTCTGGTTCTGGAACAAGGACCTCTACGCCAAGGCCGGGCTCGACCCGGAGAAGGGGCCCAAGACGCTGAAGGAGTTCGCCCAGCAGGCCACCACGATCCAGCAGAAGCTGGGCAAGGACGGCAAGGTGCACGGTACGTTCTTCGGCGGCAACTGCGGCGGCTGTTACGTCTTCACCTTCTGGCCCTCGGTCTGGGCGGCCGGCGCCCAGGTCATGAACGCCGAAGGCACCACCTCGCTCAACGACCAGCCCGCGATGACCGAGGTGTTCAAGACCTACCGCGACCTGTACGAGAAGAAGGTCACCGGCCCGACGGCCAAGGAGGAGCAGGGCCCGACCTGGACCGGCTTCTTCCCCAAGGGCGAGATCGGCGTCATGCCCATGCCGTCGACCACGCTCGGCACGATGCCCGCCGACATGAAGATCGGCGTCACCCCCATCGCCGGTCCCGACGGTGGCGAGTCGACGTTCGTGGGCGGCGACTCGATCGGCATCTCCTCGACGTCCAAGAACGCCGACGCGGCCTGGGACTTCCTGTCCTGGACCGTCTCCGATGACGCGCAGGTCGAGGTCATGGCCAAGAACAAGGACGTGCTCGCGCGTACGGACCTGGCCAACAACAAGTACTCGGCTGAGGACCCGCGTGTGGTTTTGATCAACTCGCTGGTCGCCAAGGGTCAGACGCCCTACGCGCTGCGCTTCGGCCAGACGTTCAACGACCCGCAGGGACCCTGGCTGCGGCTTGCTCGCGAAGCGGTGTTCGGCGACGCCTCGAAGGTGCCCCAACTGAACGCCGAGATAACGAAGTCCCTGCAGCAATGATTGCAACTCTCAGCAAGCCCAAGCGGCGGGCGGCCCACACAGTGCCGTCCGCCCGATGGCGGAGGAGACAGGTCCAAGGCTGGCTGTACGCCGCACCGACCGCCGTCATCGTGGGCGTCCTGTTCCTCGCACCGCTGGTGCTGGTCGTCTGGATGTCGCTGAACCGCTGGCCGCTGCTGGGCCAGGCGGTCTTCAACGCCCCCGACAACTACGCCAAGATCCCCAAGAACCCGCTGTTCTTCGACGCGGTGCTCTTCACGCTGAAGTACACCGCCATCACCACCGTCCTGCTGTCGGCCGTCGCGCTCGGCCTGGCGCTGCTGGTGCAGGAGCGCCGCCCCGGCGTCGCGTTCTTCCGTACCGCGTTCTTCCTGCCGGGAGCCGTCGGCTTCGCCGCCGCCGCGCTGCTGTTCTACGGCCTGCTGAACAACGACTTCGGCCCGATCGACCCGCTGCTCCAGACGCTGGGGATCACGCACGAGCCGGTGAAGTGGATCGGCACGCCCAACATGGCGTTGTTCTCCACGATCGCGCTCGTGCTGTGGCGCTTCGCCGGGTTCAACATGCTCATCCTGCTGACCGGCCTGCAGTCGATCCCCGTCGAGGTGTACGAGGCGGCCAGGAGCGACGGCGCCAACCGCTGGCAGATCTTCACCAAGATCACGATGCCGCTGCTGCGCCCGACGCTGGCGCTGATGCTGATCCTCAGCATCACGGGCTCGCTGCTGGCCTTCGACCAGTTCTTCATCTTCACCAACGGCGGCCCGGACAACAGCACGGTCTCGATGGTCATGGTCGTCTACCGCGACGCGTTCTTCCGCTTCGACCTCGGCGGGGCGGCGGCGCTGTCCGTCGTGCTGCTGGTCGCCCTGGTCGGGTTCAACACTCTGCTGATGCGGAGGCTCAAGTGAGGAGTGAACCCGACGCAGCGAACGGAGCGGTCCGCGAGGAACGAGCGGCCCGCGGAGGGAGTGAGGAGCGGTGAACGACCAATGATGCGGTATTACCCCACTGTCACGGCGCTGGCCATTCTGTTCCTGTTCCCGCTGGTGTGGAGCGGCTGGGCGTCGCTGGAGGAGCCGTCCAACTACCTGAAGATGGCCCAGTTCGGCGAGGGCGTCGGCACCTACGCCACCAACAGCGTGCTGGTGTCGTCGATGACCGTCGCCGGCACGCTGATCGTCTCCGCGCTGGGCGGCTACGCCTTCGCCCGGTTCGACTTCCCCGGCAAGAACCTGCTGTTCCTGGCCACGCTGGCGATCCTCATGGTGCCGTACGCGACGATCCTCATCCCGCTCTACGTGCTGCTCGGCTACCTCGGCCTGCAGAACTCGCTGCTGGGGCTGTCGCTGGTGTTCGTGATGTTCCAGCTGCCGTTCGCGCTGTTCATGATGCGCAACGCCTTCGAGGCGATCCCGCGCGAGCTGGAGGAGGCGGCGCTGGTCGACGGCTGCGGCACCTTCCGGGCCTTCTCCCGGATCCTGCTGCACGCCGTACGGCCCGCGCTCGTCACGGTCGGCCTGTTCGCCTTCCTCGCCTCGTGGAACGACTTCTTCGCACCGCTCATCCTGCTCAACGACGGCGCGTCGTTCACCCTGCCGGTGGCCGTGGTCAGCATGACGCAGGGCACGTTCGGCGCCATCGACTACGGCATGCTCCAGGCCGGCGTCATGGTCATGGCACTCCCCTGTCTCATTCTGTTCGTCATTCTGCAGCGCCACTACGTGCGCGGATTCATGTCGGGAGCTCTGCGTGGCTAATCCTGTCCTCCCCTCATCGGGTGTGCTGTCCCCCCTCGGCCTGGACGCGGTACGTCCGGCGCCCGGCTTCTGGGGCGACCGCGTCACCCTCAACCGGAACGTCACCATCGCCCACTGCCAGGAATGGATGGAGCGCGAAGGCTGGATCGACAACTTCCGAGGCCGGCTGCCCCGCAAGGGCAGGGAGTTCAGCGACTCGGAGATCTACAAGCTGCTGGAGGGGATGGCGTGGGCCGACCACCCCGCGCTGCCCGAGCTGGCCGAGACCGTGGCCAGGGCCCAGGAGGGTGACGGCTACCTCAACACCCGATGGTCCGGCAGCCGCTACACCGACTTCGAGTGGGGCCATGAGCTCTACTGCTACGGCCACCTCATCCAGGCCGGGGTCGCCAGGCTGCGCATGCACGGCGAGGACCGGCTGACCGAGGTGGTCAAGCGGGCGGCGGACCACATCTGCCGCCGCTTCATGGACACCTCGGAGACCTGCGGCCACCCGGTGGTGGAGATGGCGCTGGTCGAGCTGTACCGGGCCACCGGCACCGAGCGCTACCTGGAGATGGCCCGCCGCTTCGTCGAACGCCGGGGCCTGCCCGCGCTGGCCGAGATCCCGTTCGGCCGCGCCTACTTCCAGGATGATCTTCCAGTACGGCGCGCGCAGTCGTTGCGCGGGCATGCCGTACGGGCGCTCTACCTGGCCAGCGGCGTCGTCGACGTGGCTGTGGAGACGGGCGACGAGGAATTGCTGAAGGCCGTCGAAGCGCAGTGGGAGCGGGCGGTCGCCAGACGCACCCACCTGACGGGCGGCATGGGCTCGCGGCACACCGACGAGTCCTTCGGCGAGGACTACGAGCTGCCGCCGGACCGCGCCTACTCCGAGACCTGCGCGGGCATCGCCTCGATCATGCTGGCGCACCGGCTGCTGCTGGCCACCGGCGACGCCCGGTACGCCGACGTGGCCGAGCGGACGCTGTACAACGTGCTGGCCACCGCGGTGGCCCTGGACGGCCGGTCGTTCTTCTACGCCAACCCGCTGCGCGTGCGGGTGCCGGCCGTGCCGCTGAACGGGGTCAACCACGCCGCCGAGGGCGGGCTGCGCTCGCCGTGGTTCGACGTGTCGTGCTGCCCGAACAACATCGCCCGCACGCTCGCCTCGCTGGCGGCCTACGTGGCGACGAGTGACGCGGGCGGGGTGCAGATCCACCACTTCACACCCGGCGAGATCACCCATGGGCCGCTCGCGTTGCGGGTGGAGACCGGGTATCCGTGGTCGGGCGGGGTGCGCGTGCGGGTCCTTTCGGGTGGCAGTGGGCGGATCTCGCTGCGCGTGCCCGCCTGGGCGAAGGGCGCCACGCTCGCGTACGGACCGGCCGGGCCGGACGGTGGCGCTGGATCGGACGCCGGTGGGTCGGACGCTCGCGGGTCGGACGCCGGTGGGTCGGACATTTCGCATATGTCGGGTAGTCGGGAGGTCGAGCCCGGGTACGCCGTCGTCGCGGGCGACTGGCGGCCGGGTGATGAGATCCGGCTCGACCTGCCCATGGCTCCCCGATGGACCTTCCCCGACCGGCGCGTGGACGCGCTGCGCGGGAGTGTCGCGGTGGAGCGCGGGCCGCTCGTCTACTGCGCGGAGTCCGTCGCCGACGAGCCGCCACTCGCCGACGTGGCCGCCCGCATCTCGTCCGCACCCATCGAGCGTCCGGCCGACCCTCCGGCCGCCCCTCTGGGCGATCAACCAGCTGACCATCCGGCCGACCACCAGGCCGGCTCTCCGGAAGGGGCGTCCGCAGCCGTCCCCGTACCGAGGGCGGCCGGTTCCGAGGCGGGCGCGCCCGATCCCGTCGCGGGCGCGCCCGCCACTGACCCCGCCGCCGATCTCGCCGCCGGTCACACTGTCGGTCCCGCCGCTGGTCCCGCTGTCGATCCTGTCGTGGAGATCGAGGTCGCCGTCGTGCTCGGGACTCCGGCCACCGACGACTGGCCGTACGGGCCGACGCCCGACGCGCCGGATGGCACGGACACCGTGCTGCGGCTGGTGCCGTACCACCGCTGGGGCAATCGCGGCCCCGCCACCATGCGCGTCTGGCTGCCCGTCGCCGACTGACACCCCATGGAGAACTCCGTGCGCAAAACCCTCTCCGGCCTGGCCGCGTTAGCCGTCGCGGGTAGTCTGCTCGCCGCCGGCTCCCCGGCCACGGCCGTCCAGGACGATCTCGGTATGCCGGTGTTCACCGGCGCCGACCCCGTTCCGGCCGAGCCCGTCCGTTACCAGCCGCGCAAGATGATGGAGGAGATCTACAAGAAGGAGAAGGGCGGCGACTCGTACTGGATCGACCGCATGCTGGCCCGCCCCGGCGACGACCCGGCGGGCACGTGGCTGATGTCGCGGGGCCGGGCGCTGTTCATGAAGGAGCACGACCCGTCGGTCATCGGCTTCGGCGGCAGCGTGGCGTACTGGGAGAGCATCGACAACCGCGACGCCTACAGCGTCTCGCTCGGCACGGATCTCAAGGAGGACGTGAGCAAGCGGTTGCAGATGCCCAGCCACTGGATCGGCCAGTACGCGGGCGGCGATCTGGCCGTGAACGTCAAGAAGTTCATCACGCACGAGAACGTGGCGGTCACCACGCTGGCGGTCACGAACAGGGGCACCGCGAAGCTGGAGGTGCCGGTCACGGTGACCTCTCCGTACACCAAGACCGCGGACGGCGACCGTGAGCTGACCGGCGTGGTGGCGGCGAAGAACCGGCTGACCACGCTCTTCCCCCGGCTCAGCGGCGACGGCCTGAAGGTCGCGGACGGCGCGCTGAAGGGGACGCTGTCGGTCGAGCCGGGCAAGACCGTGCGGACCAAGGTGCAGATGGGCTTCGTCACCGAGGAGCTGGCCGGGTCGCGCGACGAGTACGACGGCTACAAGGGGCGCTCGCCGGAGAAGGCGCTGCGACGGCAGCTCCAGGACTACAACGCCTGGTGGGCGGAGAATCTGCCCTACATCGACGTGCCGGACGCCAACATCAAGAAGTTCGTCTACTACCGCTGGTGGTTGATTCGGTTCAACTTCCTCGACGCCGACATTCCGGGCAACGACTTCCAGTTCCCGACGTCGGTGGAGGGGGCGCTCGGCTACAACAACGCGATCGTGCTGACCGTGCCGATGTTCCTGCAGGATCTGAAGTATCTGCGGGATCCGATCTACTCGTACGGCCCGTGGGTGTCGGCCGGCGAGGTATCACGTAACTCGAAATATACGGATAACCCGGGTGATCCGGAGAACTGGTCGAACAGCTACACCCAGTACATCTCGGCCTCCGCGCTGGAGAGCTACCAACTCCACGGCGGCCAGCCCGCGATCCTGCGCAACCTCGCCCGCTACGCGGAAAAGGACGTCTACGGGCAGCTCAACGCCTACGACTCCAACAAGAACGGAGTCATCGAGTACGACTGGGAGGCGATGACCGGCAACGACGCCGACGCGGTGTCGTTCCACTACTACAACCGGGCGAACGAGCGGCTCGAGGGCGCCTATGTCTACGCCAACGCGATGGCGGCGGCGCAGGCGTACACGCTGATCGGCGACACCGCGAAGGCCGCCGAGCTGCGGGGCGTGGCCGACAAGGTGAAGAACGGCATCCTCACCCTGCTCTGGGACGACCAGAACAAGCTGTTCAAGCACCGCGACCTGCAGACGGGCAACCTGATCCCGTGGAAGGAATCGAACAACTACATCCCGTTCGCCACCGGCCTGGTCCCGACGGACGACCCGAAATATCGGGAGGCGCTCCGTCTATGGACCGACCCCGCTGAATATCCGATTTTCCCGGCCTATACCGCTAATCAGAAGGACAAAGCGGAGGCCGCGGCGGCAGGGCATCCGGGGTCGAACAACTTCTCGCAGATCAATTCGACCCGGAACTTCTCGCTGTTCTCCAAGGCGCTGCGCGAATACACCTCGCCGTACATCACGGCCGACCAGTACAAGCAACTGCTGTACTGGAACGCCTGGTCGCAGTTCGTCGGCGGCGACACCCGTTACCCGGACGCCAACGAGTTCTGGTCGAACTGGAATCCCGCCACCAAGACCATCGACTACCGGTCGTGGATCCACCATACGATCCTCGGTAGTAGCAACTGGACGGTCATCGAGGACGTGATGGGCCTGCGCCCGCGCTCCGACGGCAAGGTCGAGCTGTGGCCGGTCGACATCGGCTGGGACCATTTCACGGTCAACGGCATCAACTACCGCGGCAGCGACCTGAGCATCGTCTGGGACAAGTCCGGCGACGGAAAAACGCACTACGCGGGCGTGCCCGAGGGTTACTCGATCTTCATCGACGGCAAGCGCAAGGTCACGCTGTCCGGGCTCGCGCACGCGGTCTGGGACCCGGCCACGGGCAAGGTCGAGGGCGGCGTTGAGAAGAGCACGGTCGTGCACGCCGAGGCGGCGCGGTCGATGAAGGCTCCGGCCGAGGTGAAGCTGTCGGGTGACCGGGTCGAGGACCTGTTCCAGAAGGCCGGGGTCGATCTCGGCTCCACCCGGCCGAACCTGGTCAAGTCCGCCACGGCCTCGTACGGCGACCCGGCGGGCGCGGTGGACGGGTTCACGATCAACGAGCCGTACTGGGGCAGCAAGGGCTCCGGCAAGGCGCAGGACTGGCTGGAGGTGGACCTGGGCTCGGCCCGGCCCGTCGACCGGCTGCGCCTGTACTTCTACAACGACCGCAAGACCGGGGGCTACAGCGAGCCCGCCCTGTACTCGGCGCAGTACCTCGACGGCTCCACCTGGAAGGACGTGCCCGGCCAGGCCAAGGACCCGGTCTATCCCCGGGCCAACCTCAACGAGGTCCGCTTCAGGTCCCTCACCGCCCAGAAGCTGCGCGTGCTGGTCACCCACCGGCCGGGCTACTCGACGGGTTTGAAGGAGGTGCAGGCGTACGCGACCGGCTCGGCGCCGCCGTCCACAAGCAACCGGGCCCCCTACGTGCTGGCCGTACAGGACGCGACCTTCAACCGTCCCGGCCAGGCCAGGCTGGACGCGGTCGTCAAGGACGACGGGCTGCCGTCGGGGACGCTCAGCATGACATGGAGCGTCGTCGACGGGCCTGGCCAGGCGTTCTTCACCGATCCGGCGAGCCCGGCCACGGTCGCGTCGTTCACCGAGGCGGGCACGTACCACCTGAAGCTGACCGCCTCCGACGGCGCCAAGTCGGCGTCCGGTACGGTCGCCGTCACGGTGGGCGCGCTGGGCACGCAGGTGAACGTGGCGCCGTACGCGACACCGACCGCCTCCTACACCTCGCCGTGGGAGAAGGTGACGGCGATCAACGACGGCATCGAGCCGCCGCGCTCCAACGACGGCGCCAACCCGCGCTGGGGCACCTGGCCGCAGGAGGGCACGCAGTGGGTGCAGCTCGACTGGCCGTCGCCGGTACGGGTGAACAAGGCGGACCTGTACTTCTTCGACGACGGCGGCGGCGTCCGCGTCCCGGCGTCGTGGAAGATCCAGGCGTGGGACGGCGACTCCTTCGAGGACGTGACCGGCGCCGCCTCCTATCCGACCGCGGCCGACGCCTACAACACGGTCTCGTTCGACACGGTGACGACGACGAAGCTGCGCGCCGAACTGGTGTCCGGGCCGGCGTCCGTCGGGGTGCTGGAGTGGAAGGCGTACGCGGTGCCGCCGGACTCGGTGCGGCCGGTGTACGTCCCGACGGTGGCCGGCACGCTGCCCCAGCTTCCGGCCAAGGTGGAGACGCTGTACGCGGACGGCGGCCGGGGTCAGGCCGCGGTGACGTGGCAGCAGGTGACCGCCGACCAGGTCAAGACCGGTGGCACCAGCTTCAAGGTCGCCGGGCTCGCCGAGGGTCTGCGCTCGCCTGTCGAGGCCACGGTGTACGTCAGGACGAGTCCGGCGGTGACCATCACCTCGATCGCCGAGGAGGCGGTGCGGACCCGGGCGGGCACCGCGCCGTCGCTGCCGGCGACCGTCGTGGCCACGTACAACGACGGGTCCAAGGACAGCTCGGTCGCGGTCACGTGGGCGCAGATCGACCCGAGCTCGTACGCCTCTCCCGGCACCTTCTCGGTGACCGGGCAGGTGGCGGGCACCACGGTCCCGGCGAACGCGACGGTGACCGTGGAGTGACCACCACACTAAACCCGATATTTCGCCAATTTTCGGGTAGCTGGGAGCCCTCGCGATCTCATGGAGGGAACCTCGATGGGCTGGAGCTACCGAAAGTCGATCAAGCTCGGGCCGTTCAGGCTCAATCTGTCGCGCGGCGGCGTCGGGCACAGCTGGGGCAACCGGTTGTTCCGTGTCACCCGTACGGCGGACGGCCGCCGCACGATATCCGTCAACCTGCCGGGTGGTTTCACCTGGCGCAAGACCACCCGGCATAACTAGCCGGATATTCCGAAGGGCCGGAGGCGATCGCCTCCGGCCCTTTTTTCGTACCGCTCCCACCTGCGCGTTCTCCGGCTGGCTGACGCGGCCGGGAAAGACAAGACTGCCTCTTTCTGAATTCTCGCCCTAGATTCCTCGGCACCGCTTACCCCTCAAGGAGGATGTCGTGGCTGAACTATGGGCATTGGCCGCCGGAGATCTGGCGCGGCTGATCGGCACCCGCGAGGTGTCCAGCCGTGAGGTGGTCCAGGCCCATCTGGCGCGGATCGCCGAGGTGAATCCACAGGTCAACGCCATCACGGTGGTGCTGGAGGAGCAGGCCCTCGACGCGGCGGACGCGGCCGACCGGGGCCTGCGCGACGGCACGGCGCCGGGCCCGCTCTGCGGCGTCCCCATGACGGTCAAGGAGAACGTCGACGTGGCCGGCTCGGCGACAACACTCGGCATCGTCCCGCTGCGCGACGCCGTCGCCCAGCGCGACGCCCAGCACATCGCCCAGTTGCGCGCGGCGGGCGCGATCCCGATCGGCCGGACGAACATGCCGGAGTTCGGCATCCGCTGGCACACCGACAACGACCTGCGCGGCGCGACCCGCAATCCCTGGTCGGCCGGCCACACGCCGGGCGGCTCCAGCGGCGGCGACGCGGCCGCGGTGGCGACCGGCCTGACCCCGCTCGGCATCGGCAACGACGGCGCGGGCTCGCTGCGCTGGCCCGCGCAGTGCTGCGGCGTCGCCGCGCTGAAGCCGTCGCTGGGCCGGATCGCCCAGCGAGGGCAGGCGTCGCCGTTCGCGTTCCAGTTGCTGGGCGTGCACGGGCCGATCGCGCGGCGGGTGGCCGACCTGCGGCTGGCCTTCGACCACATGTGCGGCCACGCGCCCGGCGACCCCTGGTACGCCCCGGTCCCCCTGCGGGGCCCCGCCCCGGCGACGCCGATCGGGGTGGCCGCGGTCACCGGCCTCGACGCGGACCCCCAGGTCACCGCCGCCGTACGGCAGGCGGCCAAACTGCTCGCCGACGCCGGTTATCGGGTGACGGAGAGCCTGCCTCCCGCCCTGGACCGGGCCTCGGAGATCTACACCCAGATCATGTCCTCCTACGGCCGCGTCCACGAGGAGCAGCCGCCCGTCGAGACGGTCGCCTCCAAGGGGTTCGTCCAGTTCTGGGCCGCCTACGAGGAGATCTGGACGCGAGCGGGCGGGCGCGCCGCCTTCGACCCGATGATGGAACGCGCCGCCATCCTGCGGGCCTGGGCCGACTGGACGGACTCGACCCCGCTGGTCCTCGCGCCGATCTGCACGATCCCGGCGTTCCCGGTGGGCGCCGACCTCGATCCCGAGTGGCTGGCCGGGTGGCCGGCGGCGCTGCGCATGAGCGTGGTGGCCAACCTGCTGGGGCTGCCCTCGGTCGCCGTCCCGACCGGTCTGGCGGACGGGCTGCCGCAGGCCGTACAGATCATCGGACCGCGCTTCCGCGAGGACCTGTGCCTGGACGCGGCCGCCGCCATCGAGGCCGGCACCCCGCCCCTGACACCGATCGACCCCCGATAACCCTTGGGTCGAGGTAGTGACAGGTCTCAGCGGAGCGCTCTGGCCAGCGGCGTGTCGGCCGCCGGGTCCAACGGCTCGGCCAGCATGAACGGCATCTGCGCCATGAACCTGGGCCTCTCTCCCAGGTGCTCCTGCGCGGCGTGCACGGTCAGCGGGTGCACCAGGTAGGCGTCCCCCGGCGAGCCGGTCGCCAGCGCCACCGGCCGGTCCTTGCTGGCCGCGTCCACCAGCGCGCCCGCGCTGACGTGGTCGTACACCTGCTGCTCGTCCAGCGCCCGGAAGCTGTCTCGCTGCGACCCCGCCCTGACCCGGGTCGGCGCGTCCGACTCGCCGACCTCCGAGAACAGCATCAGCACCAGGAGCGTAGTCGAGCGGACGGTCACCCCCCAGCTGCCGTCAGGCCGCGACACGTTGGCGTCCAGGTGCCAGCCGCGGTCGTCGGCCGGCGGTCGCCGCGGGAACCGGATCGGGATGTTGCCCGCCGCGCCACGCGGCTGCCAGCCGCCCTTCCCGCACACCGCGTCCAACCCGGCCGCCAGCTCGGGCGACCTGACCAACTCGCCGAACGGCCCCTGCCCGGTCATGTCCGCGGCCCACACCACCGGCTCGCGCCATCCTTCGGGCTCGTCCGGCGACAGGCCGATCTGCTTCCACAGCAGCGCCTGCGCCGCCTCACCCTGCTCGCGCGAACCGATCGTCAACTTCACGAAGCCGTCCCGCACGAACGACTCCACCAGTGCCTCCATGCCGCCCACGCTATTGATGGCCGCAACCGGTTTTCGAGCGCGACTTTTGTAAGGCGGCTTGCATTTTCTCGGTAAGGCGGCTTACATTTTCCGGATGTACGACACCCCGACCGTCTATGAAGAGCTCGTCGCCCGCCTCGGCCCCCCGCTCGGCGTCGAGGAGGCGCGTGTCCACTGGGGCCGGTTGGTGCGCGCCGCCCAGGACGGCGAGACGACGCTGATCACCCGCGAACGCTGGGAATGGGCCGCGCTGGTCCCCATCTCCGGGGTGTCCGGGCCGCTGACCGGCCTGCCCACCCTGCCGCTGTCAACGGTCCGCCGCAAGCTCGGCGACCTCGTACGACAGGCCGCCCAGCCGCACGACAGCGGCCCGATACTCCTCACCCGCCACCGCGCCCCCGTGGCCGCCCTGGTCGCCGCCCGCAACCTGGCCGACCGGCGCGAACACCGCCTCGCACCGGAGGACCTGCTGCGCGACGGCAACACCATCCTGCTGACCCAGTTGCCGGGACCGGCCTACTCCGCCGTCGCCCGCGACTCCGACGGCAATCCGATCGCCACCGGACAAGGCGAGAGCGTCAGCGAGGCCCTGCGGCGCCTGCGCCCGCCCGAGGCCGGAGCCTGATCACTTGCCGTCCTTGTCTGAGTCGGCGGAGAAGACGATCGCCCCCAGATAGCCGTCGTCCTCCTCGGCCATCTTCAGCAATCCATGGCGATGAACCCCAAGAAGGTCTCCGACGCCTACACAACGGTGAAAGCCCATGTGAAGGCGAGGCTGCGCAAGCCCCTCACCAAGCCGATCGGGTTCCGCCCGGACGCCTCCCAGCCGTTCGACGAGCGGTGCCTGTCCTGGCAGGAACGTCAACCACGTGATTTCCAAGACCATCGTGACCGAGGCTGCACGCACCGGACGCGGCATCGCCCTGGAAGACCTCCAGGGCATCCGCGACCGGGTACGGCTCCGTAAGCCCCAGCGGGTCACGCTACACACGTGGAGCTTCCACCAGCTCGGCCGGTTCATCGCCTACAAGGCGGCCCGCACCGGGGTTGCGCTCGTCTACGTGGACCCCGCGTACACCTCGCAGGGGTGCTCGGCGTGCGGGCACGTGGACAAGCGCAACCGGCCCAACCAGGAAACCTTCCGCTGTACGTCGTGCGGCTTCACACGCTCGCCCCTGTCGAGGTGATCACCGCCGGCGCGTCCTGGCCGCAGGCTGCGAGCAGGCCGCCCAGCCCGAGCAGAACTTCCCTTACGCCAGCAAAGTTAAGAAACACCCCTTGAGACGCCATTTGCGGCGGATGAACTTTTCATGAGTCTCTGTCAGCACAAACCAGGACAAGCCACCCGGACTGCCCTTGGCTTGCTACTGTCCTCTTAGCCGGGTGGGAGCGAAGGAGATGACAAATGAATGACACGCCCCGACGGCCAGGGGTGTCGGCCAACGCTCCCAGCGTCGCCCGCATGAACGACTACTTCCTGGGCGGCAAGGACAACTTCGCCGCCGACCGCGAAGCCGCCGCGCGGGTCCTGGCGCTGATCCCCGACGCCGGGGTGATGGGCGAGTACGTCCAGGAGTTCCGCGAACGGGCCGTGCGCTACCTGGTCGAGCAGGGTGTCACGCAGTTCGTCCATGTCAGCTCCGGGCTGCCTACCAAGCGGAACCTCCACGAGGTGGCCCAGTCACTCGACCCGGAGGCCAACGTCGTCTACGTCGCCGACGACCCGGTCGCGCTCAACCACGCGCGGGCGCTGCTCGCCACCAACGAGCGCACGGGAGTGGTCGAAGGGGACATCCTCCATCCCGACGCCATGCTGGACGATCCCACCCTGAGCCAGCTGATCGACTTCGACCGGCCCGTCGGCGTCCTGATCATTGGCGCGCTCCAGTACATCCCCGACGAGGACGGCCCGTTCGAGCATGTGGCCCGGCTGTGCGAGCGGCTGGCGCCCGGGAGCTTCCTCTGCCTCACCCACGCCGTCTTCGACGGCCGCCCGGAGATAGCCGAGCAGATCGCCGACGTCTTCCGGGAGGCGCTCAACCGGCCCAAGGGCGGTCCGCGCAGCCGCGATCAGGCGGTGCGCTTCTTCGACGGGCTGGAGCTCGTCGAACCCGGCTTCATCTATGTCCGTAAGTGGCGCGCCAGCACCCCGGTCTCCGACCAGGAGACGAAGCGAGCCTGGGTCCTGGCCGGAGTCGCCCGCAAACCGTGATCCTCTACCGCTCCGGGACGGAGGCGCGCGCCGACCGCGCCCTGATCTGGCCGAGCGCGGCGTGGCTGGCCCGGATGTCGGAGATCAGCACGTACGCGACCAGCAACAGCCCGAGACAGAGGGCGTCGGCCCCCCACCAGGGGATCTCGGCGAGCAGCAGATAGCCGTCACTGTCACTCAGCGATCTGATCACCACCGTCACCGCGGCCACTACCACGGTGACCATCAGCCAGCTGCGTATACGCGGTAGGTTCCCGTTGTTCCACAGCCGGATCCGCCAGCTCATGAACACGGTGAGCACGCCGAGCAGCGCGCAGAACCCGATCAGCCACCACGGCAGCGCGAAGGCGGTCTGCTCGGCGATCTGCGCCTGCGTGGTGCGCAGCTCGGCCTCGGCCTTCCGCTTGGCCACCATGGCGGCGTCGAGCTGCTTCTGCAGCTGGGCCACGCTCTGACGCGTCTCCTGACGCGGCGGCGTGGGGACGTCGGTCGGCAGCATCCGCGCCACGACGGTCAGCATGATCGCCACGAAGGACAGCGCCAGGACGATGGACATGAACAGGTCGATGAAGCGCAGGTCGAGCGGCGGCGCGAACGATCTGACGGCCCGCTTCCTCACTGCTCCCTCACCAGCGTGTACTTCTGCGGCCGGCTCTCGGCGGCGCTCAACCGCTCCACCGCGGTACGCAGCGCGTCCAGGCCCTTGACCAGCTCCTCGGTCCTGCCTCTGGACTGGGACAGCTCCTGGGTGAGCCCCGTCATGGCGGGCGCCACCTGCTTGACCGGCAGGCGCGCGATGTAGATGAGGAACACCTCGTCGGCGGCCACCACGCTGGCCCGCTCCGCCCGCTCGATCAGCGCCATCCCACCGAAGGCGAGCACGCTCAGGAACAGTGCGACCAGGGTGACACCGAACGCCGACGCCAGCTCGGGCAGCACGTGCTGCTTGAGCGCGGTGATCAGCACGCTGGGGTCCCCCTGGTTGTCCAGGGCGTTCGAGAAGGAGCTGACCATCGCGGCCATCGTCAGCGCGGTGCCGATGAACCCGAACACCGGCAGCGCCCAGATGAGCGCGTGGTCGAGGTGGTGCTTGTTGGCCATCTCGCTGTCGTCCAGCGCGGACCGGGCACCGAGCACCGCCTCACAGTCGTTCCCGGCCTCGGCCGCCTCCTTGAACAGCTTGAGCCGCCGCCCCACCAGCGTGTCCTCGTTCGGCTTCACCGCCTGCACGTTCGCCACGGCCCGCGCCGTCGCGGCACTCTCCCGCCGGATATCCGGTACGGCCCTGACGAGCCGGAGAACGGTGGTCAGGAACACCGCGATGATCAGCGTGACCACGACCTCCGCGGCCGGCGGGGCCGTGGTCGCACCCACGGACACCAGCAGCGTTTCCACCGCTCCGGCCACGAACAGCAGCGCGGAAACCATCAGGCCCACCGCAGGCGCGAACGCCGAGTGACGCCAGCCGTACTTTGACACCCTTCAACCCCACTCCGGCCCACAAACTTGTCAAAGGACTACCTAAGCACACGTAAAGCAACCATTGGGTTACGGAGGGCAGATCGGCCCGCTGCGTTT
This sequence comes from Nonomuraea sp. NPDC048901, assembly GCF_040649695.1. Taxonomy (NCBI): domain Bacteria; kingdom Bacillati; phylum Actinomycetota; class Actinomycetes; order Streptosporangiales; family Streptosporangiaceae; genus Nonomuraea; species Nonomuraea sp. NPDC048901. The sequence continues at coordinate 71,921 of NZ_JBEZFW010000002.1, read as the reverse complement.
CGACCGCCGGGCCGACCAGCTACCTGCCGACCGGCCGGATCCTCGTGGTCGAATGCCTGGTCGCTCCAGATACCGAGTGATTTCGCCGAATATCATCGGCTCGAGATCAGTCCATGACGCCCATGAGTTCGGCCGCGTGCGCGCGGGGGACGGGGGATGCGTGAGCGCCTGGCGACCGTTAGCCGATTCGCTGAGCCCGGAGATGCGGCTCCTCACCGGCGAACTGCGCGTCATGAAGGACCGCACCTCGCTGAGCCTGGGGCAGCTGGCGAAGAAGACGGCGTGCAGCAAGTCGGCCTGGAGCCGGTACCTCAACGGCCAGGCGCTCGCCCCGTACGCGGTGGTCGCCGCGCTGGGCGAGTTGGCCGATGCCGACCAGGCCCGGCTGCGGGCGCTGTGGGAGCTGGCCGCCGAGTCCGGCGGGCGCGCCGGCGAAGGGGCGTACACGGCGACCGGCGACGGCCCCGGGGTGGACGAGGAGGATGACGCGGAGTCGACCATGCCCTTCAGGGTGGTCAGAGACTCCTCACCGACGCGGCGGTGGCTCGCGATCCTCGCCATCGGGGTCGTGGTGGTGGCCATCGGGTTGGTGGTCGCGGTGCTGACCGGTGCGATCTCCCGCCCGGTGGCCTCACCGACCGGGCCGCGTACGCCCGCCCCGGCGGGCAGCTGCCAGGCGAGCGACTGCACCGGGCGGACGGCGGAGCCCTTGGGCTGCGCTCGCGACGCCGTCGTCACCGCGTCGGTGCAGGTGGACTACGCGCGGCTCGAACTGCGCTACAGCGCGGTGTGCCGGGCCGCGTGGGCCGTGCTGACCGGCGCGCGCCGCTACGACCGGGTCAACGTCACCGGTGACGCCGGAGCGGAAGCCAAGGGCAAGGACCGCGCCGGCTCCGCCGCCGCCACGCCCATGGTCGCCGCGGCCGGCCCGGAGGTGGGTTACGCCTGCGCCGAGCTCACCAGCGGCGCCAGGAAGTGTGCGGCCGCAGGGCGCGCGTCCCGGGATTTCCCGGCTTTCCGGGCGTCCCCGCAGGTCGGAGGTGGGCTTTCCCGCGGTTTCCCGCGTAGTGCGTGATCCATGTACTTCCCTCGCCGGGGCGGCGACGATTCACCCGCCCGTGAATCGGCGGCGCTTCCCGACAGGAAGGACTTCCCACGTGTTCAGGTTTCGCTGGCGGCCGGTGGCCGCCTTGGTGGCCGTCTTCGGCTTAGGCATGGTTCCGGTCGCCTGGGCCGATGGCCCGTACCTCGCGGTGAACGGGGTCCCGCTGGCCGGGGGCAGCGTGACCGCGCCCTTCACCGCGGACCTCGTCGATCCGGGCGTGGTGACCGACGGCGTGAAGTTCCTGCTGGACAACGCCTACCTCGGCAAGGACACGACCGCGCCGTACCAGTGGACGGTGAGCGCTTCGACCGGTGGCCACGAGCTGAAGGCGAGATGGAGCGCGGCCGGGACCACGGTCTCCGCCGAGGCCACGTTCACGGTGACCACACAGCCACCCACGCCGACCCCAACCCCAACCCCCACGCCAACCCCCACGCCCACGCCCACGCCCACTGTCACCCCCACGCCGCCCGCCGACGGTGAGGCGCGCACCGGCCTCGATCTGACGACCGGCAACCGCCGTGCCCCCGTGGCAGGGCTCTACGACTGGTCCAAGGCGGGCTACCGGGAGGGCGCGCCCCTCCCCGGCGCGTCCGACTACACCACCGACACCGCGTGCCGCCTGACCCCCGCGACACTGGCCGCCACGTACCACGTGCTCCCCGGCAACGGCGGCGACGACACCGCGGGCCTGCAGGCGGCGATCGACTTCGTACGAACACAGTGCTCCCCCACCGCGGCCCCGAACAGGCTCAGCTCCATCCAGCTCCCCCAGGGCGAGCTGCTGGTGACCGGCGAGATCAAGGTGGACGCCGACTACCTGGTGATCACCGGCGCCGGCGCCGACCCGGCCACCGGAACCAAGATCGTCTACCGGCCGGGCTCCGCCACCATGTACGACACGCTGACCTCCGACGGCTCCGACTGGGACCAGTCCGCGATGGAGTGGGGCAAGGCCAACGGCGGCTGGCTGTGGCCCGGCCGCGGGCTGTTCCGGGTCGAGTCGCGATGCGTGGCGGCCCAATACCGGGTCGGCGCGCAGACCGGCTGCCCCGGCGCAGGAACCGCCGACGAGGACGACGAGACCTACGACGACGCCCCGGCCAACCGCAAGGACATGTTCGAGGGCACGGTCAACGCGCACTGGGTGTCGGGCGTCAAGCTGCGCGCCATGCCCGGCACGCCGGGATTCGCCGGCAAGACCGGCCAGGACACGGTCTACCTGAGCACGAGCACCTCGGCGGCGCTGATGGCGGGCATCAAGGTGGGCGGCTACGTCAACGTACGCGCGGCCAACACCCGAAACTTCTACGCGCAGATGACCGTGCCCGCCGGCAGCGGCGAGGTGGAGAACCTGCACATGCGGCAGCAGCTCTTCAAGGTCAAGGCAGTCGACACCACCGCGAAGACCGTACAGCTCGACAAGCCCCTCGAATTCGACGTGCCGGTCGACTCGACCTCGGACGGCTCCGCGGCCATCGACAACACCGTGTACGCCTCCAAGGTCGCGCCGCTGATCGACCCGGTGGTGGGCGTGGGCTTCGCGAATTTCTTCCTCACCCAGGACATGCCCGGCCTGGACGAACAGGCCGCCGTGCACAACTACGGCAACATGGCACCGGCCGCCGAGATGCACGGCATCGTCGTCAAGCACGCGGCCGACATCTGGATCAAGGGCATCCGCACGCACATGACCGGGTCGCACCCCATCGTCACCGAGGAGGCCAAGAACCTGTCGGTGGTCGACAACACGCTCGACGGCGCCTGGAACAAGGGCAAGGGCGGCAACGGCTACCTGCGCGGCTCGCGCGTGTGGGACTCGGTCTACGCCGGGAACACCACCACCGGCCTGCGGCACTTCACCTTCCAGTGGTCGGCCTCCGGCAACGTGGCGATCGGCAACAAGTTCGACTCCGACATCAACCTGCACGGCGGCTGGGAGCGCAACAACCTCTTCGAGCTCAACCGGAGCACGGTGCCGTACGACCACAGGTCCGGCAGCTGCACCGCGCGCTGCGGGGGCGAGGGCGGCGGCACGGACGACGGCACGTGGTTCCCCGTCTACTGGTCGGCCGGTCCCAAGGCCGTCAAGTGGTCCGGCTCGTCGGGGCCGAACAACGTGCTGTTCAACAACGTGCTGAAGAAGCAGGCCGACGGGCCGGCCGCACCGTACGAGGACTACTACCCGAGCCCCACGACGATCTACCGCTTCGGCTGGAACGGGACCGGCTGGCAGCACCTCGACGTCGGCGGCGTCCCGATCACCGACTGGGCCGGCAACGAACGCCGCGACTACACCGGCGGCCACGGAGTGGACGCCACCGGGACCGACACACAGTCGTCCCTCTTCCTCACCGTCATCCCCTAAGGAGCTGGCAGGGTGTTACAACGCTTATCGAGGTTATTAGCGGTTTTCGCTGGACTCATCGTCATCCTCCCCCTTCTGACCGGAATCTCGGCGGCGGCCGAGCCTGCCCCGCCGCCCACCACCACCCCCGCCGGCAGCGTCCCCGCCGCCGACGCGGACTGGGACACTCCACTGACCGGTTCCCGGCTCAAGGTGCACGACGGCTGCTCCGCCGCGGCCGTGAAGCTCTTCGGGGGACGGAAAGACGGCTGCACGAAGCCGAAGACCGCCGACCTCACCACGCGAAAGGCACGCACGGCCACCCGTGCGGCCGCCACGTCGCTGCCCGCCGGGTGCGCGGCCTCCCCGGAGGGGGCCTGGCACTTCATCAGCCGGGTGGAGGTCTGCGCGCGAACCCCGCTGCAGGCCGCCAAGGTCTACAACCGGGACCGCACCGAGCAGCTGGGCCAGCTCAACTACTTCGTGACGCAGTACTGGCACGCCGAGGTCAACGCCGACGGCCGGGCCATGAACACCTGGAGCTACGAGGCCGAGGTCGTCGCGATCCCCCTGGGCAGCTGGGGCGAGGTGAACGGCGCCGGCGTCGCGGCCAAGGCGTTCTACTGCGAGAAGCTCGGCGTCAAGCCGTCCTGCCCGAGGGTGCTCGACGACGGGAGCGACTACAAGGAGTTCCCGCGCGGTGATGGCCTGCCCACGCACCCGCTGGTGTACGACGCTCCGGTGCGCGGCACCTGGACCACCGACACCGTCGTGTCGGCCCGGAGCGGCGAGGTGTCCTGGGCGACGGTGCTCGGCCTGGTGGAGATCGTCTTCCCGGAGCACCCGGATCAGCCCGCGATGTCGGTGCTGGCCACCGAGCCGGACATCCGCTGCGACGGGATCGACTCCACCATCAAGGACGCCGGTTGCGTGTTCCCGCAGCAACCGGACACGATGACCTTCGCCCTCGACAACAGAGAGGTGCAGGAACACGCGCTGCACATCCGCGACGCTCAGCGACGGCGCGGCGTACCCGGCATGAAGGACGGCGGCCCCGCCCCCGGCGAGCCGGGCGGCGTCCCGTTGACGCGGGGCGCCAAGGAGGGCGACAACCGGGACATCGCCTGCCCCCGCAGCCTGCCGCGTCCCCCGGGTGACCTCGACAGCTGCGACGAATATCCCTTCAACTCCACGGCGGAGGGCGCGGCCGCGGGCAAGGGGGTCTCGTGCCGGATGATCAACGCAGCGCAGAACAGCCAGGGCGGTACCGATCTGAATCGCTTCTATCAGAACCACCACGTCCTGAAGATCGACAATCCCGCCGATCCGGCGGAGAAGGGCGACGCGTTCTACGTCCAGATCACCGGTAAGTACAACGCGGTGTCGCCACGCGCCTGGTCGCCCAACGCCGAGCACACGTGCGGCTACCCCGACCTGTACATTCCCCCGCCCGCGCCGCTGAAGGACCTGGACCTGTCCGCGGGGAACCGCCGCGGGCTCCAGATCGGCCTGCGCGACTGGACCAAGGCCGGATATCTGGACGGCGGCGACCTGCCCGGCGCCGGTGACTTCAACCCGAACGGCGCGTGCGCCATCACCTCCGCCGCCATGCGGAGCCAGTACGGCGTGCGGCCGAACGACGGGCAGGACGACACCGGCGGCATCCAGAACGCCATCGACCACATCAAGGGCACGTGCTCACCGAGCGCCGGATACCACAGCCTCAGCCAGATCACCCTGCCGGCCGGAACGCTCAACGTGACCCACCAGATCTACGTGGACGCCGACTACATGGTGCTGCGCGGCGAGGGCTCCGACCCCGGCACCGGCACCCGCGTCGTCTACACCCCCGATGCCAACACCCGCTACGACAAACTCACCGCCGACGGAGCGGACTGGGACGAGGACGCGATGACCGTCGACCGCGGGGACGGCAATGCCGAACCCGCTCCCGGCGGATGGATCTGGCCGGGGCGCGGCCTGTTCCGGGTGCAGGCCAGAGAGCGCCATCCCGACTACGAGAACGGCTGGAAGGCGGCGCCGCAGAACCGCAAGGACATCTTCGAGGGCACGGTGAACGTGCACTGGAAGGTCGGCGCGAAGCTCGAGGAGAGCGCGAAGTGGGGCGAGGGACTCGCCGCCCGGACGGGCGACATGACGATCACCCTGGCCGACAGCACCAACAGCAAGATCATGGCGAACTTCAAGGCCGGCGCGTACGTGAACATCCGCGCCGCCAACACGATGAAGTTCTACCAGCAGATGGAGGCCGTGCCGACCGAGCACGAACTCCAGAACCTGCACATGCGGCAGCAGATCTTCAAGATCACGGCGGTCAACGGCAAGGCCATCACGCTGGACAAGCCGCTGGAGTACGACGTGCCGGTCAACTCCACCTCCGACGGTTCGGACCCCATTCCCGGGCTCGACAAGCCCTTCGACTCCAAGGCCTCGCCGATCGTCGATCCGGTCCTGGGGGTGGGGATCGAGAACCTGTACTTCACCCAGGACATGCCCTCCGAGGAGGCCGTCTCGGCCAGCCACAACTACGGCAACATGGATCCGGCCGGGGAGATGCACGGCATCGTGCTGAAGTGGGCGATCAACGGCTGGGTCAAGGGGGTCCGGTCGTACATGACGGGTTCCCACGCCATCGTGACCGAGGAGGCCAAGAACCTTTCGGTGATCAACAACTACCTGGAAGGTTCATGGAACAAGGGCAAGGGCGGCAACGGCTACTTCCGCGGCTCCCGCGTCTGGGACTCGGTGTACGCCGGCAACGCCACCCGCAACCTGCGGCACTTCACCTTCCAGTGGTCGGCCTCCGGCAACGTGGCCATCGGCAACGACTTCGACTCCGACCTCAACCTGCACGGCGGCTGGGAACGCAACAACATCTTCGAGCTCAACCGCGTCAACACGCCGTACGGGCACCGGCCGGGGAGCTGCTACAGCAACTGCGGTGACGAGGGCGGGAGCCCACCGGACGACTCGCAATGGTTCCCGATCTGGTGGGCCGCGGGAAAGAAGGCGGTGAAGTGGTCCGGATCATCCGGCTACAACAACATCTTCTTCAACAACATCATGAAAAAGCAGCTCGATTCCAGCAATAACGCATCCATCACCTACTACCCCGACCGCACAAAGATGTACTCCTTCGGCAGCACGCTCATCGACGGCACACTGCCGACCTGGAAGCACCTCACGGGGCCGGACGGCGGCCCGATCGCCAACTGGGCCGGCTACGAGCGGGACGACTTCTGCACGGGCAATCGTGGCGTGTGGTGCGAGCCGATGAGCGGCAAGTCCCTGTTCCTGAACAACGTGCCGTCATCATGGCCGGACAACTCCGGCTGATCGGCGCTCGGGACTGAAATCGCAGGTGAACGGCCATCACGCGATCATCTGGAGATCGCGTGATGGCACCCAGCGGAGCAGAGTCACCACGCATAGATCACCCGTCTATGCGCGCAGCATCGCCGAATCCCGCGTCCCCGCACTCACAAGCGTCACATCAGCCCTGGCGGAGGTAAATTTTTTGCACGGTATTCCATGCGGAGGCTATGTTCCGCCTACACTCCTCAGATGCGTTACGTCCCTTTTGTCCTAGTTATTGCGGCCACGGTTGCTTATTCAGCTACGCCCGCGGCAGCCATCACCAACGGCTCGGACGACGGTGACGCCCACCCGGAAGTAGGGGCCCTCGTCGCCGAGAAGCCGCACTCCGACGGTACCTGGGCGTACTGCACCGGCACCCTCGTCTCGCCGACGGTCTTCCTCACCGCCGCGCACTGCGGGGAGCGGAATCAGAAGACGGCCCAGGTCTCCTTCGCCCACCACTACACGCGCGGCGACCAGCTCTACTCCGGCCGGTACATCCCCGACCCGCGGTTCACGACGGACTCGGATCTGCACGACATGGCAGTCGTCGTCTTCGACAAGCCCGTCACGGGCATCCGCCCGGCCCAGTTGCCGGAGGTGGGCATGCTCGACCGCCTCAAGGCCGACGGCAAGCTGAAGTCCGCCCATTTCACCCCCGTCGGGTACGGCGCCCTCTCCCCGGCCAAGGGTGAGCACGGCGCCCAGGACAAGGGAGGGCACGGCGAGCAGTGGCATTACACCGACACGCGCCGCCAAGCGTCCATCTCCTTCGAGAACCTGTCCGCCAAATGGCTGGACCTGTCCCTGGCTTCCCATGGGGACGGCAGCACCTGCTTCGGCGACTCAGGCGGCCCGAACTTCCTGGGCGGCCCCGACTCGCACCTCCTCGTGGCCACGTCGATCAGCGGGGCCGACGACGCCTGCAAGGGAACCAACTACGACTACCGCCTGGACAAGCCGACAGCCCGGCAGTTCCTCGGCAAGTACGTTCCTCTTCCCGAAGCTGCCAGCGCTTCTGCCGACCTCCGGTAGTGCCCCTGGATGAGCCCGGAAAGTTTTGCCACAAATCCGGGAGACGTGTCGGATCGGGGCGGTGGTGTTCGTAGCAAGGGTGAGGCCGCGACAAAGCAGGCGCGGCCAACTTCCCGCAAGGAGACACCCATGACTGCCACGTACACCTTCGACATCTTCTCCACGCTCGACGGCTTCGCCAACCACAACGGCGACTGGGGCGGCTACTGGAGCAAGCAGGGCCCCGAATTCCTCGCCCATCGCGCCGCCGCCTACCGCGACCCGCTGCGCATGGTGCTCGGGGCCAAGACCTACTCGTCGAACGCGCCGTTCCTTGACGCGGGCTTCGACCGCAGCCTGTTCGACGGGTGGATCACGCGCATGTTCGACTCCCCGGTCACGGTGCTCTCCAGCCGGCTGACCGAGCCGCTCGATTGGCCGGACACGACCATCGAGTCCGGCGACCCTGTCGAGGTGGTCACGCGCCTCAAGGCCGAATCCGATGTGCCGCTGCGCTCCCACGGCAGCCTGACCCTCAACCGGACACTGCTGAACGCCGGCCTGATCGACGCCATCGAGGTAACGGTCTTCCCAGTGATCTCCGGGACGACCGGCGTGGACCGGATCTTCGACGGTGCGGACGACTTCGACCTCGAACTGCTCGAGGCCCGGACCTTCGACGGCCACACGCAGGTACTGACCTACCGGCCGACCCGACACGGTTGATCGGCGACGGGGCGTCCGCCCTGGGCTTCCGCAACCTCGCCGACCACGAACGCCTAGAACCCGTGAAGCCGCTGGGGCCGAAGAAGCCCCAACACGGGGAAACGGCCTCCCGCGACTTGCGCCCATGCGGGCGAACGTAGTCACACGATCAACCGAGATGACGTCCCGCAGAGCGGTGCGGTTTCTCGGCCACACAGCGGAGCAGCCGTACAACGAGATCGTGGATCACTTGGCGAGGCGCGCCATCTCGACAAAGTCGCCGTGGGGAAGCGAAGCCCCCGTAGGGGGCGAGCAACCACGAAAACCCCGCCGATCGAGTGGAGCTATGGGGATTCGAACCCCAGACCCCCTCCATGCCATGGAGGTGCGCTACCAGCTGCGCTATAGCCCCTTGGTGCGATCTCAGTGTATAGGAATCCTGCGGCGGCTGTGTCACACACGATCCCCCGTGATACGTCTTAAGTCTCATGTCGACCTTCGAAGACCACCGCGGCCTGCTGACCGGCGTCGCGTACCGGATCCTGGGCAGCGTGACCGATGCCGAGGACGTGGTGCAGGAGGCGTGGCTGCGCTGGTCCGGCGTGGATGAGACGACCGTCGCCGACCCCAAGGCGTACCTGGTCAGGATCACGTCGCGGCTGGCCATCGACCGGCTGCGGTGGGCGAAGTCGCGGCGCGAGTCGTACGTCGGCCCTTGGCTGCCCGAGCCCATCAGCACCGCGCCCGACGTGGCGGAGCACGCGGAGCTGGCCGATTCCGTCGAGTTCGCGCTGCTCGTGGTGCTCGAAACGCTCTCGCCGCTGGAGCGGGCGGTGTTCGTGCTGCGGGAGGCGTTCGATCTGCCGTTCTCCGAGATCGCCGAGGTGATCGGCCGGGCCGAGCCCGCCACGCGGCAGCTGGCCAGGCGCGCCCGCGATCACGTACAGGAGAAGCGGCCCCGTTTCGATGTGGACCGCGGCGAGCGGCGGCGCATCACCGAACGCTTCATCCGCGCCTCCACCAGCGGTGACCTGGACGGGTTGATCGAGCTGCTGTCCACCGACGTGACGTTGGTGAGCGACGGCGGCGGCAAGGCCCGGTCCCCGCTGCGCGCCCTGACCGGCGCCGCGAACGTGACGCGCTTCATGACGTCCATCGTTACCCCCGGCGGCATCGCCAAGTTCATGGCCTCGATCGGCGTAAGCGACTTGGTCACCCTGTCGTACGATCTGGCGAACGTGAACGGCGCACCCGCCATAGTCGCCTCGGCCGCGGGCCGGGTCGTCACCGTCATCTCCCTGCTCGTCACGGACGGCAAGATCGACACGATCTACCTCATCGCGAACCCAGACAAGATCACCCACATCGACGCCCCGTCCTGACGCAGCACTACGCCGCCTGTGCCACCAGCATCCCCGCCTCCACCGTCCGGGTCACCGATAACCCCGCGCTACGCCGTCCGAGCCACCGGTATCCCCGCCTCCTCCACCAGCGCCCGCAAGTCCACCCCGCCGTCCCGCAGAATCCGCCCCACTCCGTTCGAATAGTCGGCCAACAACCCCCAAAGCAGCCGCTCCCCCGTCACCGCCCCCGGCCGCCACATCGCCACCTCCACCGCTTTGCGCGCGTGCATGGCCAGTGGTACCGCGCCCAACGGCCCGTACAGGGTCATCCGCAGCGGCTTGAGGCGTGATCGCGTCAGTCGCCACCGCGCGGGGTCGGAGGTCCCCTCCCTGGTACGGCGGTGCACGGCGTCGAGGTCGATCCCCAGGGTGGCGAGCAGTTCACGGGCGTCACCGAGATCCACCTGCCCCCGTACATCCTCAGCCGTCACGGTGAACCGCTCCAGCGAGAAGGGCCGGATCTCGGCCAGGGCGAGCAGCAGGAGGTCAGGGGTGAGCGCCGGACGCCCCGCGTCGAGGGCCAGCGTGCCGGCCCTGATCAGCGTGCGGCGGGCGGGGTCGGTGAATCTGGCGAGCATGTGGCTACCTTCCGACTCGGCGGGCGTGCTTGCGGTGCGCGGACTGCCGTCTGACCCCGAGGGCGTCGGCGATCTGCTCCCAGGACCACCCCTGGTCCCGGGCGTTGGACACGTGCGTGGCCTCGAGCTCCTCCAGCAGAGCTCTCAGGGCGGCCACGGCCGCCAGACCCACGCCGGGATCGCGATCGGTGGCCGCCTCGGCCAGCTCGTTGACCTTCATGGTGTCAGCATGCGCTGACAAGCATCCGCTTGTCAACACATGCTGACACGCCTGTCGGCCGAGTCGGTGCTTTGGTAATTTCGCCCCATCATGTGCTACGACGACGATGCGCAACCACCCGTCCCCACCGCCCCCATCACCGGCACGAGCGCCTCCGGCATAAGGCTGACCTCGGCCGACGGCACCGTGTTCGCCGCCTACGAGGCTCGTCCCGACGACGTCCGCGGGCCGGGCGTGGTCATCCTGCCCGACCTGCGCGGGCTGCACGACTTCTACAAGCAGCTGGCCGTACGGCTGGCGGAGCAGGGTCACCCGGCCATCGCCATCGACTACTACGGCAGGACCGCCACCGACGACGATCGGGGCGAGGACTTCCCCTTCATGGAGCACGTCTCCAAGCTCGGCAGGGAGAGCATCCAGGACGACATCATGGCCGCGGCCGACCGGCTGGGCAGGCCGGCGGTGGCGCTCGGGTTCTGCGCGGGCGGGCGCAACGCGTTCCTGGCATCGGCGCCGCGCTTCGGGCTGGCGGGCGTGATCGGCTTCTACGGCGCGCCGGGCATCGTGGGCCCGTACGGTCCCGGGCCGACGCAGCACGCGGCCGAGCTGGGCGCGCCGATCCTGGGCCTGTTCGGGGGCGCCGACGAAAAGATCACCGGTGAGCAGGTGAGCGAGTTCGGCGAGGCGCTGACGGAGGCGGGGGTGGCGCACGAGCTGATCACGTACCCGGGCGCCCCGCACGGCTTCTTCGACGCCACCGCCGCCGGGCACGAGGAGGCCTGCGCCGACGCCTGGCAGCGGGTGCTCGCCTTCCTCAGAGACAAGTAGTCCTCAGCGACAAGTAGTACGCATGGTCAGCGCGGCATCCGCCAGATCCAGCTCGACCGTGACGACCCCGAGCTCCGCCGTACCCCGGACATGCGTGCCGCCGCACGGGATCGAGGTCTCCCCTTCCGGCAGCGCGCAGTGCCACGTACGGCGGGCCGTCAGCCCGGGCCCCGGCACGTCGAGCCAGACCGCCGCGTCGGCCGCGACCCACGCCTTGAGCCGGTCGTTCACCTCCGAGGTGACCTGCGAGAGGTCCAGTCCCTCGGCGGAGAACCCCTTCTTGCGCAGGGACTTGCCGAGCCGGTAGACGTCCTCGCTGCCGAAGGGGGAGATCCGCGACGAGGTGATCGCGCTCTGGTCGAAGTCCGGGTGGCCGAGCCCGTCGGGCGCCGCGGGCTTGCGCCAGTGCCCGGCCAGGGCGGCGTTCAGGGCGAGCGCGGCCAGGTGGCAGGCGGTGTGCCCGGCCGACAGGGCCGCCCGGTGGCCGGGGTCCACCTCCAGCGCGACCTCGGTCCCCACGGGCAGCGGGGTCTCGGTCACGTGGACGACCAGCCAGGCCCAGCCCTCGGTGCCCCGGCGTACCGGGATGTCGGGGCCGAGGAAGATCTCGCCGGTGCCCGACTGGGCCCCCGTGACGCAGTCGGCCACCGGCAGCCCGCCGATCGTGCCCCGGTCGGCGGGCTGGTCCGGCCAGGTGTGATCGAGCGGGTGGAACGGTGTTTCGGCGACGACGAGACCGTGCCGGCCCCCCGCCGGCACGGCCCCGACGATTTCCGAGCGGCCACTGACATGACCGTCGGGGAAGGTGACAACTGTCGAGTTCATCCGCCCATTCTGGCAGGGACGGGCTTGTTCACCGGCAGGGACTCGTCCTCGAGATACCGGTCACGTCCCGCGTACAGCCCGGTGAGAAGCTGCACGACCAGCACCGCGAACATCAGCGCGTACGGCAGCGTCCACCCACCGGTCATCTGGTGCAGCACCCCCACGAGCAGCGGCCCCGCACCCGCGATCAGGTAGCCGGCGCTCTGCCCGAACGCCGACAGCGCGGCGGTGGTCTCCGGCGTACGCGTACGCAGGGCGAGCATCATCAGCGCCAGCGGGAACGACCCCATGCCGATCGCCACGAACGTCACCCAGACCGCCGCCGTCGAGATCGGCGCGAGCCACAGCCCGGCGAACCCGATGGCGTAGCAGGCGACGAGCCCGACGACGACCGGCCGCTGGTCGCGGAAGCGGGAGGCGAGGACGGGCACCAGGATCGAGACCGGGATGCTCAACGCGGTGAACACGCCGAGCAGGAGCCCGGCCTGGCCGGTGGTGTAGCCGCCGTCGGTGAGGATGGTGGCGAGCCAGCCGAACATGATGTAAGCGATCATGGACTGGGTGCCGAAGTAGATCGCGACCATCCAGGCCAGCTTGCTCCTGACGAGCCGGCGGATGCCCGCGTCCTCCTGGCCGATGCGCCGCTCCGGCTCACTGCGCAGGAGCGCAAGCCACGGAATGACGGCGACGGCGGCCAGGGCCGCCCACACGCCGAGCGCGATGTGCCAGTCACCTGACGCGCGCTCGATCGGCACGGTGGCCGCGGCGGCGAGCATGGTGCCGACGGCCAGCGCCACGGTGTAGACGGTGGTCATGACCCCGGTACGACCCGGGAAGTGACGCTTGATCAGCGTCGGGATGAGCACGTTGCCGACGGCCCCGCCCGACAGCGCGACCGCGCTGCTCAGCAGGAACACCGGCGCGGAGTCGACCAGCGAGCGTACGAGCAGGCCCACGCCGAGCGTGACGAGCGCGAGCAGCAGCAGCCGGTGCTCGCCGACGCGCCTGGCCAGCGTGGGCGTGACGGCGCCGACCGTCGCGAAGGCCAGCACGGGTAGCGTGGTGAGCAGTCCGGTGCCGACGCTCGACATGCCGAGCGCGCCGGCGAGCTGGTCGAGCAGTGGGCCCACGCTGGTGACGGCGGTACGCAGGTTGAGCGCCGCGAGAACGATTCCCAGCACGAGGAGCCAGACAAGGGATCTGCCTTTGGACTCTTGGTCGGTCTCTTGGACGAGCACGCTCATGCGGGGACGGTCCTCCACTCATCAAGTCATGGGATGAATCGCCATGTTAACAGGCCCGAAACCCGCATTTATTCCTAAACATGGCAAACCCCCCGAGAACACCCGGGGGGTTTGCGGTAAAGCCATCACAGGATGGGGCGCGGCTCCTGCGGCGGCTCGTCACGCGGAGGCACCGGGCCGGGCGGGGGGCTCGGCACGGGGCCGGGCGGCGGGAGCGTGGCGCCGCCGGGGAACTCGCCGCCACCGCCGATGGTGCCGGGCGGCATCGGCCGATCACCACCACCGGGCGGCGTCGGCCGGTCCCCGGTCACGGGCGGTACCGGCTGGTCGCCCTGGTCGTAACCGGAGCCGCTCTGGTGCGGCCCGGGCACGTCGCCGCGCCAGCCGCCGGTCTCGCCGCCGCGCGCCTCGATGAACGACTTGAAGCGTTCCATGTCGTTCCTGATGCGCAGGCGGACGATCTGCAGCCAGTCGCCGACCGTCTCGACGAAGCCCTCAGGGTCGTACTCCATCTGGAGCGTGACCTTGGTCGTGTTCGGGTCGAGGTGGTGGAAGGTCACCACGCCCGCCTGGTGCGGCCGGTCGACCGATCGCCAGGCGATCCGCTCGTCCGGGTGCTGCTCGGTGATGTCGGCCTCGAATTCGCGCTTGACTCCCGCGATCTCGGTGACCCATGCCGTACGTGTGTCGCTGAGCTGCTTGACTGATTCGACACCCTCCATGAACTCGGGGAAGCTCTCGAACTGCGTCCATTGGTTGTATGCCACCCTGACGGGGACCTGGACATCTACGGAGTGCTCGATCGTGCTCATGAGGGGCCCCTGCCCGAGCCCTCGGCCCGTTAACGCCTGCGCAGCAGCCAGTAGAGGCCGACGAACGGCAGGACCAGCGGGATGAACAGGTAACCCTTCCCGTAGACCGACCAGACGGTGGCCTCCGGGAAAGCGGCCGGATCGAGGACGCTGGCCGTGCCGATGAGCAGCACGCCCGCCAGCTCCACGCCGAGCGCCGCCAGCGCGAGGGTGCGCGCGCCACGGGCCAGCGCGACGGTGAGCAGGATGTAGACCAGTGCGGCGAGCGCCGACAACGTGTAGGCCAGCGGCGCCTCGCCGAACTTGGTGAGGATCTGCACGGTGGCCCGCGCGCCTGCGGCGAGCGCGAAGAGCCCGTAGACGGCGACGAGCGCCCGGCCCGGCCCGCTGCCGATCGCCGGCCCGCTCACGGGAGGCCCTGCCAGATCTGCATCAGCCGGCCCGTCATCACCGCGATCGCGAACCCGGCCACGACCAGGATCGCCGGCCCCCACCGGCTCCGCTCGGCCAGCGCGAGGAAGACGCCCGCCGGCGGGATGACCGCCTGGCCGGCGAGATAGCCGTAGAGCGTGCCCTTCTCGGCGGGGCCCTGGCCGCCGACCACTGCGGCGATCACGATGCCCGCCTGGACCAGCACCGCCACCTCCAGCACGGCGAACCCGACCAGCAGGATCATGCCCATGGACCGGTTGCGGATCGCGGCGATCAGGCTCGCCAGGGCGAGCAGCAGCGAGCCGACGATCACGATCGTGGCGACGGTGGTGTTCATCGGGAAAAGGCTATCGCCCGGGTAGGTCGCCCTCGATTCCGTCCAGCAGCCAGTTGAGACCTCGCTCGTAGGTGTCGTCGGCGCCCGCCACTCCGCCCTCGATCAGCGGCGCGAGCCGGGGGAACGCGCCGCTGGCGACCAGCTCCCGCATGTAGGGCTCGGCGAGGGCGGTCCGCTCGGCGTCGCTGACCCCCATCCGGCGGGGCGCGGCGCGTTCCAGCGACTCGCGGACGATGAAGCCCAGCGAGTAGTCGTCGATCGCGGCCAGGATCCGCCACTTGGCCAGCTGGTCGACCGCCAGCCCGTCGAGCGCGGCCAGCGACTGCTCGACATGACGCAGGCCGTTGGGGCCGACGGAGACGCGCTGGGAGACCAGGTCGACCCGCCACGGGTGCCGGAGCACCATCTCCCGCTCACGCCGGGCGATGGTCAGGATCGCCTCGCGCCAGTCCTCCGGCAGCGGCTCGTCGACCAGCACCTCCGCGGCGATCTCGTCGGCCATCAGGTCGAGGAGGTCTTCCTTGCGCTCGATGTAGGAGTAAAGGGTCATCGCGCGGGCGCCCAGCTCGGTGGCCACACGCCGGATCGAGACGGCCCCCAGCCCTTCGGCGTCGGCGATCGCGATCGCGGCGGCCACGATCGCCTCCCGGGTCAGCGCGGGGCGTCGCTGCGGCGCGGGCCGCGACCAGACGGAACTCACGAGCCCAGTCTAAGCGGGGCGATACGCCGTACGAGAAGTGTTACGGTGTACGTCATGCGATACAGCGTACGAGATCCCCTCAAAACGACCGGCCTGGTGGTCCTGCTGGGCGTGATCATGACGATTCTCGACACGACGATCATGAATGTGGCCGTCAACGTCCTGGCCCGCGACTTCCACACGACGCTCGCCACCATGCAGTGGGTGATCACCGGCTACCTGCTGGCCCTGTCCATGACCATCCCGATCACCGGCTGGGCGGTCGGCCGGTTCGGCACGAAGGCGGTCTGGCTGACCTCGCTGGTGCTGTTCGCCGGCGGCTCCGCCCTGAGCGCCACGGCCTGGTCGGTGGGCGCCCTGATCGCCTTCCGCGCGGTCCAGGGGCTGGGCGGCGGCCTGCTCATGCCGGTCGGCCAGGCGATGATGGCCCAGGTAGCGGGCCAGGACCGGATGGGCCGGGCGATGGCCATGATCTCGGTGCCCGCGATGCTGGCCCCGGTGCTCGGGCCCGTGCTCGGCGGCGTGATCGTGCGCGACCTCGACTGGCACTGGCTCTTCCTGATCAACCTGCCCGTCTGCGTCATCGCCCTGGTGGCCGCGATCAAGCTGCTGCCCGGCGGGCAGCCGACCGGCGGGAGCCGCCTCGACGTGCTCGGCCTGGCGCTGCTCTCCCCCGGCCTGGCCGCGCTGGTGTACGGCCTGTCGGAGGTGGGCAACGGCGCCTCGCTCGCCCATCCGGCGCTGTGGGGCGGGCTCGCGCTGGTGGCGGTGTTCGCGGTGCGGGCGGTACGGACGCCGGGCGGGCTGCTCGACCTGCGGCTGTTCGGCGACCGTACGTTCGCGGCCGCGGTGGTCGCGCTGATCTGCTACTCGGCGGCGCTGTTCGGCGTGACCGTGCTCGTCCCCCTCTACAGCCAGCTCGCCCAGGGCGGCGACGCGCTGGACGCGGGACTGCTGCTGGCGCCGATGGGAGTCGGCGCGGCCCTGACCATGCCGATCGCCGGCAAGCTCACCGACCGGAGCGGGCCGCGCGGGGTCGGTGCGGCGGGCGTGGCGCTGGCGACGCTCGGCGTGCTGGGGTTCGTGCTGTTCGGCGGGGTCGTCCCGATGTTCGTGCTGGGCCTCGGGCACGGGCTGGTCGCGCCCTCCGTGGCCGCCGCCGCGTTCAAGACGCTCGACCGGGCCGCCATGCCCGCCGCCTCCACGCTGAGCAACATCTCGGTACGGCTGGCGTCGTCGTTCGGCGTGGCGCTGCTGGCCGTACTCCTGCAGGTCTTCACCAGGGCGGGCGTCGCCGAGCCGTTCACCTACGCGTTCGGCTGCGCGATCGCGCTGGCCGCCGTCTCGCTGGTGCCGATCGCGCTCCTAAAATCGTCGGTATGGAGAGAGTCCTCGTCAGCGCCTGCCTGATGGGCCGGCGGGTGCGCTACGACGGCGGCGCCAAGACCAGCGCCGACGCCCGGCTCGCCGCCTGGCGCGAGGAGGGCCGCCTGGTGCCGTTCTGCCCCGAGGTGGAGGGCGGGCTGCCGACCCCGCGCCCGGCCGCCGAGATCGAGGGCGGGGTCAGCGGCGCGGCCGTGCTGTCGGGAGCCGCCCGCGTGCTCACCGCCGACGGGTCCGACGTCACGGCCGAGTTCCTGGCGGGCGCGCAGTCGGCGCTCGCCGTCGCCCGCTCCTTCGGCGTCCGGGTGGCGCTGCTTAAAGAGGGCAGCCCCTCGTGCGGCTCGCTGACCGTCTACGACGGCACGTTCCGGGGCCGCCGGACACCCGGCCAGGGCGTCACCACGGCGCTGCTGGAGCTCAACGGGATCCGCGTCTTCACCGAGGACCACATCGCCGAAGCCGATGCCTATCTGCGTACCCTCGACACGTAACCGGCGGCGGCCAGGCCCGCGATCAACAGTGCCGCCATCGTGCGGTGATACCAGGTGTTCAGTGCGGTCGTCTCGCCCGCGCCGAACGCCATCGCGAGTATCCCCATCAGCACCCCGGCCAGCGCGCCCGCGTGGGTGTGGAACAAGCCGTCCCACGCCCACGGCCGGCGGCTCAGCGCGCCGCGGGCGCCGACGAGCATGGCCAGGCCGCAGAGCGTCTCCACGATCGTCGCCGGCACGATCACGGGCTCGCGCAGCGGGCCGAGCGGAAGCCCGGTGTGCAGCAGCGCCGCGCAGAAGAAGATCAGCGCGTAGGCCGCTGAGAGGGCTCCCAGCGCTTTCCGCAGTGCGTCCATGCGGTCACGTTCGCACCTGGGGCAGCGCTGGGAATCGGCTGTACGGCTATGGCTCGGCTACTCCGTCCGTAGTAGTGAGCGCCATCAGTACTCCCAGGTGTCGGTGCGCTGCTCGCCACTGATGCACCAGACCCCCGAGCCGTGCTCGCCCTTGACCAGGTCCACCCTGATCCAGCCGGTGTTCCTGGCGACCTTGGTGGAGTAGCCGCTCCTGGGAGTGGCCGACACCAGGCGGCAGCCGTCGGGGCCCAGCGTGAACGCCACCTCGCCGCCCTTCACCGACACCACCCGCAGGTTCTTCGGGGTGCTGGTGGGTGCGGGCGCCTGCGTCTTCCGCGCCGCGGGCTTGGTGGGAGCCGCCGTCCTGGTAGGTGTGGGCGTCTTCGTGGGGGCAGGCGTCTTCGTGGGAGTGGGCGTCCTGGTGGGAGCGGACGTCTTGGCGGGAGCGGGCGCCTGGCCGGGCGTACGGTCGCCGTCCGCGACCGCCTGCGCCAGGAACGGCTCAACCTGGACATCGTCCACGAACTCGGTACGCAAGACACCGCGCACGCCGAACCACGACACTGAGACCGCGATCACGGTGGCTCCACACCAGACCACGATGTATCCGAGGGCTCGACGCATGGGACGAATTATGGACGGTTGGTGCGCATGGCGACGGTTCTTGTAGTCGAAGACGATGAATTCGTCCGATCGGCGATCATCCGCGAGCTGGCCGGCCGGCAGCACGCGGTGCGCAGCGCGGGCTGCGCCCTGGACGCGCTCCGGGAGATCTCGCAGAACCCGCCGGACGCCGTCATCCTCGACCTCGGCCTGCCCGACCTCGACGGCTCGGAGGCGCTGAAGATGGTGCGCGGCATCTCCGACGTACCGGTCATCGTGGCCACGGCCCGCGACGACGAGGCCGAGATCGTCAGGCTGCTGGAGGCGGGAGCCGACGACTACCTGGTCAAGCCGTTCTCCGGCGACCACCTGGGTGCCCGGCTGGACGCCGTACTGCGCCGGGCCAGGTCCGCGCCGCCGCCACAGGTGCTGCGCGTCGGCGGGCTGGTGGTCGACGTCAACCGGCGGACGGCCGCGCTGGACGGCGGGCCGCTCACGCTGACCAGGCGCGAGTTCGACCTGCTCGCCTACCTCGCCACGCGGGCCGACCGGGTCGTCACCCGCAAGGAGTTGCTGACCGAGGTCTGGCACCAGGCGTACGGGGACGACCAGACCATCGACGTGCACCTGTCCTGGTTACGCCGCAAGCTCGGCGAAAGCGCCTCGAACCCCCGCTACCTGCATACCGTCCGGGGTGTCGGCTTCATGCTGTCAGCGCCCCGATGAGACGCGCGCTGGCCGTGCTGATGGTCGCCGTCACCTCGATGGTGGCGCTGGCCTTCCTGGTACCGCTCGCCCTGATCGTCAAGGAGACGGCGCAGAGCCGGGCGGTCTCCGCCGCCGAACGCCAGGCGTCGGCGCTGGTCCCGGTGCTGGTCCTGACCACCAAGACAGACGACCTCGCGCACGCGATGGCGCGTACCGAGGCGGGCCGGCGCGGCCTGCTGGCCATCCACGTCAACGGCGGCCCGACCACGGGCACGTCCCGCGCCCCGGCCGCCGACGTGGCGCGGGCGGCGGCCCAGACCAGGGCCGACACCGTCGAGCTGCCTGCGGGCCAGGTGCTGCTCCGGCCGGTCGCGCTGGACGGTGACCGGGGCGCGGTGATCGAGGTCTTCGTGCCCGCCGACGACCTGAACCGGGGTGTCGGCACGTCGTG
The DNA here is from genome assembly GCF_040649695.1 of Nonomuraea sp. NPDC048901. Taxonomy (NCBI): domain Bacteria; kingdom Bacillati; phylum Actinomycetota; class Actinomycetes; order Streptosporangiales; family Streptosporangiaceae; genus Nonomuraea; species Nonomuraea sp. NPDC048901. Next base: position 52,001 of record NZ_JBEZFW010000002.1, on the reverse strand, counting down.
GGCGGTGCTGACGGGTGTGGCCGTGGTGCTCGTGCTCGGCTCGGTGCTCGTCGGCGACCGGCTGGGCGCGCGCGTGGTCCGCTCGGCCCGCCGGCTCGGTTCTGCGGCCACCGCGCTGGGCGCGGGCGATCTGAGCGAGCGCATCTACCCCGAGGGGCCGCCGGAGCTGGTCGCGGCGGCCACGGCGTTCAACGCGATGGCCAACCGGGTCACCCACCTGCTCGCCGCCGAACGCGAGCTGGCCGCCGACCTGTCACACCGCCTGCGTACGCCGCTCACGGCGCTCCGGCTCAGCCTCGACCAGCTCGGCACGCAGGCCGAGCCGAGCAGGCAGGCGCTGGCCCGGCTGGAGAGCGAGGTGGACACGATCATCTCCGCAGCCAGGCGGCCGTCACGCGCCGACCGGGTCTGCGACGCGGCGGAGGTGCTGCGCGACCGGCTGACGTTCTGGTCGGCGCTGGCGGAGGACCAGCAGCGGCCGTGGCAGCTCATCGGCGCGACGCTGCCGGTACGCGTGCCGGTGCCCGCGACCGAGCTGACCGCGGCGGTCGACGCGCTGCTGGGCAACGTGTTCCGGCACACGGCCGAGGGCACCGCGTTCAGCGTGTCCTTGCACGAGGGCAAGGACACGGTCGGCATCCTGATCTCCGACGCCGGTCCCGGCATCGCGGACCCGGAGGCGGCGCTGGAGCGGGGCACCAGCGGCGCCGGCTCGACCGGGCTCGGCCTGGACATCGCCCGCCGCCTGGCGGAGTCGTCCGGCGGGTCACTCCGGCTGGACCGCTCGTCGCTGGGCGGGGCGCAGGTCCAGGTCTGGATCCGCCGCACTGAAAAGGCACCTAAGTCAACCTTAAGAGCGGTTTAAAGAGCATTTTTCGCCCTTTTCATGCTTCAACGTGATCTACATGCAGATCAAGCGCAAGGCGCTCGCCGCCGCCACCCTCACCGTTCCCACGCTGCTCGTCCTGACCGTCGCGCCCGGTGTCGCCAACGCCCACGGCACCATGAACAACCCGCCCAGCCGGACCCTGGTCTGCTACAACGAGAACCCGGAGAGCCCCAAGTCCGCCGCCTGCAAGAAGGCCGTGGAACTCGGCGGCACCCAGCCGCTCTACGACTGGAACGAGGTCAACCTGGCGAACGCCGCGGGCAGGCACCGCGAGCTCATCCCGGACGGCAAGCTGTGCAGCGCGGGCCGCGACAAGTACCGCGGCTTCGACCAGGCACGCGCCGACTGGCCCGCCACCAGCATGTCGAGCGGCGCCTCGTTCACCTTCCGCTACCGGTCGACCGCTCCGCACAAGGGCTCCTTCGAGCTGTACGTCACCAAGGACGGCTATGACCCGTCGAAGCCGCTCAAGTGGTCGGACCTGGAGTCGAAGCCGTTCCTCACCCAGCGCGATCCCGCGCTGACGGACGGCGCCTACAACCTCCAGGGCAAGCTGCCCGCCAAGCAGGGCCGCCACCTGATCTACTCCATCTGGCAGCGCAGCGACAGCCCCGAGGCGTTCTACTCCTGCTCGGACGTGACCTTCGGCGGCGGCACGACCACCCCGACCACCGCCCCCACCTCTGCCCCGACCAGCAAGCCCACCACGCAGCCGACCAGCGCTCCGCCGGCCCAGCAGCCCGGCGGCATCGCCCTGTCGGCGATCAACGCGGGTGCCGGGGTCAGCCCCGCCTCGGTCAGGGTGGGCGGGCAGGTAACGGTCACGGCGGTGTGCGGTGGGTCCAAGGTACGCGGCGTGGCCTCCGGCGCCTTCAGCCCGCGCCAGGCGTTCGCTCCGGCGTCGGCCGCCGCCTGGACGCCGTCGTTCAGGGCCGCCCGAGCAGGTACGTACCCGGTGATCGTCTACTGCCGGAACGGCGGCCAGGCCCGCACGGTCGTTTCCGTACGGGCCTGACACTCGCCCTCTGGCCGTCCCCATGTGAACTTCTGTGACAAATGGGTCTTCTCAGGATCAAGTCCGCTAGTTACGTTCAGGCAGCGCGGCTGTTTACGGGGCTGTCCGCGCCTGCCAAACATCCCAGAACGGGATCTAGCGACCTGACCTCTGTCCACCCCCCACGGAGGACCCCCGATGAAGCTCCTCGCGGCATTAGGCACTCTCGCGCTGGCCTTACCCCTGGCGCTCAGCGCGCCCACACCAGCGGCCGTCGCGGCGGCACCACCGAACATCTCCCTCACCAACGTCAAGGCCCACCTGACGCAGCTGCAGACGATCGCCACCAACAACGGCGGCACCCGCGCGCACGGCCGGCCCGGCTACCTGGCCTCGGCCAACTACGTGAAGGGCCAGCTCGACGCCGCCGGATACACCACGACGCTGCAGTCGTTCACCTACAACGGCGCCACCGGCTACAACGTGATCGCCGACTGGCCGGGCGGCGACCCCAACGACATCCTCATGATCGGCTCCCACCTCGACAGCGTCACCGCCGGACCCGGCATCAACGACAACGGCTCGGGCTCGGCGTCGATCCTGGAGGTCGCGCTGGAGGTCTCGCGCCAGGCGCTACAGCCCACGAAGCACCTGCGCTTCGCCTGGTGGGGCGCCGAGGAGCTGGGGCTGCGCGGCTCGCAGTTCTACGTGAACAACCTGCCGGCCGCCGAACGTACCAAGATCAAGGCGTACCTGAACTTCGACATGGTCGGCTCCCCCAACCCCGGCTACTTCCTCTACGACGGCGACAACTCCGACGGCACCGGCTCCGGGCCGGGCCCGGCCGGATCGGCGCAGCTGGAACAGACCCTGGCGGCGTACTTCTCCTCCATCGGCGTCCCGACCCGCGGCACCGACTTCGACGGCCGCTCCGACTACGGCCCGTTCATCGCCGTCGGCATCGCGGCGGGCGGCACGTTCACCGGCGCCGAGGGGATCAAGTCGAGCGCGCAGGCGCAGCTCTGGGGCGGTACGGCGGGCCAGGCGTTCGACTCCTGCTACCACCGGTCCTGCGACACGACCGCCAACATCAACGACACCGCGCTCGACCGCAACGCCGACGCCATCGCCTACTCCGTCTGGACGATCGCCACCGCCACACCGCCCGTGACCGTCTGGTCGGACACGTTCGAGACCGCCAACGGCTGGGTCACCAACGCCGGCGGCACCGACACCGCGACCACCGGCCAGTGGGAGCGCGGCGACCCGGAGGCGACGACCTCCAGCGGCACCAAGCAGCTCGGCACCACGGTGAGCGGCATGAACGACCTGGTCACCGGCAGACTGGCCGGGGCCAGTGCGGGCGAGGACGATCTGGACGGCGGCACCACCTCGATCCAGTCACCGGCGATCACCCTGCCGACCGGCGGGACGCTCAAGCTGTCGCTCTCGTGGTATCTCGCGCACGGCAGCAACGCCTCCAGCGCCGACTTCTTCCGCGTCAGGGTGGTGGGGAACACTTCCAGCACGGTGTTCCAGCAGCTGGGGGCCGCGAGCAACCGCGACGCCGCCTGGAGTACGGCCACCGCCGACGTCTCCGCCTTCGCCGGGCAGAGCGTCCGCATCGTGATCGAGGCCGCCGACGCGTCAGGGGCCAGCCTGGTCGAGGCGGGCGTGGACGACGTCAAGATCACCCGGTAGGGAAATGACCCAATGAGCCCGGGCCGCGCGGGGCCTGGGCTCATTGCTGTCCGGAAGCCTGAAGGGTGGAGGCCGTACCGTCGAGCAGCCGCAGCGCCGTCTCGATCATCGTTTCGCGACTCAATCGGGGCCGCGTGGCCCTGTTCATCAATTATTAGCTTAGTTGCGCCAAACGGGCCGTCACCTGCGGTTCTCCGTTTCCAGTGGTACGCGATGGCACTACGGGGCACATGTGACTGCCGTCCGGCTTACTTCCGGTTTAGACCCGCCGGGATTGAATCGGAGCAACTCAGCTGGAGGACATAGTGACGCCAACGCGTTCTGACCACCCAAACGAGGACCTGTCGATCGGACCGGACGCGCCGCGCAGGCGCGTCCCACGGCCGCTGATCGTTGCCGCGACCATCGCCATGGTGGCGACGAGCGGGATCGGAGTGGCCGCCGCGGCGTCGGGAACGCCGACGGAGACGCCGACTCCCACGCCGACAATCAGCGAGACACCTACCGAGACCCCGACCGAGACACCCACAGAAACCCCCACAGCGACCGAGTTGCCGCCCATCAGCCCTTGGGGCTTCGTCGGTGCGATGCACGGCGAGTTCGCGGTGGCGACCAAGGACGGTTGCGGCGTCGTCACGCTGCTCGCCCAGACCGGGCAGGCGACCGCCGTCGCCGAGGACTCGATCACCGTGAAGAGCCAGGACGGCTTCGAGAAGGTGTACGCGATCAGCGAGTCCACCCGCACGATCGCGGGACGCCGTGGGACCAGCAAGGTCAAGGAGGGCGACTGGGTATCGGTGACCGCCACCGCCAATGAGGACACGGGCACAACGCCGCCCCCAGAAACACCCACAGAGACACCGACCGAAACACCGACCGAAACCCCAACAGAGACACCGACCCAAACGCCCACCGAAACGCCCGCCGAGACGCCGACCGTGACGCCCACAGTCACGGCGACATTGGCGCCCACCGAGACGACCGCACCAACAGCGACCGCGACAGCGACAGCCGCTTACGTCTTCGACCTGTCGAGGCCCACCAAGAACTTCTGGCGCGGCCACGGCTGGTGGCAGTCGAAGCAGTCGTGGATGAACCCGCCGACCTGGCGTACCCCGACCGCCTGCCCCACACCCACCGAAACCGTGACCCCACCCGAGACCCCCACAGACACCCCGACCATCGACCCGACCCCGACAACCTCCGAGACCCCGACCCCGACCCCCACGCCCACCCCGAACTCGTGAGCATCCGGTAGCGGCGCGGCTCCTGTCCCGAGCAGCCCCCTCACCACCCCGGAAGTGCTCCGACCAGCCGCTCCACCCCTGAAGCGCGGTGGGGCGGCCCATGCGAGGCGGACCTCGCCGCCCATCTTCGGTCTCACCCGCGCGCCGCCTATCATCGGACGCCGGGGGTCTACATGTTGCGGGCGTTCTTCAAGACCGAGACCGGCAGCACCAGCGTGCTGCTGGCGGCCACCCTGCTTGCCCTGCTGTGGGCCAACTCCCCCTGGGGCGGCACGTACGAATCCTTCTGGCACACGAACATGGGCCTGTCGTTCGGCAGCGCCACGTTCGAGCTCGACCTGCGCCACTGGGTCAACGACGGCCTCATGACCATCTTCTTCTTCGTCATCGGCCTGGAGATCTCCTACGAGGCGCGGCTCGGCCAGTTGCGGGATCGGCGGCTGATCGCGGTGCCGGCGCTCGCGGCGCTGGGCGGGATGATGGTGCCCGCCGGTGTCTATCTCGCGCTGAACGCGGGTGGGCCCGCGGCCGGTGGGTGGGGGGTGCCGATCGCCACCGACACCGCGTTCGTGCTCGGCATGCTCGCCATCGTGGGCGCGCGGTGCCCGGAGCCGTTGCGGGTGTTCCTGCTGACGCTGGCGATCGTCGACGACGTGCTGGCGATCATCATCATCGCGCTCTTCTACACCGAGAGCCTGGACGTCATCGCCCTGGTGGTCGCGGCGGCGCTGCTGGCGGCGATCGTGACGCTGCGGTGGCTGAGGATCTGGCGGGCGCCCGCGTACATCGTGCTCGGGTTCGCGCTGTGGGTGGCCACGCTGGAGAGCGGCGTGCATCCGACGCTGATCGGCATCGCTCTGGGCATCCTGGTGTTCGTGTACGCGCCCAGCGACCGCAAGCTGCTCCGCGCCGACGAGGCCGTACACGAGTTCACCAGCGACCCGAGCCCCGAGGCGGCCAGGGTGGCGGCGCGCACGCTGCGGCGGGCCGTGTCCGTCAACGAGCGGCTGCAACTCCTGCTCCACCCCTGGAGCAGCTATGTGATCGTGCCGATCTTCGCGCTGGCCAACGCGGGTGTCCGGCTCGACGCCGAGACGCTGCGCACGGCCTTGACCTCGCCCATCACGATCGGAGTGGCGGCCGGGCTGCTGCTGGGGAAATTCGTCGGCATCTCGCTGGGCACCTGGCTGCCGCTGAAGTCCGGCTGGGGGATCCTGCCCGGCAACCTGGTCTGGGGACAGTTGCTGGGCGGGGCGGCGGTGTCCGGCATCGGGTTCACGGTGGCGCTGTTCATCGTGGACCTGGCCTTCGACGACCCGGCGGTGCAGAGCCAGGCGAAGATCGGCATCCTGGCCGGGTCGCTGCTGGCGGCGCTGATGGGCGGGGCGATCTTCCGGATGGCCTGGGACCGCGGCGGGGTGTGCGCGCCTCCTGACGCCGAGCCGGAGGAGGAACTACCCGTACTGCTGACCGAGCCCGTGGGACCCGACGACCACGTACGGGGGCCGGCGGACGCGCGGGTGACGATCGTGGAGTACGGCGACTTCGAGTGCCCCTACTGCGGAGCTCTCCATCCGGTCCTGAGCGAGCTGCTGCGGAAGTCCGCCGACGTGCGCCTGGTGTTCAGGCACTTCCCGCTGCGGACCATACATCCTCGGGCCTTTCCCGCCGCGGTGGTCGCCGAGGCCGCGGCGATGGAGGGCCGGTTCTGGGAGATGCACGACACCCTCTTCGACAACCAGCGCTTCCTGACCGACACCGACCTGGCCCGCTACGCCGCCGAACTGGACGTCGAGCCGTGGCCCGACGTGCCCGCGCAGGCCGCGCGGGTCGACCGGGACGAGGAGTCGGGCCGGGCGAGCGGCGTCCGCGGGACGCCCACACTGTTCCTGAACGGCGTCCGCTACCAGGGCGACCTGGATCTCCGTTCGATCACCCGGGCGGTGGAAAGCGCGCGTCAATCCCCGTAAGGTCGCGTCTCGACACAGATCGCGTGAAATGCGTGCGTATCGGAGCCGAAAGACGGGGACATATGTCATTTGCCAATCTGCTCTACTACATCCTCAGGCTGCTGATGATCAGCCTGCTGGTCGTGGGTGTCGTGCTGACGGCCAAGGCGAAGGCGGAGCGCGGCCGGGCGGCCACCTTGGGGATGTTCGGCTGTTTCGTGCTCCTGTTCGGCGAGCTCTTCAGCATCGTGCGCGTCGCCTCGGCGGAGAGCCTGATCCGCGCGGTCGGCATCAACTCGTACAACATGGTGGTGGTCGCGATAGAGACGATCGCCACGCTCATCACCGCAGTCGGCGTGGGGTTGCTGATCTGGGCCGCGGTCGCCCGCCGCGCCCCGGCCCAGCCGCAGCAGACGCCAGGCTGGCCGCAACCACCGCAGCCGCACGGCTGGCCGCAGCCCCAGCAGCCGGAGTGGCAGCGGCAGTCCCAGTCGCCGCCCGAGTGGCAGCCGCAGTCCCCGCCGCAGCCGCCCTCGGCCCCGCAGCCGGGCTGGCAGGACCCGGAGCGGCCCGGCTGGCAGAACCCGCAGGGCTAACCAGCCGCCCGATCGCCTAGGAATGTGACAATGTCTGGATAAAGCTCTCTGCGCCGCGTCCGAGGGGATCATGACTCCAGAGCAGCCGGATCAGCCCGGCCCCGACCCCAACCGGACCATCAGGCACCGCTGGCCGCAACCCGAGCCACCCCGCCAGGAACCCGGCCAGAGCCCTTACACGCAGCGCCTGCCCTACACCCCCGACATGCTCCCCGACGTCCCCCAGTACGAGGCCAAGCCGCCGAAGTCGGGCTGTTGGTGGGTGATCGTGGTCGGCGGGGTGGCGGTCCTGGTGGTCGCCGTGGCCGTGGTCGCCCTCCTGTGGGCCCGGAGCACCGTCGAGCCGCCCGTCAAACCGGGCTCGCAGTCGTCCGTCAAATCGGGCCCCGCACGGATCACCGACACCAAGGCCCAGGTGTCCTACCTCATCCCGGAGGGCTGGGCGAAGGCCGACCGGCCGTCCTACACCTCGGGCATCGCCGCGGGCGGCGCGGTCGTGGTCGCCTTCCCGCAGCAGCAGGGCGGCATCGGCGGCGCCGCCACGTCCGAGCAGTTGCAGGCCAGGGCCGACGCCGTGGCGCTGGACACGGCCCGGCGGTTCCTGCCCGACCTGGGCAGCCGGGACGGCCTGCGCACCCAGGCGCTGGAGGTCGGCGGCCAGCCGGCGGCCACGGCGTCGTTCCGGGTGGTGTTCAAGAGCGCCACCAAGGATCCGGCTTATGTCCGCATCGTGGCGGTGCACACCGCCGATGGCGGCCTCTCCTACGTGTACGGCAGCACGGTGCCCGATGGCGACGCCGCCCGCCAGGCCCTCGACGGGGTACTCGACAGCGTCACGCCCGCGTGAAGTCCATGGTCCAGTTGGTCTCCCAGGTCTGCCCGCCGTCCGCCGAGAAGGCCTGCTCCCACCGGCAGGAGTCCGGGCCGCGCACGGTCCAGATGAACCGGCAGCGCACCGGCGCGCCGTCGTGTTGTTCCTCGCCGTAGAACTCGCCCCGGTCACCGTCGAAGGCGCCGACCATGGGCGTCGTGTCGAGCGTTCCCCTGGAGGTACTGGCCCAGTAGATCGACCACTGCTCTGTCGCGGGGTTGAAGATCCGGATGGTCAGCCCGGAGAATCCCCTGGCCGGGCACTTGATCTCGTCGAAACTCGCCGCGCCGTCGAAGTGGCGGCTGGCCACACTGATGCCGGGGAACTCATCCCACTCGTCACTACCTGTCAGCGGCTTGACGAGCCTGCGGTTGATGACGTTCCAGGAGCCGGAGAGGAAGTCGAAGTCGTTCATGCGGACGAACGTAGAGCAGGGTCACTGACAGGTAGTGTCAGTGAATGCGCGCCTCCCGGCTGGTCTCTCTCCTCCTGCTGCTGCAGACGCGCGGCCGCATGACCGCCCAGGAGCTGGCCGAGCGGCTCGAGGTCTCCGTACGGACGATCTACCGCGACGTCGAGTCGCTGCACACCGCGGGCATCCCGCTGTACGGCGACGCCGGGCCGAAAGGCGGCTACCAGCTCCTCGACGGCTACCGCACCCGGCTCACCGGGCTGACCACGGACGAGGCGGAGTCGTTGTTCCTCGCCGGGCTGCCGGGTCCCGCGGCCGAGCTGGGATTGGCCGCCGTGGTGACGGCCGCGCAGCTCAAGCTGATGGCCGCGCTGCCCGTCGAGCTGCGCGACCGGGCCGGGCGGATCCAGGAGCGCTTCCACCTGGACGCCCCGACCTGGTACCGCGACGCGCAGCCGGTGACGCACCTGCCGGCCGTGGCCGACGCCGTGTGGAACGAGCGCGTCCTGGAGGTCAGATACCGCCGCTGGCAGGCGCCCCAGGAGGTCGAGCGGCGGCTGGAGCCGTACGGGCTGGTGGTCAAGGCCGGGCGCTGGTATCTGGTGGCGCGGGCCGGTGAGCAGGTGCGTACCTACCGGGTGTCACAGATCCTCGGGCTGCACGCGCTGCCCGAGCGCTTCACCCGGCCCGACGACTTCGACCTGACCGCCTACTGGCAGGCGTACCTGGCCGAGTTCGAGGCCCGGCTGCGGTGGGGCGAGGCGGTGATCCGGCTGTCGCCGCAGGGGATGCGGCTGCTGGCCAACCTCATGACGCCCGGGGTCTCGGCGGCGGCGAAGGAGAGCGCGCAGCCGCCGGACGGCGAGGGCTGGACTCAGGTGACGGTCCCGATCGAGTCGATCGAGCACGCGGCGGGTGAGTTCCTGCGGCTCGGCACGGACGTCGAGGTTCTCGCTCCCACCGAGCTCCGCGACCGCGTCGCCACCACGGCCGCGGAGCTGACCCGCCGCTACCACGGGTGAGCCGACCCGCGTGAGCCGACCTGACGGGAGCTCACCGCGTGAGCGCCGTCTCCTCGGCCTGCCGCTCGGGGATGGACAGGCGTGGGTGGCCGCGCTCCCCGAGCGTGAGGTGCAGCAGCGTCGCGCGGTCGCCGCGCAGGACGTGCTGGGCGAGCACGGCGCCCGCGGTCAGATCCAGGTCGCCCGCGTGGGCCCCGATGGCGAGCACATGGGTCACGCCGACCGCCTCATCACGTGGAAGCGCCTGGTCACCTCGTAGCCTGCTCTGCTGTAGAGGTGACCGGCCGGGCTCGCCTCGCCCGTCCACAGGAACCACGAGGAGTGCAGGGCTTCGGCCCGCATCATGGTCATGGTCAGGTGGAGGAGGATCTTGCCGAGCCCGGTGCCCCGCTCGCCTGGATCGACCCCGAACGGCCCGAACCTCTCAGGGATCCCCCGGTAAGCCCCGTATAACGCGAACCCGACTATTTCCGCGTTTTTCGCGATGATCATGCGTTTGGTGTCGCGGTGCTGCCTGATCGCCTCGCCCCAGTCCGGGTTGAAGACGTCGGCCGCGAACCGGATGAGCTCCGGTAACTCCCCTTCACGCGGGCTGCGGAACTCGTACCCCTCGCCCTCCCGCTTGGCCCGCAGCGCGTGCACCTCGTCGGGCGTCACGTAGCCGACCAGAGTGCGGTCCATCGCGACCGGCGAGTAGAGCGTCTCGAACCCCAGCCCTTCCAGCAGCCGGTACCCGTCGGGGTAGAGCGCGGCGTCGGCGCCCGGCAGCACGTAGTTGGGCGTGTAGGAGGAGAAGTCGATCCTGGTCCTGCCCCGGGCTTCGAGGAAGGCGACCGCCTCGCCGAGCAACCGCCGCCCGAGCCCGGCCCCCCGGTGCTCGGGCGCCACGAAGAAGAACGGGATCCAGCCCGTCTCCGGCTCCAGGTCGGTGCCCGGGGCGAGCGGGATCAGCCGGCGCACGGCATACGCGCAGCCGGCCACCCGCCCGTCGATCACGGCGACCCGCAGACCCTCGGGGTCGAAGTTGGGGTCGAGCAGCACGCAGTCACGGAACCAGCCGGAGGTCGTGGGGTCGCCTGGCATGCTCTGATTCCAGGCGTCTATGAGGGAGACCTCGTCCCCCGAGGCGAACGCGCGGACAGCGACCATGGAGGTCCTTTCACCCTGGGCTCTGCCTTCCCACCCTCCCCAGTGATGAAGAGCCAGGTCAAGGGGTATCAGGAAAAAATTTTCCCCGACAACATGGACCTAGAAACTTTCTTTCGCCTCCGGTAAGTGTGGAACGTTGCCCCTGTCAGAGGACGCGGAACCAGAGGTTCGTCGCCTGCGGCGCGCTGGTCAGGCTCAGGCGTTCGAGCTTGACGTCGGCCCCGCCCGGCCGGTCGAACAGCCGGACCCCGTCGCCGAGCAGGACGGGCGCGATGAACACGAGGATCTCGTCGAGCACATCGGCCTCGAGGCACTGCCGGGCGGTGTCGGCGCCGAGGACGTTGACGTACTTGTCGCCCGCGGCGGCCTTGGCGGCGGCGACGGCGCCGTCCAGGTCCCCGACGAAGGTGACACCCGGCACCGGCGTGTCCGGCGCGTGGTGGGTGAGCACGAACTGCGGTCCGGCCCATCCCCCGCCGAACGGCTTACCCTCCTTGTCGGTGCCCCTGTGCGGATCGTCGCCGCGGAAGGTGCGGTTGCCGACGAGCAGGGCGCCGATCTTGCCGATGACGTCGTCCACCAGCGGATTGGGCCCGATGTGCTCGGTCAGCCAGGACATGTCACCGCCTGCCCCCGCGATGAACCCGTCCAGCGACATGGTGCACGAATACAGCAGCTTGCTCACGGCGTACCTCCATCAAAGCGGTTGACCCTTGATGAGACGGAGGTTCGGCCGAGAACTCATCGGTGCGCCGCCAGCGCCGCCACGACCGCGTCGCGTCCCTGGAACCACATGGGGTACGGCGGCATCGCCGTCCGCACATCCTCGGCCAGCAGCGCCGCGACCTGCCTGGCCGGCCAGCCGAGCACGTCACGCAAGATCAGCACCGCGCGCTGCCTGGGCGGAAGGTGCTGGATCGCGGCCAGGAACGCCAATTCGTCGCGATCCGGTACAGCCAGGCGCGGAACGTCGAGCGCCCCTCGAACCCACGAAGGCTCTTCCAGGCCCGCAGGAACGTCTCCTGCACCAGATCCTCCGCCTCGTCGAACGAGCCCAGCATCCGGTAACAGTGCACCCGCAACTCCGCCCGATGACGCTCCACCAGCACCGCGAACGCCGCCTCGTCACCCGCCCGCGCGGCAGCCACCACCACATCATCGCGATCCGCGTCCACCGGCCGCCCCATCCGCGCGTACTCGACTCCCGGAAGGAACGCTACGACAGGCCGGACGGGACCGGCTCGTCCCACCGGCCCGCGTCCGCCTGCGCTTTACCCCGCCGGCTACCCCGTGCCGGCGGTGAACACCACGTCCACCCAGTAGTTGCTGGCCTGGTAGCTCTTCGTCGGGAAGCCGTTCGTCGCGCCGTACCGATAGACGCCGTTACCTCCTCCCGCCCCGCTCGCCAGCGCGAGGAGCGGATCGTTGTTGTACTGGGTGGCGAAATACTGCCGGTCCACCGCGTAGTTCCCCGAGGTCGTGAAGTACGAGACCACGTAGGTGGTGTTGGCGGCGATCGTGACAGGCGTGGCGAAGTTCATCCGCTGCCAGCCACTCGCCGTCTCATTGGTGAACGTCCCGGACGCCAGCAGCGCCCCGGCGCTGGTCCACAAGTACCCGGTATGGGTCCCAGTGTTCTGCGCCCCCTTGTAGAACCGGACCCCCAGGATTCTCCCGCTCGTCGTCGCCCTGAACTTCACGCCCAGCGCGACGGCCACCGGATCGTCCGCCGACGTCGTCGCCGGAACCGACGAGTCAGGCCACAGGCTGTTCGTTGGGGTCGGCGTCGGAGTGGGCGTCGGAGTGGGCGTGGGCGTCGGTGTTGGCGTGGGGCCGGAGGTGTTGAGGACGACGTCCACCCAGTAGTTGGTCGCCATGTACGTTTTGTTGGGGAAGATGCTGCTCCCCGCGTAGGTGTACACGCCGTTGCCGCCGCTGCTCGCGCTGTCCGGGGCGGTGAGAGGACCCCGCACGACCGCGTTCGAGAAGTACGAGACGTCCCTGGCGTATCCGCCGTTGGGCGCGAAGTACGAGGCCACATAGGTGGTGTTGGCGCTCACCGGGACCGGGGTCGAGAAGTTCACCTGCTGCCAGCCGGTCGCCGTCTCACCGGTGAACGTCGCCCTCCCCAGCAACTGGCCGCCGCTGGTCCACAGGCTCCCGACGTGGGTGCCGGTGTTGCCCGCGCCCTTGTAGAACCTGACCGCCGAGACGGTGCCCGCCGTCGAGGTCTGGAACTTCACCCCGACTTCGACCGGGCTCGTGTCATCGGCCGCGGGCACGGAGGGCACCGTGGACGACGTCCAGAGGCTGCAGGGGCAGTCCGTGGTCGAGTTGACCGTCCTCGTGGTGACGGGCGACTGGATGTTGCCGCTGTCGTCGACCGCCCTCACCATGATCGTCTTGGCACCGGTGCCTTGGATCGTCCATGCGTACTGCCAGGTGGTTCGGCCCGTCGCCTGGCGCCAGGTGGCGCCGCCGTCGACCGACACCTCCACGGCGCCCACCACGCCTCCGCCGGTGTCGGCCGCCGTTCCCAGGACCTGGATGGTTCCTGGGGTTACGTTCTCGCCGGCGGCCGGAGCCGTGATCGCCGAGGTCGGACGGGTGGTGTCGGTCGACGCCGTCGCCGCCACCAGCCCCGGTTGGAGACTGGCCGGCTGGGCTTTCATGTCGGCCAGGATGTTGACCGTCGCCTGTTGCATCCGGACATCTGTGGGAGTGCCCGCCCGGTCATGGACGCTGTCCAGGCCCCACGCCCACTGGACCGTGCCGGCGCCGAAGACCAGCGCGCCACTCGGCGCCTTGGAGAACGTCAGATTGTGCGTCGCGGTCCCGGCACCGTAGGTGCTACCGAAGTCGAGCAGGTATTTGTTGGACGAGAACAGCGTCGTCTGGGCGAGCCGCACCGTCCCCGGCGGCTCGAAGTCGTTGTCCGGGGCCTCATCCCATTCGAACCCGAGCGTTCCCGCCGGGAACGTCGCCGTCTGCCCTGGTTGCAGGCTTGCCACGGACGTGTTGCGCCAGAACCGCAGCGGCCCGTACTCCGCCGGAACGGTCATCGCGTCGTTGACCATACCGTTGATCCTGAAGAAGGTTCCGCTCACGCGGTTCTCCGGCCTGCCTCCGTCCGACGGCGGCGAGAAACGCGGGTCGCGCCACGTCCCGGTCCATTCCGGGCTGGGGTCGATCTTGGCGTTGGCGTGCGTCTCCTTGTAGCAGACGATCGTCCGGAAGGGCGTCATCGCACCGGTGATGCTCGGTTCCCATCTGGTCTTCCAGAAGATCTCGTTGCCGGAGAAGAAGGCCACGTTCACGCCGCTGTCGCGGGCGGTCTCCACGGTGTTGCGCATCTGGTTCGACCAGTACTCGTCATGCCCGACGGAGAGGAACGCCTTGTGCTCCAGCAATTCCTGACCGCGGGTGGCGCTGTCCACGCCGCTGAAATAGCTCACGTCATATCCGTTGGCCTCAAGCCATCGGACCATGGGGTATTCGGCGTTGAAGAAGAAGGTCTCCGGGGCGTCCATGGAGAAGGGGTCGCGCGTCTTGAACGGGCGGTTGTAACTCACCTTGTAGGCGCGGCCGACAGGATTGCCGAAGTAGAGGCTGTTCCCGCCGTACCTGTTGTACGCCTGCCAGGTCGTGTCGGAGGTCTGCACGAGAATGTCCGAGCCCCTGGTGTCGTCCCGGACGACGAAAATGATGTGGCTGGCACCGGTCGTTCCGTCCTCCCGGACCAGCTTCGCGATATAGACCCCCGAGACGGCGTCGCTGGGCACCGCCCATGAGGCCGACACCGCCCAGTTCCCGCAGTCGATGAGCCCGGTCGACGTGTCCTCCGCGCATGCGGGTTGCGACTGGGGCAGGGGGGCGGACGGCTGGACCGTCGTTATCTTTCGCGCTCCCATTCCGCCGTAATAGCCGATGCGGTAGATGTCGAGGCGGTAGTCGGTCGCCACGGTGTCGACCTTGAACAGCACGGTCTCCCCGTGATTGACGCTCATCTGCGTCGCATAGCCCTGGATGGTGCCGCTGCCCGCCCCCGAGATGTCCCATTCGCTGGCGGGGTTGCCGGGCTTGTTGTTCTCTATGCAGATGACGGAGGTCGGCGGGCAGACAGCGGGCCTCCGAGCGCCGACCGGCACTCCCGAGCGGGTTTCCCGCGCCTGCCGACGGGTGCCTTCCGCGACACGGGCCGCGAAGTCCGACGCGCTCCGCGCCGGTTCCGCACGGCCCGTACCCGCCGATACCGCACTCACAGAAGCTGTACTCGCAAAAGCTGTACCCGTACGGACCATGCGCGCCTCCGCGCCGGATCCTCCCCCAGCCCCGCAGACCAAGCCGGCCGCCATGGCGACGACCAGCCCGACGCAGGGCAGCCGACGCCTCCTCATGGCCTTCTTCTCACGCTCCGACATGTGCCACCCCCGGTCGCAGTACCCCACGCAAAAGAGCCGGGCAGAAGACGGCGACGCAGGCCGTCAAGATCATCGACTCAGTGAGGAATGCTATGGGCCGGACTGGTTACTCCTGGAGCGAGCGGTGATACGACAGCAGCTCTTATGAAATGGGCGTGTCGCCGCTTATAACGAGGAAAATCCCAGTAACCCGCGCCTCCATAGGAACGCGGCCAGGGCCGGGCTCGGCCGAATCAGACCTCGTACCACGCTCTGGCGACGTTGCAGCCGTACGGGTCGCCGGAGACCTCCGACACGAACCTGTCCGGCCCACTGCGCCGGTATATCCATGGTCCCCAGATGGTGGTCGTGCAGGGCCAGTGCCCGGAATTGCATTCGGCCCGCACCCGGAAGTTCCCGAACCCTGAGAGACACGTGGCCGAGGCCGTGTTGTAGGCGACGTCGATATAGGCGGAGCAATCCCAGACCGCGGCCTGTGCGAGTGAGGAACATCGTCGCGCCACGCCCTTTCGCCGCACTGTCGCGAGCAATGGAACGAGGAGAAAAGACCTTTTAGAATCCAGCTCTTGTCGCCCGGCCGAAGATCTCGACGAGTTCGTTCGCGCAGTGGTCCGGGTCAAGGCCGTCGACGATGCGCTCGGCCATCGCGTCGATCGACGCACGCAGGGCCGTACTCATCAGCACACTGTCGAACACCCGGAAAGCCCCCGTACGCTGCCCGTCCGTGAACAGCGCCACCAGCCTGGCGATCGCGGCGTCCCGCTCGTGGTCACCCGCGAACGCCTGGTTGTGCGCGATCTGCTGCACCGCGCGCACGTGTCCAGGATGGGTGGCGATGAAGGCGATGTTGGCCCGGATGAACGCCTCCAACTGCGCACCGGCTCCGGAGGCGGCGTCCAGTGTCGGACGCATGAAGGCGGCCGCGTCGGTGATGACCTGACGCACAACGGCCTCGAAAAGCTGCTCCTTGTTGGAGAAGTGATAGGAGATCAGCCTCTTGCTGCTGAGCCCGGCGTGCTCACAGATGGCCTCGAACGTGGTCTCCGCATAGCCGCGCTCGGCGAGCACGGCGATGGTGGCGGAGGCGATCTGGGCTCTGCGGGCCTCGGTGGCTTCGCGGCGAGTTCCGGAGGTCTGCATATCACCCCAGCTTGCCACGCTTCGGGTACGCCTCACGTACGGCACGACGGTTGACGATGACCGCGACGGCGGCGACCAGGACGCCGACCACTGCCTGCTCCGCCTTCATCCAGTCGGGATAGCCGCTGTCCGGCGCGAGGAGGATGAGCACGATTCCGATGGGCGCGGCGAAGGTGATGAAGCGGATGCGCAGGTAGGCCGATCGCTTGCCTCGTGCGGCCTGCCCCGCCAGAGCCACGAGCCAGACGGAGGCGGCGGCCACGGCGGCGCCGCGCAGCCAGACCACCCAGTTGCCACCGATGACGGCGGCCACCCCGAGCGTCGCGATCGAGATGACCAGCACGGCGACGAAGAGCGACCGGACCAGATTCCACGGTTTCTTATCCATGCGTATAAATTTACACAGGCGGATAATGTTCTGCAAGAGCCCTGGTGGACCACAGAAGGAAACATTCATCCAAGACACCCAGGCCCGGAGCTTGTGATGCTCGACCTCGTGTCCGGAACGTCGATAGGAGAGGTAATGACGAAGACCGTGGACAGCGCGCCAGAGGTTCAGGTGTCGAGTGGCCGGCTGCGGGGCCGCCATGACCAGGGAGTGGCGGCGTTCCTCGGGATCCCGTACGCCGCCCCGCCCTTCGGGCCACGCCGCATGCGACCTCCCGAGCCGCCCGTGCGGTGGGAGGGCGAGCGCGACGCTACCGATTACGGGCCGACCTGCCCGAAAGACAACGACGACCCGGAGGGCGCCGCGCTGTTCCCGGAGGCCGTGATCCCTGGCGAGGACTGCCTCAACCTCAACGTGTGGACCCCCGATCGCCAGGCATCCGGATTGCCGGTACTGGTCTGGATCCACGGCGGCATGTTCACGAAGGGGTCCGGATCCATCGCCGGCTACCGCGGCACCTCCTTCGCCCGCGACGGGGTCGTATGCGTCACGATCAACTACCGGCTCGGTGCCGAGGGCTTTCTCTACCTGGATGACGGCACCGCCAACCTGGGGCTGCTGGACCAGATCGCCGCGCTCGAGTGGGTCCAGGACAACATCGCCGCCTTCGGCGGAGATCCGGGGAGGGTGACCGTCGCCGGCCAGTCCGCCGGGGCCATGAGCATCATCACCCTCATGGCCATGCCCCGTGCCCGAGGCCTGTTCCACCAGGCGATCACCCAGAGCGGGGCGGCCGCCCAGACACTCACGGCCGAGAGCGCCGCAGGCGTCGCCTCAAGGCTGGCTGAGTCGCTCGGGGTTGCCCCGACCCGCGAGGCCTTCAGCGAGGTGCCAGTCGAACGGCTCACGCGGGCGGCGTCCGCCCTCGTCAAGGAGGTCCAGAGCGTCGCGGATCCGACCAAGTGGGGCAGCCTCCCCTTCGCCCCGGTCATCGACAGCGACGCCCTCCCCGACCATCCGCTCGACGCGCTGAGAAGGGGCGCCGGCAGCGGCGTGCGGCTCCTGGCCGGGTGGAACCGCGACGACACCCGGATCGGCCTCGTCCCCACCGGCATGATCGACCTCGCCGACGAGCGCATCCTCTCCGCGGTCGTGGGCGCCTACGGCGGGCCCGACGGGACGATCGAGCTCTATCGGGCAGCCCGGCCGGGAGCGAGCGACGGGGACCTGCTCGCCGCCGTGACCACCGACTGCTTCATCCGGGTTCCGGTGATCCGGGTCGCCGAGGCACACCTTGAGGCCGGCGAGGCCGACACCTGGATGTACCGCTTCGACCACGAGTCGCCGAGCTTCGCCGGCCGCCTCGGCGCCGCCCACGCGGTAGAGCTCCCGTACGTGTTCAACCTCCTCGACGAGAAGTCCAGCCAGGTTCTCATCGGCGACGAACCACCACAGGTCGTCGCCGACACGGCTCACGGCGCCTGGGTCCGCTTCGTCGCCGAGGGCGACCCGGGCTGGCCCCGATACAACCTGGCCAACCGGTCCACCGCCCTGATCGACGAGCGGATCACCGTCGCCGACGACCCCGACGGCGCCGAACGCGAGGTGTGGACCAACCGGCCCTGACCGGCGGTGCTGAGCGCGGGGCGTGTGGACCAGCCGACGCTGCCTGGGAGTTGCCATTCGGTGTCGACCGTGCGGCTCAGCGGTGGCGATCCATTTCTCGCCACCACCGGCCTATTGGTGCTGATCCAGGACCCTTGCCGACCCCCGGAGGCGCGTTGTGGCATTGCGACACCGCGAAGTGACTCCTACCATGTCGGCTGTGCGATCAGCCGAGTCGGCTCGCGCCGGTGCGCCTCGATGGGAGATCACGGTTCCATCGCGTCCCGGCCGGCTGCCGGGGGTCACGATGGCAGGGTTCAGCGATCAAGCGAATGAGCTGCGCAACGTCGCGCTGGTCCCGCACCCCACGGTCATGGTGATCTTCGACCTCGGCGACCAGCCATTCGTCATCGAAGACGACTGTGGTTCGCGGCAGCGAGAACGCGTCGTCGCCGGACTCGCCCCCCACAGGGCTCGAGGGCGGGGGTTCGCCAGCAGCTCCGAATGCCTCCAGCTGCGGCTCTCGCCGATGGTCGCACACGTGGTCTTGGGCGCCTCCTCGGAGCTGGGCGGGACGCTGGTCGCCCTCGACGACCTGTGGGGACGAGACGCCGTACGAACCCAAGAGCGATTGCGCGCCGCCGCCTCGTGGGAGGACCGATTCGCGATCGCGGAGGCCGCGCTGGCACGGCGGGCCGACGCGGGCCGAGCCCTCGACCCGGAAGTCACCTTCTCCTGGCGGCAGATGGTGGCCAGCCGAGGGCGGATACGCGTCGAACGACTGGTCACCGAGATCGGCTGGAGCCGCAAACGCCTTTGGTCCCGGTTCCGCGCCCAGGTCGGCCTCACCCCCAAGCGCGTCGCCCAGCTCATCCGCTTCGACCACGCGGCCCACCGCCTGGCCGCCGGCCATAGCGCCGCCTTGGTAGCGGCGGAGAGCGGCTACGCCGACCAGTCCCACCTTCACAGAGACGTCATGGCCTTCGCCGGGATGACGCCGGCAGCGGTCGCGGTCCAGCCGTTTCTCGCGATCGACGATGTCGCGTGGCCTCCCAAGCATGCATCTGTCATGCGACGAGAGCGAGCGTTCCAGAGGGTCCTGTCGCGCTGACCACGAGGAGGGATCATTCGGACTCGACCACTACCGGGTCCGCCGCGCAATCTCCTGATACGACTTCATCATCTTGGTCATGGTCGCCCACGCCCACCCGGCCTTCCTCGCCGCCCAGCAGCCGGCCCCGGTCCAGCACACAGGGCCCTCCGCCGGACAATCACCGCCCCAGCCCGCCGACCCCTACAGTTGGACTTTTCAGAAGATCTGGTCCCGCTCACCGCCTACGAGATCTGTCGTCCCCATGCCCGTCTCTACCAACCCCAGCACCCAGCCTGGCATTGTTTACGCTGGCCACGATGGAGACGCCGCCACCAAGCCCGCGCCCGCCGCTGCCGCTACCAGCGACAACAACACCTCCTCAACGGCTAAGTACGGCTGGAGTACTAACAGCCGAATACGCCCTGACTCGCCCATCGATTCTCTCAGCAAAGGTGGTCCCGCTCTTCTTCTCGGCGTGTCGCTTTTACCTGCGCGGCGGGATTCATGGCTGGTGCGGGGCCAGGCCGCCACGATAGCCGGGAACGATGGCCGTGTTCTCCACCAGTGCTTTCCACTGGCCATCCGCCTTCAGACGCCATCCCAGGAGGATGCCCGCCTTTGGCGTAACGGTCGGGAAGACGTACGGCTGGCAGGTGGCCCACGAAGGACACAATACTCAGCCTGTCGCTGTTTCCTAGATGGACTTCACCCAGGAACGGGCCACCTTGGGAGGCATCGCCAATTCCTCCTGTACGAGCCGGACCGCCTGCTCTTCGTATCCGCGAACCTTGAGCTGGCGCACACGACCGGTGAGTTCGGTAGCTCTGACGGCGTCCGTGTACTTGAGGACACGGCGCTGCCGAAGTATCCGAACGACCATCACAACCCAGAAGACAAGGAAGCAGGCGAAGAGCCCTAAGAAGCCCAGAGGAATCACGGTGTCAAGCATGAGCTGATCTTAGGTGTCATCTTCAGCTCCAGCGAAGGCCGGCTCGGCGGGATCTCAACTGCCCCATGTTTCGCTAGCCAGCGACCCCAACCTCCATCTCCTATGGGAAACCCTGATCGCATACGCGTAAGAGACTCGGCCAATACCGGCGCGTCCGATACAAGAGAGCCGATGGCAGCTTGGCGCCCGGTCCGTACTGTGACGACGGAAACGCCTTCAAAACTAAGTAGGCCGTCATAGACCACGGCGAAGAAACAGGAAGCGGCCACCGCAACTTGGGGCGTGACGGGCGAACCGCCCCGGGCCGAGGAACGGAAGCGGCGAGGCAGCCGATCGCCCCAGCCCTGACCTGTCATTGCTGTGGGCCGCGGCCGCCTTACTCGTGCCCGACCCGGCCGTCACCATAAGCATCGCCAATGTCGTGCTGATGCCGCTCTTGTTCGCCGGCAACATCTTCATCCAACCCGAACCATGCCCGGCCGGCTCCAAGCCTTCATCGAGATCAAGCCGCTCAGCCACGTCGCGATCGCAGCCAACGACACCGGCGGCACCGGCGGTTCTCTCGCCTGGTCGCTCATCGCGACCGCGGCCATCACCGCGCCCCTCGCCCTTCGCCTCTACAGGAAGCGGGATGACGCGCGCGTGATCGCCGACACCAAACCGAAGGACGAAGCGCTAGTACGCACTCTGGGCGCAGACGTGATGCCGCCCTGCGGAGGCGACTTCCCCCGGTAAATCCGAGTTCCCCCGTCACATCCGAGTTCCCCGGCGCATCTGGGCCGAAGTGCAGGCCGGCGTGGACAGGTGTGGTGGATGCTGCTGGAGCGGAAGGCGCTGCCGACCCTGTACGACAGCGGCCAATAGCTCACCGCAGTCTGGAGGCGGGCGGCATCACGCTGGCCTTCTGAGCCGGTCATCCGCAGGCCTGCTGTGCCGGGAGCGCCATGTGACCCACGCCGCCGCGGCACCACAGCCCACGCGAAACCCAGACTCGCACATGTACTGACGCAGGTCATCGCGGACACACCCACCACCCGCAGGTATCTGGTCAGCACCGAAACACTCGTCCACACGGCACTCATCCAGGCGCAGAGCCTACGGGTGACGACAACACCGGACCGCCGAACCGGTCAAATGCGCTCCACGCCCCGCTGGCATCTGCTCGGCACCGAAACACTCGCCCACGCGCCACTCATCCACATGCAGAACCCACAGGCGACAACAACACCGGAGGGTAACTGCGGCCAACCTGCCCACACCGATGGTCCCGAGCAGTCCTCATGCGCCCTACCCGACGACGAGCACACTCCGCCACATGCTCCCAACCGAGGACCCAAATGACCACAAGCAGGCGAAGCGCCAAATAAGAACGCCCGAGCGAAGCGAAGGCCCTACAGGGGTCGGGACCAGGCCCGACTGGAAGAAAACGCCTGAAGCCCCCAAGCGCGAAGCGCCAATGAGGCGAAGCCGATTGGAAAACCAAAAAAGAAACAGCCCGGAGCGAAGCGAAGGCCGATTGGCCCGACGCTGGGGGTCCGGGGGTTATCCCCCGGGGTAAACAACGAGGTGGCCAAGGGGAGCAAAGCCCCCGTAGGGGGCGAGCGACCATACCAACCCCGCCAACGAGTGGAGCTATGGGGATTCGAACCCCAGACCCCCTCCATGCCATGGAGGTGCGCTACCAGCTGCGCTATAGCCCCTGGTCACCGTGACGAGCTGGCTCGTGACGGCGCTCCGAGAGCATATAGCCATCGCGGGGATTCGCCTAATCGCGCCGTCCATGCGCCGCACTGGCCACCAGTACGGCCAGCCCGTCCAGCTGGCGCCGCAGCCCGAACTCGAAGAGCGAGTCCAGGTCGAGGTCGAGTCCCGGCTGCACGATCACCCTGGCCATGGTCGGAAAGCCGCCGGAGGAGAGCGCCTCGGCCAGCTGCCCCTCCCTGACCGCCGCAAGCCCCTCATGGTCGGCCTCCGGGGCCGCCGCGACCCCTCGTACGAACCCGGCCAGCGACACGCTGGCGTGCAGCATGGCGTTGGGGGTGAGGCCGAGGCCGTCGAGGGCGCGCAGGATCCATTCGGTGTGCGCCATCGCGTTGCGGACGAACTCTGGCCTGGTGAGCGGGATGGCCTGGGACAGCCAGGGATGGCGGCGGTGGAGGCGCCATTGAAGCCTCAGCGACACCTCCAGCTGGGCGCGCCAACCGGGCGGCGGCTGTGCGGGCAGCGGAATCTCGCCGTAGGCGGCGTCCGCCATCAGGTGTACGAGCTCGTCCTTGCTCTGTACGTGCCGATGAAGCGACAGGACCGAAGCACCGAGCTCGGTGGCGAGCCGGTCCATGGAGGCGGCGGCAAGCCCTTCACTGTCAGCGATCTTGATGGCCACGCCGAGGACGCGCTGCTCGGTCTGGTCCGCGGGGGCGGACTCCAGCCCCCCACCGCCGTCAGCCGCCTCGGGCAGAGCGTCGACCCGGTAGACCACCACGGTGCCGATCCCGGGCACCGGGCGTACCAGCCCTTCGTCACGAAGCGCGCCGATCACCTTGCTGGCCGTGGCCATCGCCACTCCCCAGTCACGCATGATCTGCCGGGTGGACGGGATCCTGTCCCCTGCCGCCAGCTCCCCTGCGGCGATCCGCCGCCGCAGCTCGCCGACGATCCGGAGGTAAGGCACCTCACCTCGGTCCACCGCGAAGTCTCCTCATCGCCCTAGCGCACTAAGACGAAATAACACCACATCCCCTCCGCCACCCGCACTAGAGCTACAAATCCGCTATCGCCGGAAGAATCCGCCCACGCAGCAGCCCCGGCTCACGCGACACGACTCGGACTCGACGCGACCCGGGCTCGACGCGGCAGACCGAGGGCCAGGCGGGGCTAGGCGTCCGGACGGTCGTCGCTGTTGACCGGCTCAGGCAGCGTACCCGCGTTGTGCTCGAGCAACCGCCACCCCTTACGCCCCTCCTGCAACACCGACCAGGAGCAGTTGCCGAGCCCGCCCAGCGCCGGCCAGAGCTCCTCAGGCAGCCCCAGCAGCTCACAGATGCCCAGCCGCAGCGCCGCCCCGTGTGAGGCCACGACCAGCAGGCCGTCGTCGTCGAGCCGGTCGGCCCAGCGGCGCATGGCGGCCGCCACCCGGCCGGCCACGTCGGCGACCGGTTCGCCGTCGGGGGCCTCCCAGGCCACGTACTCCTCCGGCCAGCGGGCGGCGATCTCGTCGCGGGTCAGGCCCTCCCACTGACCTCCGCCGCGTTCGCGGAGGTCCTTGTCGACGGAGACCTCGAGGCCGACGATCCGGCCGAGCGCCAGGGCGGTGTCGTTGGCCCGCTGGAGGTCGGAGGAGACGATGACGGTGGGCCGCAGCGAGGCCAGCAGGGACGCCGCCCTCGCCGCCTGGGCGACACCGGTCTCGTCGAGCGGGATGTCGGAGTGGCCTTGGAAGCGACGCTCGACGTTCCACAGCGTCTGGCCATGCCTGAGGCAGACGATCCTCTTGCTCAAGTGCGAGCCCGCTGGATGTTGGCCTGCGCCACGCTCTCCGGGAGCGGGATGGCCGGGCAGTCCTTCCAGAGGCGCTCCAGCGCGTAGAAGGTGCGGTCCTCCTCGTGCTGCACGTGTACGACGATGTCGAGGTAGTCGAGGAGCACCCAACGGCCCTCGCGCTCACCCTCGCGGCGTACCGGCTTGGCGTCGGCCTCGATGCGCAGCCTGTCTTCGATCTCGTCGACGATGGCGCGGACCTGGCGGTCGTTCGTGGCGGAGCAGAGCAGGAACGCGTCGGTGATGACGAGTTGCTCGCTCACGTCGTAGGCGAGAATGTCATCGGCCAGCTTGTCGGCCGCGGCCTCGGCGGCGATCTGGACGAGCTGGACGGCTCTTTCGGATGCGGTCACGATGCGGGTCGGTCCTCCTGTGTCGGCAACATGCCCCTATGTTGAGGGTACCCGTTACGGCTCCGCAGCCCCACGTATGGCACGAGCACCTTCACCCCTCTGCGTGGTAAAGGCCGCGTTTGTTGATGTACTGCACGATTCCATCCGGCACCAGGTACCAGATCGGCTCACCCTTCTCCACCCGCTGCCTGCACTCCGACGAGGAGATGGCCAGGGCGGGGATCTCCAGCAAGGTCACTTTCCCCGGGGGCAGGCCCGGATCGTGCAGCGTGTGGCCGGGCCGCGTACATCCCACGAAATGGGCGAGTTCGAACAGTTCCTCGGCGTCCTGCCAGCTGAGGATCGCACCGAGGGCGTCGGCTCCGGTGATGAAGTAGAGCTGTGCCTCAGGTCCGTAGATCGCGGAGATCTCACGCAACGTGTCGATGGTGAAGGTGGGCCCGGGCCGGTCGACGTCCACCCGGCTCACCGAGAAGCGGGGGTTCGACGCGGTCGCGATCACGGTCATCAGATAGCGGTCCTCGGGCGCGGACACCTCGCGCTCCGACTTCTGGTACGGCCGGCCCGTAGGCACGAAGACGACCTCGTCGAGATTGAAGTGGTGAGCCACTTCGCTGGCGGCGACCAGGTGACCGTGGTGAATCGGGTCGAACGTCCCACCCATCACTCCCACGCGTCGCTTTCCCTGGACACTCGGCGCGTTCATCATGAAAGGACCCTACGCGTCGGCTATCCGACACCCACATGGCACCCCCCGCTGACCAAAGCGGTCACCAACCCCGTCACGAACCCAGGTGATGAACGCGCGCCGTCCCGGCTGCCGACGTAGCATGCCGGGCATGACGACCACCCCGGACCGCAACCGCGTCCAATTGCCCGGCATCTCGTCTCGTGCCTACGAACACCCCGCAGACCGGTCCGCGCTGGTCGCTCTGCGTAAGTTGAGTGGGTTCGACACGGTTCTCAAGCAGATGTCCGGCCTCATCAGCGAGCGCCGCCTGCGCCTGATGTACCTGGCGTCGGCCGTGCGTGTGAGCGAGACTCAGTTCCGCTCCCTCTACGACATGGGCCGCGACGCCGCCTACGTCCTCGACCTGCACCGGATCCCCGAGATCTACGTCCAGCAGGACCCGCAGGTCCAGGCCAAGGCCATCGGTTTCGACGACCCGTTCATCGTGGTGACCACCGGCCTGCTCAACCTCATGAACGAGGAGGAGCAGCGCTTCGTCATCGGTCACGAGACCTCGCACATCCTGTCGGGCCACGCCGTCTACCGGACGATGCTCGACATCCTCACCCGCCTGGCCACCCGCGTGGCCTGGATCCCGCTCGGCTACATCGGCCTGCGCGCGATCGTCGCGGGCCTGGAGGAGTGGTACCGCAAGTCGGAGCTCTCCTCCGACCGCGGCGGCCTGCTCACCGGCCAGGACCCGGACGCGGCCAAGCGCGCGCTGATGAAGCTGGCCGGCGGCGCCTACACCCACGAGATGAACATCGAGGCGTTCCTGGAGCAATACCAGGAATACGACACCGCTGGCGACCTGCGCGACGGCTTCCTCAAGGTGCTCAACCTGCTCGGCACCACCCACCCGTTCGCCGTGGTGCGCGTGGCCGAGCTCGACAAGTGGCACCGCGGCGGCGAGTACGAGCGCATCCTCGGCGGCGACTACCCGCGCAGGGAAGACGACGCCAGCGCCCGGGTCACCGAGGAGATCAAGGCCGCTGCCGAGTCCTACCGCGCGTCGTGGTCGCAGTCGCAGGATCCGTTCATCGGCGTACTGCGCGACGTGGCAGAGGGCGCGGTCAACGCGGGCGAGCGCATCTTCAACCGCTTCTCCCGCCGCGACGGCGGCCAGGGCTAACCCACAGCCGGTCACAGAAGCAGCGCGATAGCGCGCACCGCCGCCGCGCACAGGGCGACGAACCCGCCCAGCACGGCCAGTGCGCGCAGCCCTTCCCTGCGCAGATCCGGCAGATGAGCGCCGACCCGCTCGATCTCGCGTCCGGTGATGCCGCCACACAGCATCCCGAACACGACACCCGCGGCGGTGACCGGCGCGGGCTGCTGCCACCAGTCGGCATCGATCTGGCCGCCGCCGATCAGCCAGAGCGCGCCACCCGCCGCCACCGCGACGGGCACGCCCGGCCACACCACGGCGGTCGCGGTCGCACCGGTGAACGCGAACGGGAAGAGCACCACGCGCAGGGTCACCCTGACCCGGCGCGAGACCCGCTTCCTGACCATCCAGTGGCTCATCCAGAGCGTCCTGGTCAGCAGGACGAACGCGGCCGTGATCCCGATCGTCGCGATCGGCCAGATCACCGACGCCACCACACAGGGCACGGCCAGCACCGCGAGCAGCAACAGCGCGGCGTTGCCCGCGGGCAGCGTGGTGGAGCCCGACTCCGACCTGAGTCCGGTGTTGCGCGTGCCCGGCGTCCGGGGTTTCCCGGTCACGGCCTTCGTGCGGCTCCGTACGGGTGTGGCCTTGACGCCCTCGCCTGTGCGGAGCCGTGGCCCCGTGCCCTTTCCGTCCGTACTCGTGCGGCCGCGGGGTGCGGGCACCTTCCCGTCCGCACTCGTACGGCCGCGCGGCATGGGGACCTTCCCATCCGGGTTCGTCCGCGTCCGCGGCGCGGGCACCTTCCCGTCGTCCGCGATCCGGCCGCGCGGTGGCTTGGCCTCCTCACCGGTCCGGCTACGCGGCTTGGCCTCCTCCGCCGTACGGCTGCGGGCTTTCGCCTCCTCTGCCGTACGGCCGCGCGGCTTGGCCTCCTCACCGGCCCGGCCACGCACCGCGACGCCCTCCTCTGCCGCGGGCACGGCACGGGCGGCATCGGGCTCGGCGGGACTGGTCGCCTTGGCCAGCCGTGACAGGCGATCGGCCAGCAGCGCGGCCGTCGGGCGCTTGCCCGGCTCCCGATTCAGCGCGGCCCGCACCAGCGACAACAGCGCCACCGGCACGCCCTTGAGGTCGGCCTGCCCGTTGAGCACCGCGTACATCTGCGCCTCGGCCGTCCCCCGCCCGAACGTCGGCCGCCCGGTCGCCGCGAACGCCACCGTCGCCGCCCACGCGTGGATGTCGGCGGGCGAGTCGACGTGCTCGTCGGCGAAGATCTCGGGCGCGGTGTAGCCGGGCGTGCCGAGAAAGGTGCCGGTCAGGGTGAGCCGGGTGGCGTCCAGCACCTGCGCGATGCCGAAGTCGATGAGGACCGGGCCCTCGGCGCCCATGATGATGTTCGCGGGCTTGAGATCGCGGTGCACCACGCCGGCCGCGTGGATGATCGCGAGCGCGGTGGCGATGCCCTGCGCCAGCTCCACCAGCTGCGCCATGTTGAGCGGGCCGCTGTGGCGCACCATGTCGAGCAGCGTGGCGCCCTCGATGTTCTCCATGACGAGGTACGGCCGGTCGCACGAGAGATCGGCGTCCAGCACCTTGGCCACGTACGGGCTCTCGACCCGGCGCAGCGCCCGGACCTCGCGTTCGAGCCTGACCCGCATGGAGTTGTCTTCTGCCAGGTCGTGCAGGACCTTGAGGGCGACCCGCTCGCCCCGGCGGGAGCTGGCGAGATAGACCTCGCCCATGCCGCCCCGACCGAGCCTCTCGAGCAGGGTGTACGGCCCGACCTTGCCGAGCTTGGTCACCGTCCCTCCCCGCCCGGCGCGCCCATAAGGGTCAACACCCTAGCGCTGGGACGCCTGATAGCGCGTGCGGCGCGCCGAAGCTTTATCGGCGGGATTGCTCGGACAGCATGCTGTCGAGCTCTGTCGTAAGCTCCGCCGACAGATCCTTCCTGCCCTTCCCGCGCCAGTGGATGTGGCCGCGGCTCTCCATCCACAGCAGCAGCCGATCCGCGCCGGCCAGCACCACGGCCGCGAAGGCCAAGGCGATGACGATCTCCATGTAGACCAGTCAACCGAGCTCCTCCGCTGACCGGTCACGCCGACACGCCACCGCTGCCCAACCCCGTCAGGCGCCTGACCTTGGGATGACCGTGCCTGCTGATGTACGCAGATGCCCTTCGCCGGTATAGACCCATTTGGTGGACGTCAGCTCGGGCAGTCCCATCGGGCCGCGCGCGTGCAGCTTCTGGGTGGAGATGCCGATCTCCGCGCCGAAGCCGAACTCGCCGCCGTCGGTGAACCGGGTGGAGGCGTTGACCGCGACGGCCGCCGAGTCGACCAGCGACACGAACCTGCGCGCCGCCTGCTGCGACCGGGTGACGATGGCGTCGGTGTGGCCCGAGCCGTAGCGCCTGATGTGGGCGACGGCCTCCTCCAGCGAACCGACGACGGCGGCGGCGATGTCGAGCGAGAGGTATTCGGTGCGGAAGTCGTCCTCGGTGGCCGGCTCCACCTCGCCGTAGGCGGCGATCCGAGCGTCGCCGTGCACGGTCACGCCCGCGTCCTTGAGCGCCTGGAGCGCCCGGGGCACGAACGCGTCGGCCACCCCGGCGTGGACCAGGAACGTCTCAGCCGCGTTGCACACCGACGGCCGCTGCGCCTTGGCGTTGACCAGGATGTCGACGGCCAAGTCCAGATCGGCGTCGGCGTCGATGTAGACGTGGCAGTTGCCCACGCCGGTCTCGATCACCGGGACCGTCGACTCCTCGACCACCGAGTTGATCAGCGACGCGCCCCCGCGCGGGATCAGCACGTCGACCAGGCCGCGGGCCCGCATCAGCTCCTTGACGGAGTCGCGCGTCAGGCCCGGCACCAGCTGCACCGCCCCGGAAGGCACCTCGGTGCCCTCCAGCGCGTCCTGCATCACCCGCACCAGCACGGTGTTGGAGGAGTAGGCGCTGGACGAGCCCCTGAGCAGGGCCGCGTTGCCGCTCTTGAGGCAGAGCGCGGCGGCGTCGACGGTGACGTTGGGGCGACCCTCGTAGATGATGCCGATCACGCCCAGCGGCACCCTGAGCTGGCGCAGCTCCAGGCCGTTGGGCAGCGTGCTGCCCCGGATCACCTCGCCGACGGGGTCGGGCAGGTCGGCCACCTGGCGTACGGCCTCGGCGATGGCCTCGATCCTGGGCCCGTCGAGGCGCAGCCGGTCGATCATGGCCTCCGGCGTGCCCTGCTCCCGCGCCTGCGCGACGTCCTTGGCGTTGGCCTCGACGATCTCGGCGGTGTGGGCGACGAGGGCGTCGGCGACGGCGCGCAACGCCCGGTCCTTGGGCGCCCGCGGCAGCGGGGCCAGCTCGGCGGCGGCCTCTCGCGCCGCGCGGGCGACCTTCAGGAACTCCTCGGACATCACACGCTCCTCTGCCGACCGCCGGCGAGCCGGCTGCCTGCCTAGTTGTGGCCTTCGGTATCCGGCCGCCTGGCTGCGGGCTTCCGGCGTTGCTTTTGGTATCCGGCCGCCTGGTTGCGGGCCTCCGGAGACCGATGGCCTGGTTGCTTTCGGTGACCGGTGGCCTGGCTGCGGGCTGCCGGTTTCCGGCTGTCTAGTTGTGGGCTTCCAGTATGACGATGTCGTCGCGGTGGATCAGCTCGCGCTCGTATTCGGGACCGAGCTCGTTGCCCAGGTCTCTCGTCGAGCGGCCGAGCAGTCCGGGGATCTCCACCGCGTCGAAGTTGACCAGCCCGCGCGCCACCACCCCGCCACGCGGCCCGCACAGGTCCACCGGGTCGCCGGCCGCGAAGTCGCCCTCCACCGAGGTGACCCCGGCGGGCAGCAGCG
Source organism: Nonomuraea sp. NPDC048901 (assembly GCF_040649695.1). NCBI lineage: Bacteria > Bacillati > Actinomycetota > Actinomycetes > Streptosporangiales > Streptosporangiaceae > Nonomuraea > Nonomuraea sp. NPDC048901. The sequence goes on along the minus strand of NZ_JBEZFW010000002.1, from coordinate 22,004 downwards.
ACTTGCGCCTGGCCACGATGGCCTCCACCGCGCCGTCGTCGAGCAGCAGCCGCCCGCGTCCGGTGGTCGCGTGGGCGAGCCAGAGCAGCCGGGTGCCGGGATGACGGCCGCCAGGGTGGAAATAGGTCCCGACATCGGCCCCGGCCAGCGCCTGAGCGGCGTGCGCGGCGGCGGTCAGCACGACGGGCACGCCGGCGCCGGTGGCGATCCTGGCGGCCTGCACCTTGGTGACCATGCCGCCGGTGCCGACCGCCGCGCCGTTCTTGCCGAGCTCGACGCCGACCAGGTCTTCTGGGCCGCGGATCTCGGCCAGCCGCCGGGACCCGCTGCGGCTCGGCGGCCCGTCGTAGAGGGCGTCGACGTCGGAGAGCAGGACCAGTGCGTCGCTGTGAATGAGATGGGCGACCAGGGCCGCCAGCCGGTCGTTGTCGCCGAAGCGGATCTCGTCAGTGGCGACGGTGTCGTTCTCGTTGACGATCGGCACGATGCCGAGCTCCAGCAGCCGGTTGAGGGTGCGCTGGGCGTTGGCGTGGTGGGCGCGGCGCATCATGTCGTCGGCGGTCAGCAGCACCTGGCCGACGCGCAGGCCGTAGCGGGCGAAGGAGGAGGTGTAGCGGGCGACGAGCACGCCCTGGCCGACGGAGGCGGCGGCCTGCTGGGTGGCGAGGTCGCGGGGGCGTGCGGTCAGCCCCAGCGGGCCCAGGCCCGCCGCGATCGCTCCCGAGGAGACCAGGACCAGCTGGGTCCCGGCGCGGCGGCGGGCGGCCAGCACGTCGACCAGGGCATCGACCCGGTCGACGTCGATCATGCCTTGGGGGGTGGTGAGCGACGAAGAGCCGACCTTGACGACGACCTTCGACGCTGAGCTGATCTGTTCCCGCACGTTCGAAGCCTATCGGAGACCGGCGACCCGACCTTCCCGGCCGATGCTCCCGCCGTCGGCAACCGGCCGAGGACCGGGATGCCGCCGGGGCAGGCCACCCGGGACGGAAAGCCGGGGACGCCAGAGGGCGGGCCGGGCGACCTAGGACCGAAAGCCAAGGGCCGGGCGACCTAGGACCGAAAGCCGGGGGTCGGGCGCCGCTAGAACCGGTTGTCGGTGCCGCGCGGCCCCTGCCGTACGGACTCGGCGTTGAGCGTGGGCTGCCAGTCGAAGACGTAGCCACCCTCCATCGGCCCGATGACGACCTCCGCGCCCGCGGTGGCACCGGCCTTGACCAGCTGATCCTCGATGCCGAGCCGCTCCAGCCGGTCGGCCAGGTAACCGACGGCCTCGTCGTTGCTGAAGTCGGTCTGCCTGATCCAGCGCTCCGGCTTCTCGCCGGTGACCTGGAAGAGGTTGTCGTTGACCCGGCGGACGCTGAACCCGGCCTCGCCGAGCTGCTTGGGCCTGAGCACCAGCCGCGTGGGCTCCTCGACGGGCTTGGCGGCCCTGGCCGCGGCCACCCATTCGCCCATCGCGAACGTCAGCTCCCGCAGCCCGTCATGGGTGGCGGCCGAGATCGTGAAGACCCGCAGCCCCCGCTCCTCGAACTCGCCCCTGACCAGATCGGCCAGCTCCCGGGCGTCGGGCACGTCGGCCTTGTTCAGCACGACCATGCGGGGCCGGTCCTCGAGCTTGCCGTAGGCCTCCAGCTCGGCCTCGATCACCTCGTAGTCGCTGATCGGGTCGCGTCCCGGCTCCATGGTGGCGCAGTCGATGACGTGGATGAGCATGTCGCACCGCTCGACGTGGCGCAGGAACTCGTGCCCGAGCCCCTTGCCCTGCGACGCCCCCGGGATCAGCCCCGGCACGTCGGCGACGGTGAAGACGGTCTCGCCCGCGGTCACCACGCCCAGGTTGGGGATCAGGGTGGTGAACGGGTAGTCGGCGATCTTCGGCCGGGCCGCGGACAGGGCCGCGATCAGCGACGACTTCCCGGCGCTGGGGAAGCCGACGAGCGCCACGTCGGCGACGCTCTTGAGCTCCAGCATGACGTCGAGCGCGTCCCCCGGCTCCCCGAGCAGCGCGAACCCGGGCGCCTTGCGCTTGGTGCTGGCCAGCGCCGCGTTGCCGAGCCCGCCGAAACCGCCTTCGGCGATCACGTAGCGGGTGCCGACGCCCACCAGGTCGATGAGCACCTCACCGGTGGCGGCGTTCTTGACGACCGTCCCATTGGGCACCGGAAGGATGACGTCCCCGCCATTGGCCCCGTCGCGGTTGGACCCCTGGCCCTGCTTGCCGTTGTCGGCCTTGCGATGCGGCCGGTGGTGGTATTCGAGCAGTGTGGCGGTGTTGGGGCTCACCTCAAGGATCACCGCGCCGCCGCGCCCGCCGTTGCCGCCGTCGGGCCCGCCGAGCGGCTTGAACTTCTCCCGGTGCACGGACGCGCAGCCGTTGCCGCCGTCACCCGCCTTGAGATGCAGCACCACTTGGTCCACAAAGTCAGCCATCCCGGCCCCTCCTCCTAGGCCGATCAAGGCCCGTCACATAACCCAGTCCACGGACCGGGGCCAAGAATGCGCACGTCACGGCGCGCGACCACGTCCACCGGAGGAGCGTGCCCCTGGACGGGCCCCGGCCCCGCACGGCGGGTGGGGCCCACCGCGCTGAGCCGTACACCATAAAAGCCATACAAACGCACTCAGGGACGGATCGAGAACCCGATCCGCCCCTGAGCAGGAAACTCTGAGAATCTACTCCGCCACCGGAACGATGCTCACCGCGCGGCGACCGCGCTTGAGACCGAACTGCACGTGGCCGGCGGCCAGCGCGAACAGCGTGTCGTCGCCGCCGCGGCCGACGTTGTCGCCGGGGTGGAAGTGGGTGCCACGCTGCCGGACGATGATCTCGCCCGCGTTGACCAGCTGGCCGCCGAAGCGCTTGACGCCCAGGCGCTGGGCGTTGGAGTCACGGCCGTTCCGGGTGGACGACGCGCCCTTCTTGTGTGCCATCTCTCTAACTCCCCGATCAGGCCTGGTCGATACCGGTGATCTTCACCTGGGTGTACCGCTGACGGTGACCCTGGCGCTTCTTGTAACCGGTCTTGTTCTTGTACTTCAGGATGCGGATCTTCGGCCCCTTGGTCTCACCGAGGATCTCGGCGCTCACCAGGAACTTGCCCGCCTCCGTGGTCACATCGCCGTCGTTGACGACGAGGACCGTCGGCAGCGAAACCGAAGTGCCGACCTCGCCGGCGACCTTGTCCACCTCGAGGACGTCACCGACGGAGACCTTCTGCTGCCTGCCGCCGCAACGAACGATCGCGTACACCGCGGAACCCTTCTACTGACTTCTGAATGCTGCGCCCGGCATTCGGTGCTGTCTGGAACCGACGAACCGAGTAGGCGCGCGAACAGGGCGCGCCGCTGGACGCACCGATTCTCAAGAGTACCGGATTAACGGTGCCCTGGTCGAACCGGACGGATCGTCGGGGCAGTCCGCCGAGGAGCGCTCCCTTGCGGGAGCGCCTGGCTACTCGGCTGACTTGGCTCGGCGAGAGCGTCGCCGCCCTCTGCCGGAAGTCTGGCCCGCCTGGTCGTCCTCAGCCGGGACGTCTTCAAGCGCATCGGTCACGGTATCACGGCTACCGGAGTCCTTGGCCGCGGACACCTTGTCCGAGACCGCCTTCTCGATGGCCATCTTGCCCTGAGTGCCGCGCGGCTCCGGCTTGGACTCGACCGGCTCCGTGGAGACGATCAGACCACGCCCGTTGCAGCAGTCACACGGCGTCGAGAAGGCCTCCAGGAGGCCCTGACCGACCCGCTTACGCGTCATCTGGACCAGACCCAGCGAGGTGACCTCAGCCACCTGGTGCTTGGTCCTGTCGCGCGCCAGGCATTCGAGCAGCCGCCGCAGCACCAGGTCGCGGTTGGACTCCAGCACCATGTCGATGAAGTCGATCACGATGATGCCGCCGATGTCGCGGAGCCTGAGCTGGCGGACGATCTCCTCGGCCGCCTCCAGGTTGTTGCGGGTGACGGTCTCTTCGAGGTTGCCGCCCTGCCCGGTGAACTTGCCGGTGTTGACGTCGACGACGCTCATCGCCTCGGTACGGTCGATCACCAGCGAGCCGCCGCTGGGCAGCCAGACCTTCCGCTCCATCGCCTTGCCGAGCTGCTCGTCGATCCGGTAGGACTCGAACACGTCGCCCTGCTCGGTGTCCCACTTGGACAGGCGCTCGCCGAGGTGCGGCGCGACATACTTGACGTACTCCTCGACCGTCTCCCACGCCTCCTCGCCCTGCACGACCAGCGAGGTGAAGTCCTCGTTGAAGACGTCGCGGACCACGCGGACGGTCAGGTCCGGCTCGGCCGAGAGCAGCTCGGGCGGGCTGGCCGACTTGGCCTTCTTCTGGATGTTCTCCCACTGCGCCGACAGGCGGGCCACGTCGCGGGCGAGTTCGTCCTCAGAAGCGCCCTCCGCGGCCGTGCGCACGATCACGCCGGCGTTCTCGGGCATGACCTTCTTCAGGATGCTCTTGAGCCGCGTGCGCTCCTTGTCGGGCAGCTTGCGGCTGATGCCGGTCATCGAGCCGTCGGGCACGTACACGAGGTAGCGGCCCGGCAGACTGATCTGCGACGTCAGGCGGGCGCCCTTGTGACCGATCGGGTCCTTGGTGACCTGCACCAGCACCGACTGACCGGACTTCAGCGCCGCCTCGATGCGCTTGGGCTGGCCTTCCAGGCCCGCGGTGTCGAAGTTGACCTCACCGGCGTACAGGACGGCGTTGCGGCCCTTGCCGATGTCGACGAAGGCGGCCTCCATCGACGGCAGTACGTTCTGGACCTTGCCGAGGTAGACGTTGCCGACATAGGACTGGCTGGCCTCACGGTTGACGTAGTGCTCGACGAGCACGCCGTCCTCCAGCACCGCGATCTGGGTGCGGTCGCCCTGGCGGCGCACCACCATCATCCGGTCGACCGACTCGCGCCGAGCCAGGAACTCCGACTCAGTGATGATCGGCGGACGCCGGCGGCCCAGCTCGCGGCCCTCACGACGGCGCTGCTTCTTGGCCTCAAGCCTGGTGGAGCCGCGCACGCTCGTGACGCCGTCGGCGGAGATGTCATGGCCGGCGGCGCGGCCCGTGCGGGGCGCGCGGATGCGTACGACGGTGTTGGGCGGGTCGTCCCCGGCCGGCTCGGCGCCGTCGTCGGCACCACGGCGCCTGCGGCGGCGACGCCGGCGGGAACTGGACGCCTCTTCTTCCTGAGGCTCCTCGCCCTGTTCGTCGTCGGACTCGTCGGACTCGTCGTCGGCGTCGTCACGCTCGCGTGTTTTGCCACGGCCCCTGCCGCCACGACGGCGGCGACGACGGCGGCTGCCGCCCTCCTCCTCCGTCTCGTCGGCGGTGTCGGCCTCCTCGTCGGTGACCGTCTCCGCGGCCTCCTCGGGCTCCGGGGCCGCCTGCTCGGGCTGCGGTTGCGGCTGCGGCTCTGGGCGCCGGGTCGCGGCGGGCTTGGCCTGGGTCGGGTCCGGGGCCTGGAACAGCGGCGCGAAGATGGCGGCGGGGCGCTGGAACGCGGTCCCCTGCTGGCTCTGCGCCCGCGCGGACAGGCCGAACGGGTCGGCGAGCAGGCTCGGCCGGTCGACCTCGTCGAGGTCCTCGCCGGCGGGCTCGTCGTCCAGCGGCTCGTCCTCGGGCAGGAGCTCGGTGACGTCCTCTTCGGCGTCGGCGCTGCCGAGCCGCTCGGCGGCCGCCTCACCGACGCCCGCCGCGACCTCGGCGGAGCGTCCCGGAGCCGTCTCGACGCTCTCAGCGGCCGCCTCAGGCTCTGTCTTCTTGCGAGTGCGGCGACGCTTGGCCGGGGCGGCCTCGACCGCCTGCTCGCCCCCCTCAGCCGCTTCCAGGGTGCTCACGGCCTCACCGCCGGTGCCGGTCACGCTCTCGGGGACCCCACCGCTGGTGTCCTGCGCGCTCTCCGGCGCCTCGTCCGCGGCCTTCTTGCTGGTACGGCGGCGCGTCGTCGTGGCCGTCGACCGCGTCCTCGCCGCCCTCTTGGGCTTCTCCTCAGCGACGATGTCGGCGGCCTGCGCCACAGCGTCATCCATGGCCTGCGCCACGGCGGCCTCAACCGGGCTCGCCGGCTCGACCGGGCTCGCGGGCTCGGTCGCAGCGGCCGCGACCGTGGTCGTGACCGTGGGCGACGGCTCCTCTGGCAGCTCGGGCGGCGGTCCCGCCGGCCGGCTCGCGGCACGGCGACGCTTTGTCACCTTGGACTGTTCAGTTGTCTCCCCGCCGGGGCCGTCGGCCCCGCCGTTGGGCTCGTTCTCGAGCATGCGGGCGCTCTCCCGTCAGCTCCCGGGCGCGTCGCCGCGCCGCGCAGGAGCTCTCGTGTCTCGTTGTCCGCCCGCGCCCCCGGAGGGGGGCGCAGGCGCCAAGTCCTGTCAGCGGTCGTACCCCGCTCGCGCAAGGCACGTCCTTAACCGTCGACCTGCTCACCCGCCGAAACCGCCTCGCCGCCGCGCGTAGTGTCGCGGTCCAGGCCGAGCGGATCGGCAAGCGCACCGGTGCTGACGTCGAGCGGCCCCTGCGCCAGCCTGGTCACCTCGGGGGGAACCGGCGGCGCGAAGTCGGCCACAAGGCGCAGCCCTGTGAGCACATCGTCGGGTCGTACGGCAGGAATCACGTGCCGAACAACCATGCGCAGTATGACACACGACTGTCCTGGCACCTGAGCTGCGGTTCTGTCTGCTCCCTCGGGCACCTCGAGCCTCAACACCGCCTCCCGGGCGTCGAAGCGTCGGGGGCCCTTCTTGGTGAGGCGTTCGACCTCCACGGTCTCGGCGGCGAGGAATTTCGCCACCGCCGTCTCCGCGAGCTCCCAGTCGGCGCCGGGCAACCGCACATCCCACTCAGATGCCTCCAAGCGGTCGGCCAGCCCACCAACGGTGGCCTCCACGACGTCGAGCACGTCGAGACCAGGCGGCAGAGAGCCGTCCAGGTCGACACGGATCCGTCCGGGTTCGCACGGTTTCGTGACGCCGATCTCGAGGTATTCGGCCTCGCTGGCGACGCCGGTCGGCGCCGCGCCCGCATAGGAGATCTTCGGATGGGGTGAGAAGCCCGCACTGAAGGCCACCGGAATGCCGGCACGGCGGACCGCTCTCTCGACGGCCCGCGAGATGTCGCGGTGGCTGGTGAAGCGCAGACGTCCGCGCTTGGCGTAGCGCACACGCAGGCGCTGCACCGTAGGCGCGGGCGGGGGCCCATCGGGAACAGGTTTCAGAGCTGGTCGTCCTTCCCGTGTAAGTGTTTCCTTCGTCTCAGGATATGCCGCTCCGGAGACTCAACGTCCCAGATCATGTACGGCGAGGTACGGGCCGCGCACTCAGCGCGGCTAGACCACCGTGAGAGGAAGAAGTTTCTTACCCGTCGGGCCGATCTGGATCTCCGTCCCCATGGTCGGGCAGACGCCGCAGTCGTAGCACGGAGTCCAGCGGCAGTCCTCGACCTCGCTCCCGGACACGGCCTCCTGCCAGTCCTGCCAGAGCCATTCGCGGTCGAGCCCGGCGTCGAGGTGGTCCCAGGGCAGGACCTCGTTCTCCTCGCGCTCGCGCACGGTGTACCAGTCGACGTCGACGCCGGCCTTCTCGGCCGCGGCCATCCAGCGCTCGTAGGAGAAGTGCTCACTCCACCCGTCGAAGCGCCCGCCGTCCTCCCAGACGGCCCGGATCACCGCGCCGACCCGGCGGTCACCGCGCGACAGCAGGCCCTCCACGATCGACGGCTTGCCGTCGTGGTAGCGGAAGCCGATGGCCCGGCCGTAATTCTTGTCGCCACGCAGCGAGTCACGCAGCGCCTTGAGCCGCCGGTCGACGGTCTCGTGGTCGGCCTGGCCGGCCCACTGGAACGGCGTGTGCGGCTTGGGCACGAATCCGCCGATGGAGACCGTACAGCGGATGTCGCGCGAGCCGGTGATCTCGCGGCCCGCCTTGATGACCTTCTTGGCCAGGTCGGCGATGCCGAGCACGTCCTCGTCGGTCTCGGTGGGCAGCCCGCACATGAAGTAGAGCTTCACCTGCCGCCAGCCCTGGGAGTAGGCGGTGGTGACCGTGCGGATCAGGTCTTCCTCGGTGACCATCTTGTTGATCACCCTGCGCATCCGCTCGGACCCGCCCTCCGGGGCGAAGGTCAGACCGGAGCGCCGGCCGTTGCGGGAGAACTCGTTGGCCAGGTCGATGTTGAACGCGTCGACGCGGGTCGAGGGCAGCGACAGCGAGGTGTTGGTGCCCTCGTAGCGGTCGGCCAGGCCCTTGGCCACCTCGCCGATCTCCGAATGGTCGGCGGACGACAGCGACAGCAGACCGACCTCGTTGAAGCCGGACTCCTTGATGCCGTTCTCGACCATGGCGCCGATCGTCGTGATCGACCGCTCGCGGACCGGGCGGGTGATCATCCCCGCCTGGCAGAAACGGCAGCCGCGCGTGCAGCCGCGGAAGATCTCCACGCTGAACCGCTCGTGCACGGTCTCGGCCAGCGGCACCAGCGGCTTCTTCGGATAGGGCCACTCGTCCAGGTCCATGACCGTGTGCTTGTGCACCCGCCACGGCACGTCGGGCCTGTTGGGCGCGACCCGCGTGATGCGGCCATCGGGGTGGTAGTCGACGTCGTAGAACTTCGGCACGTAGACGCCGCCGGACTCGGCCAGCCGCATGAGCAGCTCGTCGCGCCCGCCGGGGCTGCCCTCGCCCTTCCACTCGCGGATGACCTCGGAGATGGCGATCGCGATCTGCTCGCCGTCGCCGAGCACGGCGGCGTCGAGGAAGTCGGCGATCGGCTCGGGGTTGAAGGCCGCGTGACCGCCCGCCAGCACGATCGGGTCGTCGTCGCCGCGCTCGACGGCCAGCAGCGGGATGCCGGCCAGGTCGAGCGCGGTCAGCATGTTGGTGTAGCCGAGCTCAGTGGAGAACGACAGGCCCAGCACGTCGAAGGCGCGCACCGGCCGATGGGCGTCCACGGTGAACTGCGGGATGCCCTCCGCGCGCATGAGGGCCTCAAGGTCGGGCCAGACGGCGTAGGTCCGCTCGGCCAGCGTGTCGGGCAGCTCGTTGAGGATCTCGTAGAGGATCGCGACGCCCTGGTTGGGCAGCCCGACCTCATAGGCGTCCGGATACATCAGCGCCCACCGCACGTCGGTGGAGTCCCAGTCCTTCACGGTCGAGTTGAGCTCACCCCCGACATACTGGATGGGCTTCTGCACCTTGGGCAGCAGCGCTTCCAGGCGGGGAAAAATCGACTCGACAGTCATGACACCCAGACTAGCGGCGCTCAGACCGTGGCAGGTCCCGGGATGTCGATGTCGTTGCCGCTGAGAACGATCAGTTTGTGTCCCTCGTAGCAGGTCAGCTCGATGGCGATGACCCCGCTGGCGAGGTTGTGCACGGCGGTGATGTGGCTGGCGGGCAGGAGGAAGCGCTCCTCGCACTCGTCGCAGTAGGCCAAGAACATACTGTCAATTAAACGACTGTTCGCGGATCCGGATCGACTGTAGAAGCCCAATCGAGATGAGATTGGCGAATGTGGCCGTGCCGCCGTACGAGACGAACGGCAGCGGCAGCCCGGTGATCGGCATGATGCCGATGGTCATGCCGATGTTGACGAACGTCTGGAACGCCAGCCAGCACACGATCGTCCCGGCCACGAGCGTGCCGAACCTGTCCTCGCACAGCCGGGCGATCCTCAGCCCGCGCACCAGCACCACGCCGAGCAGGAGCACCACGGTGAGCGAGCCGAGAAACCCGAACTCCTCCCCCGCGACCGTGAAGATGAAGTCGGTGTGCTGCTCGGGCACGAACCGGCCGGTCGTCTGCCCGCCGTCGAAGAGCCCCTTTCCGAACAACTGCCCCGAGCCGATGGCGATCAGCGACTGCGTGCTGTTGTAGCCGACGCCGCGCGGATCGACGCGCGGATCGAGAAACGCGGTGAACCGCGCGACCTGGTACGGCTCCAGCATCCCGAACGCGAACACGCAGAACACCCCGACCCCGGCGATCAGCGTCAGCAGGATGATCCACCTCTTGCGCACTCCCGCGATCACCAGCCCGGCAGCCGTGATCACGGCCAGCACGAGCGTGGTGCCGAGGTCGGGCTGCAACATCACCAACCCCATCGTCAGCAGCGCGGCGAACAGCGCCAGCCAGACGTCGAGCCCGCGCGGCCGATCGCTGCCCTCGCCGGGCTGGGCCAGCAGCATCGCGATGATGAGCAGCAGGCCGAGCTTGGCGAACTCCGACGGCTGCACGGCGAAGCCGCCGCCCAGCAGGATCCACGAGTGCGAGCCGTTGATCGTCGCACCCAGCGGCGTGATCACCAGTCCCAGGCCGACCAGCGAGAGCAGGAACGCCAGAGGCGCGTACGCCCGCATCGCCCGATGGTCGATGACGGTCACCGCCGCGCAGAGCAGCGTCCCGATGGAGAGGTTGAGTACGTGCTTCTTGACCAGCCCCGTGGAGCCGGGCGCCCAAGTGCGGGTCGACGACCAGACCAGCAGCGTGCCGATCACGCAGAGCGCGGCCACCGCGACCAGCATCACCCCGTCCAGCCGCCACATGGCCGACTGCGCGCCCACCGCCCGCCGGGCGAACGAGCGCCGCCCGCCCATCAGCGTGCGGTCCATCATCCTCCCGCCTCCGTGCCGCCCTCCTTTTTGGTGCCCTTGCTCTTGCCGTCCTCCCCTGTTCCGCCCGCCACGGTGCCACCCGTCCCCGCGTCACCTGTCTTCGCGCCGCGTTTCCCCGCGCCGCGTTTCCCCGCGCCACGTTTCCCCGCGTCGTCTGTCCCCGCGCTGTCTGTCCCCGCGCCGCTCTTCCCCGCGTCGTCCGCCCCCGCGCCGTCTGTCCCGGGGCCGTCTGTCCCGAGGCCGCTGGTGCCCGCGCCGCCCGCCACCGCGCCATCGGACCCGTCGGCCACCGCGCCATCAGCCGTCCCGCCGTCGGCCACCGTGCCATCGGCCGAGATCTTCGGCAGCTTGGACACCGGCCGGCCCGCGGGCAACGCGGGCTTGTTCTTGGCGAAACCGAAGATGCCCTCGTAGATCTCGCGTGCGGCGGGCGCGGCAGTGGAGGCGCCCATCCCGCCCTGCGAGACCATGACGACCACGACGAAGTGCGGGTCGTTCGCCGGTGCGAACGAGGCGAACCAGGAGGTGTCCTCCTTGCCCCACACCTCCGCGGTGCCGGTCTTTCCGCCGATCCGCACCTTGTCCATCGGGAACCCGGCGAACGCCCCCGCCGCGGTGCCGTCAGAGGGCACGTCGCTGAGCGCGTCCTTGATGTAGAGGCGCTCCTTCTTCGACAGCGGCAGCTTGCCGACCACCGGTACGTCGATCCGCCTGACCAGCGCGCCGTCGGGCCGGACCGTGGCCCAGCCGATGCGCGGGCTGCGCAGCTTCCCGTCGCTCACCAGCGCCGCGTACGCCCTGGCCAGCTGGAGCGGCGTCACCAGCACGTCGCCCTGGCCGATCGAGAAGTTGGCCGAGTCACCCGCCCGCAACAGGAAGCCTTCGAGGCAGTTCTCGTTGGCCAGCCGCTTGAGGAACTCCGCCCGCGACTTGTCGGCCACCTCCGGATAGCCGCTCTTGGCGCGCCGGCAACTGGTGCCGCTCGTCTGGGCCCACATGTTCTTCTTCCAGGTGCGGTCCGGGATGCGCCCGGCCGACTCGCCCGGCAGGTCGATGCCCGTCGGCTTGCCGAACCCGAACGCCTTGGCCGTGTTGGCGAACACCTCCTTCGGCGCCTTCTTCGGATTGAGCCCGCCGTCCTTCAGCCACTGGTCGTAGCCCGCCCGGTAGAAGATCGTGTCGCATGACTTGACCAGGGCGGTGTGCAGGTTCATGGAGCCGAGGCCGATGCCGTGGAAGTTGTGGAAGGCCCGGTCGCCCACCATGACCGCCCCTGGGCAGTCGTACGTGCCGTTCAGCGGATAGCCCGCCCGCAGCATGGACGTCACCGACGACACCTTGAACGTCGAACCGGGCGCGAACATCCCGTTCAGCGCCCGCGACACCAGCGGCTTGCCCGTGGCGTCCGACAGCAGCCGCTGGTAGCCGCGGTCGGAGATCCCGCCCGCCCAGACGGCCGGGTCGTAGCCGGGCATGCTGGCCAGCGCGATCACCCGGCCGGTGTCGGGTTCGAGCACGACCGCCGCGGCGCCGTCCGCCTTGGGGGCGTTCTTCATCGCGTGCTGCAACGCCTGCTCGGCCAGGTCTTGCACGCGGGCGTCGATGCTGGTGACCAGGTTGTCGCCGCTGACGGGCGCCACCTGCTCCTCCACCCCGATGGCCTTGCCCATCCGGTCGACCTGCACCCGCCGCAGCCCGGCCTTGCCGCGCAGCTCGTCGTCGTAGATGTACTCGAGGCCGTCGCGCCCGACCAGGTCGACGCCGGAGAAGGCGGCCTTCAGCCCTTCGCGCTTGGCCAGCTCGGCCTCGGTGACCGGCTGCAGGTAGCCGAGCATCTGCGCGCCGGCCTTGCCTCCTGGGTACTGCCTGACGGACTGGATCTCGGCGGAGATGCCGGGAAACTCCTCCTGCCGCTCCAGGATCTGCAGCGCCTGACGGGTGTCGGCCCGTTCCTCCACCGGGATCGGCTGGTACGGCGAGCCGGTCCAGCAGGGCTTGGTCACCCCGGGCCCGCACGGCGTGATGCGCTTCTGCAACTGCTTGACCGGCTGTCCCAGCACCTCGCTGAGCTTGCGCAGCACCGGGACCCCCTGCTCGGGCATCCTGATCAGCCCGGTCCGGTCGACCGAGACGACCAGCGAGGTCTGGTTGCGCACCAGCGGCCGCCCGGAGGAGTCGAGTATCTGCCCGCGCACGGCCGGCACGATCACCGACCGCGTCCTGGTCTCCGTGGCCCTGGTGACCAGCTCCTGCCCCCGCACCACCTGCACCTGCCAGAGCCGCAGGCTGAGCACCGCCAGCACGCCCATCACGATCACCTGCAGCACGACCAGCCGGGTCCGCATCCTGATCATTGCGGGAACCTCGGGTGCGGCCTTTCACGGGTGACCAGCCAGATCGCCAGCGGCGAGAGGATCAACGTGTAGACGACGGTCACCGGCACCTGCTCGGTCAGCGTCGAGAGCGTCACCCGCGGATCGGCGATCAGCCCGCCGAGCGCCGCCGACACCAGCGGCGCCATCAGCACACACAGGACGACAGTGGTGGCCGGACCGCCGACGCCCCGCCCGGCCACGTAGCCGACCAGCGCGAACACGAACGCGTACTGGCCCACCAGATGCGCCGTGGGCGGCACGATGTCGACCAGCAGTCCCGCGCAGAACCCGATGATCGCCCCCGCCGCCGGCCCGCGCAGCAGCGCCATCGCCACCACGACGAGCAGCACCACGTCGGGCGCTCCCCCGGCCGGCAGCGGCAGCCGGTTGATGAGCATGACCTGCAACAACACCGCCGCCAGCACGCACAGCCCAACGATCATCGCGGCTCCTCCTTGGGTGGTAGCACGGCGTCTCTCGGATCCTTCGCCGGCGCCCCCACCACCACGCCGACCACGTCGAGCGCGGTCAGATCCGCGTATGGCCTGGCGTACGCGATACGGGTCAGCTCGCCCGGCGTCGCCTCCACCCGCTCGATCACCCCGATCGGCACCCCGGCGACGTACGGCGCGCCGCGCTGGGAGCCGAAGCTGACGATGCGACTCCCACGAGTGATCGCCGCCGTCGAGTCCAGCAGCCGGAACCGCACAAGCCGCCCGTTCTCCCCCACCCCGTGCACGACGCCGATCTCCTGGCCGCCTTCGAGCCGGGCACCGGCGGCCGAGCCCGGGTCGCTGATCAGCACCACGGTCGAGCTGTCGGCGGACGCCTGGATGACCCGGCCGACCAGCCCTTCACCGTTGAGCACGGTCATCTCGGGGCGTACGCCGTCGGAGGTGCCGACGTCGATCTCGATGGCGTCCTCGAAGCCGGGCTGGCCGCGCCTGGCGACCACGTTCGCCGTCACGATCTTGTAGCCGCCGAGCCCCGCCACGCCGAGCAACCGCTTCAGCTCCGCGGCGCGCGCGGCGTCGAGCCGGCCCGCGGCCAGACCGGCCCGCAGCCTGACATTCTCCGCCTTGACCCGGTCGAGCTCGGCCTGGGCGGCGGGGGCGTTGACGATGGCGTGGAAGAAGCCGCCGACCGGGCGGACCACGGAGCCGCCGACCTGCTCGACCGTACCGAAGAACCACGAACCGGCCGTGCGCAGTGGCCACAGCGGCGAGGCCGCGCCGGCGCGGTGGTCGACGGTCAGGATGACCAGCGCCACCGTGAGCAGCGTCCCCAGGATCAGCCGGGCGTGGCGGGAGTCTCTCATCAGCGACGTGATTCCGGTACGAGCACCTGGTGCAGCGCCTCGAACTCCTCGACGCACTTGCCCGAGCCGAGCGCCACCGAGTCGAGAGGGTTCTCGACGAGGTGGACGGGCATGCCGGTCTCGGTCTTGATGCGTTCGTCCATGCCCTTGAGCAGCGCGCCCCCGCCGGTGAGCGCGATGCCACGGTCCATCAGGTCGCCGGACAGCTCGGGCGGGCACTTGTCGAGCGTGACCTTGACGGCGTCGACGATGGTGTTGACCGACTCCTCCGTCGCCCTGCGGATCTCATCGCCGGACACCACGACCGTCTTCGGCAGGCCGCTCACCAGGTCACGGCCGCGGATCTCGGCGTGCAGGTCCTCACCAATGGGACACGCCGAGCCGATGGCCATCTTGATCTCCTCCGCGGTGCGCTCGCCGAGCATGATCGAGAACTCCTTCTTCGCGAAGGTGATCACCGCCTGGTCGAGCTCGTCGCCGCCGACCCTGATGGACTGGCTGGTCACCACACCACCCATGGAGATGATGGCCACCTCGGTGGTGCCGCCGCCGATGTCGACGACCATGTTGCCCGTCGGCTCGTGCACCGGCAGCCCCGCGCCGATCGCCGCGGCCATCGGCTCTTCGACGATGTAGACCTTGCGGGCCCCGGCCTGGTATCCGGCCTCCTTCACCGCCCGCTGCTCCACCCCGGTGATGCCGCTGGGCACGGCGATGATGATGCGCGGCTTGGCGAAGTGCCGCCTCTTGTGCACCCGCTGGATGAAATAGCGCAGCATCCGCTCAGTGACGTCGAAATCGGCGATCACACCGTCCTTGAGCGGCCGGACGGCCACGATGTTGCCCGGCGTTCGGCCGATCATGCGTTTGGCCTCGATGCCGACCGCGACGATCTTCCCGGTGGCAGTGTTGATCGCGACGACCGACGGCTCATTGAGCACGATGCCCCGGCCGCGCACGTAGACCAGCGTGTTGGCGGTGCCGAGGTCGACCGCCATATCACGGCCGAGAAACGCGAGCTTGCTGCCCATGGGGAACGGAGCCTTCCGTAACGTCGTTCGCGAATGACTACGGATCGAATTCGAATCGTAACGTGACGTTACCCACCAGGGCGCGCAATGAGCCCCCTGTGCCCCACAAATTCTTCAGCCCATCCGGGAGCCCCGATGTCGCCGCAGGCGAAGGACAACATTGGGCCTCCGTCTTGCACCGTTTTGACCCACCCACCGTCAGCGGCCGATCATCGGGCACCTGGGGATCTAACTCCTCTGTACCGTGGCCGGCCCCATCCACGGAAGACGGCCCACAGTGCGCACGTCACGGCGCCCGGCCACCTCCACCGGAGGAGCGTGCCCCTGGACAGGCGCCGGCCCCGTGCGGCGGGTGGGGTGCACCGGGCTTGCCGTACAAGATCGCAAAAAGCCTGTCATATCTCCGACGCGCGCTGCCGCGCACGGCCGGGTGGACCGGACAAAATTTGCGCAAAAAAAGCGCCCGCCATCATGGCGGGCGCTCGGCACCTCAGAGACGTCACAGAGGGCAGGAGAAGCGGGAGAGACTAGAACCGGTCGGGGAAGAAGATCTTGATCTCCCGCGCGGCCGACTCGGGCGAGTCGGAGCCGTGGACGATGTTCTCGCCGATCTCCAGCGCGTGGTCGCCGCGGATGGTGCCGGGCGCCGACTTGACCGGGTCCGTGAGCCCCGCCAGCGCGCGGAACGCCTCGACGGCGCGCGGCCCCTCCAGCACCAGCGCGACCAGCGGCCCCGAGGTGATGAACTCGACGAGCTCGCCGAAGAACGGGCGCTCGGAGTGCTCGGCGTAGTGGGCCTTGGCGGTGTCGACGTCGAGAGTGCGCAGGTCCATCGCAGCGACCTTCAGGCCCTTGCGCTCCACGCGGGCGATCACGTCACCGATGAGGCCACGCTTCACTCCGTCGGGCTTGATCAGGACAAGAGTGCGCTCGGACACTTGAGGTTCTCCTTCGAACAGGGTGTGGTTCGGGGCTGCGGCCACATGCACCGGCTTGGCTCCACGGGGAATCGGCCCGGGGGCGCAGGCCCTCGCGTCGAGGTGGCTGCGGCTCAGCTTACCGCCCACGACGGCTCCCCCGTTTCGCCGCGACCGAGCCCATCAACGCCGCACACACCGGCACGCCTCGCGCCAGCCACACCTGTACAGGCCTCGCTCGGCAACGCACCATCGACCAACGGCCTGGGAGGTGGCCGTCCATGGAACCCACTCCTACGGGCCGGTCCCCCAGGGCGGTCGCCCTACGCGGGCCCTACGGACCGGTCCGGCGGGCCAGCGCAACCCTGTGGTCCTATGGGCCGGTGCTACCGACCAGTCCTACACACCAGCTCCACGCAAGGCCCTTACGGAACGGTGCTACGGACCGGTCCTACAGGCCAGCCGCACGCGGGATCCTACGGGCCGGCCCTTCGCGGGGTCCTATGGGTCGTGCCTCCGGCCGGTCCGGCGGGCCAGCACAACCCGGTGCTACGGATGGGTCGGTGCTATGGAGTGGTGTCCTCGGGCGATTGAGCCTGCGGCGGGACAGGTGGGACAGGACCGGTCACCTCACCCACCCCCTCCACACTCGCGACATTCCGGTCAGCCGCGCCGGAGGAGTCGGGCGACACGGGGATGCGCGGTATCGCCCCGGCAGGCCGATCCTCTGCCCCGGCTGCCGGCTGGGCGGGCACCTCCAGGGCGTCCACCGCCATGGTCGGCCCGCGGCGCTCAGACCGGCGGCTCCTCACCGTAGGGACCGCCGCCTCAGCGGCTGAGCCTTCCCCCGCCCCCTCCGCGACCACGTCCGCGCCCGTGGAAGTCCCCGAAGAGGCCGAAGACGCCGAATGACCGTCTGCATCCGGCGAAGACACCAAAGACGGCGAAGGCGCCGAATCACCGCCCGTCGGCTCGGCCGCTTCATCTGCCTCAGATGCTTCATCGGCCGGAGCCGCGCGCCGCGAGAGCAGCTCCGCCAGGACGATGACCGCGACCACCAGGAACCCGCCGATCAGCGACCACAGATGCAACGTGCCCACAAACCGGTCCACCAGTTGCTGCGCCACCGTGACCCCGCGCAGCATCATCAACTGCACCCCGGTAGCCAGCAGATAACCGGCCAGCACACCGGGAAAACAGAGCGCCAGGCCGAACAGCGCCGCCCCGATGCCCGACTGGCTGAGCGCGGACGTGAGCGCCACCGCCGCGCCCGCCGCCAGCAGAGTGAACGGGATCACCAACACGAGCCCATCGGCGGCCGGCACCAGGACGCGCACCGAGCACAGACCGACCACCATCGCCAGCAACCCCATCGGCGCGAGCCACCGCGCTCCGGCGAACAGCCGCACCGCGATGGCGGAGGCCAGCCCCAGCACACCCGCCACCACGAACGGGATCCACAGCCCGGTCATGCCCGGACCGCCGAGGCCACGCATCTCCACGTAGGTGATCTGGGCCAGGCTCGGGAGCAGCACGATGCCGACCGCGACCATGACGTACGCCAGTGTGCGGCCCTCACGGCTGCCGAAGGAGGCCATCACGAGCAGCGCGACGACCGCCAGCACGGCCAGCAGGATGACCAGGCCGGGCCCCCACTCCTCGCTCGCGGTGCTGATGGCCACCACCGAGATGCCCACCGCGGGCACGCTCGCGAGCAGCAAGCGGCTGCGTTCGGCGGCCCGTGGCGAGGGCATCGACGGCTGGCCCTGCAGCAGCCAGACGACAAAGTAGACCGCTGCCAGCGCGAGCGCGATGCCCGTCAGCAGCGGGTACGGCTGGAGCGTGATCTTCCAGTCGCTCACCTGATCGAGCGGCCACAAGGCGAGCGCCTGGGCGGCGAGCAGGCTGAACGCGAGCATGCCGGTCCAGATCGCCCGCAATGCCATGGAACGCTCCCAGGCCGCGACCAGCGTGGCCGGGATGAGCAGGCCCGCGCCGATCCCGTGCAGCACGCGCAGCGTCGCCACCAGGAACGTCGAGCCCGCGAATCCGCCCGCGACGTCGGCCAGCGCGAGCACCGTGAGCCCGCCGAGCAGCATGTGGGGGACCTTGACGTGACGCAGCGCCACCGCGGCGAGCGGCACCGTGAGGATCATCGCCGGGAGCGCCAACCCGTGCGCGCGCATCAGCGCGAGCTTGTCGAAGCCCTCGGGCAGCAGACCCGAGACCACGGACACGGTGTTGGGGATCGCGAGCATCGCCAGTGGCAACGCGACGATGATGAGCAGCCCGAGCACCGAGTCGAGCAACCATGGGAACCTGACGCGTGCGGTGGGTCCCGCGCTGTGTGCGTTCGGGGACCGCTGGATCGGGGGGACGGCCATGTTCGCCGACTTTAGCGGGAAGTCACGCCCTCGACACGGCGAGCGACGAATATCGCGGTAATCCATAGCGCCGCGAAGATCACCCCTAGGAAGAACATCGTCGGCACGAGGAACCCCGTGCCGATGGCCAGGACCTGCAGGATAGTGCCTGCGACGTACGCGAAGGGCCGCTTGAGCAGCCCGGCGACGATCACGCACAGCACCGCCAGCCCAATACCGACAGTGACCGCCACCGCCGTCTGAACGCCGCTGTTGATCGCCACCGGCGTAATCAGCGCGGCGACGATGGCCTCCATGCCGAGGACGCTGGCGCCGAGCCGGCGCATGCCCGGGGTGACCTGGAAGTTCATCACACACTCCCCGCCTTGAGCAGGTGACGCGCGTCCCCGGCCGTCACGACCGAGCCGGTGATGAGCACACCCGTGCCGCTGAACTCACCCTGGGCGTCGGCGATGCCGATGCCCATGTCGATGGCCTCGTCGAGGCGTTCGACGACCCGCACCCTGTCCTCTCCGAACAGCGGTATGGCCACCTCCGCCAGCTCGGCGGGCGACATCGACCGAGGCGAGGAGTTACGCGTGACGACGATCTCGTCGAGAATCGGCTCCAGCAGGTCGAGCAGGGTAGCCACATCCTTGTCGCGCATCACCGCGACGACACCCACGACCTTGGCGAAGTCGAACGCCTCCTGCATGCCCTCGAGCGACGCCTGCATGCCGCCGGGGTTGTGCGCCGCGTCGACGACGACCGTGGGATTGCGGCGCAGGATCTCCAGCCGGCCCGGTGAGGACGCCCCCGCGAACGCCTGGCGTACGAGCTCCACATCGAGCGGATCGTCGCCCCCCGTCAGAGCTTCCACAGCGGCCAGTGCGCAGGCCGCGTTGCTCGCCTGGTGCTCGCCATAGAGAGGCAGGTAGACCTCCTCGTAGACGCCCTTGAGGCCCCGCAGGGTGAGCAGTTGTCCGCCCATCGCCACCTCGCGGGCGAGCACACCGAACTCGAGCCCTTCGCGGGCGACCACCGCGCCGACGTCGACGGCCCGGCGCATCAGCACCTCGGCGGCCTCGAGCTGCTGCTGGGCGAGTATGGCCGTGGCACCGGGCTTGATGATGCCCGCCTTCTCCCCGGCGATGCTCGGGATGTCGGGCCCGAGCCGGTCGGTATGGTCGAGCGAGATCGGGGTGACGACGGCGACGGTGCCGTCCGCGACGTTCGTCGCATCCCAGGAGCCGCCCATGCCGGCCTCGACGACCGCCACGTCCACCGGAGTGTCGGCGAAGGCGGCGAAGGCCATGGCCGTGAGCAACTCGAAGAACTGGATCCGCCGCCCCTGCGTGTCGGCGAGCTCAACGTAAGGGGCGATCTCCTCATATACCTGGGCGAACCGCTCCTCGCTCAGCGACTCGCCGTCAACGGTGATGCGCTCGCGCACCGAGACGAGATGCGGGCTCGTGAACCGGCCCACACGCAGATTGCGCTCCTTGAGCAGCGCCTCGGTCAAGCGCGCCGTGCTCGTCTTACCGTTCGTGCCCGCTATGTGTACGACAGGGTATGCCTGCTGCGGCGAGCCGAGCAGGTCCATGAGGGCCGCGATCCGGTCCAGCGTCGGCTCGAAGTCCCACTCGACGCCTCGCTCCATGATCGCGCGTTCAACCGCACGAAAGTCCACCCCTCAACCCTACTGACCGTACGGAGCGCTCTCCCACGCCACCACCTGATGATCAGCGGTTTCGGTGCCCGGCTTTGCCGGCAATGGGCTGGCAACTCGCGGTACGCGACCCGCACGGCCGACGGCTTGCGTCGTTGATGCCGGCCGTCTGCCGGACGGTCGCCCACCCGTGACACTCCATGGCCGGTCGTCCAGCCGTGACACTCCATGGCCGTTTGACGGATGGTCACCCACCCGCGGTACTCCGGCATTACCGTCCCCGTCAGCTCCCCGTCGATCTGAATCTGCGTGCCGCGAACCGGAGGGCGGGTCGCGGGCATTTCCTCCACGACATCGCTCCGCACGCTCGAAGACACTGCAGAGGACAAGGGAAACCACGATGACGAGACCGTGGATTACCGCTCTCAGACGTCAGCCGCAAATCCCGGCGGCCTATCTGAGGTTCGCCATGCCGAACCGACGCAGGAAGACGGTCGTCCAGTAACCACGCCGCACGGTTCCGGCTCGCGCCATCCTCGTCCAACCCGCTTGAGGTCCCCGTCGAAGTCGCCTGTGGTGTGGGACCTCATCCGCGGGATGCTCCGTTGCCGCCGGCAAAGGCCTCTCGTCTCCGACGAGCGCTTCCAAAGGTGCAGGAACACAAAAATGGTCCCCACGCGCCAAGCCGTCCTTCCAGCTCCTTCGACGCGGCTCCAGCAAGCCGCCTCCAGGCCGCCTCGTGCGGGCCGAGCTCTCCAGGCCCCGAGGACGGCGCGAGACCCGGAACGCAGAAAAGCCTGGGAACAGGGCCTGACCCCGAAACGCAAAAGTGGACCCCCGCGCCAGGCCGTCTCCCTCCCGCCTTCGCCGTCCCTCCCGCAGGCCGCCTCATGCGGGCCGAGCCCTCGAGGCTCCGAGAGCGGCGCGAGGGCCGAAACCCAGAAAAGCCCGGGAACGGCAATGCCCGGGAACGGCGCCTGACTCCATAACGCAAAAGTGGGCCCCGTGCCAAGCCGTCCCTACCCGCGTTCGCCGTCTCTCCGGCAGGCCGCCTCGTGCGGGCCGAGCCCTCCAGGCCCGGGAACGGCCCAACGCCCCATAACGCGAAAAAGGGCCCCACGCCCAAGACGTGAGACCCATCACCGCGAACGAGCCGAGCGCTCTGGCGCCCGTAAGCCCTGACCGAGCCCAGCGCGCCACCACCCTCCCGCACAACCCTTCCGCCCCCGACCCCCCGGGAACGACCCGTACCGACCCGTAACGCAAAAGAAGGACCCCAACGCGCAAGGCGCAAGACCCAACAACGCAGAAAAGGGCCCCACACACAGCGCGCAAAACCCCACAACGCGCAAGGCCCCGCAACGCGTGAGGTCTCTGAAACGCGGAAAAGGGCCCCACGCGTGTGCGTGGAGCCCTTTTCCGTCTTCAAAGATTGTCCGGCGGTGACCTACTCTCCCACACCCTCCCGAGTGCAGTACCATCGGCGCTGGGAAGCTTAACTTCCGGGTTCGGAATGTAACCGGGTGTTTCCTTCCCGCCATAACCGCCGTAACCCTATGAAACTGTCAAACACAACCAACCAACCAGCCTGTGTTTGTTGTTTCAGAATTACATAGTGGACGCGAGCAAGTATGCTTTGTGGTCAAGTCCTCGGCCTATTAGTACCGGTCAGCTCCACACGTTACCGTGCTTCCACCTCCGGCCTATCAACCCGGTCGTCTACCGGGAG